>NZ_JBQFXD010000047.1:0-500 GCF_056540665.1 Ruegeria sp. AM4 | reverse complement strand
TAACTCCGCCTTTGGCACCAAACGCGACACCAAACCGGGTTCCGACAGCTGTTCCAAATCAGGTTCCGCCATTGGCTACTGGTCCCACCGCGGTGCCCCCGCAAGTCCCGACTGCAACTCCCAATCAAGTTCCGATAGCTATCCCTGGCCAGGTTCCGCCTCAACCTACCGGACCCACAGCGGTGCCGCCACTTGTGCCCACCGCAACACCAAACCAAATACCAGTCGCAGTTCCTGGTCAGGTCCCACCTCAGCCCACCGGTCAAACTGCTGTGCCACCGCTCGTCCCGACTGCAACACCAAACCAGATTCCAGTCGCAGTGCCCGGCCGTGTTCCGCAACCCAGCGGTAATACAGCGACACCACAGCTTGTCCCAACGGCAATCCCCAATCAGGTTCCCACGGCGGTTCCTGGCCAGGTTCCACAGTTGACACCAAAACCTACGGCAACTCACGTGGCAGTCCCAGGACATCCGAAACCTCAAGGCGTCGTGACAATC
>NZ_JBQFXD010000046.1:0-508 GCF_056540665.1 Ruegeria sp. AM4 | reverse complement strand
GTCATCGACCTGCACCGCCTCGGTCTGGCCGATGAAATCGGCGGCCATACCCTTCCAGGTGTCGGGCTGCATCTTTTCGGTATTGCCGATGATCGCGTCGACCTCGTCCATTTTGGCAAAGGTCTCGGGCTCGGTCTGGGCGGCGCAGCCGGTCACGATCAGACGCGCATCGGGGTTCTCGCGACGCAGCTTGCGGATTTCCTGCCGCGCTTTACGCACGGCCTCGGCCGTCACGGCGCAGGTGTTCACCACCACGGCGTTCGACAGACCCGCCTGTTGCGACAGTTCTTTCATCGCCTCGGTCTCATAGGCGTTCAGGCGGCAGCCCAGAGTGGTGAACTTGGGCGCGCTCATCCCAGAGTCTCCAGAAACTCAGGGGTCAGCGTGCCCGAGAAGACATGAGCCGTCGGGCCGGTCATCCAAACGCCATCGTCGCGCCAGTCGATCCAGATCGTGCCGCCGTCCAGCTCAATCTGAACTTTGCGCCCGGTCAGGCCGCGCCGCGCAG
>NZ_JBQFXD010000045.1:0-521 GCF_056540665.1 Ruegeria sp. AM4 | reverse complement strand
GCGCCCAAGGCCGAGGCCAAGCCGAAACCTGCACCAAAGACCGAACCCGCGCGCCCCGCACCTGCCCCAGCTGCTGAGGCGAAGCCCGCCGTGCCCGCCCGCCGCCAGATCATCCCCGCCGGTCAGCCACTTCCGCCGCAGCCCTCGGCAAACGAGATCAGCCCAGAGGCGCTGGCCAAGGTCAATGAGATCGAGAAGAAGGCCAAGAAGCTGACACTGATGGAACTGACCGAGAAAACCTGCAAATGGCCCGTCGGCGACCCCGCGACCGAGGATTTCTGGTTCTGCGGCCTGCCGGTTGAAGCAGGCAAACCCTATTGCGAGGCGCATGTGGGCGTGGCGTTCCAGCCCATGAGCTCACGTCGCGACCGGCGGCGGTGATTGGGAACGCCAGAGCCTAATTCATTATTGCAGGGGTCAAAAGAGCGGGGGCGTTTTGCGACGCCTGTTGCTGGAAGCGTTGCATAGTCAAGAACGACACAAGGCGTAACGAGCTCTGACAGAGAACATCCCTCGCGGAA
>NZ_JBQFXD010000044.1:0-547 GCF_056540665.1 Ruegeria sp. AM4 | reverse complement strand
GGCCAGACCCTGCAGGGCGTTGGGGACATCTAGGGCTACGATCAGGCGGTCGTCGGACATGGGGGCGCTCCGTTTTTGGCAAACGTCTGCGTCCTAGCGGGTTTGCAAGGTTCTGTCCATGTGGGACGAGTAGGTGATTCAGGTTACGGCAGGATTTACCGGATGTGGTATAATGTGCGCGGATTGAAGGAATGGAATTCAAAGTGAAACAGTTTGCACCCGCCGTAATCATCGTATTGCTGACAGGATGTCAGGATATGCCATTGGAAACCGAGGCCGCTGACACGGTCGTAAGGACTCCCTCAAACGACAACCTGCGGCTTTTGCGGGGCTATCGTTCGACCGATGATGATTGTCAGATCACAGGTGAGACTGCGTTTACAATTGATTTTCTGGATGATGCCGCTGATCTGGTATCCTGTCCAACAGGTGGTGAACCGGCGCAATCTCTGGTCCAGATGTATGGCGCGCGAGAAGTGGCTGAAACCGGGGGATACACTGTCTATTCAGTTCCGCGCAGGTAGGGCGGAAATAGCGTTTCGACCTC
>NZ_JBQFXD010000043.1:0-562 GCF_056540665.1 Ruegeria sp. AM4 | reverse complement strand
GGCCATATTGCTTATACCACCGAAGAGGATGCGGTTTGGGCGGACCTTTATGCAGCGCAGCAGGAAAACGTGCAGCGCTACATGGCGCGTGAATATCTGGACGGGTTGAAGCGGTTGGAGATGCCCAAGACCCGCGTTCCGTCCTGTGCGGATATATCCGAGCGTCTTCTGGACCTGACCGGGTGGCGGGTGCAGCCGGTACCTGCGCTGATCGGTTTCAAGACCTTCTTTGGTATGCTGGCGGATCGAGTTTTTCCTGCAGCCTCGTTCATCCGGTCGCGCGAGGATTTTGACTATATTGAAGAACCCGACACCTTTCACGAAATCTTCGGCCACACGCCCTTACTGAGCGACCCGCGTTTTGCGGCTTTCAGCCATGCGATCGGCAAGGCCGGGGTGCAGGCGGGGGACAAGGACTATGCGTGGCTGATACGCCTCTATTGGTTTTCGATTGAATTCGGATTGCGCCGACAGGACGGGCAGATCAAGGCGCTGGGCTCGGGGTTGGCGTCCTCGCCCACGGAACTGGTCTATGCTGTGGAAAGCGACATTCCTGACCGGG
>NZ_JBQFXD010000042.1:0-592 GCF_056540665.1 Ruegeria sp. AM4 | reverse complement strand
ATAAGGTTTGGAACGCGCAGTCATGAAAGTCCGCCCTGTCAGCGTCCGTGGTGACATCGTGATCGTACCCCTAACCCGGGGGTACGAGACCATTGTAGACATCGGAGATCGGCAACTGGTCGAAGGTAAGAATTGGTGCGCCGTTACACGCGGCTCAAAGATTTACGCTGGCAGAAGCGTCTGGGTGCCGGAAGAAAAAACCAATCGGCTGGAGTTGATGCATCGTGTTCTTCTGAGTGAACCGGCCCTTGGAGTGGATCACAGAGACGGCAACGGCCTCAATAATCGCAGGAAGAATCTTCGGCTGGCGGACAAGTCACAAAACGCCCGCAACAGCGGTGCCCACGCCGACAACTCGACCGGTTTCAAAGGGGTCACGTTCAGCAAGCAGCGTGGAAACTGGCGGGCTGCGATCTGCATCCGGGGTAAACGCAAACATCTTGGTGTTTTTGACAGTCCAAAGGAAGCACACGCCGCATATGTCACGGCTTGTCGCAATCTTCATGGCAAATTTGCGAGGCCCGAGTAATGAAAATACTCACCTTGGACCTCGCAACGAAAACCGGGATCACCGTGGGCCGTCCCGGCGAAA
>NZ_JBQFXD010000041.1:0-608 GCF_056540665.1 Ruegeria sp. AM4 | reverse complement strand
GGTGCTGTCAGACGAATTCGAACCAGTCTCAGTTTGCTGCGGAATCCGCGAACCTATCCGGAACAAAGTTGACGCCACTCGCTAAGAGCGGCGGTGCGGGTCAGCTTGAAGGTGTTTCGGCTGGCTAGCGATCTTTCCTGGTTGAAATGGTTGTATACGGAGGAATGGACGGAGGCGAATTTCTGTAGACTTCGCATGCGCCTGAAACGCTGCATCGCACGTTCGCGTCGTCGAAAAGGAAGGTGCGAGTTCTCGACGCGGTTGTTGAGCCACCTTCCCGTCTGTTGTTTTTCGAGCGCGCCAAGCTCTCTGAGCGCGGCTCTGTATGAGGCGAAGCGATCCGTGACGACGTTTTCCGCTTTACCGTATCGCTTCATCAATTTCCCGAGGAATCTCAGTGCTGCAGCTTTGTTCCGGCGCTTGGTGACAACGGCTTCCAGCACCTCACCTTCGTGATCAACGGCCCGCCAAAGATAATGCCGCTTGCCATTCACCTTCACGAAAACCTCGTCCACGTGCCACTTCCATTTGGAGTATGCTCTCATTTGCTGAACACGCTTTCTTCGGATCTCAGCAGCAAACACTGGGCCAAACCTGTTCCACCAATA
>NZ_JBQFXD010000040.1:0-626 GCF_056540665.1 Ruegeria sp. AM4 | reverse complement strand
GGCGACGAAGGTGGCCGATATCGGCTGCGGCACCGCAGTTCTGGCCATGGCCGCAGCGCGGGTCTGGCAGGGTGATATCATCGCCAGCGATATTGACCAGGTGGCCGTCGATGTGGCCGAGGCGAACCTGAAAGCCAATGGCATGGCCGGACAGGTGCAGTGTGTCGAGGCGGCGGGGTTCGACCATCCCGACCTGAAAGCACATGCGCCCTACGATCTGATTTTTGCCAACATCCTGAAAGGCCCTCTAGTCGCGTTGGCACCCGAGATCGGGGCGAATCTGAACGCTGGCGGGTATGCGATTCTATCTGGAATCCTGAACGAACAGGCCGATGATGTGGTCTTGGTTTATTCTCAAAACGAGTTCAATCTTACCCAAAGATCCCAGATTGGCGAGTGGACGACGCTAATCTTAAGCAAACAGGGCTAAATTCGGGCCATTTACAGGAGTTTTGTGGATTCCTGCCACTTTTTTGGCGCAATCTCTTTTTACCGTTCAAGCATGGATATCGGGGGCGGTTTGTGGAGGCTGCCATGACTGGAAAACAACTGGAATTTGATCAGCGCATTCATCGCCTGAACAAAAAGCACGCAAAACTCAGCCGAGGCTATCGCGCGACGATGCG
>NZ_JBQFXD010000039.1:0-818 GCF_056540665.1 Ruegeria sp. AM4 | reverse complement strand
GGTGCTGTCAGACGAATTCGAACCAGTCTCAGTGTGCCGCGGGAACCGCGAACCTATCCGGAACAAAGTTGACGCCACTCGGCGAGAGCGGCGGTGCGTGTCAGCTTGAAGGTATCTCTGCTGCTTAGCGATCTTTGCTGGTTGAAGTGGTTGTAGACGGAAGAGTGGACGGAGGCGAATTTCTGTAAACTTCGCATGCGCCTGAAACGTTGCATCGCGCGTTCGCGTCGTCGAAACGGCAGGTGCGAATTCTCGACGCGGTTGTTGAGCCACCTGCCCGTCTGTTGTTTTTCGAGCGCGCCCATTTCTCTGAGCGCAGCCTTGTAGGAAGCGAAGCGATCTGTGACGATCTCTTCGGCGCAACCGTGCCGCTTTATCAATTTCTTGAGGAATTTCAGTGCTGCAGCTTTGTTTCGGCGTTTGGTGACAACGGCTTCCAGCACCTCACCTTCGTGATCAACAGCCCGCCAAAGATAATGCCGCTTACCATTCACCTTCACAAAAACCTCGTCAACGTGCCACTTCCATTTGGAGAAGGCGCGCAGTTGCTGAACACGCTTCCGTCGGATCTCAGCTGCAAACATTGGACCAAACCTGTTCCACCAATATCGGACGGTTTCGTGACTCACGTCGATGCCTCGCTCGTGCAACAGATCTTCGACGTTCCGAAGCGAGAGCGGGAAACGGATGTACAGCATCACTGCAAGGCGGATGATCTCTGGGCTGGTTTTGAAGTACTTGAAAGAGGCCGGATTGGTCATGGGCAAAAGCTACGCAACAACCCTAACTCGCTCAACCAAAGTTCTTCTGACAAGACC
>NZ_JBQFXD010000038.1:0-857 GCF_056540665.1 Ruegeria sp. AM4 | reverse complement strand
TAGGTCATGTTGACAAATAGCGGAGCCATATGCGGATTGACGTGATGTCGACGAAGCCGAGGAAGCTTTCAGCAGTTTTGTCGTAACGTGTCGCGACACGGCGGGCATTCTTCAGCTTGTTGAAGCATCTCTCGACCAGGTTCCGTAGTCGATACAGTGGGCGATCAACACCGACACGCTTCTTTCGCGACTTCCGCATTGGGATCACAGGTTGGATACATCGGCTGCGCATTTGGTCGCGAATGCTGTCGGCATCGTACCCCTTGTCGGCCAGCAGTACTAAAGGTTCCGGCAGATTGTCGTCCATGATGAAGTCGAAGCCAAGATAATCGGACGTCTGGCCTGGTGTGATGTCAGTTCTCATCGGCAGACCGGCGGCATTCACCCGGAGATGGATTTTGGTCGTGAAGCCACCCTTTGAGCGGCCAAAACCCTGTCGCGGAGTCCCCCTTTAGCGCCCGCTGCCTGATGATGGGCGCGAACCACGGTGCTGTCGACCATTTGCAGGGCATCTGGAACGATCCTGCTCTCAATCAGCGCCTCTAGGACCTGCTCCCAGAGGCCGACAAGTGTCCAACGCCGGAACTGCCGATAGACACTTGACCATTTCCCGAACTCTTCAGGAAGGTCCCGCCACGGCGCGCCGGTACGTGCTATCCAGAAAACACCGTCAAGAACAAGGCGGTGGTTGGTAGGTTTTCGCCCATTTGGGGCGCGAACGGAAAGAATGAACTGTTCAAAGAACGCCCACTCCTCGTCCGACATCAAATCTCGTGCCAAGCTGGTCTCCATCGCAGATGTCAGCTTGAATCATGCTCAAAGCCTGATGTGAATCCCTTTTGTCAACACGACCTAGA
>NZ_JBQFXD010000037.1:0-993 GCF_056540665.1 Ruegeria sp. AM4 | reverse complement strand
TTTTGAAGTACTTGAAAGAGGCCGGATTGGTCATGGGCAAAAGCTACGCAACAACCCTAACTCGCTCAACCAAAGTTCTTCTGACAAGACCCTTCTTAGAGCTTGAGACTGCGGTTGACGAAGCGGGAGCTACTCCAATCGCATCGATAGATCATTCGCGTCTGGCCAAAGCGGAAGATGTGGAAACGCCAGCATCCCGTGTGCTCATTTTCTCTGATCCAGAGATAAACACGCCCATTCTGAAAGAGAACGTGCGAGCAGGTCTGGACCTTCCTTTTCGCGTTCTTTCCTTCGATCAGGATGGTCGTCCACAGATCGCCTATACAGACTCCCAGTTTCTCAAAGTCCGGCATGGGCTCACTAACGCCTCTTCGTTGCGTACATTTCAGAGCAAGATGCTCGAAGTTATGAACGACTTGGATGCAACACCAGCGCCAACCAACGGGTTGTTTACCGACTATGGGGTCATCGAGCTGCGATCTCAGCTCAGCGTACCAGAGGCAGTTGAACGTCTCAGGGCAGCTGTGAAGGGGCAGGACGATACTGTCTGGTTTGGAGAAATCGATTTTGCGACCGAAGCGTCCCAACTCGGGGTGGAACTGCCGGATGCAGTTCTCTTATTGTTCGGCGGACCAGCACCCGGTGGCGTGGCTATGGCGGGCTTTCCGGCAATTGGTTTGGATGCCTTTTGCCAAAAACTATTGGTTTACGCGAATGAAGAAGGCGGCTCCGTAGTCATTTTCAATGACATCGCTGCTTTGGCGGAGTTGCACTACGGTTCTTCAGCCGAACCTCATCACGGTTTGAACAAACGGCTTACCGCAACATTTCGCACGGCAATTGAGTAGCCGCTGTTTGGAAGACGCAATTGCAACCCACTACCGGTTGGCCATCTTTTCGTCGTCCGCTTTGGGCTTATTTTGTTGAAAAACTCATCCTTGATCGCCGCATGAACTGCTGATTCAATTCTTCCAATGGGCTGGAGGATTGGCG
>NZ_JBQFXD010000036.1:0-1314 GCF_056540665.1 Ruegeria sp. AM4 | reverse complement strand
TATCCGGGTGAAGTCGTTGGCCTGCTTGGCCACAACGGGGCCGGAAAATCCACGTTGATCAAGGTTTTGTCCGGCGCCTATCAGATGGATCACGGTGAGATCCTGATTGATGGCAAGCCAGTCGAGATTGGCAATCCCCGTGACGCCCGGGCGAATAACATCGAAACGATATATCAGACGCTTGCCTTGGCCGACAATCTGGACGCGACATCGAACCTGTTCCTAGGGCGCGAGATGACGACGCCTTTTGGTTTGGTCAACGACGCAGCCATGGAGGCCGAGTGCCGAAAGATCATGGCTCAGCTCAACCCGAACTTTCAGAAGTTCAATGACCCGGTCTCCGCCTTGTCGGGCGGGCAAAGACAGTCTGTGGCGATCGCTCGGGCGGTCTACTTCAACGCTCGTATTCTGATTATGGACGAACCGACAGCAGCGCTTGGGCCGCATGAAACTCAGATGGTGGCGGATCTGATCCACCAGCTAAAGGCGCAGGGCATCGGGATATTTCTGATCGATCACGACGTGCATGCCGTCATGGAACTGTGCGATCGCGCCTCGGTCATGAAGAACGGAAAATTGGTTGGGACGGTCGACATCGCAGACGTAACGGATGACGATCTTTTGTCGATGATTATTCTCGGCAAGCAGCCAGGACAAAAAGCAGAGTAGGGGGCAGAAATGCCAAGTGTATTTTTTGAAGGGATCGAGAAGGTCCAGTTTGAAGGCGTGGATAGCAAGAACCCGTTGGCCTTTCGTCACTACGACCCGGACGAGATCGTTATGGGCAAGCGTATGGAAGACCATCTGCGATTTGCAGTGGCATGGTGGCATTCCTTCGCGTGGGAGGGTGGGGATCCGTTTGGCGGTCCGACATTTGATCGTCCGTGGCATCCACAGGATGAGATGGATCGTGCCCGCCTGAAAGCGGATATTGCGTTCGAATTGTTCGAGATTCTGGGCCAGCCCTTCTTTTGCTGGCACGACGCTGACATCCGGCCCGAACAGGGCAATTTTGCTGGTAACCTGCGCACATTAGAAGAAATCACCGATTATATCGGTGAAAAGATGCAAGTTTCTGGCACCAAGCTGCTTTGGGGTACGGCCAATATGTTCAGTCATCGTCGTTGGATGTCTGGCGCCAGTACTAATCCTGATCCCGACGTTTTTGCGTTCGCTGCAGCGACAGTGAAATCCTGTATGGATGCAACTCACAAACTGGGCGGCGAAAACTATGTTCTGTGGGGTGGTCGTGAGGGCTACGAAACTCTTCTGAACACGGACTTGAAAACCGAATTGGATCACATGGGCCGTTTT
>NZ_JBQFXD010000035.1:0-1537 GCF_056540665.1 Ruegeria sp. AM4 | reverse complement strand
TATTTTGTTGAAAAACTCATCCTTGATCGCCGCATGAACTGCTGATTCAATTCTTCCAATGGGCTGGAGGATTGGCGATGATGGGACCGAGGCAGGAAGCGCAATCGTCGCTGTTTTATGAGTTCTCATTGGAGAATCACGTTCCCCAAGATCACTTGCTTCGATCTATTGATCGCTTTGTTGATCTGAGCAGCATTCGAGCGCATCTCGCGGATTTTTACAGCCACACCGGTCGCCCATCGGCCGATCCTGAACTGCTGATCCGGATGCTGCTGGTCGGCTATTGCTTCGGCATCCGCTCCGAGCGACGGCTGTGCGAAGAGGTGCATCTGAACCTGGCATATCGATGGTTCTGCCGCCTCGATCTGAATGAGCGTATCCCGGATCACTCGACTTTCTCCAAGAACCGGCATGGACGCTTCCGCGAGAGCGAACTGCTGCGCCACCTTTTCGAGACGACTGTGGCGCGCTGCATCGCGGAAGGTCTGGTGAGCGGCCAGCGCCTGGCAATTGATGCCAGCCTTATCGAGGCGGATGCAAACAAGCAAAACTCGACACCCAAGGAAGAATGGGATGCATCAACCATCGATCCAGAAGATGCGCCTCGCGCGGTCCGCGAGTATTTCAACACTCTGGATGAGGCGGCTTTCGGAGCTGCGAGCGAGGTGCAGCCCAAGTTCACCTCGCATTCTGACCCTGCGAGCCAATGGACGGCGGCACGTAAAGGGCCTGCTTTCTTCAGCTATTCTGACAATTATCTGATCGACACCGATCATGGCGTCATCGTTGATGTCGAGGCCACACGATCCATCCGACAAGCTGAGGTCGGATCAACCAAGACCATGCTGGACCGGGTAGAGGACAAGTTCGATCTGCATCCCGAACGCCTGATCGCAGACACCGCCTATGGCACCGGGCCGCTCCTGGGCTGGTTGGTTGATCGCAAGATCGCACCGCACATCCCGGTCTTCGACAAGTCCGGGCGCAACGATGGAACATGGACCCGCGCCGACTTCGAATGGGACGCCGAAAACGATCAATATGTCTGTCCCGAAGGTCACGCCCTGAAGCAGTTCCGCCGTAACTACTCAGACCCGAACAGGGGGCCGACTGGCAAGGGCACGGCGCGTTATCGCGCGATGAAACTGGCCTGCCAATCCTGCCCATCCAAACCCAAGTGCTGTCCGAACGCCGATGCGCGGAAGATCACCCGCGAAGAACACGAAGACGCCCGCCAGGTTGCCCGCGACATCGCCAAGACCCGCCAATACAAGATCTCAATGAAACTCCGAAAGAAGGTCGAGATGCTTTTCGCCCATCTCAAACGCATTCTCGGGTTGGGCCGCCTCCGATTACGTGGCCCATGCGGTGCAAACGACGAATTTCTCCTCGCCGCCACCGCCCAAAACCTCCGGAAACTGGCAAAGATCTTTCCTGCGTCGCAGCAAACGCGAAAAGTCTGATAAAAAGGCGCTCGCACTCTGTTCGGATGACCACTTTCTGCGTCAGCAAAACATTGTTTTTCAACGGAATCGGC
>NZ_JBQFXD010000034.1:0-1783 GCF_056540665.1 Ruegeria sp. AM4 | reverse complement strand
CTTACGCCTCGACTTGGGGTGTCATGTCGGAAGCTTCGATGCCTGCGACGGCGACGGGTTTTTTCATGGCGTCGCGGCGGAAGGGCTCGCCGAGTTCCTGGTTGATCAGCGCCTCGATCAGCGTGGTGATGCCGTTCTTCTGGTCCTCGATCGCCTGGTTCAGGGCCGCGGTCAGCTCGTCCTGGGTGCGGGCAACGACGCCCTTCAGGCCACAGGCCTGCGCGATACCGGCGTAAGACACTTTGGTGTCCAGCTCGGTGCCCACGAAGTTGTCGTCAAACCACAGGGTCGAGTTGCGCTTTTCCGCGCCCCACTGGTAGTTGCGGAACACGATCTGGGTCACGGCGGGCCATTCCTCGCGGCCGATCGCGGTCAGTTCGTTCACCGCGATGCCAAAGGCTCCGTCACCGGCAAAGCCGACAACCGGCACGTCAGGCTGGCCGATCTTGGCGCCAACGATGGCGGGCAGACCGTAGCCACAGGGGCCGAACAGGCCGGGCGCCAGATACTTGCGGCCCTCTTCAAACGCCGGATAGGCGTTGCCGATGGCGCAGTTGTTGCCGATATCCGAGCTGATGATCGCTTCTTTCGGCAGCGCCGCCTGAATCGCGCGCCACGCCATGCGCGGGCTCATCCAGTCCGGCTTGGCGGCACGGGCACGCTCGTTCCAGGAGGTGCCCGGATCGTCATCCTCGTGGGTCATCGAGGTCAGTTCCTGCGCCCATGCGGATTTCTTCTGGGCGATGCGGTCCTTGCGGGCCTGACGGCCTTCGTCGCCGGCGGCGTCGCTCAGGCGGGACAGGATGCCGTTGGCGACTTTGGCCGCGTCACCGATGATGCCGACGCTGACGTCTTTGGTCAGGCCGATGCGGTCAGGGTTGATGTCAACCTGAATGATCTTTGCATCCGCTGGCCAGTAGTTGATGCCATAGCCCGGCAGGGTCGAGAACGGGTTCAGGCGGGTGCCCAGAGCCAGAACAACATCCGCCTCGCTGATCAGCTCCATCCCGGCCTTCGAGCCGTTATAGCCCAGCGGACCGGCAAACAGCGGGTGCGAACCGGGGAACGCGTCATTGTGCTGGTAGCCAACGCAAACCGGCGCATCCAGACGCTCGGCCAGCGCTTTCGACGCGTCGATGCCGCCTTCGGACAGAACCACACCGGCACCGTTCAGGATGACGGGGTTCTTGGCGGTCGACAGCATCTCGGCCGCGGCTGCCACTGCGTCTTCGCCACCCGAGGGGCGCTCGAAGTCGACGATCTTGGGCAGCTCGATATCGACCACCTGGGTCCACATGTCACGCGGGATGTTCAGCTGCGCCGGGGCCGACGCGCGCTTGGCGTTCATGATCACCCGGTTCAGCACTTCGGCCACACGGGTCGGGTCGCGCACTTCTTCCTGATAGGCGACGCAGTCGGCGAACATGCGCATCTGCTCCATCTCCTGGAAGCCGCCCTGACCAATGGTCTTGTTGGCCGCCTGCGGGGTCACCAGCAGAACCGGCGTGTGGTTCCAATAGGCGGTTTTCACAGCGGTCACAAAGTTGGTGATGCCGGGGCCGTTCTGCGCGATCATCATCGACATCTTGCCGGTCGCACGGGTATAGCCATCCGCCATCATCCCGCCAGAACCTTCATGCGCGCAGTCCCAGAACATGATCCCAGCCTTCGGAAACAAATCCGAAATCGGCATCATCGCCGAACCAATGATACCAAACGCATGCTCAATACCATGCATCTGCAATACCTTAACAAAGGCCTCTTCCGTCGTCATTCTCATCTG
>NZ_JBQFXD010000033.1:0-2376 GCF_056540665.1 Ruegeria sp. AM4 | reverse complement strand
AACCGGTCTTCGGCCATACGAACGATGGTTGTCTCCAACTCGATCCGGCCCCGCCGGTTCAGCATATGGGTCAGGGTGATCGAGCCGACCTTTTGTGGCATCCGATTGGCGGTTAGCCGATCCAGCAGGGTGTAGGCATCCGGTCCCGAAACCTCGACCTTGGTAAAGGCCGTCACATCCATGATGCCCACGCGTTCGCGCACCGCCTTGACCTCGGCGGCCACCATGTCGTCGGCTGGGGTGCGGCGGAAGGAATAGTGGTCACGCTGTTCCACCCCATCGCGGGCGAACCAACGGGGGCGCTCGAACCCATAAACCTCCTCATGCACCGCGCCCTTGGATTTCAACAACTCATACAGGGGCGATGGCTTGATCGGGCGCCCCGCCAACCGGTTGAAATGCGGAAAGGGGATTTCGTGGCGCAGGCAGTAGTCTTCCTCGGCCTTGATCACCTGCCAGTCCTTGGTGGCATAGCTGCCGAACCGGCGCGGGTCGAATTCTCGCATCGAGATATCGGCGGCCCCATGCACCATCCAGCGCGCCAGCTCACGCGTCAGGCCCGGCCCCCAGCCAATGCCGATCTGCGTGCCGCAGCAGCACCAATAATTCCGCACACCCGGCGCGGGTCCGATCAGGGGGTTGCCATCGGGCGGATGCGAGATCGCGCCATGCACGTCGCGTTGAATGCCCAGTTCGGCAAAGATCGGCATCCGGTTCAGGCTTTCCTCCAGCCACGGCATTACCCGGTCGTAATCCGCATCGAACAGCCAGTTCTCATAGTCCCACGGGCAATGATCGTGCCAGTCGGAATTGGGGTTCTCTTTCTCGTAAATCCCGATCAGTCCGCGTTTTTGCTCCATCCGGATATAGCCCGACACCTTCTTGTCGTCACGGATCACCGGCAACTCTTTTTCCAATGCTTCGAACTCGGGCACCGGTTCGGTCACGAAGTAATGGTGCGTCATTGAAGTCATCGGCAGTATGTTGTTTTTGCCCTGCGAACCGGCAAAATTAACAAGTCGATTGGCCGTGTTGTCGAAGGTGGGACCCAGGACAAAGACGTTCCCGCCAGCGATGCTGGTGTTGTTCGAGAAAGACAGGACATTCACATTGTTGTTTAAAACGGCCAACCCTGCCGAGTTTGCGGCCTGCGCGTAAACCGGACCCAGGATAACCTTTGCACCATCCGCAACGGCCCGTTGGGCCACCTCGGCCGCCGTGTTCGAGCTACCGCGCGTGTCATAAACCCGCAGGTCGATCTGCACATTTTGCAAATCTGCCATGGCCATTCGTGCTGCGTTCTCAAGGCTTCGGGCCAAGGCCGCATCGCCCGAATTGGCTGATCCCGCAGGAACCAGCAGCGCCACAGGCACCGGCTTAGAGGTGTTAATCGATGGCCCTCCGCCCAGTCCTGTTGTCTCACAGGCGGTCAGAAAAGCGGCGGTGGCCAAAACGGCGGCGGTTTTTGCCAGTTTGCGAACGGGCTTGCAAACGGTAAACATCTGAATGAAAACTCCCTGTCCCGGCGACTTGAAAGACGCCATTTTATTAGGTCGCGATAATAAACGTCACGCTGCGAGGGTCCAGCTTTGAATCACCAAAAAGTCAGATTGGGCGCGGGCCTGTATTTTGTCGCCACTCCGATCGGCGCGGCGCGCGATATCACGCTCAGGGCGCTGGATGTGCTGGCCTCGGCTGATGTGGTCGCCGCCGAGGATACCCGTAGCCTTCGGCGCCTGATGGAGATTCACGGTGTGCCGTTGGAGGGGCGGCGCATTCTGGCCTATCACGATCACAGCGGTGCAGGTGCGCGGGGCAAGATCCTGGACGCGCTGGCCGAAGGGAAATCCGTTGCCTATGCCTCTGAGGCCGGGATGCCACTGATTGCTGATCCGGGTTATGATCTGGGGCGTCAGGCGGCTGAGGCCGGTCACATGGTGACCTGTGCGCCCGGGCCATCGGCGGCCTTAATGGCCCTGACACTGGCCGGATTGCCAACGGATGCGTTCTTTTTTGCCGGTTTCTTGCCCAATGCATCGGGCGCGCGCCGGGCACGGATCGAGGCGTTGCGCGACATTCCCGGCACGCTTGTTTTCTACGAATCGCCAAAGCGTGTCGCGGCCTGCCTTTCCGATCTGGCAGATGTATTGGGAGAGTCGCGTCATGCCGCCCTGTGCCGCGAATTGACCAAGAAATTCGAAGAAGTTCGCCGCGGGACGCTGAAAGACCTTGCCGAAGGGGTGCAGGATCAGACAATCAAAGGCGAAATCGTTCTGTTGGTTGATCGGAGCCATTCGGAAACTGTTAACGAATCTGACGTAGAAGAGGCTTTGAAAAGGGCCTTGGAAACCCATTCGGTTCGGGATGCGGCAGATC
>NZ_JBQFXD010000032.1:0-3535 GCF_056540665.1 Ruegeria sp. AM4 | reverse complement strand
GTTCTGAAGAGCAGTAGGAAGACGAAGATTGATCCGATTGAGGTTGTTACGATGCCGACGGGTAGTTCTTGTGGAGCGAGGAGCAGTCGGCTGAGGATGTCTGAGCCTGTCAGCAGGGCTGCGCCGACGATGGCGGCTGTTGGCAGCAGTTGTTTGTGCAGGGGTCCGGCGATGCCGCGTGCGATATGGGGGACCATCAGGCCGACAAATCCGATCACGCCGGCGACCGAGACGAATACGGCGGTTGCAAGGGCTGCGACGAAGAACATGCGGAACCGAAGCCCCTGGACCGGAACGCCAAGGGTCGAGGCGGTGAGGTCTCCGGTCAAGAGCGCATCCAGCCAGCGGGCGCGGTACAGCGAATAGGCCAGGATCAGGGTCAAACCGGCGCAGACCAGGGGAAAGGTCTGCCACCGGGCCAGGCCCAGGCCACCCAGCATCCAGAAGATCACCGAATGGGCGGCGCGGCTGTCACCGGCAAAGATCAGATAGTTGGTGATGGCCGAGAACAGGAAGGACACCGCCAGGCCCGCCAGGATCAGCTTTTCCGGCGCGCTTGTGCGCAGCCCCTGGACCAGCGCCAGCACGATGGCCGAGGCGACAAGACCCCCGCAAAACGCCGCCAGCGGCAGGGTCCACAGCCCCAGAACATCGCCGGTGACGGTGATGACGAACACCGCCCCCGCCGCCGCGCCCGAGGACAGCCCGAACAGAAACGGATCGGCCAGATCGTTGCGGGTGGTGGTTTGCAGAACAACGCCGACAATGCCAAGCCCGGCACCGATCACGGCGGCAAACAGGGCCCGCGGCAGGCGCAGATCAAAGACGATCCGGTGCAGCGGCGACATCTCGCCATCGGCCAGGCCAAGCCCCAGGCCAATGGCCGAGAAGGTCTCGGGCAGGGGGATGGATGTGGTTCCATAGACCGTCGAGATCAGCAAAAGGGCGGTCAGAACGACCGCCCCCAGCAAGAGTGTCAGAGCCAATCGGCCCATATCAGTTCAGGCCCGGATGCATGGCCTGCGCCATTTTCGAGATCGCCTCGATATTTGCCGGTCCCGGGGTCAGTTCCTCGTAACGCAGACCGATCCAGCGTTCGTTCCTGACCGCATCGGTCTGCGACATCACCGGATGCTCTTGCAGGAATTTGAAGGTATCGGCGGCACCATTGCCGGTCTGATAGTCCAGCAGCACCAGAAACTCCGGGTTCGAGGCGGCCACGGCCTCCCACGAGGACCGGCCCCAGCTGGTGTCCATGTCATGGGTGACGTTCTGGCCGCCCGCAGCAGCGATCATCGCGTCGGGAATGGCGAATTTACCGGCGGTGAAGGGCGCATCCGCGGGACCATCCAGCAGGAACACGCGGGGTTTGGACAGCGCGGCGGTCTGGGCCTCGATCGCGGACAACTCATCTTTCCAGCCCGCGACAAGCGCATCGGCCTTGTCTTCGACATCCATGACCTTGCCCAGACGCAGAACGTCGTCAAACAGCAGGTCCATGCTGGCCTCGGGGCGGTCCTTGTCCAGATGCACACAGCTCTCGGACAGGATCATGGTCTTGATGCCAAAGGGTTCCAGCGTGTCCGGCGTCACGTCGCCGCCGGGCTTCATGCCATAATACCAGCCGGCAAAGAACAGGTCGGGCTCGACCGCAACCAGGTTCTCGACGGTTGGGTATTTCGGGGCCAGTTCCGGGATGTCGCCGCGCAGCGTGTCAAACTCGGGGCTGGTCTTGTACCAGCCGGTGATGCCGGTCAGGCCAACGATCTTGTCCTGCAAACCCAGTGCAAAGGCCATGTCGGTCATGTTCATGTCATGCACGACCAGCCGCTCGGGCGTGGTGTCGAACACCAGCGGCGTGCCGCAATTGTCGACGCTGATCTCATGCGCGGATGCGCCGCTTGCAATGGCAGTGGCCAGAGCCACGGACCAGATCTGTTTCATTGGGGATTGCTCCTTGGGTCAGGTTGAAACTTTGGTTTTTCGGATATCCAGCGCCGGGATCACGCGGCCCTCGTGGTGAAAGCACAGGTAATCGACGCCAAATGTGTCGCGGACCCGATCCGTGGTCAGCACCTCGCCCACCGGCCCGAACCCGGTCATCCGGGTGGATTTGATCAGGGCAACATGGGTGGCGAATTCCGGGATCATGACCAGATCATGGACGATCATCACCACGGTGATACCCAGATCGGCCACCAGGGACAGCATCCGCCCCTTGGCGTCCGGATCCAGATGGTTGGTCGGCTCATCCAGAAACAGCAGCGACGGGTTCTGCGCCAGGGCCCGCGCGATATGGGCGCGCTGGCGCTCGCCCCCCGACAGCACCCCCATCCGTTTGCCCGCAAGGGCGTCCAGACCGGTCAGGTCCAGAATGCGCTCCAGCTCGGCCGCATGGGCGCCGACCGAGCGATCGGCGTGGATCGGTATCTGCCCCAGGGCGACATAGTCCCGCAACAGCAACCGCCCATCCGGCAGCTCTTGCTGACCAACAACCGCAATCATGCGGGCGCGGTCCTGTGCCGAAAGCTGCCGCAGCGATTGCCCCCGGATCAGAACATCACCCAGCGCCAGCGCTTCGGCCCCGCAGAGCAGGTTCAGCAGGGTGGTCTTGCCAGCCCCGTTTGGCCCGGCGATGGCCAGAATGGACCCTTCTTCAAGCTCGAACGAGACGTCCTGCAACAGAACATCCCCGTTCAGCGCGTAATACTCTACATCCTGTGCCGTCAGAAAACTCATAGCGGCACCTCTGCCGGGATAGGGGGTATGCGCGACAGGGTCTTTTTGAACAACGCGCGCGGGCGATCCGTGGCGTTTGTCCAACCGTTACTGCTGAGTTGGTATTGGTGGGCAAATTCCGCCAGCGCCGCGACATCCGCATCGGTTCGAATGTCCCCGAAAAGGTACTGCGCCTTTCCGGCAGCCTGAAACCCGACGGTTGCAGGGCGGTCGCACCCGGCCATGCAGTCGACCGGGCGGAGGGCAAAACCCGGCGGCAGCCGATGCCTCAGCGCGCCGGTCATCTGAGCAAAGGACCCAGGTCCCTTGCAGGTGGCGCAGACAAGAACGAAGTGATCGGGATGGTTCGGCATGGTGTGCTCCACTTACTGCCGAGAAACAGATATTGCAACGTTATAACGTATTGATACCAGCACGGCCAAGCCAGACACGGCCAAACCGCCACGGACGGCCCCGCCCCTGCCGGTTGTATCCATGAAAACGAAGTGATCAGCCGCCTTGTGCATCGCCCGCTCCGCTTGACGCAGAGCGCGGACAGAAGGTGCCGACAATGTAAACACGCAAACAACGTGCCATCCAAGCCTCCTTCCAGGACGCCCCGCCCCGGGTTGGTTCAACATCAGATGGCAGGTCTCCTGACTCGCGGGTCAACGCTCAGCCAACCTTCCCGGCCCCTCAGACCAGTGGACACTTGGCGTCACTCACCGCTTACAGTTGCGGGGGCAGTCACGGATTTGACACTCGAGGTCGCACCGTATTCCCTTTTCATCCCTCGGACAAAACCGAAAGAACCATC
>NZ_JBQFXD010000031.1:0-4474 GCF_056540665.1 Ruegeria sp. AM4 | reverse complement strand
AACCCCGCCGATTGTATGGCGGGGTTATGTTGGTTGTGTTTTATTCGGCGGCGTCTTCGTATTCTGACATTGGTGGGCATGTGCAGATGAGGTTTCGGTCTCCGTATGCGTTGTCGACGCGGTTGACGGGGGACCAGTATTTGTCGACGCCCATCGAGCCCGGCGGGAAGCAGGCCTGTTCGCGGGTGTAGGGTCGGTCCCAGTCGCCGACGAGGTCGCGCACCGTGTGGGGGGCGTTTTTCAGCGGGTTGTTTTCCGCATCAATCCTGCCGTCGATGATGTCCTGCGCTTCCGAGCGGATCGAGAGCATGGCCTCGCAGAAGCGGTCGAGCTCGGCCATGGGTTCGGATTCCGTGGGCTCGACCATCAGGGTTCCGGCCACCGGCCAGGACATGGTCGGCGCGTGGAAGCCGCTATCGACCAGACGTTTGGCGATGTCATCAACGCTGACATGGGCCGCCTCGTCCAGCGGACGGGTGTCGAGGATGCATTCATGCGCCACCCGACCCGTTTCCGAGGTGTAAAGGATCGGATAGGCCTCGCTCAGACGCGCCGCGATGTAGTTGGCGTTCAGGATCGCAACTTTCGTGGCCTGCGTCAG
This sequence comes from Ruegeria sp. AM4, assembly GCF_056540665.1. NCBI lineage: Bacteria > Pseudomonadati > Pseudomonadota > Alphaproteobacteria > Rhodobacterales > Roseobacteraceae > Ruegeria > Ruegeria sp. AM4. The sequence continues at coordinate 3,873 of NZ_JBQFXD010000031.1, read as the reverse complement.
ACCCGCGCCGCCCATCAGCAGCACATAGGCCCAGCTGACCGGCAGGATCGAGGGCGAGCCAAAGGGTGCCGCCGAGACCGGACCCACGGCGGTGCCGTATTCCGGGTGGCCGGGCAGATGTTCTGTCAGATGCGCCTTGACGCCGATCGGACCCATGCCGGGGCCGCCGCCGCCATGCGGGATGCAGAAGGTCTTGTGCAGGTTCAGGTGGCTGACATCGCCGCCAATGTCACCGGGACGCGACAGACCCACCATGGCGTTCATGTTCGCCCCGTCGATATAGACCTGACCGCCGTGGTCATGGGTGATCTGGCAGACCTCCTGCACGGTGGTCTCGAACACGCCATGGGTGGACGGATAGGTGATCATGCAAGCAGCCAGATGATCGGAATGCTTCTCGGCCTTGGCGCGGAAGTCATTCAGATCGATATTGCCCTTGTCATCCGCCTGCACCGGCACCACCTGCCAGCCCACCATCTGGGCCGAGGCCGGGTTGGTGCCATGCGCCGAGGTTGGGATCAGACAGACATTGCGGTGCCCTTCGCCGCGGGCGAAGTGATAGTTGCGGATGGTCAGCAGGCCCGCATATTCGCCCTGCGCGCCCGAGTTGGGCTGTTGGGAGATCGCGTCATAACCGGTGATCTGGCACAGCTTGTCGTTCAGATCGGCAATCATCTCGTGATAGCCCTGCGCCTGATCTTCCGGGCAGAACGGGTGCAGATTGCCGAACTCGGGCCAGGTGACCGGGATCATCTCGATCGTCGCGTTCAGCTTCATGGTGCAGGACCCCAGCGGGATCATCGCCCGGTCCAGCGCCAGGTCGCGGTCGGCCAGACGGCGCATATAGCGCGTGATCTCGGCCTCGGCCCGGTTCTGATGGAAGATCGGGTGGGTCAGATAGGCGCTTTCGCGCAGCGCGTAATCCGGCAGGCGGTACTGCTTGTTCGAGCTGTCATCCTTGCGGTCGATGCCAAAGGCGCCCCAGACCGCCTCGATGGTCTCAGGCCGGGTCTGTTCGTCCAGGCTGATGCCCACTTTCGTCTCACCCACCTTGCGCAGGTTCACACCGCGCGCCACGGCGGCTTCCATCACCACGGTCTGCAGATGGCCGACCTCAACCGTGATGGTGTCAAAGAATACTTCCGGCTCGACCGAGAAGCCCGCCTCTTCCAGACCAGCCGCCATGCGCGAGGTCTTGCGGTGCACCGATTGCGCGATGGCCTTGATGCCATCGGGGCCGTGATAGACCGCATACATCGAGGCAATGACGGCCAGCAGCGCCTGCGCGGTGCAGACATTCGAGTTCGCCTTCTCGCGGCGGATATGCTGTTCCCGGGTCTGCAGCGCCAGGCGATAGGCCTTGTTGCCACGGCTGTCGATCGACACACCGATGATCCTGCCGGGCATCGCCCGCTTCAGCTTGTCGGTGGTCGCCATATAGGCCGCGTGCGGGCCGCCATAGCCCATCGGCACGCCAAAGCGCTGGGTCGAGCCGATGGCAATATCCGCGCCCATCTCGCCCGGTGACTTCAGCAGCGCCAGCGACAGGATGTCGGCGGCGACGATGGCAATCGCCTTGTGCTCATGCAGCGCCGCAATCTCGTTGGTGAAGTCGCGCACGTGACCGTGGGTGCCCGGGTACTGGAAGATCGCGCCAAAGACCGCGCCCGCATCGAGGCTGTCCGGATCGGCCACCTGCACGTCAATGCCCAGAGGCTCGGCGCGGGTTTTAATCACCGCAATGGTCTGCGGGTGGCAGTTCTTGTCGACGAAGAAGGCCGCATTGTTGGCTTTCGACCGGCCACCGCGCTTGGCCATCGCCATGGCTTCGGCTGCGGCTGTGGCTTCGTCCAGCAGCGAGGCGTTGGCAACATCGAGCCCGGTCAGGTCGCTGACCATGGTCTGGAAGTTCAGCAGCGCCTCAAGCCGGCCCTGGCTGATCTCGGGCTGATAGGGCGTGTAGGCCGTATACCAGGCCGGGTTTTCCAGAATGTTGCGCAGGATCGGCGCAGGCGTGGTGGTGCCATAGTATCCCTGCCCGATCAGCGAGGTCAGAACCTTGTTCTTGCTCGCCACCTCTTTCATGTGAAAGAGCGCATCGCGCTCGGTCATCGCCGGACCCCAGTCCAGCGGCTCTTTCTGCCGGATCGCGGGCGGGACGGTGGCATCAATCAGCGCGTCCAGCGTCTTGAAGCCAATCACCTTGAGCATGTCGCGCATCTCGGTCGGGCTGGGCCCGATATGGCGGCGGTTGGCGAAGTCATAGGCTTCGTAATCGGTCAGTTTGAAGGCCATCATTGCGCTCCTCAAGGATAGGTCAGGTCCGGCGGAGACGGCAGGAGCCTCCGGCGGAAGTATTTGGAAAAAGATGAAGCTGGGGAGCCCCAATATCAGGGCTCCGGCAGTGTCAGCCGATGAAGGCCTTGTAGCCCGCCTCGTCCATCAGATCTTCGAGCTGCGAGGCGTCCGCGATCTTGATCTTGTAGATCCAGGCCTCGCCCTCGGGGTCTTCGTTCAGCGCGCCGGGATTGTCGGCCAGCGCCTCGTTCACTTCCGTAATCTCGCCATCGACCGGCGCATAAAGCTCGGACGCGGCCTTGACGGATTCGATCACGCCGATCTCGCCATCCTTCTCGAACTCGTCGCCGACCTCTTGCTGTTCGACAAACACCACGTCGCCCAGCTGTTCGGCCGCATGCGCGGTGATGCCCAGCGTGGCGATGTCGCCCTCAACAGTCAGCCATTCGTGCTCTTCGGAATAATAGGTTGCCATGTCTCTCTCTCCTGACTTCAACGCTTGTAATTCTGGGTGACAAAGGGCAGCGCCACAATCTGTGCCGGTTGCGGCTTGCCCCGGATGATCAGGTTCACCACCTCGCCCGGTTCGCCATGGCCCTTGCTCACATAGCCCATCGCCACCGGACCACCCACCGTGGGGCCAAACACGCCCGAGGTGATCTGACCGATCGTGTTGCCTTCTGCGCATTGGATTTCCACGCCCTGACGCGCGGGCGCGCGACCCTCGGGCTTGATGCCCACCAGCTTTTTGGCGGGACCCTCGGCCAGTTCCTTCTGCACACGCTCGGCGCCGGGGAAACCGCCCTCTTCCTTGCGGCGCTTCTGCATCGCCCAGCCTAAGGATGCCTCGACCGGCGAGGTGCTCTGGTCAATGTCATTGCCATAAAGGCACAGACCCGCCTCAAGCCGCAGGCTGTCGCGCGCGCCCAGACCGGCGGCTTCACAATCCTCATGCGCCAGAAACGCCTTGGTGATCTCGATCGCCTTGTCCTCGGGGATCGAGATCTCGTAGCCATCCTCGCCCGTGTACCCCAACCGCGAGATGCGGCATTCGACACCCATGATATCCGCCACCGTGGTTTCCATGAACTTCAGGTCGCGGGCCGCAGGGCACAACGCGCCCACCACGTCCTCGGCCTTTGGCCCCTGCACCGCCACCAGCGCACGGTCGAAGATCTCGATCACTTCGACGCCCTCAAGGTTCGCTTTCATATGCGGGATGTCCTGATGCCGCAACGCCGCGTTCACCACCACAAAATAATGATCGCCCGCGTTCGACACGATCAGATCATCCATGATCCCGCCTTCGGCATTGGTGAAAAACCCGTACCGCGCCTTGCCTTCCTTCAGCGTCGCATAGGCCTGCGGGCAAAGCGCTTCCAGCTTCTCCCCCACATTCTCACCGCGCAAAATCACCTGACCCATATGAGACACATCAAACACAGCCGCCTTCTCACGACACTGCTTATGCTCTCCCATTATCCCCAACGGATACTGAACAGGCATCTCCCAACCCGCAAAATCAACCAACTTACCCCCCAACTCAACGTGTAGCGCATAAAGAGGAGTGCGTTT
>NZ_JBQFXD010000030.1:2500-6321 GCF_056540665.1 Ruegeria sp. AM4 | reverse complement strand
CCCGCGACACTTTGGTGGGCCTATCGCCTATTCGGCTAATTGAGGCCGTGTATTGATTGATCGTTTAGAGAGAATTGGGCTTTTACTAGGTTTGGCGGTGACCTACTCTCCCGGGGCTTAAGCCCAAGTACCATTGGCGCGGCAGTGCTTAACTTCCGGGTTCGGGATGGGACCGGGTGTTTCACTTGCGCTATGACCACCAAACCGAGGAAAAGCCCATGTCGACTTTCCTGCGTTGCAGGAAAGCGACGAGGTGGCAGGCAGCGTCTTTTGCTTGCAAAAGGCGCGTTGCCACTCGGTTGTATTAATCAGATCAACGTTGTCCAACTCAAGGTCAGTGTATGCTTTTGGTGATTTGTCTTTCCATTACTGGATCAAATCAAGCCTATCGGGCGATTAGTACCGGTCAACTGAACGCATTACTGCGCTTACATCTCCGGCCTATTGACGTGGTGGTCTTCCACGGCCCTCAGGGAGACCTTGTTTTGAGGGGGGCTTCCCGCTTAGATGCCTTCAGCGGTTATCCTGTCCGATCATAGCTACCCAGCACTGCCGTTGGCACGACAACTGGTCCACCAGTGGATCGTTCACCCCGGTCCTCTCGTACTAGGGGCAACTCCTCTCAAGTCTCCTACACCCACGGCAGATAGGGACCGAACTGTCTCACGACGTTCTAAACCCAGCTCACGTACCTCTTTAAACGGCGAACAGCCGTACCCTTGGGACCTGCTCCAGCCCCAGGATGAGATGAGCCGACATCGAGGTGCCAAACACTGCCGTCGATATGGACTCTTGGGCAGTATCAGCCTGTTATCCCCGGCGTACCTTTTATCCGTTGAGCGATGGCCCTTCCACTCGGGACCACCGGATCACTATGGCCGTCTTTCGACTCTGCTCGACTTGTCAGTCTTGCAGTCAGGCTGGCTTCTGCCATTGCACTCAACGAGCGATTTCCGACCGCTCTGAGCCAACCTTCGCGCGCCTCCGTTACGCTTTAGGAGGCGACCGCCCCAGTCAAACTACCCGCCACGCAGGGTCCCGGATCCGGATAACGGACCGCGGTTAGACATCAAGAGTGCGAAGGGTGGTATCTCAAGGGAGGCTCCACGGATACTTGCGTTTCCGCTTCAAAGCCTACCACCTATCCTGCACATCACAATCCTGATGCCAGTGCGAAGCTGTAGTAAAGGTGCACGGGGTCTTTCCGTCTAACCGCGGGAAGCCTGCATCTTGACAGGCAATTCAATTTCGCTGAGTCGATGTTGGAGACAGCGGGGAAGTCGTTACGCCATTCGTGCAGGTCGGAACTTACCCGACAAGGAATTTCGCTACCTTAGGACCGTTATAGTTACGGCCGCCGTTTACCTGGGCTTCAATTCAAGGCTCTCACCTCTCCTTTTAACCTTCAGGCACCGGGCAGGCGTCAGACCCTATACGTCGTCTTGCGACTTCGCAGAGCCCTGTGTTTTTAATAAACAGTCGCCACCCCCTGGTTTGTGCCCCCAGCCCCTAGTTGCCTAGGAACCGGGCCTCCTTCTCGCGAACTTACGGAGGTATTTTGCCGAGTTCCTTCAACATCGTTCTCTCAAGCGCCTTGGTATGCTCTACCAGTCCACCTGTGTCGGTTTAGGGTACGGTCTGATGGAGGGCTATTTCCAGGAACCACTCAGCAGCCCAATCAATCCGATAAGATTGAACTACACCTGTGATCCGTCACATCCTCCTGGCCTAGGAATATTAACCTAGTTCCCATCGCCTACGCCTTTCGGCCTCGGCTTAGGGGCCGGCTTACCCTGCTCAGATTAGCTTTAAGCAGGAACCCTTGGACTTTCGGCGAGAGTGTCTCTCACACTCTTTGTCGCTACTCATGTCATCATTCTCACTAGTGATCTCTCCACGGGATCGCTCACGCGCCCGCTTCATCGAAAACACTCTATCCTGCGCTACCGCCTATTCGGCTACTTGAGCGCGATTGCTCGCGCCAAATGACCGGCGATAATACAGGATGAGTGCTATGTCACACTACGCTCTGCTACCGATGCTTACGCATCCCTAGACTTCGGCTCATGGCTTGAGCCCCGTTACATCTTCGCCGCAGGACAACTTATTTAGACCAGTGAGCTGTTACGCTATCTTTAAAGGATGGCTGCTTCTAAGCCAACCTCCTGGTTGTTTTGGTCGTCCCACCTGCTTTCCCACTTAGCCATGAATTGGGGGCCTTAGTCGTAGGTCAGGGTTGTTTCCCTCTCCACTACGGACGTTAGCATCCGCAGTGTGTCTGCCATCTAGTACTCCCGGGTATTCGGAGTTTGGTTAGGATCAGTAAGCCTGTGGGGCCCCATTACCCATCCAGTGCTCTACCCCCCGGGGTATTCGGATGACGCTCTACCTAAATAGATTTCGCAGAGAACCAGCTATCTCCGAGTTTGATTGGCCTTTCACCCCTAGGCACAGCTCATCCCGATCCTTTTCAACGGATGTGGGTTCGGTCCTCCAGTAAGTGTTACCTTACCTTCAACCTGGCCATGCCTAGATCACTCGGTTTCGGGTCTGATCCCACGAACTCATGCGCCCTATTAAGACTCGCTTTCGCTACGCCTACACCTAACGGCTTAAGCTTGCTCGTGAGACCAAGTCGATGACCCATTATACAAAAGGTACGCCGTCAGCTCGCAAGGAGCCTCCGACTGATTGTAGGCGTTCGGTTTCAGGTACTGTTTCACTCCCCTCGTCGGGGTGCTTTTCACCTTTCCCTCACGGTACTGGTTCGCTATCGGTCAGCAAGGAGTACTTAGCCTTCGAAGGTGGTCCTCCGATCTTCAGACAGAATTTCACGTGTTCCGCCCTACTTAATACGTCCATCAGAGCTTAGAATACGGGGCTGTCACCCGCTATGGCCATGCTTCCCAACATGTTCTTCTCACTCATCTGGCTCGGCTGGTCCCCGTTCGCTCGCCGCTACTAGGGGAGTATCAATTGATTTCCTTTCCTCCGGGTACTTAGATGTTTCAGTTCCCCGGGTTTGCTCTTAAAACCCTATGTATTCAGGTCTTAAGTACCTGTTTAAACCCCATATTGAGTATCAAAGATAACAATATGAAGCTTTCAGGTGGGTTGCCCCATTCAGAAATCCATGGATCAAAGCTTATTCTCAGCTCCCCATGGCTTATCGCAGAGTATCACGTCTTTCATCGCCTCTTGCTGCCAAGGCATTCACCAAACGCCCTTCTCGCGCTTGATTTGATCCAGAAAAAGAAAGACTTAATCTTTGCGCTACCGCCTATTCGGCTACTTGAGCGCATGAACTCTTTCGGCCTTCGGCCTTCACAGTTCGATTAGATCGATCGTGATCACCCAGCTGGTAACTAAAGGTGATCGTTCTTCTGAACCAAAAACATACATTTCCCGCCCCCGCCACTTGGACGAGGACAATTGAGCAACCCCATATGGTCTCTCAGCCGTGCAGCTGATCAACGCAGGTCGCTCGGGTTAGTATATTTGACTTGGACAACTCTGTTCGTTTCAGTCGCGATACACGAGACAGGGCCGGCTAGACCCAAACCGTGCCGCTTATCCGAAGATAAGAACGACCGAGATCAGTGCCACACTCGGCACGATCAAACAGTGTTGATTGATTTCTCTCTATACGATGTCAATATTGGCGACTTCCGAAGGAAGTCTGCCAGGTGCGAGGCAGCGTATTCTCGAAGAGAATGCGCGTTCGCACACCCATCCAATTGGATGATCCAACACTCAAACAAGTGCTCGATGATCAAATCGAAAGGTAAATGGTGGAGCCTAGGAGGATCGAACTCCTGACC
>NZ_JBQFXD010000029.1:0-8085 GCF_056540665.1 Ruegeria sp. AM4 | reverse complement strand
CCAACGGATACTGAACAGGCATCTCCCAACCCGCAAAATCAACCAACTTACCCCCCAACTCAACGTGTAGCGCATAAAGAGGAGTGCGTTTCAAATCTGTCATTTTCTCAACCTTTCAATCAGCGGGACTGGTCGCGAACGACCATGACGGTGCAGTGCGCGTTGCGCACGACGCGGGCCAGGTTCGGGCCAATTTCGTAGTTCGGAAAATCGCCTTTGGTCGACGCCATGACGATCAGATCAAAGCCTTCCCTGTGGGCGAGTTTCAGGATTTCGCGATAAACGCTACCTTCTTCAACATGCACCGTCACGTCGGATGCGACACCATTTTCCAGGATGGCCTGAACCGCGTTGCGAACATGGTCTTTGGCGCCTGCGCCATAGTTGGCGGGCAGGTTCGGTAGTCGGATTATCTCGGGGATGACAGCGACTGCATGCAACTCGGCACCGTAGAATTTCGCTTGTTCCAAAGCGACTGGCAGCGCTTGTTTCCACGAGCGGTCGTCGGTGTGATCAATGGGCAGCAGGATTTTCGTGGCCATCGCGTCTCTCCTCAAGATAGAAATTCTGTTTATACGTCAGGGGGCCAGAAGGCCCCCTGCTTGTTCAGGGCCGATGTTATTCGGCTGGTGTTCCGCCGGGCTCTTCGGACTGGCCGCCCGAGGCGAAGAACTCTTTCGTCAGTTTGAAGACGATCGGGCTCAGCAGCGCCAAGGCGATCAGGTTCGGAATGGCCATCATGGCGTTCAACGTATCCGCCAGCAGCCAGACAAAGCCAAGATCCGCCGTTGCACCGAAGTAGATCGCGACAATCCACAGAACACGGTACGGCATCAGGGATTTGACACCCAGAAGGAACTCGACACATTTTTCGCCGTAGAACGACCAACCGAGGATGGTTGTGAAGGCGAAGATCGACAGAGCGATTGCGATCAGAGCACCACCACCCGGCAGCGACGTGGCAAATGCCAGCGAGGTCAAGGCCGCACCGGATTCACCGGATGTCCATGCACCTGTGGAGATGATCGCCAGACCGGTGATCGAGCACACGATGATGGTATCGATGAACGTACCCAGCATCGCGATAAGACCCTGGTTTACTGGGCCTTTGGTCTCGGCCGCAGCATGCGCGATCGGAGCAGAACCCAGACCGGCTTCGTTTGAGAAGACACCACGTGCCACACCAAAACGGATCGCAGCCCAGACAGCCGCACCTGCAAATCCACCTTCTGCGGCAGATGGGGTGAAGGCGTAGGTGAAGACGAGCGACAGAGCGTTACCGATATTTCCGATGTTGATTATCAGAACCAGAAGACCGGCGACGATGTAGGCGATTGCCATGGCCGGAACCAGTTTACCTGCGACTGCACCGATGCGGGTGATGCCGCCCAGGATTACGGCTGCGGTCAGAACCATCAGAACAACGCCGGTGACCGAAGTGTTTACACCAAAATTCGATTCCAGAACCTGTGCAACGCCGTTGGCCTGCACACCGTTGCCGATGCCAAAAGCAGCAATTGCGCCGAACAGGGCAAATGCAACGCCCAGCCAGGCCCATTTCGCGCCAAGGCCGTTCTTGATGTAGTACATCGGGCCGCCGACATAGTTGCCCAGCTCGTCCTTCTCACGGTATTTCACCGCACAGACGGCTTCGGCATATTTGGTGGCCATGCCCACCAGGGCGGTCATCCACATCCAGAACAATGCACCCGGACCGCCCAGGAAGACAGCGGTGGCCACACCGGCAATGTTACCTGTACCGATGGTCGCCGACAGCGAGGTCATCAGCGCGTTGAACGGGCTGATCTGCCCTTCGCCCTGACCCTCACGGCCTTTGAACAGCAGGCTGAAGCCTGTGCCGATGCGCAGGATCGGCATGAATTTCAGCCCCACCTGCAGGAAGAAGCCGACGCCCAGAATGAGGACCAGCATCAGCGGCCCCCATACGACGCCATTTATGGCCCCTACGATTGAATTTAACGCTTCCATGGTTTCCCTCCCATTTGCGTTGGGTTTATGCCCTGTTCGCCAGAGCCCGTTGGCGGGCATGCTTGAGGGCGGCAAAGTCTTCGTCCGCGTGGAACGATGATCGGGTCAGCGGTGTGGCCGACACGTGCAGAAAGCCCTTGGATCGGGCGATCTGTTCCAGTTGAGCAAACTCCTCTGGTGCCCAGAACCGATCAATTGGATGGTGTTTCGGTGTCGGTTGCAGGTACTGACCCACGGTCAGAAAATCGACATTGGCGGCGCGCAGATCGTCCATCACCTGCCGCACGTCGCTGAGCGTTTCTCCCAGCCCCACCATCAGGCCCGACTTGGTGAAAAGCTCGGGGTTGGCGCGTTTGGCATCATCCAGCAACCGCAGCGAGGCGTAATACCGCGCGCCGGGGCGAACCGTCGGATACAAATGCGGAACCGTTTCGAGATTATGGTTGAACACATCCGGTGCCGCTTCGAACACGAAATCGGCTGCGTTGCCCTTGCCTAGAAAATCGGGTGTCAGCACCTCAACCGTAGTGCCCGCATTCTGGTGGCGCACAGCGCGGATCGTCTGGGCGATATGTTCCGCCCCGCCATCGGCCAGATCGTCACGATCGACCGAGGTGATGACCACATGGCGCAGACCCAGTTTCTTAACCGCTGCCGCGACGCGACCGGGCTCGAACGCATCCAACGCGTCCGGACGGCCTGTTGCGACGTTGCAGAAGGAACACCCGCGTGTGCAGACCTCACCCATGATCATCATGGTGGCATGGCGTTTGGACCAGCATTCGCCGATATTCGGGCACGCGGCCTCTTCGCAAACCGTGGCCAGATCGTGCTCGCGCATCAGGCGACGGGTCTCGTAATACTCGGCGCTTTCGATCTTTTTCCGGCGAATCCAGTTGGGCTTGCGCGGAATGACGCTGTCGGCCCTTTTGGCCTTTTCGGGATGGCGTGGACGAAGCTGAATGGTCATCTGGCTGGTCCCTCTTACGCGTGGATCGCGCGGCCCATGGCATCGAGGCAGGCTTCCTTGACCGCCTCGCCCATTGCCGGGTGTGCGTGACAGGTTAAGGCGACCTCGGACACGGTCGCGCCCTTGGTCATGGCCAGAACCAATTCGGCGATCAAATCGCCCCCATGAGCGCCGCAGATATGCGCCCCAAGGATTGTGCCGTTGGGATCGGCCAGCACCTTTACCGCACCGTCAGTTTCACCTGTCGAGCGCGCGCGCGAGTTGGCCATGAAGGCGAATTTGCCGACCGTGTATTCAGTACCGACCTCTTTCAGCGCTTCTTCAGTTGCGCCGACCGAGGCGATTTCGGGATCCGTATACACGACGCCCGGAACGGTGTTGTAGTCGACGTGCCCGCCCTGCCCGGCCAGCATCTCGACACATGCAACGCCATCTTCTTCCGCCTTATGCGCCAGCATGGGTCCGGGAACGCAGTCACCGATCGCGAAGATACCCGGAACCGAGGTCTGGAATGTGCCATCCACTTCGATAAAGCCGCGGTGGTTTACGGCAACGCCGAGCGCGTCCAGGCCAAGGCCACGCGTCACTGGGCGACGACCGACGGCGATCAGGACCTTGTCGGCCTCGATCACCTCTTCCTTGTCTTTGCCAACGCGATCAAGCGTGAGCGTCAGGCCCACATCCGTCTTTTCGACAGATTTCAACGCACGGCCCAACTGAAACTTGAGGCCCCGCTTGGACAATGCCCGCTGCGCGAGCTTCGCGATCTCGCCGTCGATTCCGGGCAGCACGCGGTCCAGATATTCGACCACGGTCACCTTGGCCCCCAGGCGGGACCAGACCTGCCCAAGCTCCAATCCTATTACTCCGGCGCCGACAACCACCAGATGATCCGGCACCGTCTCAAGCGCCAATGCGCCGGTCGAGCTGAGGATGTCCTTCTCATCCATATCGATACCACCCAGCGGAGTGGGCTCTGAGCCGGTTGCGATCAGGATATCTTTGGCCTCAAAAACATCATCGCCAACCTTGACCTGACCGCTGGCTGGGATGCTGGCCCAACCTTCGATCAGATCGACGCCGTTTTTCTTGAATAGAAACCCGATACCTTTGGTCAGGTCGCCTACGATCTTATCTTTGCGCCCCATCATCGCCGGCAGGTCAATGCTGGCCCCCTCGACCGCAATACCGTGCGAGGAGAGATGTGCAATTTCGGCATACTTGGCCGAAGAGGTCAGCAACGCTTTGGAGGGGATGCACCCCACATTCAGGCAGGTCCCGCCAAGCGCGCCACGGCCTTCGACGCAGGCCACTTTCAGGCCCAGTTGCGCGGCGCGGATCGCAGCGACATAGCCGCCTGGTCCACCCCCGATGACGATAAGATCGTAAGCCATTTGGTCGTCTCTCAGTAAATCGGGTGGCTTGCGCAGAGGGCGCGCACCTTTTCACGGGTCTGTTGTTCGACGGCTGCGTCCCCTTCTGGCGATTGTGCCAGCGCGTCGAGCACGTCGCCGATCAGGTGGCCGATCTGTTTGAACTCTTCCGGTCCAAAGCCGCGGCTGCATCCGGCGGCGGTGCCCAGGCGGATGCCGCTGGTCACCGTGGGTTTCTCAGGATCGCCCGGTACGCTGTTCTTGTTGCAGGTGAAGCCTGCCCGCTCCAGTGCCGCTTCGGCGTCTTTGCCGGTCACGCCAACGGGGCGCAAATCAACCAGCATCAGGTGGTTTTCGGTCCCGCCCGAGACGATGTCGCAACCGCGCGCCATCATGACGTTTGCCAAGGCAGAGGCGCTGTCGACAACGCGCTGCATGTATTCCTTGAATTCCGGCTTCAGCGCCTCGCCAAACGCAACGGCCTTGCCAGCAATCACATGCATCAGCGGACCGCCCTGAAGGCCCGGGAATACGGCCGAATTCAGCTTCTTCGCCAGCGCCTCGTCATTGGTCAGAATGATCCCACCGCGCGGGCCGCGCAGGGTCTTGTGGGTGGTAGATGTGACAACATGCGCGTGACCAACAGGCGACGGATGCAGACCGGTGGCGACCAGACCGGCAATATGGGCCATGTCGGCCAGCAACCAGGCCCCGACCTCATCCGCGATGGCGCGGAACCGGGCAAAGTCGACCTTTTGCGAATAGGCAGACGCCCCTGCGATGATCAGTTTGGGCTTTTCGGCTTTGGCCAGCGCCTCGACCTGATCATAGTCAATCAGACCCGCATCGGTCAGCCCATACTGAATCGGACGGAACCACTTGCCCGACTGGGCGGGTTTCGCACCGTGGGTCAGATGGCCCCCAGCATCCAGCGACATACCCAGGATCGTATCACCGGGGCTGAGCAGCGCCAGCTTGACCGCACCGTTTGCCTGCGCACCCGAGTGCGGCTGAACATTTGCAAATTCACAGCCGAACAGTTTCTTTAGCCGGTCAATGGCTTCGGCTTCGACCTCGTCAACAAATTCGCATCCGCCATAGTAGCGACGGCCCGGATAGCCCTCGGCGTATTTGTTGGTCAGTACAGAACCCTGCGCGTCGATGACGGCCTGCGAGACGATGTTCTCGGACGCGATCAACTCGATCTGCTCAGCCTGACGCTGTCCCTCGCGCGCGATCGACGCCGCAATGACCGGATCAGCATCCTTCAGCGGTTTTGTGAACATGTTCTCCTCCTGCAATCTCGAATCCCAAGTACGAAATTTTGTTTCCTATAGTGGAATTCGTCTGCATAAGGCAACAAAAATCTCATCACAGATACGTTGTCGGCTACCGGGGAATCCGGTAACCTTTGGAAAACGGGAGGGATTTCTTTGGCCGACGACAGCTCAGAAGACATCATCGGGCCGGACGAACAGGACGAAGGCGCTGCGCTGGGGCTGTCGATCCGGGATGCCCGACGCGCAAAAGGGTGGACATTAGAAGAGGCCGGTCGCGCAGCGGGAATCGGTCGCTCGACACTTTCCAAGATCGAGAACAACCAGACCCGGCCCAGCTTTGATATAGTGCGAAGGTTGACTCAGGCGTTGGACATGAGCACCCCGCAGCTGTTCCTGCAATCCGGGCAGACCGGGATTTCAGGACGCCGGGACTTTACCCCCAAGGGTGAAGGTGACAGGCGAGAAACATCCACCTACCTGCATGAGTTACTGTGTCCCGATCTGACCAGCAAACGCATGCTGCCATATATCGCGACGATCAAAGCCCGCGATCTTTCCGAATTCGAAAACTGGATACGCCACAGCGGCGAAGAGTTCCTGTATGTGCTGAGTGGAGAGCTGATCTTTGTGTCGGAACACTATCGGCCCCTGCCGATGAAAGCTGGTGACTCGCTATATTACGACAGCAGTATGGGACACGGCTGCATCTCGACCAGCGAAGAAGACGCCCGTGTTTTGTGGGTGTCGTTGGAGTAAACGACCGGGCGTTTCTGTCTATTGAACAGAAACGCCCGGAAATGGATCGAAACCAGGTTTTCGGGTTCAGTCGTCCGCGCTCAAATCGCGTATTACAAAATGCTTGGTCGTGGTTTCCAAAACCTCCCAATACCCGCGAAAACCGTTTGGTATCAAAAAGCTTGCCCCGGCACGAAAGTCCTGACGCGTTCCGTCCTCGTGGATCAGGGCGCAATTTCCTTCCACAATATAGCAGTACTCGTCCTTATCCGTGAATGCGTGCCACTTGCCTGGCGTCGACGTCCAGGTGCCCGCCGAAAGCTTTTTGTCCGGGCTGACAAAATGCATGCCGACCTGGTGATGCGGATCACCCTCGACCACGCGATCAGGCAAATCCGCAAGGCGGCGTTCACTGCGCGTTTCCGGGGCGTCGTATAGATTGCGTACATGTTCGGTCATTTGTTTCCTCGAATTTCTGCTAAATGTCCTTGCGTTGCATTCCTGCGTCGTCAGATCTCAATAATGCACTAGATAGACGCCGATCAGAACGAACAGGGCGATAAAGATGGTCTCGGCGACGATCAGGACGATGGCCTGTCCGCCTACGTCCAGAATACGCTTAAGCGAGGTTTTCATCCCCACCGCCGCAATCGAAACAAGCAGCGCCCAACGGCTGAGGCTGGACATCGCTTCGGACACCACTGCAGGGATCAGCCCCAGCGAATTGAGCGTCGCAAAGATCAGAAAGCCAACCACGAACATGGGCAGGATCGGAGGGCGCTTGCCTTCGTCGGTAAACTCAGCATGGCGGCGCACAAGCGCTGAAATCACCAAAACCACCGGAGCCAGCATGGCGACACGGATCAGTTTGACCAACGTGGCAACCTCGCCGGTTTGGTCCGAAACCGAAAAGCCCGCACCAACCACCTGTGCAACATCGTGGATCGTTCCGCCTAGAAACACGCCTGAAATCTCGTCATTGAAGTCAAAGGCTTCGGTCAGGATCGGATAGGCGATCATCGCAATGGTCGACAGTACCGTCACGGACAGCACCGTGAAGATAAGGTTGCGCTCGGAATGTTCGTTCTTGGGCAGAATGGCTGACAGCGCCATCGCCGCAGAAGCACCGCAGATCGCAACCGACCCGCCAGTCAAAACTCCAAACCGCCAGCCGCGGCCCAGCAGACGTGCACCCAAAAGGCCAAACAGGATCGTCAGGATTACGCCTGCAATCACGACAAGAATGAGATCCGACCCGAGATTCATCATCAGTTCGACTGAAATACGCGCTCCGAGCAGGGCCACGCCAAACCGCAACACGGTGCGTGCGGTGAATTCGATCCCGGGCTTGCAGCTTCCGCTGTCTTCCTCGGCAAGGAAGTGAAACGCGATGCCCAGCAACAGCGCCATCAGCATTGCCGGGGCGCCGTAGTGCTCGGACAGAAATTTCGCAGCGACGGCCACAACGACGGAAACAAGGAATCCGCGGCCGTTCTTGCGCACAAATGTCTGGGATTTAGACATCAGTGATGGGGATGCAGTCATATCTTGCATCTTGCGTCCTCTAACAAAAAAATCAGGCTTTCCCCGCGGGAAAGCCCATAGAGTCCCGGGCCCTGCTAGGCCCGGGTCTTTGTATTGACTGAACTTACGCCTCGACTTGGGGTGTCATGTCGGAAGCTTCGATGCCTGCGACGGCGACGGGTTTTTTCATGGCGTCGCGGCGGAAGGGCTCGCC
>NZ_JBQFXD010000028.1:0-8998 GCF_056540665.1 Ruegeria sp. AM4 | reverse complement strand
CGAAAACTATGTTCTGTGGGGTGGTCGTGAGGGCTACGAAACTCTTCTGAACACGGACTTGAAAACCGAATTGGATCACATGGGCCGTTTTTTGAACATGGTCGTAGAGTACAAACACAAGATCGGGTTCAAAGGCGCCATTCTTGTGGAGCCGAAACCTCAGGAGCCTTCCAAGCACCAATACGACTATGACGCAGCTACTTGCATCGGTTTTCTCAGGAAGTATGGGTTGGAGAACGAAGTGAAGCTAAATCTCGAGCAGGGCCACGCGATCCTTGCCGGGCATAGCTTTGAGCATGAAATTGCGGTTGCGGCTGCTGAAGGGATGCTGGGTTCGATTGATATGAACCGCAACGACTACCAATCCGGATGGGATACAGATCAGTTCCCGAACAATACACCGGAAGTTGCCCTAGCTTACTATTACATCCTGAAAGCTGGTGGTTTTACCACCGGCGGCACAAATTTCGACGCCAAAATTCGCCGTCAATCGATTAACGCTGTCGATCTGGTGGCGGCTCACATCGGTGGAATGGACATATGCGCGCGCGGTTTGAAAGCAGCGGCCGCTATGATTGAAGATGGGGGGTTGGAGGACTCACTGACTGAACGGTATTCAGGTTGGAATACACCAGATGCAGCGTCCATGTTGGGCAACAGTCTGGAAGAAATTTCCGCCCGAGATTTACGTGATGGGATAAATCCCGATCCGAAATCAGGCCGACAGGAAATGCTAGAGAATTACGTGAACAGCTTTGTGTAACCGCATTGGTGGGACGCCTCTGGGCGCGATTGACGAAAAATACCCAGAACCAGGCAATTGGCATTGTTTGTTTGATGTCTGGTTTGTCCCGCATCCTGTGTATTCGCAGGCTTCGAGATTTTGCATTTGCAGCGAATGTCCAAAAAAGCGGGCTGCGACCGCAGCACTGCAACCTGCCGCTGGATGTCTCCTATGAGCCGAACTTTCGTCCGACCTGAAGGTGAATTATCGATTAGGTATTTCGTTCCAGGTCAGATTTTGAGCCCGATGCGGGAGTCGAGTTCATTTGGATACGAGCGGGGTTAACCGTTGATCTGTAAACCCTTACTTTTGTTCTTGTAGCCATTAATCCGTTCTTGGGTTTCGGTGGCCTCGCGCTTGAGCCAATCTACGAAACGGCGCAATTGGGGACGCTGCAACGTTTGTTCTCGCAGGTGAATCCGAAAAGGGTTTGGCGCTGAAAGCCCTTTTTCAACAGGATAGGGAAGCACCAAGGACCCTTCTTCCAGATCGTTCTCTATCAAAGAAGCGCCGCAAAGGAGAAAGCCTACATCTTCTCTCACCGCTTCAAGAGCCATCTCCGCTCGCTTGTAATACGGTCCTCGGTCAGCGCCAGTACGTCGCATTCCGAAAGTTTGGAACCATTCTCGAAATCCTGGCCTGTCTTCTTTACTTCTGTGCTCTTCCAAATGAAGAAGCGGCATCCCTTCCATTTCGTGCTCGGTGTCGTAACCGGCTATTCTGCGTAAGTTGTCTGGGCTGCAAACGGGGACGAGATAGTCCGAGAAAAGTGGCTCTCCTTTTTCATATCCGCCATATTCAACACGAATGTCTGGTGCCCCCAACCGCATCGGAACGTCGCCCGCTCCGTTGATGCAAAAGAGAATGTTCGGATGGTTTTCTCTGAATCTCGGTAACCGAGGTGCCAGCCACAGTTCGGACCAATCCGGGTCGCCAACGATGTGAATTTCGCTAACGCGCTGAAAGTCAAGTGTGGCGGATACGCGTTCAAGTGCCGAAAATGCAGTACGAAGATCCGTCACTGCCCCTGCCAGTTCGGGTGTAGGGTGCAAACCTGACCGTCCACGAACCAAAAGGTCTGTTCCAAGGTAGTTTTCCAGCGCCCGGATCCTCTGACCGACAGCAGCTGGGGTGATCCCCAATTCGCTGGCGGCTGCTTTCAGCGAGCCGGTTCGAAGGGCTACTTCGATAGCTTGAAGAGACTTGAGGTGCGTCGCCATAGGAGTTTGATAAAGATTTTCTTTCAAAGGCGCAAATATCTGCACTACTACGCCAGTTATTCTTTAGTACAGCAAAGAAAATTTGGTTCGGATTTTGGAGGTCCAAGTGCCACAATCTCTGCACACGGCAAAACGGAGGTACAGAAATGCTGAAGAGATTTGTAATCGAACGGGACATTCCTGGTATCGGAGATTTTTCGTTGACCGAGCTTTGCGCCGCGTCGCGTGCTTCAAATAAAGCACTTGCCGATGTCGGCCCGTCAATTCAATGGCAACATTCCTATGTTGCCGGAGACAAGACATTTTGCATCTACCTGGCTGAAAGCGAAGCCGAGATTCAGCGGCATTCTGAGTTGTCGGGAATTCCGGTGGGGAAGATAACCGAGGTTCGCCAAATCATCGACCCGCTTACCGCGAACAATTGATGCACATGGCAACTGGCGGTGACCAATCCTAGTTGGTCGCTGCGCGCGAATTGCCGATTTTCTCGTAGCAAAGTAGGCTAGCCCAATCATGGTCGCGATTTGGTTGCGCAATGGTGAATTTGTATCAGCCTTAGTTTCGCAAATCCTGCGAATGGCGGGAAGCCAGTTAGGACAAAATGCGCTGCGAAGAGCCACATCAAATACGTAAAGATCATCGAACTGGTGACCATACGCCTTATTCAATCCAGTAGTTGACCAGTGCGGCTTCCGCAAACTCACCAAGTTGGGGATGGTCACTGAAATAGTACAAAAATCTCAACACGGCCTCGTTCTGCGCAGGCGTCAGTTGGTTGAACTTGGATTTCCTGAACTCGTGCAGCATTTCTTTCGATGTGCCGGGGTCGAGTGCAAGTAGGATGCTTTCATTGGCATATTCCGGACTGTCCGAATTTCGCAGAGTCCAAATCAGATACGCAGGCAAGTAGTACTGAAAGGCCTTGGGGCTGAAAACCGTGG
Organism: Ruegeria sp. AM4; assembly: GCF_056540665.1. Classification (NCBI taxonomy): domain Bacteria; kingdom Pseudomonadati; phylum Pseudomonadota; class Alphaproteobacteria; order Rhodobacterales; family Roseobacteraceae; genus Ruegeria; species Ruegeria sp. AM4. The sequence continues at coordinate 6,053 of NZ_JBQFXD010000028.1, read as the reverse complement.
GGGCAGCGTAACCGTATACGATCATGTGATCGGTCATCTCATGCCATTTGACCCCGCCGTAGAATTCAAGAATATCCACGTCATCCAGACATTCGGGGTGAAGTAGTTCATCATCAGCAGGTGGATCAAGGCCGTCAAATGCAGCAATGATCTGTGTTGCAAGATCGTCGGTTGTTGTCGTTACCTTTGGCATGGTGCCACATTAAACTGGCTGAAACCCTGAGATCGAGTGTATCAGCAACAATTCGGATTCGAGTGATTGCGATGGATAACGGACAGAGGCTATTTCAAAACGTCAGTCATGAGTTCCATGACAATTCAATTTACGTCGTAAAATTGGTTTCGCCTGACCAGACAACAATGACTGGGTAAGCGAACTAATATCCCCCCTTCTCGGCCAAAGTAATGGCCCAGTTTTAGGGGCAAATACAAAACCTGTGACCGGCATCACTGACATATGCCCATGAATCAACCAGCCTTACTGCATTGACAATTTTGCGTTCATTTTGGGTTTCGAACGTGTGATTTCACCGGTCCAAGTTTTCTCTGAGGGCCTATCAGTGAAAGGTAATGAGTTATGTCTAGCGATGAATTTCTTTTCGGCTATACCGATGAAGCGGATCCGGAATATGTTGGAGAAAACTTGTACATCTCATCTACAAGCGTGGAGAGGTGGGGTGTAGATGAGGGCTACGCGCCAGAGGTCACAGTTAGCGACGCAAAATTTCAGACGCTGCGCTCAACTGCCTTCGGTATCGAAGACTTACCCAATGAAGTGCCCGCAGAGTACGAATTCACAGGGTTTATGGAAGATGTGTTTTTTTGAATTATCAAATACCAAGCGGTACATATTCAAATGGCCAACAATCACGCTTCAAAGTCAGCCGCAATATTTTGACAACACATAGACGTCGCTGCGAAGGGGATACTTAGGAGCATTTGGAGCAGCTTGTTCCAAAGCCGTCGGACCGAGACTATTGCCGATGCAAGCTGCACCACTCGGCTATTTCGCGCAATCACGTCAGTGTTTGATAGGTGGGGCTGGCCGGGGGGTAGTGCCAGCCCCACCGAGCTAAACCGGGCAGGACTTGCCGCGGTCGTTACGTTGAGAGTTAGCAGTTGAGATTTTTTCTGGCCGGATTCGCAGTGCACTAGCTTTCAGGCGAGGGTAGCGGCCAAAATGAAACCAAGGAATATTGCTGTCAAAGCAACTGAGGCGTTCAATAAGCAATTTAACATCCAATCTCTCATCCCAACACGTCAGAGGTATGTCGCCGTGTCTTTGAACAAGCGACTGGGTCAAGTTGCAACAATCCAGTTTAATGCTTGAAAAACACGCCGTTAACATTCAGTTAACAATCCTTCGGTTCGCGATGCTTTGTTGCCAGCCTTAAATTTGGACAGAAACCAATCTAACCTGCTTCCGCCTGTACTATCAGGGCCGATATCCACCGGTATCAACCGGCGTCCAAAACTCGGAATTGAAACTATCCCCAAGCTAAAATCGCTAAACCCAATAAACGGTGTCGATTGCATAGGGCTTTGAATTAGTGCTCCGCAACTTTAGGGGGCGTTGGAGAAAGTTAACGCCACGTGAACGACGCATTCTCAATTGGTTCAATCTCGCTCAGGTAAATTGGTTTTGCTGGCCTCAATTGTGGCCATGCGTTTATCCAACTATTTTTGGGGGAATATTATGCCGAAATCCAAACTTACGATCATCAGTTTTTTAGCCGCAACCATGGCTTTCTCCGCACCTGTCTACGCAGAGGACGTACCTGATGACCCAGAGCCACCGTCTGAAACCAAGAAGGGTGACAACGGCTGGGGCAACGGTGCCGACACGACAAATGCCGGGAGTTTCTCAGGCGGAACAAGTTCGTCGAAGAGCACAAATGGGGGGTCGCGGAACGACAGAAACTATCCTTCGGCGCTTGATAGGTTCGAAGGGCGGTAACACGAGTAGGATATGGAACATTTGGCGGGCCGTTCCGGTGGCCCGCTTCATTCCTGATAAGAGCAACTAGTTTCTGAAATGTTGTCTATCGCTTCGGTATGCCAGAACCGCGCGTGGTCTCGGTGTATATCTGGAATTCTGACAGTCAATGACATCGAAGCGCGAGTTTGTCCGCATATGCGACTCACTGTCTGAACTGAACGTGTCAATTTTTAAGTGCTTGTTGAGTTAGAGTGCCGGATCGAGTGCGCATTGCCATATTAGACATTGCCACACAAAAACTATGCTCTCGAAGGTGCCAACGAGCAGATGGAACGCTGCCGCCACACAAACGCGAGTTTGTAAGCGGTAGTGAGAGAGGGGCTGGCGAGGGGGTCGATTCCAGCCCCTCTCCGCCGACTTGTAGGCGTGTGTGACATTTCGGCATGGGCCGTGGAGAGCTCTTATGATGATCAACTGAGACCGGATTTGCTTCCAAAAGACTTGGCTAAATCGGCAGAATCACAAACTTGAGCAAGAGATATTGGCCTGTCGGAAATAAATGAAGGCATTGAAAAATGCGGAACGCCGAGTGCCGAATTGCGTTCACTCATCATCAAAGGGATTTAGAACGCATGTGAATGGTGGTGGTGCCTCAAACTGACGCAAATTCCACTTCCCGCGCCAAAGCTATCAGCCGCTCACGCTCAGCCCAAGCGGCTAAATTGGCCTCTGAGATGCGTTTTCGACGGTCTTGTCAGAAGAACTTTGGTTGAGCGGGGCGGGGGTGTTGCGTTGCTTTTGCCTACGCTGTGACCGAGTGTCCGTCGTCAGAGTGGCAGCGATTTCCTACTGCGCATAGCAAAATTAAGCAGTAGCCACCTCATCAAGAGATAGCGCCTCCTGCAGCAACCACTCTCGAACAACACGGACGGCTCGCCGCCGTCCCGCGCGCTGGTTGGTGGCGAGGTAATATCCTCCAAAGGGAATTTCTACGTCGTTAAGGCTCACCAACGCACCTGTCTCAATTTCTGTTTGACAAAGGTGCTTGTCCATCAGAACCGCACCCAGGCCCGCCACTGCCGATTGGATTGAAAGTAGTGCTCCTAATGGATGAGGCAGATCAAGAGTTGGAACCTCTCTTAAACCAGATTTCGAGAACCATTCTGGCCAAAGACGGAATGTTGCCTCTTCGATCAATGGGCCCGTGGCCAGAACTTTAAGGTCGGCCTCAGAACCTATAATTGGTGCAAAGTTTGGCGCGGCAAAAGCTCTGACCAGAGATGGGAACAACAGGTCGTACCCTTCGTCTGGGTGGGTGCGAAGATATCTTAGGCCCAGATCGAAATCGTGCGCCTCAATATCCATGACTTCTGTTGTGATCGAAAGACGTAAGTCTATCTCTGGTTGCGCGGCTTTCAGTCGTGGTAGCCGTGGCACCAACCATTTTTGCGCGACGGCGCTCTCTGTTGTCATGGTAACAACACCTTCGGGCGCAGACGTCAGAGCGTCAGTTGCGATGGCAATTTGGTCAAGAGCAGGCGTGATCTGTCCCAAGTAGATTTGTCCTTGTTCGGTGAGGGCAACACCAGATTTATGCGTCCGGAAAAGATGCACGTTCAATCGCTTTTCCAACCCGCGTATGTGACGGGAAATTGCGGAGTGCGATACGTTCAATTCCTCCGCTGCACGGGTAAAGCTACCCAACCTCCCAGCTGCCTCAAAGGCACGCAGCGGATTTAGGGGAGGTAAGTTTCTTGGCATGATCGATTGTGACTTTTTGGAACAATGGATGTCAAGAAACGGCGTTTGTGGGATGTCAAGATTTTTAAGAAAGTAGGTGCATGACTACTAAAGGAGAGATCCATGAAGTACGCCTATTCTCGTGATTTTGTATCACATCGTGAAGTCCCGGCCTCAGGAGTCAAAAGTGCGGGCTCCTTGTGCGAAAAAGTCAAAGAGTCGCTCCGATTATTGCTAGCAAAGCGAAATGATCCTAACAGAATGAGCAGGGTTGAACGGCAAGATTCCGGATTCTCAGACGCCGAGATCAATTGGTATAACGCCTTACACGGACCTTTGATTAAGTGAGTCAGATGGGCAAACCAGCTTTGTGCAGACCGGTCGCCAGAACTTCGAAATCGTCTCGACACCGCCACATAGATTCATAACCACGCGCAAGAGTGGAGAGATTATCTTTGGGCACTTCGATGCCTCGACTCCCAAATTCGTCATGGCGCTCCGCGATAAATTCCTGCAATGCAGCCGCCGCCTCGGATTGCCGGCCAAGATGCGCGTAAGATGCTGTCACGAATGCCGCAGCTAACGAGTTGAGCCGTGCCTCTCCCATCACAAAGCCGATTGCTTCCTCGTAGTTTCCGCAGAAGAATTCTATCTGCCCCATGATCCAATCGATCGAAGGGGGATGCAACGGATCTAATCGCATCGCTTCCGATACGACCTCTTTCGCCTTTTCGTGCCTCCCCAGCAACAGAAAAGCATAACCGCACCACGCCATGGATTCCGCTTCGTTTTCGATCTGCGATAACGTCTTTTCGAACTGTGCATCAGCTTCGTCCCAGAGACCTGCGCAAAGATAAGCAAAACCCAGTTGGTCTTGAATGTAGACGTCTCGATTGTCCAGTGCGGCGCCTTTTCGGGCGATATGCAGGATGTGATCGGAAGCGTCAGAGTCTGCCAATCCGAGCCAAAGATCGATAACATAGGTGTCTGAGAGGTACATGTAAGACCGAGCGATGGACGGATCGAGCGCAATGGCCCGTTCCAGCAAAGCTCGTGCTTTAGCCGTATCCCTGGCATTTAGGCCATCTCGAAGAGCTTTGCTTCGAAGCATCAGCTCATAGGCCTTCATCTCATCTGCTGGTTTTTGCGATGATCGGTCGGCAACGTTGTGTTGAACACGTCCCGGAAGGACCGCAACGATGTTGCGGGCCACCTCGTCCTGAACGGACAGGACGTCTTCCAACTCGCGATCATATCGTTCTGACCAGAGCTGCGAGCCCGTGCTGGCTTCCGCGAGCTGTACGGAAATCCTTACCCGACTACCGGCCTTTCGAACGCTGCCTACGACGAGATAATCGGCTCCCAATTCTGCTGCGATCTCTGCCGGATCGGTTTCCTGAGTTCTGAAACGGAAAGATGCGTTTCTGGAGACAACCTGAAGAGTACGAAATCGAGACAACCCAGTGATAATGTCTTCCGCGATGCCATCGCTGAAGAATGCCTGCTCCGGGTCGTTACTCAAACTGAGCAGAGGTAAGACTGCGATGGTAGCTTTGCGGGATGTAGCTGCTGGCTTCGCGTCAGGCTGTGCTTGCTCCGCTCCTCCAATGCGCCAGGCCCTAACAGGCTCAGTGATGTTCTTGATGGTATGTGTGCCCGCATCCTCCCACACGACCGAAATGCGGTTGCCAACCACGCGATAGACAGCGTCCGAGACGAGCACACCTCCTGGCGGGGCAAGTTGCTCTAAACGCGAGGCAAGGTTAACACCGGAGCCAAAGACATCATCCTCTTGCTTGAGGATGTCACCAAGATTGATGCCAATGCGGAAAAGCAACGGGTCTGGCTCTTCCAAGGGTGATTGTTGCCATTCAACGGCGCAAGAAACCGCGTCTGAAGCACTAGTGAAGCTGGCCAAAAGGCCATCACCCATTAGTTTGACAATCCGCCCGTGGTGACGATTGATCAGTGGTGCAACTGTACCATCTATGTGAGCGGTTAACGCAGCAAGCGTGCCGGCTTCGTCTCGCTCCATTCGACGAGTATAGCCGACCATATCGGCGACCAGAATTGCCGCAAGCTGTCGCTCCAAAGTTGCCTCCCTTACTCTGCATAACGACCAGCGTGGTATTAGGCCATCGGTAACTGAATGGTCACATCTATTGATCGGAAGAATTGCGCTCGTTGAGAGCGCTCGTCCGGCACCGGCGTACACAAACGCAGCGAATGACCGGAATGCGGGCTGCGACCGCAGAATTTGAAATGTGTGCCGAGAATCTGGTTTGGGCCGATTCCGTTGAAAAACAATGTTTTGCTGACGCAGAAAGTGGTCATCCGAACAGAGTGCGAGCGCCTTTTTATCAGACTTTTCGCG
>NZ_JBQFXD010000027.1:0-9473 GCF_056540665.1 Ruegeria sp. AM4 | reverse complement strand
CGAAAACTATGTTCTGTGGGGTGGTCGTGAGGGCTACGAAACTCTTCTGAACACGGACTTGAAAACCGAATTGGATCACATGGGCCGTTTTCTGAACATGGTCGTAGAGTACAAACACAAGATCGGGTTCAAAGGCACGATTCTTGTGGAGCCGAAACCTCAGGAGCCTTCCAAGCACCAATACGACTATGACGCTGCGACTTGCATCGGGTTTCTCAGGAAGTATGGGCTGGAGAGCGAGGTGAAACTGAACCTCGAACAGGGGCACGCAATACTAGCCGGGCATAGTTTCGAGCATGAAATTGCTGTTGCAACTGCGGAGGGAATGTTGGGTTCAATTGATATGAACCGCAACGATTACCAGTCTGGATGGGACACAGACCAGTTCCCGAACAACACACCGGAAGTTGCCCTAGCTTACTACTACATCCTGAAGGCTGGTGGTTTTACCACCGGCGGCACAAATTTCGACGCCAAAATTCGCCGGCAATCGATTGACGCTGTCGATCTGGTGGCGGCTCATATCGGTGGAATGGACATATGCGCACGCGGTTTGAAGGCTGCGGCCGCTATGATTGATGATGGGGGATTGGAGGACTCACTGACGGAACGGTATTCAGGTTGGAATACACCAGGTGCAGTGTCCATGTTGGGCAAAGGCCTGGAAGAAATTTCCGCCCGAGTTTTACGTGATGGGATAAATCCCGATCCCAAATCAGGCCGACAGGAAATACTAGAGAATTACGTGAATAGATTTGTGTAACCGCATTGGTGGAACACCTCTGGGCGCGATTGACCCAAAATACCCACAACCAGGCAATTGGCATTGTTTGTTTGATGTCTGGTTTGTCCCGCATCCTGTGTATTCGCAGGCTTCGAGATTTTGCATTTGCAGCGAATGTCCAAAAAGCGGGCTGCGACCGCAGCACTGCAACCTGCCGCTGGATGTCTCCTATGAGCCGCCCGTGAGAGCGGCCTGTTAACGTTAGATCTCTATCGCTTCGGCGATTGCTAGGGCGTCCTCGAGTTCGACGCCGAGATACCGGACTGTACTATCCATCTTAGTATGGCCAAGAAGAAGCTGAACAGCGCGTAGGTTTCCGGTCTTTTTGTAGATCTGAGTGACCTTGGTTCTCCTCATTGAATGGGTTCCGTAGGCGCTTGCTTCGAGGCCGATCGACGTGACCCAATCGCGGACAATCCGTGCATATTGGCGTGTCGAGATGTGCAGGCGTTCATGAAATCGGCCGGGCCAAAGGTACTCTGAACCGACCATCAGCTCGTCTTCCATCCACTTCTCGACTGAAGCTCGCGTGCCCTCGGAAATCTCGAAGCGGACTGGTTTCTGAGTTTTGCCTTGCAGGACGGAGGCGCGCTCTTTGATCTGTCCCGATGCCATCACGTCGACGACTTTCATCCTCACAAGATCACAGCCGCGAAGTTTACTGTCGATTGCCATATTGAACAGCGCGAGGTCGCGATGGTTCTCGGCCAGTTCAAGTCGAACTCGGATCGCCCAGACGTGCTTTGGCTTCAGTGGTCGCTTCTGACCGACGATACGTCCTTTGTTCCAGGCTGGCCGAAGCGCGCGAATGGCAGGTAAGTTTGGGGTTTCCATGTTTGATCCTCCGATCCGCCATGCCCGCCCACAACGACAACCCGACGTTGACCGGAAAATTTTATCACAGCATGCTGCGCTGCCTCCGAGGTCGGCTCAGCAACCGAGCGCATTCCAAGCCAGTTAAGACGCGACATTGCGCCAATGATCAGGAGGCGTCGGATATCTGCCTGGCCTGCCTTGGTCATGCGTCCCAAGCGTTCCTTACCTCCGGAGGAGTGCTGCTTCGGGACAAGACCCAGCCAGGCTGCAAAGTCACGCCCAGTTTTGAACTGGGACATGTCAGGTCCGAACGCCTCTACCGCAGTGGCTGTGATTGGACCGACACCCGGCACGGTCTGGACCCTAGCGAGTGGCGTCAGCATTGTTCGGGATAGGTTCGCGGTTTCCGCGGCAAACTGAGATTGGTTCGAATTAGTCTGACAGCACCTCTGCACGTCCAAAGACCACTATTGACCCTGCGCAACCGGCGCGAGGATGCTCGGAACATCGTCATCGGCCATCCGCAGGTAAAAATAGCCGATCCCCGCAAGACCCAACATCAGCCCCGGTGTTTCCCAAGGAATGCCGCAAGGCCAGTTCTGGTCGTCACTAGCGTAGCGATGGATACCGAAACTGGCGACGCGATGGACGAGGTCAGTGTTTTGAACGTCCGGGTCAAACCAAAGGCCAACGCTGAACAAAACGTCGGCATTGCCCGCCATTCCATGACACAAAGAATAGTTTTCAATCTCCGACTCCAGACCGGCTTGCACAGCCTTCGCCGTCGCCAGGATCGCAACCTTGGCCTCATCCCGGAACCTGTCCTGCCCCAAACGCGCGAAGGCCCCGATGCGGGCCAGAGCGATGCCCGGCGCGCCGTGACACCATGCGCTGGCGAAGGTCCGGGTTTCACCGGGTGTGTCTCCGCTACGAAGGTCAGGCCAGTTGCCTGCGACCGGGTCAAACAAGTCCGACTCGTAGTCAAAAGCGCGCAGAGCGGCCAGTTTGTACTTGGCCTCCCCAGTGGCATGAAACAACTCCAAAAGAGCGAAGCCCATTCCCGATGCACCGTGCGAAAATCCGGTTAGACCGGGTGTGTTCGGATAGCTGATTGACGGCCAGAAACAGCCCTGACCCAGGGGCTCGGCTGCCGCCAGCAACCGGTCTCCTATTCGGGCCGCGCGGCCGACCAGCATCGATGGATCCAGATGGCTGCGGGATGCAAGAAGCGCCACGATCGCACCGGCCGAGCCTGCAAGCAAGTCGGGTTCGGTGGGCCCGTCAGGCAAATCCATCATACGTCCGAACAGATCATCTGCCCGTTTTAACCAAGCTTCTTCTTGCAATAAGCTGCCCGTGCGCGCGGCGGCGAGCGCGATCCCGCTCCATCCCGAAAACAGCCCGAACCGCGCTTGTGGTGGAATGTTTTGGAGTGTCGCGAAGGATTGGGTCAGAGCGGCTGCGGCGGTGTTCCGAAAGATGGAACCCCCTGCGGCTGCATACAGTTGCGCAAGGAACAACGCCAGACCCGCAGTTCCGGAGTACATGTCCGCCCCGATTGTTCGAAAAACGGGGCGCGACGGCGCTTGATCGTGGCTTTGAGGAGTGGGTTCGGCCCCGACCCAGGTACAGCGATCTTTATACCAGATTGCGCTCTCCACAATCTTGCGTCCAATGCCTTCTGCAGTTTCCAGACATGTTTTCGGATCGGCTTGCGGCAATGAGGTGGAGGGCCGAGCCCGATTGGGCCGCGACGGGCTATCCAAAGCCTGATAAACATCTTTAGAGCCCGGATTCAGATATGGCTGATCCAGGTCGATGCCCGCCGCCTCTAGGGCGTTCGCAACAACCTCTAGCCGCGCTGCGGGCGTCTGTCTGCCCAGCTCGTGCGCCCGGATCAGACCTTCGGCCAAAAGCGCGCATCGGTGCAGCCCAAAACTGGTCCCCGCGCCCGGATCTTCGGCCAATCCGACCCCGTCTGCCAGCGGTTTGGTCAGGGCCGGTGTCGCGGGTTTGAGCATATCGGACAGGCTGGAGGCCAAACGCCGAATGGTGTCCCCGATCTGGCCGATATCGACTTTGCGTAGGTACAGAACCGCCGCATCGGCGCGGGTGTAACGCGTGGGGTCATTGAGAACCTTGAGCTTGAAGGGAACCTGTATCTGGTTCAGTGCCCCTGTTGCCATCTGCACAAAAGGAACCGCTCCGGCGGCGGTAAGGTTCCAATACCACCTGACCAGTTCGTCGTCCGGCGCCAGTTCCTGATCTCCCACTGCCATGTAAAAGCCCGGAGAGAGATGCGTGAACTCCTTGGGTACTAACAGCCGCGCCTGAGCTCCGGGTGGCGGGATGTGCTGTGTCGAGTCCGTTTGGACCTCATTGCGCCTTGCTCGCAGCGTTAGCTTGCCGTTCCGAATGATCGTGGCATCGCCCGTGGCGGTGGAGATGGTCCAACCCTTGGCCCAATGACCTGACCCGGCATTCGATTGCGATAACGCGGTGATGAACGGCGTGCGCCCTGACACCACCTGAGGCCCATGACCATTGCTTTCGGCCCGAGCGGTGCCCGGACAATAGAAATCCCTATACAGCCGCGTTTGGAGCGTGTAGTGCAAGTAGCTGCGGGCCGCCTGAGAATTGAGGCCCTTTGTAATGGATCGCGGCAAATGTTCGGAACGCGTTCCGAACCAGGAAAAACCGGTTGGTGACCGTATGATCGTGGCATCCACCACGGCCATGATCCGATCCCTAAACGGGCGCATAGACGTCTAATCCTTGCGACCTGAGGCCAAGCAAATGAGCTGCTGCCTCACGCGGCCTTTCGAGGATGTTAAGGCTCAACTGCAGAAAGCAAATTATGTTCCCGTTCAATTGGCTTGAATGCTGCATCTGCTCGAAAGCCGTCTGCAACAGGCGCGCACCGGCGAACCGGACGGCCCGGATCAATTGCCGGTCGGCTTCGACCGGGCTGAAGCCCATGCGCGCGCTATAGGTTTCCCAAAAGGTACGAATGCCGGGATGCATGCGCTCCAGAGGAAAGCGGGCCAGATCCAGAAACCGTTCCGGTGGCTCGTACCCGGTGATCGGAATCGAGAGCAACCAGAACCCCAGATACTCCTGAAAGATCGAACCGGTGTCCCAGCAGGGATCCCCGGCCCGCGCAAGCTCCCAGTCGACGATCCTGACGCGGGTTTTGCGGGCCGAGGCGGTTTTGCCCGTTGCCAGACAATTGTCCCATTTCAGATCGCCGTGAATGAGCGCATCGTTGCTCCATTCCTCAGCCAGAGCCCGAAGGTGATCGCAATACTCCGGGAATTCCTGAACCATGCTGATCAGGCTCAGGTTGGCGGCGCTGCATTGATGGAAAAATCCGGCATCGGGGCTGTGCAGGGAAAAAACCCACGGCACACCGCCCCGTCCGGCCGCTGCAGGGTTTTCCGCCGTCACAGGAAGTTGGTGCAGACGACTTAGGGCATCAGCGAGTGCCCGGGCTGGCAGGACAGGAAAGCTCCCCCGTTGTGCGTGGTATTCCCGCAGGTTCTGCCCGCCTTCGATCCATTCCAGAACCAGAATCTCATTTTTGGTGTCATATCGGTGCAGGTCTGGTAGATAGCGCGAAGAAAATGCCACTGTGGTTCCCAGCCGTTGGTACACGGTGGCTTCATGTGCCACCGCCGCTGCCCGTTCTTTTCCAACGCCTTGTTTGATCAGGAAGCCGCGACCGCTGTCATTTGTGACGCAGAAATTGTGATGACGGCGCGACACGTTGACAACGCTAAGGACGTCCTCAACGACCTCGGCAGGACTGAGAAGCCCCTCGCTCAGAAGGTAATCCACAGTCTTGGGCTGGGACAGCATGGGCAACCCGGTCAGGCACTAAACTACGGACATTCGGCCTGCCAGGAACTGTCACACTGGAACGATCCGGTGCAATAGACGTCGCCTCCGCCAAGCCAGGACACTGCCACGAAATCGCAGAATTCACGCACGCAGGACGCATGTACTGCAACCGAACCCGGCTGGAACCCACCGCCGCCCGGTCGCAGGATGCCAAAGGCGTTCAGGATGCCCGGCGCAAGCCTGTGCCGTGTAGCCCGCGATGCGATCGCACCCTGCAGAAAATCCGACTGCGCCTCGCGCGAGGTTGCCCGCACTTGCTGGACGTTGCTGTCGCGCTTAATCCAAATCACCGAACCTCCCAGTCTTGCTTCGTCCTTTTCGAGGGTCTGGCAATGGACAACATCGTCCTTGGGAATCTCCAGATATTCGTTCAGGCTGGGATTGGTATAGAGACGCCAATGCCCGTCCCGCCCGCTTTCGCCCAAAAAGCCGATCAGGACCCTGACGTCCGGTATCGCCGAAGGATCCGGCACCAGTTGTTCCACCAGATGGTCGGGTTTTAACTTCTTTCCCTTTTCCTGTGCCATAATGAACTTCTCCGTAAGATAAGTATTGGTGCACCGGTAATATGACCGGTGCCGAGAAAATTTGCTTCGCCTAGACCGGGCCGCGCAGTTGGCGCGCGATCAGAGCGGTCGGCACGGCGGTGCACGCCGCGCATAATGTGTCGAAATCACCACCGGTATGGCACCCGCCCGCGACAAACGCAGCCGCACCGAACGGTCCGAACGATCCCCTGGATGGGGACGCGTCTTGCAGAAATTTGTCCGAAATCTTGCCGCGCAGGAACTCCGCCCGCGCCTCGCGCGACCCGGTGCGGTGATGTACGATATTGGCGTCCTGTCGCAGCCAGAGGACAGAACCACCGACCCGGCTTTCCCTTGGCGTCAACCGCTCGAAGCGGATGACGTCGTTTTCTTTGAAGTCCAGATACTCGCTAAAGTCCAGCGCCAAGTACAAACGCCAGCCTCCGCGACGCTTTGCTTTGCCCAGAAGGCCGAATACCAAGCGGGCATCCTGATGATGTGGCGGTATTGGGAAGTCAACTTCAGGACCGTCGACTCCGCCAAGACCGACAGGTGCCCATCTCCTTGCATAGCGGGGCATTTTTCGCTCCCAACTTGCCGCGGACCAATGGAATGAACTTGCTTTTGTGTATTCAAAAAGTGTCTCATGAGCCCCCAGTTGTGTCAATAGAACCGGCCCGTGTAGGCGGGCTTTGGCCGGAGTAGAAACGGTCGCGGACACTGCAACAACGTCTGGAGGGCAGAGCGCCGACCTTTTTTTGGGCCGACGTCGGACCTATTTGGAACCCGACTCTCCACCAACCTTCGCCCAAGCTTGGCACAGTGCGCCTTGCGGCAAAAGCGGTTCGTCTCACAAAGCGAAACCGGGCGTATTCCGCGATCCGTAGGCGCTGTCAGAGTAGTCGGTTCTGGGGCAGGGGGATATTTCTCCACCTCCAATTATGCAATCAACGAAGACATCGTCCTGCGGTATCTCGAAAACCACATCACCGATCCCACCGGCGTCAGTCGGCAATGGTTCAGTATTCGCTTTGAGTAGCAGGTTGTGGATACAGAGCTTCGTTGATGGCCGTCGCTGACTCCTTCGTGTCTGCTGTCGGGTTGAATGAAAAGGCGCAGGACTTCTTTGCCAGGTCGATCACACAATATTAAAAGAAAGTAATGAAATACTTGCTCCAAACCCCAACTGCCAGAGCAATCCTCATGGCAGTCTTCGTAATCATTCTTGTGAAGCTTTGCAGCTATGACAGTTATGAAGGGGCTGGATACCAAGGACCTGATAAAGAGTATTGGAGCGGTGGAGACCCGGTTATCGTCAAAATATTAAGCGAGTGAATGCTTCCGGTTTTCTAGTGTCATAATTAGCGCTAGAAGATCGATCGACTTTTCTAAGTCAGCTTTGTCCGCATAGTGTTGAAAAAGTCGCCATTTAGGCATGTGCAGGAAGCGGCCTCAATGGGCTGCCGGCTTCACGACCAGGCCTTCGCGTCGCATCACCGCGTGCATCTGCAGTGAAATTCGCCTGATTTTACTGCCATGGCAATCAGGTTCTATCAATTCGCAGATGTACGAAATACTCCTGATCAATTCCACGTACAGGTGCAAGACCCCCCACCGTTCCCTTGATCAGCCCAAACCGAACACTCATAAATCCGATTTTGTATGCCAAAGCACCAAAACTTGTCTGATTTGAGTAAGCTCGTTAGCCTGAGCGTATTTCACATCACCAGTTTCAATGGGGCTTTCAGATGGCCAAACGACCAGCCAATGACCAATCCGACCCTTTCAGGGGCAGCGAGGCTAAATTCGCAAAAGCGCTCGGCCAATGGAGCGATCTGGCGGCGCAAACGGTTACAGCACAGGGTCTCCCAGATGTGGGCGGCGGCGTCATCCGCCTGAAGGAATGTCTGCTAGGTCTCGTTTCAAGACTGTTCAAGGCTTTGAGGCAAACCCTCGAACCCCTGAACCCAATTCTGGGCAACATCAGTGAAATAGTGAGCGAGACCATCGACAATATGCTCGACGGTCTGATCAAACTGCTTGAGGATCTCGCTGACGCGCCCGGCGCAGTTACCGAAGATGCAATCGGTGCGGTTCTGGGTCTGATTGAAGCGATCAAAAAGACCCTACACCTGCTTATTGACGGGATTAAACTGCCTGATCTGACCGCCCCGGTGGAATTGCTCCTCAACCTGATTGACAACGTGCTGGGCAACATTGCCGAACTGGTGTCACCCAAGGCTGGGCACACGGCAAAGATATTCCGCAACAATATGTACGGTCAACTAGCTGCGATCCGAGCAGCCGAAGCCGCGCGTAGCGGGCGGTTTTCTGCGGAAGAAAGACGCGACGAGGACTAAGGCTAGTTGATTTCGATACTCGATTGTCCCGAGCTACCGCGGTGTAACCTCACACGAAAAGTACCTTTGTGGGCGAGTTGAAGTTAAACACACTGATTTTCCTTGCAATCACCACAAGATGGGCAAAGAAAGAGAAGAAACCACTCTTTGCCGCCAATCTTTGCAGTTACTCTGCCCATTCACCCGTCTCTTCTTTTTACATGCAGCCGTTGGATATCTATCACCAACGGAGTTCCTGAAAAAAACAACCGCGCCAGCGCTTGAGGCTCTTGCGATCTCGACACTGCCGCTCAACACTAAAACTCAACCGGAAGTTTCCGGATCAATACGGCCCTAAGTGCGGGGGAAGGTCAGTTCCAATGTGGGAAGCCAAGCTGTAGACTATCCTGCCCGTTTTTCCTCTCCTTAGCCTTTATCTTGTCGGAGTTCTATTTGATTGAAGTTCTTACCTGAATTACGAAATCGAAGGATTCAAAATGAAGTGGTTTCTGATGTCCGTGGCGGCGTGTGCACTAGTAGCGTGCGCGCCCCCGTCTCCGTCGTCACCAGCGGAAAAAGCTGCACGTAGCGCGGCAGCGTTCGAGTTTACAGCAACCAGGTGCACGCAGCACGCCGGCGGCTACAGTGATGCTGTTGCATTGCAGAAGGAAGCTCAATCCAGATATGCGACCGCCAGGAAACTTGGCGCAACAGAGCAGCAGATAGCGGAACAAAAGAAAATCGCTGTCAATGCATTATCTAGCGCAGAATTTTTGGCTGGATCGAATGAAGCTTGCAAGTCGTTGGTGTCACACGCAGCAAAAGCAGCGGCACAATCCTGAATAAAAACCGCGAGGGGTGCCCAAACCGGCCCTCTTCGCCCTGACAGGGTCGGTAGCTGCTGACACAAACCATCGATACGGTACTGACCTGCCTCATGTTTTGCGCTCGCAGCGAATGTCTGGAATGCGGGCTGCGACCGCGGTATGTTGAAGGCGGTTCGAAGGTCCGGAAGGGGCCTATTTTGTTGAAAAACTCATCCTTGATCGCCGCATGAACTGCTGATTCAATTCTTCCAATGGGCTGGAGGATTGGCGATGATGGGAC
>NZ_JBQFXD010000026.1:0-14939 GCF_056540665.1 Ruegeria sp. AM4 | reverse complement strand
ACACGTTACGACAAAACTGCTGAAAGCTTCCTCGGCTTCGTCGACATCACGTCAATCCGCATATGGCTCCGCTATTTGTCAACATGACCTAGAAAACCCGTTGATCATCAAAAAGACGATTGAGATTTTTCTTCCAGATAAATGGCCTGAAAAATTTAACCAGGAATATCAGAGAGTCACAGGAACATATCTTAACCTACAAGAAGCTGAAGCTAAGCGGATTGTCCGCCCGTTCGCATGGCTGTACTTTTTGATCTTCTTTTTCGTAACGTTTTTTGTGGTTTCATCCATCCTTGGTGGCATTCAGTGAGGACTTTGCAAATCTGGTCCCAATGACTGCATTGTTCCACAAGTTTATGGTGCCTTGCTACAGCGGCTAAAGTCTACTCCCCGTCCTCCCGACGGATCGCTTCGCGTATGCAGTAAGTTTTTCGCACTTGCAGCGAATGGCGGCTTGTTAACCTTCCAGTCAGGGGGCTTATGGAGAGCGCTCGGTTTGCGGAAATTAAAATGGGCTAAATCTAAGCGACTGAGGAACGCTGACGACAGTTCGTGGCAGGTCAAAAAAGCTCACCGCAGATTCGGTAACCGCCGAAGATCTACAAAATTTCTTGACCAGATTAACACCTAGCCGATAGAGGTCGGGCAGGAGAAGCTGAGATGACCTTTGTAAGCTCATACATACCACAAGAACTGTGCGCGGATAATCGCGACGCAGTGCTTTGTGGCGGCTTCTCTTCGACAGGTGGACTAAGACCCGAGTGATCTAACTCTACCAAAATTGTTCGAACCAGGCCGTCTCTTCCCGAGGCGGCTTTTTCTTTTTCTGGAGCATAGACATGGACCATATCATCGAAACGCTGGAGGACGTCCTCCCGCACATTGTCCCCGACACCGGGATCTTTCATTTCGACCATGATGGATACTCGGTGATCAACTACCTCTACACGCTGGACAACACGTTCGACGGCGCAGTAGCCCGGGAATGCCGAGGGTTGAAATTTGACCCCGACGGCAAACTGATCGCTCGGCCGTTCCACAAGTTCTTCAATCTGGGTGAAAAGCGCCCGATGCAGGAAGAGCCGTGGGATGCGTCTCATGCGGTTCTGGATAAGCTGGACGGCTCGATGATCCACCCGGCGATTGTCGGGGGTGAGATGGTGTTCATGACCCGGATGGGCATTTCCGCACAGTCCCGGGCTGCATGGGCTGTTGCAGGACCTGAGGTCAAAGCACTTTGCGCCGATATGATCGCGGCAGGTTTCACGCCGATCTTCGAGTTCACTGCGCCCGAGAACCGGGTGGTGCTGGCTTATGACGTTCCGCAGCTGACCTTGCTGGCGATCCGGCACATGCGGACAGGGGCCTACATGCCGCACGCGGAGTTGGAGGCTGTCGCCTCCCGGCAAGGTGTTCCGATCGTCGCACAGTTCGACAGGGTCGAGGACGTTCATCGGTTCTGGACTGATGCTCGGGCATTGGAGGGTGTCGAAGGTTACGTCATCGCATTTGAAGACGGCCATCGGCTGAAGATCAAAGCGGATGCCTATGTCCTGCGGCATAAGGCACTGGCTGGGCTGGCGCATGAAAAGAACCTGCTGGCTTGGGTTGCAAAAGGCGCGCTGGACGATGTTCTGCCACTACTGGCACCCGAGGCTGCTGCGCAGGTTCAATCTTACCATGACGAGGTCATGAGGGCGGTTGATGTGCAGGCTGGCGAGATTGACGCCTTCGTGTCTGAACACCGGGAGTTGGCGCGGAAAGAGTTCGCGTTAAAGGCCAAGGCAGAGCTTGACCCGCGGTTGCAATCTGTCGCCTTCCGGGCGTTGGACGGGACACCGCCGAGTAGGAGCCTGCTGGACATTCTGGAACGGGCCGCAGGCTCGGAGAACAAAGTTGAGGCAATCCGGCCGCTCTTCGGTATGCAATGGCAGCCGATCAGCACACCTGAGTGAAAATGGCGCAGGCAGAGATCTCTGCCTGCGCCGACCCTTTGGGTTGCAAGGGTCTTTGCTGGTATCGCGTGCACCAAATAACCCCACACCACGCGATTGGAGGTCGACATACTCTGGTCGAATTCAAGACGATGATTTTCGCGGTGGGCGATATGGAAACAGGTGCATTGGATACCAATCCTTGTTTCGCGATACTATTGACCCCTCGTAGTCTAGGCCAACTATTCCCGATGGTTGAAATGAAGGGTCACTTGTCCAGTCCATCCTGTAAGTCGATGCGATGTTCTTTATTGATTTAGGATCAGTGTAACCGGTTTGATGTTGGATTTCCTGTATAGACATCCCCGATGCCAACATTCTTGCGACTGCGACTTGGCGAATTTTGTGCCAATCAAGTTTTGCAGTGCTGCTCATCGGTTTTCGGAGCTCGACCAGAATCTTGTGAGCATCCCTCGTTGTAAGAGGCTCAGTTTTCATCATTCGGTCGTTCTTTCGCATGACAGGAAACACATAATGCTCCGGGTCATAGCCATCTTCGAAAATCTCCAAATAACGGTATGTCATAGGGCGAAGAGGCTTCGGAATCGGGACGATCGCCTCGAAGGATCGGTCAAAATAGAACCCAAAGTTATGCCCAATTATACGATCTGAAAACCAGAAGCGCGTCGAAGTACCAAACGTATCCACTTGATGGACGAAGTAGGTCATTTGCCAGAGCTGAAGCATCAGCAAGTTACTGATGCTCAAACCGGTTGACCATGCCATCGCGAGTAGAACGCGGTTCCGGCGTCCTCGGATGGAGCTATCCCCCGACTCTTTGATGAGCGCCTGGATATCACGATCATGCACCGACAACAGCGAGCCGCCTGGTGGTTTTTCGATTTCAGGCAATGACTCCACCCATAGATAAATTTTTTTCAGCCAGAGATAATGCGTTCCAAATCCGAATGCACTGCTGATATCTGAATCTGAGTGTAAAATCGCGCCAGTGACGCTCAGTTTTGTCTGTTAAAACTCAATAGGTTGCAGAATAGCTCAGAATTCTGAAATTCTGTTGCCGTGTGACCAAATGAGTGCAAGTGTTATATGGATCATGAAAAACCAAGTAAACACAGATGGTTACCAGAGTTTTTCTTCTTGCTGGGGAATTGTCGTTGCGCTTATGCAGTAGCAAAGTCACGATTAGAGACCCGCAAATGCAGGACCTCAGAGAAAGGCATTTGAAGACGAAGTATGAGCTTCAGCGCGCTGGAAGCTCATTCAACGAGATCGCGCGCGAGCTTGGTTTAAGCCACAGCACGGTGCTTTCAGTGAGCAACTCACGTTCAGTTTCAGCCAAGGTTCAGGCAAGGATCGCGGAAAAAATCGGCGTTCATCCAGCTGAAATCTGGCCCGAACGCTACCCCGAATATAAAGGAGATCCAGAATGAGCGGTTAAACTCATGGGCTCTGAAATAAGCAAGGCCCCGAGGATTTTGCCGATCCTCAAGGGCCTCAAAATCGTTTAGTACCACGATCTTGCTCACTTCATCCCATCCCCACATCAGAAAATCAAGAGAAAACGCGGCCGGCATGTCGGCCGCGACCAAAGCGGCTGTGATTGCGGCCAACATGGGATGAATAGGAGCAATGAAGGATATTCAATCTGCCTGCACAGACCTCGCGGGTTATGCAGATTCGTTCGTGACCAACGTGGCAGCCCGAATATCGAAGGCTGACCACCAGCGGGAGGCTGACTATGACAATGAGATCGTGCTGAAGGATGCGAAGATTTCGACGCTTTCTGCGGAGATTAGGGTCATCAAAGCTGATAACCGTCGCCTTCGAGCACAGCTCAACAAACTGGCGGATATGCAATTCGGCCAATCGAGTGAAAAGTCACCAAAGCGGAAGGATAAGGGCAACGTTGAAGCAGATCATGGAAAAGCACCACCTGATCCGATGAAGCCCGGCCAAGACGGTTCATCAATTGTGTCTGAACCCGAGAAGGTGTCGAAGCCACGGGGTATGAAAGGGAAACAGACCGTGATTATTCCAGCACATCTTCCCCGAGAAGATCGGGTCATCGAGCCGAAGCAGGGTGCCGGGTGCACATGTGGTTGCGCCATGCGACCGATGGGTGAACAAGTGATCGAACGCCTGACCTATAAACCTGCTGAGGTTCGGGTTATTCGGGAACACTATCCCAAATATGTATGCCGGATCTGCGATAAATTTGTGCAAGCAAAGGTGCCACCGCGCGCCTTCGACTATACTCGCTTTGACGATCGGTTGATCGCAGGCCTCGCGGTCAGCAAATTTGCAGATTTCATCCCAAACTATCGCCAAGAGCAGATATTCAAACGTTCTGGTATCAAGTTCCACCGCTCAACCATGGTGCGGCTGATGGACGAGCTTGGAAACGCTCTCGTACCGGTTCACGCGGCCCTTGCAGCGAACTTGAAAACCAGCACCAAGCTGAACATGGACGAGACGGTATTATCCCAGCTGCTACCTGGAAATGGAAAGACGAAGACCTGCTATGTCTGGGCTTTGTGCCGCGACGACCGACGCTGGCTAGGGAATGAGCCGCCAGGTGTCGTTTTCAACTTTGAACAATCTCGGCGCGGTGAACATGCTGAAGAGATCTTGAAAGGCTTCTCAGGAACACTGCAGGTGGATGGCTATGCCGGCTACAATCGCCTTACTCGCGAAGAACGGGATGGCGGCCCTCTAGTCCTCGCTTACTGTTGGGCACATGTGCGCCGGAAGTTCCTGGACGTTTTCAAAGCAACAAAGTCAAAGAAGGCGAACAGCGTTATTGAACTGATCAATGAAATCTATGAAGTTGAGAGGTCTTTGAAGGGCAAGACCGCGGCCATTCGATTGGCGGTGCGAAAAAAAGAAGCGCAACCAATAGTTTTCAGGCTGTTTACGCTGCTTCGCAAACTATCTGGTGAGATTTCGATGAAGTCGACGCTGGGAGCGGCAATCAACTACACGATGAAACTCAGAGACGGTTTGACCACTTTCCTCGAAGATGGAAGAGTGGAATTTGACAACAACGCGGTCGAGAACACCATCCGTCCCATAGCATTGCTGCGGAAGAATGCGCTGTTTGCGGGATCGGAAATTGGTGGTCGCAACTGGGCTTTGATGGCCAGCATTATTGCGACTTGTAAATTGAATGGTGTCGAACCGTATGCCTATCTGACTTGGTTGTTCGATCAGATGGCTGCGGGGCATCCCAGGTCTGAATACGATAAGTTGCTGCCTTGGCATTGCCCAAAAGGTCGCTTCGGCATCGAGTAGTTTTGATCACAACATTTGAATTTAACCCATCCGGCTCCGCCGGGTGGTCCACAAGCATGGCGGAAACCAGTCGTTCGCTGCAATCGCATGAATCCCCGGACGCGACTTTTGAAGCGGCCATTCATATCGGTAATGGAGAGTTGAAACGGAAGGTATTTCTTTTGAAGAGGCGGCTCAGACTAGTTTGCCAATCTCGGTTTCGACAAATGCTTCAACTTCGGTCTATCCCGACCGTAAATTTCGGTGTTCAACAATGTTCTTTTCTGCGACCGGTCCTGTTGCCGCCGTCATATATTTAATGTCTTGAAACAATGTGTCTGAGACAATTCAAACAAGACACGTTTAACCAGAAACGGCACGCGACTCTTGGCCAGTTGCTCGAATTTTGCGTGGCACAGAGACGGACATTCTGAACCAGTCGTGATTGGAGCACATTTCTTTTACGGAACCTTGACAAGAACACGGTTTCAAATAATTTTAATCGCTAAAATATTTAATCAGGTGGCGTTGAATGTATCTTGGTTTGGATTTGGGAACGTCAGGTCTCCGCGGGATTCTGGTAGATGACACAGGACACGTTGTCGGTGATGCCGAAGTCAGCATTTCTACCTCGACGCCTAGGCCTGGCTGGTCTGAACAGGATCCTTTGGATTGGACCAACGCTTGCGAAGATGTTGTTGGAATGCTTCGCGTCGGCAATCAGCAAGCATTCTCAAAATTGCGAGGTATAGGCCTAAGCGGACACATGCACGGCGCTACACTACTGGATTCTGATGGCGAAATACTGAGGCCCTGTATTCTTTGGAACGATACTCGGTCAGCCGCCGAAGCGCGGACACTAGATCAAACACCAGAGATGCGCGCAATATCGGGAAACACCGTATTCCCGGGGTTTACGGCGCCGAAACTCGAATGGTTGCGTGCGAATGAGCCGGATGTGTTTTCAAAGGTGGGCAAGGTACTGCTGCCGAAAGACTATTTGCGGTTTTGGCTGACCGGCGAATATGTTTCAGACATGTCTGACAGCGCAGGAACATCGTGGCTGAACGTTGACGCACGGCAGTGGTCAGAAAAGGCGCTAACGGTAGGTCACATGCGTTTCGAGCAGATGCCGCGCTTGGTCGAAGGAAGTGATCCGGGTGGAGCGTTGAAGGTCCGTTTGAGGCAGGAGTGGGGGCTTTCGAATCCGGTTGTGGTGGCTGGAGGTGCTGGCGACAATGCTGCCACTGCCTGCGGGATCGGGAGCATCAACGACGGCACCGGTTTTGTCTCACTAGGAACGTCTGGCGTGTTGCTTGTAGCGCGGGAAGCCTATGCTCCTGATCCGGAAACAGCCGTGCACTGCTTTTGTCATGCGGTTCCTGATCGGTGGATACAAATGGGTGTCATGCTTTCAGCAACGAACAGCATGAACTGGCTTGCTCGCAACCTTGGCGAACCCGTGGAAAGACTCGCTTCAGCTATGCCTGAAAAACTGAACGGACCTACAGCGATCACCTTCCTGCCATATCTGTCAGGAGAACGGACGCCGCATAACAATAGCCATATCCGAGGCGCGTTTTTGGGCGTGGACATCTCGTCGGAACCCGCTGAGTTGACCCAGTCCGTAATGGAGGGTGTTTCATTGGGAATGAGAGATTGCTTAGAAGCACTGAAGAGCACCGGAACCCAGCCAAATAGCCTTATGGCAGTTGGAGGAGGTGCGCAATCTCGGTTTTGGCTGGAAACTTTGGCTACTGTTTTGCAAGTCCCGCTGGATTTGCCAAAGGGCAGCGAATTCGGTGCCGCCATGGGCGCTGCGCGCCTCGCTATATGTGCTGCCAACGATGCGGAACCGGCGCAAGTCATGACGCCGCCGGAAATTCAGGAACGCATCGAACCACGCGGCGATCTGATTGACGCCTACGAAAACGAATACCGGAGATATAAGCAATTCTATCAGGCGCTTGCGCCGCTGGCAGTAAGATGAAGCCAGAAACGGGCAAAGCCTCCGGGATCGAAACTGCTGTTCTCACCGATGGGAATATGCGTGTTTCGGTTTTGAACTACGGAGCGATCACGCAGGGTTGGTGGTACAAGGACGTGCCGCTCATCCTTGGGTTCGCGGACCCAGATGAATATCTCACAGATACGCGTTATCTGGGCGCAATTGTTGGGCGCGTTGCCAACCGGATCAGAGGCGCGACGTTTGACTTGGAAGGTGCCAGTTTTGAACTGAACACCAATGAGGGCAAAAACACCCTGCATGGCGGTGACGATGGGCTGTCCAAACAGTTCTGGGACCTCGAACAGATTGCACAGAATGAGGTTTTGCTGAGCTACGTTTCTCACGACGGAGAGGGCGGCTTTCCAGGGAATATCAGGTTCGAAGTCAGGATATGCTTACAGGGTTCACGCTTGGTCTATTCAATAGCTGCACAGCCTGATCGGCCGACGCCGATAAGCATTACGCAACATAACTACTACACTTTGGGTGCCTCAGAAGGCGTCGACGAGCATAAGCTGAAACTCGCTTCAAATCGGTATCTGGAAATCGATGATCAGGGTATTCCGTCGGGCAAAGTGCTTGCGACCAACGAAAGCGGGTTGGATTTTTCAACGCCCAATACGATTGGGAGTGTTTCCGAAGGGATCGATCACTATTTCTGCTTTAATCATGATCGCGACCCAAAAGTCTCGGTGGCGGAAATCACTTCACTCTCTGGCCTTGCGTTGACCGTCTACTCAGACCAACCCGGAGCACAGGTCTATTCGGGCTATGAGCTGACAAAACCGCTTCGCACTTCGCGTGGTGTGTGTATCGAACCATCGGGTTATCCCAATGCACCGAATATCTCGTCGTTTCCTTCAATCATCTATACTCCGGAGAATCCGTATCGGCAGGAACTTATTCTAGAAGTTTCTGAGGAATGACATGAGAGCAGTTTCGCTATTTTTGGCTTTCGGATTAGTAATCTCAGTGGAGAGCGGTGCGCGTGCCCAATCGCTTGGTCCTTTGCCGGAGTTCCTCGATCCTGACTTTGGAAGTGCTGAGCTGGGGCGTTTGCTGTTCTATGACCCGATTTTGTCTGGCAACAAGAATATCAGCTGCGCGACCTGTCATCATCCCACGCTTGGCACGTCCGACGGTGTTTCCCTTGGTATAGGGGAAGGGGGAATTGGGTTGGGTCCAGAGCGAACATTAGACCCAGAGAACACCCCGGAACAGCGTATCCCACGAAACTCGCCAGGGCTCTGGAACCTCGGAGCCACTGAGTTCACTACGTTTTTCCATGATGGGCGGCTGGAGGCAGACACAACGCAACCTGATGGCATCAGAACCCCGTTGGGTACTCATATGCGTTCTGGTTTCAATTCAGCGCTTGCCGCACAGGCCATGTTCCCGGTTTTGTCGCCAGACGAAATGGCGGGTCACTATTCTGAGAATGACGTTAGCAAAGCGGTTCGCCTCGGATTTCTGACACAGCAAGGCGGTGCGTGGGATCTGATTGCAGAACGTGTTGCGGCCATTCCGGAGTATGAGCAGAGGTTTGATGACTTAGCGCCGGATGATGAAATTACGTTCACTGCGATTGCCAACGTAATCGCGGACTTTATCGCATTCGAGTGGCGTGCGGATAACAGCCCGTTCGATCGCGCGATGCGAGGTGAGGCTGAGCTGTCAGAAGAGGCCGAGATTGGTATGGGCTTGTTTTATGGAAAAGCCGGATGCAGCAATTGCCACTCGGGCTGGTTCCAGACCGACCACAAGTTTCATTCGATCGCAATACCGCAGATTGGCCCGGGAAAGGCGGCGCGATTTGAAAACCACGTCAGGGACGACGGGCGTCTTCGCGTGACCGGTAATCCCGACGACGCGTTTGCTTTCCGCACGCCAACTTTGCGCAACGTGACACTGACAGCTCCGTACGGGCACAACGGAGCTTTTGCCGAACTTGAGGACATCGTGCGGCATCATCTGGACGCGGTTTCGTCATTAAAAAACTACTCGATCGAGTTGGCCGCATTGCCGGACTTCCCGGGCACCAAAGATCAAAGGGCAATGTCGGACAATGAGCACGTGGAGGCGATTGCCCAAAGCAACAGCCTGTCGAATATTAACCTAACGAATCAGGAAATCGACGCTCTTCTCAGATTTCTGGAAAGCCTTGAAGACGCGGCAGAGCGGCTAGGTGTGCCCGACCAAGTTCCAAGCGGGTTACCGTTTGAAAAGTAATCAGCGGCGAAGACGTATGATTTGGTTGGGCTGATAGTCCAACCACTCGCCTTTCGACCCGTCCGGCCAGATCATACGAACCTGCACCTGGTACTCACTCCCAAGCCCAAAATGCTGAAACCCAGCGATACCACCAGCGTGACCGCCGCCGATTGTTAGCTCGCGGGTCTGAACGCCCAGCGAGGTTTTGACTTCAATAAATCCACCAATTGCTGCGTGATTGGTTTGATCCTGAGTGACATCCAGCAATAGCCAGTTGCCACTCCGAGTAGTGTTCTGACTGACTTCGAGCTCAGAACCTCGGTTGACGACCACCAGATCCAGCCTCCCATCGTTGTTAAGGTCAGCAAGCGCCGCGCCGCGAGACTTAGCCATCGAGGCAGCACCGGCATCTGCTGCGGCTTCAATAAACTGACCGTCGGAGTTCTGTAGTAGTAGGTTATTGGGGTCGTTCAGAGCCGCATCTGGCATCTGTTCTACGTTTCCCTTGGCCACGAAAATATCGTCTAGGCCGTCGTTGTTGACGTCGCCGAACTGTGCGTGCCATCCGGTCGATGGCCTTCCGTCTCCTCCAATATGCGGCCTATGAGCGGTCGTACCCTTTTCGTAAGTCGCGTCGCGCCAGGTCGGGCCGTTTGTAACTGGGTCAAATACCTGGAGTTTCTGATCACCCATCGAAGTCAGGTAAACTTCGGGAAATCCGTCCCCTGTGAGGTCCCGAGAGGCGATCCCCATTCCCCAAATCGAAAATGGAAGCCAGCCCTCGTCTTCTGTATATTGCCGGGGTTCCGGCGCCATCGCCCACAATTGTTCCTGACCGCCGCGCACATAGTAGTGACGGTCATTGCTGACGCGAAGATCCGCGCGACCAGTTCGGGCCCAGTCCGAAAACAAAATAGAAAGTGAGCAGTAGCCGGGCGCAAGATACAGTGGCTTACGGTACAAACGGCCTTCGGGGCGATAGAGAAGGGTCGGGCCGCATGATTCAAAAGGACCTTCGGGATCGAACCGATCAACGTAAGTGCCAAATGCCAAGGTCGGTAAGGTTTGCCCGCTTTCCCATGTTGCTGAGAAACCTGTGGTCCAGTGATCTTCCGTTTGAAAACCGAGTGTATCGAAAGGGCTGAATTGACAGTCGGCGTGGCCCCGAAGAAGCAGGTCTGGGCCAACACGCAAAATCGCCAGATCCATTATGCCGTCACCATCAACGTCGAGAGGATAAGCCCCGGTCACACCTGTCAGCGACAAGCTTTCTGGTGTTTCTGTCTTAAATGATATCTGTTCTCTCGACGTGTTTATGAACAGTTGAGAGCTATTGGATCCGCCTGCTAAGAAGAGCTCCGGCAGGGTATCCCCATTGCAATCGAAAACGGCGACGCCTCCGCCAACAAAATGCTCCCAGCCTCCATCATAGATATGTTTCGGCACATCCACGTTTGAAAACTTAGGAACGTAGGTGTTCGCGTTCGCAACAGAGGCAAAAGCCACAAGTATCGTAAGCTCAGGACGCATTCGCAGAAAGTTCCTTAACTTTGAGGATCGAGATCTGCTCGATCCCATATGCTGCGGCACCTTTTGCCCACATCATGTCGCCCCAATGATGAACTTTGATCTCGGGTAAAGGCGCATCGACCTTCACGACCCCGTTTCGAATACGGTTCATTACTTCGTTGGAACACAGATGTTCGAAACTCATTTGTGCCCCTGAGACGATGATGCACTCTGGGTCATACAAGTTGATCAGGTTGGAAATCCCGAGGCCAAACATCTGACCTGCGCGAGCAAGCACTGATGATGCTCTTTCGTCACCTGAGTTAGCGCGGTCATGTATGTCGGAAACGGATTCCATGCCGTTGGTATGACCGGTGACCGTCATCTCGCGGATCAAAGCATAGTCGCCCACATAGGCTTCAAGACATCCGCGTTGGCCGCATTGGCACAAAGCCCCGTCAAGTTGAACTTTGGTGTGCCCAAACTCAGCGCCGCAGCCTCGTTCTCCACGGTATAGTTTACCGTCCAATACGATGCCAAGGCCAACACCGTGTTCGATCGTAACAACGAGGAAGTTCTTCAAACCCTTGCCCAAGCCAAAAAGCTGCTCGGCCTTGGCGACAAGATTGGCGTCGTTGTCAACGAATGCAGGGCAAGGCAGCTCATTTGAAAGCAAGTGATTGAAATCAATATTTCTCTCAGTAATCGAGGAAGACCAGTGGACAAAATTCTTGTTAGCATCGACCAGCCCAGCCACCCCGATAGAAACACCTGCCAAATGAGCGACAGAACGATCGACCTGACTGCAGGTCTCTTCAAGAGCTTCGTGGATCGCCGATACAAATTCCTGCGGCGACATTCTGGCTTGATCCAGAGCATATTTATGGGATGCGACTTCGTTACCTTCAAAGTCGACCAAGATAACTGAGATTACTTGCCGAGCCACCTTGAGGCCGGCCACAAGGTGCATCTGGCCGTCCAATTGCAGCAATACTCTGGGTCTGCCTCTCTTCCCCGACATTGACTGTGCTTGGCTTTCAGTCTCTTTGACCAGCCCGGCCGAGATGAGATCAGCCGTGGCGGCGGTGACAGTCGCAGGGCTGGTTTGCAAGGCGGATGCAATATCGATCCGCGAGACGGATCCCTTGGCTCTGATGTGCTCCAATACCCGCAATCGGGTTGCGTTTCTTTGTTCCAAAGAAACCGGAGAGGCTTTGCTTTTCAGCATCTTGTCCTCGCGAATCTTGCTGTTGGCCCAATCTATTTGAATTTTAGCGCCGCTTGTAGAGTAAATATTTTACCGACTGAAATAAATATGGTATTCAATTTTGTGAGAGCCGCGAATCGAAGTGCGATGGCTCGACAAATGGGAGGAAATCATGAAGAGAATTCTCAGCTTTTCGGCTCTGGCCACTTTGTTGGCTTCGACCGCATTCGCAGAGCCAGTGGTCGGTGTAAGCTGGTCGAACTTTCAAGAAGAGCGTTGGAAAACGGACGAGGCGGCCATTAAATCTGCGCTTGAAGCAGGGGGCGCCGAATACATTTCGGCAGACGCGCAGTCGTCTTCTGCAAAGCAGCTGTCGGATATTGAAAGCCTGATCGCCCAAGGCGTGGATGCGCTCATCATTCTGGCGCAGGACGCGCAGGCCATCGGGCCAGCAGTTCAGGCTGCGGCAGACGAAGGCATTCCGGTCATTGCCTATGACCGCCTGATCGAAGACGACCGTGCATTTTATCTGACCTTCGACAACGTGGAAGTCGGCAGAATGCAGGCCCGGGCTGTTTTTGAAGCCATGCCCAAGGGCAATTATGTGATGATCAAGGGTTCACCCACCGATCCAAACGCGGATTTCCTGCGGGGTGGTCAGCAAGAGATCATCGGCGCGGCCGTTGACAGTGGTGACATCGTTATCGTGGGCGAGGCCTATACGGATGGTTGGTTGCCCGCGAACGCGCAGCGGAATATGGAACAAATCCTGACCGCGAACGAGAACAACGTGGATGCAGTCGTTGCGTCGAATGACGGTACTGCAGGCGGTGTTGTTGCAGCGCTGACCGCACAGGGCATGGAAGGCATTCCGGTTTCCGGTCAGGACGGCGACCACGCAGCGTTGAACCGTGTTGCACTGGGAACGCAGACAGTATCGGTTTGGAAGGATGCTCGCGAACTTGGAAAGGCCGCTGGCGAAATCGCTGTTGCGCTGAGCGGCGGCACAAGTCCCGCAGAAGTCGAAGGTGCAGTGAGCTGGACTTCACCAGGTGGCACCGAGATGAACTCGGTCTTCCTTGCACCCGTGCCGATCACCAAGGACAACCTGTCTGTCGTTGTGGATGCCGGATGGATCCCATTGGAGGATCTGTGCCAGGGCGTTGAAAACGGACCTGCGCCTTGTAACTAAACCACTCAACCCTGGGCCCATAAGTATGGGCCTGGGGCAAATGCTGAATATGAAAGATCGGAAATGACCGAAACTTCGTCTCAGCCGATACCAGAAAAAGCAAAACCCAGCCTGTTCCAGCAACTGGAACTGGATATGCGGCTTTTGGGAATGATCGGCGCGTTTGTCATCCTATGCATCGGTTTCAACCTCTTTACTGACGGGCGTTTCCTGACGCCGCGCAATCTATTCAACCTGTCCATCCAGACAGTTTCGGTTGCCATTATGGCATGCGGGATGGTGTTCATTATCGTCACGCGACACATCGACTTGTCGGTTGGCGCACTATTGGCAACAACCTCGGCTGTGATGGCAATGACGCAAACCGAGCTTTTGCCGCAAATACTTGGGATGGGTTTGAACAACCCGGCAACCTGGGCGATCACAATCGTTGTCGGACTGTTTGTCGGCACACTGATTGGTGCGTTTCATGGCTGGATGGTTGGTTATCTGACGATACCAGCGTTCATTGTTACGCTTGGTGGATTTCTGGTTTGGCGAAATGTGGCGTGGTATTTGACCAGCGGCCAGACGATTGGTCCTCTGGATAGTACATTCCTGATGTTTGGCGGAACCAACGGAACGTTGGGAACGACGACAAGCTGGTTGTTTGGACTGTTCGCTACTGCGATTGCCATCTGGGCTTTGTGGAGTGGGCGACGCGCAAAAGCGTCTCACGGTTTCCCCGTAAAACCGGTTTGGGCCGAGGCCACCTTGGCTGGGATCATCGCAATCGCCATTCTTGGTTATGTCTACATCGTCAACAGCTACGCAATTCCGACGCGCCGACTGCAACGTATGTTCGAAGCGCGCGGAGAGACAATGCCAGAGGGGCTGGTTGTAGGATACGGCATACCGATTTCTGTCCTCATATTAATCATAGTCGCGGTTACCCTGACGATCGTGGCACGGAAAACCCGGTTTGGTCGGTACATCTTTGCCACTGGCGGCAACCCGGATGCGGCAGAGCTTTCGGGTATCAATACTCGGCTGCTGACCGTGAAGATTTTTGCACTAATGGGTTTCTTGTGCGCCGTTTCCGCGGTGGTCGCCTCGGCCCGCTTGGCAAACCATTCGAACGACATTGGTACGCTCGACGAACTTCGGGTCATAGCCGCTGCAGTGATCGGTGGAACCGCATTGTCGGGCGGCATCGGCACCATTTATGGCGCGATCCTAGGTGCATTGATCATGCAGGCGCTGCAATCGGGCATGGCAATGGTTGGTGTCGACGCGCCGTTTCAGAACATCGTCGTCGGCAGCGTCCTCGTGTTGGCCGTCTATATCGACATCGTTTACCGCAAGCGACTGGGGGCAAAGTAATGCAAGCTCAGGATACGCAGAAAAAACCTCTCGGTACTGGGCGCGGTTCAGGCGCGCCGCCATTGGTCGAGATGCGCGACATCTCGATTTCCTTCGGTGGGATCAAGGCCGTCGACCATGTGTCGGTCGATCTCTATCCGGGTGAAGTCGTTGGCCTGCTTGGCCACAACGGGGCCGGAAAATCCACGTTGATCAAGGTTTTGTCCGGCGCCTATCAGATGGATC
>NZ_JBQFXD010000025.1:0-16742 GCF_056540665.1 Ruegeria sp. AM4 | reverse complement strand
GATCGTCACGGTTTGCTCCTGTCATGTTCCAGCCCGCGTTAACAGAACTGCGTTCGATCTCACAGGTGGGGACGGAGTTTGCGACAGAACCTCCAAGCCTCTAATCGCCGCAAGTAATTTCAAGGCCGGCTTTCTATTTTCGCCTCGCATTTCCTTCCGCGAGACGCCCTCATCGTTATGAAAATTTTCAGTTCAGCCGCCCATAAAATGTCATGCGGGCTGCCTCGGAAAGCTCGACACCGGGTTCGGCATTGTAAGCCAGTACGGCCAGAATTCGAGTAAGGTCGCCCTCGTTCGGCGCTACCCGGTGTATCGAGTTGCGGCCACGGAAGAACACCAGTGTCCCAGCTTTAGCTTCCACCGTATAAACAGGTACCTTTCCGTCCAGTATTTCGTCGACTTGCTCAAATCCCATTTCGCCGGCATCAGCATCGCGTACAGCATTCACATACTCGAATTTCCCGCCTTTTTCCGGTGCCTGTACCATCAGCGTGATTGCAAAGGACGAGTTGTCAAAGTGCCAACCGAGCTCCTCACCCTTCTCAGCGAAGTGGAGGTTGATGGACGAGAGCGGGTCAGCATATTCATGCATTGCCTCTTCGCCCAGAACATCGCACAGGAAACTGCGAAAAACCGGATCGTTATAAAGTATGCGCAGCGCCGAGCCCTTGGGCATCAGATCGTCGGTGATGCACCCCTTAGACGAGGTTACAAGCCGATTGCGCGCGTGGTCGTCTGCGAAGTCTTCATCTTTCTCGGTCAGGTAAACATTGTGCTGGTTCGTAGATTTGAAGACCTTGTCCTTGTTGGCGAGACCTTCATCGCGGATCGCATCAATCGCATCCTTCTGAACAAAACCCGGCATAACGAAGACGCCGGTATCATCAAACTCGTTCTTACAAGCCGTCCGGAAATCAACGTCGGCAATCGGGAAGGTGTCCAAATCTATAATGTCGCGCAGTTCCATAGAACTCTCCTGAATTCGCGTCTGTTTTGGAGTGGAGTATCAAGAATAGAAGAACAAATAAAATTACTTTTTGTTGCCTTTGGTGTGAAAGAACTTATTCAAGGCACATGGCAAAGATAACACTCAAGCAATGTCTATACTTCAGGGCTGTCGCACAGACCGGTGGCATCACCTCAGCGGCGGAAACCGTGGGTATCTCACAACCGGCCGTGGCTCAGGCGATCGCCAAATTGGAAGATCAAACCGGCCTTATACTGTTTCGACGCTTACACGCGCGCGGCATGGAGCTGACGGCGCAGGGCGTCGAACTTCTGCGATACGCAGAGCAAATGTTGACCTACGCGGATCACATGGAAGTCGCAGCGGCAGATATCGCGGCGCACCGAAAAGGAACTCTGCGTGTGGGTTGCTTGCAGTCGATTGCTCCGTTCTATCTGGCGCGCATTCTCAGTGGCTATCGCCAGAAAGCGCCAGGTGTTGTTCTTGAAGTCGAAGAACGACTGCAAGAGGAATTGATCATTGCGCTTGACCGAAACGAAATCGACTTGGCGATCCTCTACGATCTGGGAATCGATCACACTCGCTTCCAGGTAAAGCCCCTCGCGACTCCGCATCTGTATCTGATCGTCCCGCCAGACCACCGGCTTTCAACCCGAGACTCTGTCTCTATCAGTGAAATTGATGGCGCCGATTTTGTGCTTTTCGATGCGCCTCAAAGTCGGGAGTTCTTTCTCAATCTTTTTTCTTTGTTCGATATTGTGCCCAAAATCGCCTTCCGGTCGTCTTCTATTGAATCTGTGCGATGCCAGGTTGCCAACGGACTTGGGGTTTCGCTTCTCTCAATGAAGCCAGCCGAAAACACAACTTATGATGGTGGCCATGTTGTGCCGATCAGGCTGAGCGAAAAGATGCCCCCGACGCATATCGTGATTGCATCGCGTGCGGATACTCTTGAGAACACTTTGGCGGAACCGTTCATCGCTTATTGTCGTGATGAATTTGGCGACTCATATAGCCTCTAAATCAGATGCGAGTAAGTTTAGCGTCCGTGTGCACTGTTGGCGTTCAGGCTTTGCACTCGCGGTGAATGGCACATTATTACACACCCCTATTGCCTGGGCGAGATACAACTTGCGGCGCAGGCAACGAATGACACCTCGCCCAGCGGTTGGGCTTTGGTGCGCATATCCGGTATGGGCCGTCCGCGTGATCAGTTGATAGCGGGGCAGGGGACTCTGCCGCAAAGCCTCTTGGGTCCGGAATGAGCCAAAGTTCAGTATATCTACATATTAGCGAAAGTCAGCTTTCGGAAAAATTAGGCTTCGCATGCTCAGACTATGGTCTGAAAATCCGTCAGACGTTCGCTTATCGTTGCCCTCCGCAAGATGGTTCAAACTACCCACAAACAGCCATGGAGAACCCCGATGAAGCTTTCCCACCTACTTATGACCACTTCACTTTGTGCGATTGCCACAGGTCCCTTGCTGGCTCAGTCGCGCACTTTCAGCTCTATTGATACGAACGGAGACCGGCAACTTTCATTTGAGGAGCTGGAAGAGGCGTTCGGGCGTCGTGGTGCCAGAGGTATCATTAATCGCAGTGATCTTGACGGCGATGGTCTCGTATCCGCACCAGAAATTCAGGTCTCGCAGGATGACGAACGTGATGACGACGAGTCGGACGACGATGAGCGCGACGATGACGAGCGCGACAGCGATGAAGGCGACGAGAGTGACAGCGACGAAGGTGATGAGAGCGACAGCGACGAAGGCGATGAGAGCGACAGCGACGAAGGTGATGAGAGCGACAGCGACGAAGGCG
This sequence comes from Ruegeria sp. AM4, assembly GCF_056540665.1. Taxonomy (NCBI): domain Bacteria; kingdom Pseudomonadati; phylum Pseudomonadota; class Alphaproteobacteria; order Rhodobacterales; family Roseobacteraceae; genus Ruegeria; species Ruegeria sp. AM4. The sequence goes on along the minus strand of NZ_JBQFXD010000025.1, from coordinate 13,954 downwards.
ATGAGAGCGATAGTGACGAAGGCGACGAGAGCGACAGCGACGAAGGTGATGAGAGCGATAGTGACGAAGGCGACGAGAGCGACAGCGACGAAGGCGATGAGAGCGACAGTGACGATCGATGATTGTCGTCTCTGGATAGTAGCTTAAAGATTTCAACGTGACGGATGCCAGCGTTCATTGCGCGAGTTTCCGCAATTCAAAAGAAACTGCGGCCATGACACTGATTGAACAGACCAAGTATGAAAAGCTGTTCTCGACGCCACTATTCTCCTTTGAGGTCAAAGGATACGAGACCGTTAATGCCGAATTGATCAAAGAGGGGAAACGCCTACGCGATCAGAGTGATGGTACTGCAAAGTCAAACAGAGGCGGCTGGCATTCGAAAGGCAATCTGCTCAATGAAAAAGCTCAATGCTTTTCGTTTATGTCGGTCATGGTGGAGACAGCAGTTCTTCAATCCACACGGCGTATCAGTAAAGTCGACCCCGATTCCCTTGATCTAAAACTGTTTGCTTGGATGAACATCAATCCTGTTGGCGCTTTCAATGCGCCGCACACGCACCCCGGTGCGCATTGGTCTGGGGTGTATTATGTTTCCCAGCCAGAGGTTGATGATGAGAAAGCTGGCCGCATCGAGTTTCTGGATCCGCGCAGTGACCTGCCGAACTGGCGTATCCTGAAGGCATCAGCCTTCAATCTGAAGAAAAGTCTGAAGCCGCGGCCAGGCGAGATGGTCCTGTTTCCCTCATACCTGGTACACTGGGTCTACCCGAATACCGCAGATGACGAGCGGATCACTATTGCATTTAATGCGACATTCTCGAAAAAATCGAAGAAAGGCTGACCCTATTCGTCGTTTTAGCGCTCGAACGCTTTGTGGGCGATAAGCGCTGCTTCTACCCGATTTCGTGCGTGGAGTTTTTCAAGGATAGTGGTCATGTAGTGTTTCACGGTTTTTTCCTGAAGCCCGAGTTCGTCGGCGACCTCTCTGTTGCTCTGACCCGTTGCGACCAGTCGTAAAATGTCTTCCTCCCTTTTGGTCAGGTCATCCAAGGGTGAAGCGGCTTCCTGTTCCTTTGTCATGAAAGTCAGCATCTTTGCCGCCAAACTTGGGGAAACATGTGTCTCACCTTTGGCAACGTCGCTCAGGATTGCTCTCAACTCTCGGGCGGACACGCCCTTTAAGATATACGCTTTGGCCCCAAGACGGAGAGCCTCCGAGACGTTTTCACCGTCTTCGGAAACGGTCAGCATTGCGACATGTTTCGCAAGATTCTGAGATGCAATCTGCGCAATCGCTGACAGCCCGCTGCCTGGCATCGACAAATCGAGCAAAGCTATATCGGGCTTCAAAGATGCTGCGAGCTTGATCGCTTCAGTTGCGGATGCGGCCACTCCAACAACCGAAAATGTTCCATGTTCCTCAAGACTCTTCACCAGACCATCCCGAAAGATCGGGTGATCATCTGCAACGAGAACAGTTGTTGTCATGAGCGTGCTCCACCTTGTGGTAAGGAGAAAACGGCGGTTGTCCCATGCTCGGGTTGCGATTGAACGTCGAGGCGTCCCCCCAAGGGAAGCAATCTGTCGCGTATTCCGAACAATCCTTGCCCGCTGACTTCCTGGAGGATTGGATTGTCGGCCACGAAACCGACGCCATCATCTGAAACAGTGACCGTTACTTCGGTTGCCGACTGCTGATATGTCACCGTGACCATCGCCGCCATTGCATGTTTGTGAGTATTGGCCAGCAATTCCTGAGTCACGCGGTAAAGCGCAAGTTTCATCGGAGCCTCTGCCTGAATGGGCGGGTGGTCTCTCGCTTCGAATTTCACGTCAGCTCCAAAAGCCTTATTGTGGTCACTAACGGCTCTTCTGACCGTTTCCGCGGGAGTCAGGACGTCAATGTCCGGAAGTGCAAGCCCGCGTGAGATCGCGCGAAGTTCCGTCATTGCATTCGCCAGAGCGTCTCGGATCGTCGCGGCGTCTTCCGTGTCATTGAGACCAGCCCCTTCGAGACGCAAAGCCAGAAGGGACAAATGTTGCGCAACCCCGTCATGCAAATCTAACCCGATCCGTTGCATGACGCGGTCTGCCTGCGATGTCGAACGCGTCGCTGCCGCTGTTACGCGTTCTTTAAGGTCTTTGTTCTTGTTCAGTTGCTGCAATAGATCTTTGCGCTGTCTCTCGATCAGACGGCTTCCTGCATGAACTATGCCAAACAGCAGCACACCGCTTACGAGAAACACCGCTGAAACCATGTACCACGTTTGTCTGCGCGCTTGCACGAGATCGTCGAGCAGATCCTCAGCGCGACGATAAAATTCGATAACGGTGACAACTTCGCCGTTTGCGATATTGCGGATCGGCACGTAGACGCCAAGCAACGGCAATTCTATTGATGCAACATCCGCCAAATCACGCAATTGAATCACTTCGTACTCAGCGGCAACGTGCCCTTGCCAGGCTTGCGCCAGCGCAGCAGAGATCTGAAATTTTCGGTCTTCTAGCAATGGATCATACGAAGCGAGAACAGTCCCATCCCGCGCCCACACTTTGTAAGTAACAACCTGTGCTTGGAGTGCACCATCGATGAACACCCGACGCAACTCGTCTTTATTGTCCTCAGAGAATGACTCAGAAGTGGTTTGCAGGAATGAAAGTTGCGGAATGAGGCTTTCAAAATAGAGCGCCGCCGCCGCGCCGTAGTTTTCTGTGACACCGGCTTCAATTCGCTTGCTGGCCCATGATCCCAGTACGAGAGCAGCGCCCAACATAACAATAAAGCCGAAAGCAAAGAACCTCATTGAGAGGGTAGATTGAGACAACACGTGTTTCAAACGCGGCAACATGTTGAACAACATGGCCATTTATTGTTCTCACCACAATCGACTTTGGTCTGAATGCTGATGCCAAGTGCGTCAGAGCCGTGATAACCGCCGTGTACAAAATTGATATTTCAACACGAATGGGTGTCTTGTAAGCGGACTTCTGATTTCCAAACATTAACGTCAGCAATGTCCGCATTGCTGTCATTTATGATACCACCAAACGCAGAGTAACAGACCGGAAGCGTCGGATGTCTGCTCTGAGCCCATAGTTCCATATGCTGCATGTGGAAGAAGTGACTGCGAAGCTCTGATTGCTGTCATTGGCTGCTATCAGATCATTCTCGGTCAATCGGTGTCGAGCAACACGGGCACCCGCATTAGAGCCGTTGACAGCGGTACTTTGGACCTGGACTCATTGGAAACCAGCAGCATGGTCACGCAGAACCTGCGACAAACTTGCTAGCAATACTCGTGAGGCCGACTCTCCAACCCACGTCGGACTTAAATTTCGGCCTATCAATTTCCCTGATTCCGAGCTTCCAGCCGCTCCAGGTTTACAACCGTCGAAAGCATCAGACGATCATGGCTCCAATCCTGAGTTTGACGCACCGAGGCCGAACCAATGGCAAGCATAACAACCAAGGAAAGAGTCGAGCCAATGAAGATAGCCGATATTTGGGTTGTCGTTACCGGCGCATCGGTCAGTGCGATCACACGCTGGCGCAGAACAAACTTTGCCTTCGGCCCGTTAACCAGGGCCACATGAAGAATGCGAGGGTTTTTCAGCTTAACTGATCGTGTGCAGTAGTCCAGTAGACAGGCGGTATAGTCGGTCGCATCAATCCCTTTGCGCGAGACGACAGACTGATCGCAGGCTAATTCGCGAAGCCGATCAAACTGATGTTTCATGGCCAGATAGGCCGGGTTCCAGAACAGCAGCGGGCGCAGAAGCTCGAAAGCCAATTCCCATTCCACGTCCAGCGCGCGGATGTGCTGGAATTCATGTGCCAGAGCGAAGCGCAAATCGCGTGGCGAGTTTAGCAAATGGCTGGGCAAAATGACGTGACGACGACGAAGGCCGCGCACTGCAAACGGCACGGTTACGCGATCTGAAAGACGAATGTCCACCTTTGCCGATCGTCGCCAAAGAAAGCTGGACCGTACGGCTTTGCGAATTGTAAGCGCGTTGCGGACAACCCGAATTGCCAGAACAGCCGAAAGAAGAACCAGCGCAATCAACGCGCAAGTCACGAAGCCAGAGCCGCCTGACAAGACATAGTCGAGCCAGCGTTCGCGCGTATTCAAAAGGGTTTCGAACTGCGCAGCTGGTATGGCGATTTCGCCGCGAAGATAGGCTGCCACTGCGATATCCCCCAGCGCAACAAAACGTCCGGGCCATACCTGAGCAACAAAACCCGAAACACCCATCGCCAGAACCGGGCTGAGCATCACGCCGATGCAAAGTATCTTGAGCGAACGAAGCTGAGCAACAAAGCCGTACCGCATGGGCGTCAGCGCAAGGCCTCCACGCACGGCCAGCCAGATCAGCGCCGACAATCCAAGCACAATGTTGAACTCGAGAAACGCATCGAGAACCGGTTTAACCGCTGTCATTTTGCAGTCTCCTCTCTACCAGTGCTCGAATCTCCTCTAGATCATCTTCTGTGAGCCCCTCATCGTCGACCAGCCTTGCAACCAGAGTCGCAGGCGTGTCGTCAAACAGGGTCCGGGACAAATTCTGCAACGACCGCGACTGATACCTGTCCTTCTCCAGAAGGGGTCTGTAGATCAGCGACTTGCCGTTCTTCTCGCTTTCGACAAAGCCCTTTTCATCAAGGATCCGCAAAATTGTGGCTCCGGAAGTGTAGGCCAGATTGCGATCAGGTGGCAGGCGATCAAGGACTTCACGGACCGAGCCCTGACCAAGCGCCCAGAGTTCGTTCATGAACTCAAGTTCCACGTCGGTCAGAAGATTTGTAGTCTTTTTCTTTCGCATCGATCTCGGTGTCGCCATTTATTAGTATGCCTGACAGACAAGCATCCTTTCGCTGTTTCGCAAAGCCTAAACTTTCCAGAAGACGAAGACGCCCCAACCGATGGACAGGAAAAGGGGCGCCCAAACAGGTTGGCCCACCAGCCCGAGCCAGGCCAGGAAAACATAGGTCGAGCCCAGCAGTGTTATAAATAACCGATCCCCCAACGTGGTTGTCAGGCCAAGTACACCGCGTCGTTCAAGTCCGTCGCGGAACTTGAACCCTTCCAATAGTCCAATTAGAGCGATGGCCGAGAATATACCTACGAATACCGCCAACGTCGCCGGGGTCCAGGCCATCCAGAAATCGGGCCACAGAGGGGCGGTCCACGAGAATCCTTTTTCCTCTTGCTGGCCAACATTGCCCCACCCGGCTTGCTGGGCGAATACCATCGAAGGCAGGAAGGGGAGGGTGAGAAGAAGTCTACGCATATCGAACCTCACACACGGCCCATCGCGAAACCGCGCGCGATGTAGTTGCGGACAAACCAGATGACAATGGCTCCGGGTATGATGGTGAGCGTACCGGCAGCCGCCAGCAGGCCAAGTTCATATCCCGCGCTGGAAGCCGTGCGTGTCATCACGGCGGCGATGGGTTTGGCCTCCACCGCCGTCAGGGTTTTGGCGAGCAGCATCTCCACCCACGAGAACATAAAGCAGAAGAAAGCCGCGACACCCACGCCCGCTTTGATATTGGGCAGGAAGATCGCCACGAAAAAGCGCGGGAAGGAGTAACCATCGACATAGGCCGTCTCATCCAGCTCCTTAGGGATACCTCGCATGAAGCCTTCCAAAATCCAAACCGCCAGCGGCACGTTGAATAGCGTGTGCGCCAGAGCCACGGCCAGATAGGTGTCGAACAAGTGAATCGAGGAATAGAGCTGAAAAAAAGGCAGTGCGAACACCGCCGCCGGGGCCATCCGGTTGGTCAGCAACCAAAAAAACAGCTGTTTGTCACCCAGGAATCGATAGCGCGAGAACGCATAGGCCGCAGGCAGGGCAACACAAACCGACAGCACCGTGTTGATCGTCACGTAGATTATCGAGTTGATATAGCCCCAGTACCATGTCGGATCGGTGAAAATGGTGATGTAATTCTCAAGCGTGAAGGTCTGGGGAAACAGGGAAAAGCCCGACAAGATCTCGTTCGTGGTTTTGAAGGACATCGCCACCAGCCAATAGATCGGCAGCATCAAGAACGCGATATAGAGGATCGGGATAAGGGACCGCTTTCTCATTGCGCGTCATCCTTTGTCATCAGAGTATAGAATACCCAAGAGACCAGCAGCGTGATGGCGAAATAGATCAGGCTCATCGCGGCCGCGGGGCCAAGGTCGAACTGTCCCAGCGCGATCTTCACAAGATCGATCGACAACAGCGTGGTTGAATTGCCGGGGCCGCCGCCGGTCAGCACGAAGGGTTCGGTATAGATGTTGAAACTGTCCATGAACCGCAGCAGCACCGCGATGGTCAGGACGGTCTTCATCTTGGGCAATTGGATGTAACGGAACACCGACCACGGGCTGGCACCGTCGATCTTCGCGGCTTGGTAGTATGCATCAGGGATCGAGACGAGCCCCGCGTAGCACAGCAGCACGACCAGCGAGGTCCAGTGCCAGACATCCATCACGATAACCGTGATCCAGGCCGAGATCGGCTGTTGCGTCATGTCATAGTTGATGCCCAGAACATCATTCAGGAAATACCCCAGCAACCCGATCTTGGGCAGCGTGAAGATGTTCCACATCGAGCCGACAACGTTCCACGGGATCAGCATCGGCAGTGCCATCAGAACCAGACAGACCGGCACCCAGAACCCTTTGCGCGGCATTGACAGGGCAACGATAATGCCAAGGGGCACCTCGATCAGCAGGATCAGGAAGGTGAACAGGAACTGTCGCCCTAAGGCTGCCTGAAACCGGTCCGAGCGCAGGATTTGCTCGAACCAACCGAGCCCTTCCCAGAAGAACTGATTGTTGCCGAAGGTTTCCTGCACCGAGTAGTTGACTACTGTCATCATCGGCACCAGCGCGTTGAACGCCACCAGCGCCAGAACCGGCAGGACAAAGAACCATGCTCTCTGGTTTTCCGTTCTCATTGCGCCCGCTCCTCGGTAGCGATCCAGCCGTCGCGGTAGACGCGGGATTGTTCAGGTTTGAATTGCAGGAAGACCTGTGAGCCAGGCTCGGGCACCACATTTTCCGTCACAGCCTTCAGCGCGGTATTGCCGACCATGGCGCTGACCACATAATGGCGCCCAATGTCCGAAACTTTGGTTACGTGTGCCGGGATGCCCGTGTCGCCGAAGCCTACATATTCAGGGCGGATGCCCAGATCGGTGCGGCCTCCGTCGCCGTGGGTCGGGCCTTCCAGCATCACCTCATGCCCTTCGAACACGGCGCGGTCGCCCTTGGCTTCACACGGCAACACATTCATGCCAGGGGAGCCGATGAAGTGGCCAACAAAGGTGTGTTGGGGCCGCTCGAATAGCTCAACGGGCGTGCCGATCTGAACCACTTCACCTTCCTGCATCACGACCACTTCGTCGGCGAAGGTCAGTGCTTCGGTCTGGTCGTGGGTGACGTAGATCATCGTGGCCTGCACACGCTGGTGCAGCTCTTTAAGCTTGGACCGCAGTTTCCATTTCAAATGGGGGTCGATCACTGTCAGCGGTTCATCGAACATTACTGCGTTCACGTCATCGCGGACTAGACCGCGGCCCATCGAAATCTTCTGCTTGTTGTCCGGGCTAAGGCCGCTTGCTCGGGTGTTCAGCATATCCGTGACGTCCAGCATCTCGGCAATTTCATCAACGCGACGCTTGATCGTATCCGGGTCAACACCGCGGTTTTTTAACGGAAATGCTAGGTTTTCGCCGACGGTCATCGTGTCGTAGATCACCGGAAACTGGAACACTTGCGCAATGTTGCGCTGATCGGGGGGCAGAGCAGTCACGTCCTGCCCGTCGAACAGGATCTGCCCCTCGGACGGGGTCAGAAGACCCGAGATAATGTTCAGCAACGTGGACTTGCCGCAGCCCGATGGCCCCAAAAGTGCATAGGCCCCGCCGTCGCGCCATGTCACGTCGATTTCCTTCAACGCATAATCCTCAGGGCCTTTCGGCGCGGTCATATAACTGTGTCGCAGGTTAGAAAGCTTGATCTGTGCCATTTCAGGCTACCCTTTTGCCGTCTTGGCCGAAATACCGGCAATGGGCCGGGTTCATGTAGAAACTATGATCCTCGCCCACCTGATAGGGGTGGACACCTGAAGCAAGTGATACCCAAGCATCATCCCCATGCTGGAAATGTGCGCTGGAATCCGAGCCCGACAGCTCGGTCACGATCACGCGGCCCGTTAATTCCACATCTGCACCAGAAGTTCGGAAAGGTGTCACGCGATGCGGACGCACGGCGACCATGTAATCCCCATCCGCAATGCCCGAGACCGCCCATCCGCCGCCGCCTGCCAACTGGGCCTGTGCGTCCGAGACGGTTATGCGACCCACATTGATCGGCGGGTCAGAGAACACACGCGCGGCGGCGATGTTTTCTGGGTTTCGATAGATATCAGCGGTCGGGCCAAATTGGGTGACGTGGCCGTCCTCCATCAGTGCTGTGTAGCCCCCCAGCAAAAGCGCCTCTTCCGGTTCCGATGTCGCGTAAACCACGACTGCGCCACGGCCTGCAAACAGGTCGGGCAATTGCTCGCGGAGTTCTTCGCGCAGTTTGTAGTCCAGGTTTGCCAACGGTTCGTCGAGGAAAACCGCGCGGCTTTCCTTGGCAATCGCACGGGCCAGCGCGGTGCGTTGTTGTTGCCCGCCCGACAACTCATGTGGGCGGCGGTGTAACATCGGGCGCAGTTGAAGCAGATCTGCGGCTTCTTCCACGCGACCCTCGATCTCGGACTTTGCCATGCCCGCAACGCGCAACGGAGAGGCGATGTTGTCGAACACGGTCATATGCGGGTAGTTCACAAAGAACTGGTGCACCAGGCTGATCTGCCGCTTCTGCGTGTTCAGTTTGGTCACATCCTGACCATCCATGAAGACCTTGCCCGAGGCAATCGGGTCCAGCCCGGCCATCATCTTGATCAGAGAGGTCTTGCCCGATCCAGTCGCGCCCAGCAGCACATTGAAATGGCCGGTCTGCAGCTTCAGATTGGTTGGTTTAATATGGATGACGTTGCCGACCCGCTTGGTCGCGTCCTGTAGTTCGATCATTTTCGCGAATTCCGATCCCGCAGCGCGCCCGCGCTGTCTTGGTCTTGGTGTGGGGATGCCGCGAACGGCACCCCCGGTTGCTTTAGCTTACTGAGACTGCCAGCGCTGAACCAGCTCGTCATAGTTGACAGTCTGGCCTTGCGGCTTTTCGTTCTCAAGTTTGGCCTTGGGCGAGCCCGGCTTTTCCAGCCAGAAGGCGGCATCTTGCGGCTCGTTCAGGCGCGGTCCGCATCCACCGTAAACACCGGCGCTTTCATCCGCGGCCTGCATACGGGCCATGGTGATGTCCATCTCTTCGGCAAGACGGTCCATCGCCTCTTGCGGAGTAAACGCGCCCGAATTCACGTCACCGATTTGCTGCCACCAGATCTGGGCCAGCTTCGGATAATCCGGAACGTTGATGCCGGTCGGCGACCATGCCACGCGGTCAGGCGAGCGATAGAACTCGACCAGACCACCCAGCTTGGGCGCGCGTTCGGTGAAGCTCTCGTGGTTGACCGAACTGTCGCGGATGAATGTCAGACCCACATGGGACTTTTTCACATCGACAGTCTTGGACGTCACGAACTGAGCGTACAGCCATGCTGCCTGAGCACGATCCGCAGGTGTCGATTTCAGGAAGGTCCAGGAACCCACATCCTGATAACCAACCTTCTGGCCTTCTTCCCAGTAGGGGCCATGCGGGCTGGGCGCCATCCGCCAAAGTGGCGTGCCTTCATCGTCGACGGTGTTGTTGCCTTCGGACTTGGGCTTGACCATGTCGGCGGTAAACGCGGTGTACCAGAATATCTGCTGGGCCACATTGCCTTGGCTGAGCGCCGGCAGCGACTGATAGAAGTCATAGCTTGCGGCACCCGGAGGCGCATAGTTCCGCAGCCATTCATCCCACTTGCGGATCGCGTAGACCGCAGCCGGACCGTTTGCAGCACCACCGCGCGAAACGGACGCACCGACCGGATTACATGTGCCCGCTTCCATGCGAATGCCCCATTCGTCGACGGGAACGCCGTTCGGCTCGCCCACGTCACCGGCACCAGCCATCGACAGCCAGGCGTCTGTCATGCGCCATCCGAGGTCAGGCGCGCGCTTGCCATAGTCCATGTGGCCATAGATCGCGACGCCATCGACTTCTTTCACGTCATTGGTGAAGAACTCGGCGATGTCCTCATAGGCCGACCAGTTGACCGGAACGCCCAGATCATAGCCGTACTTCTCTTTGAACGCGGCTTTGTTGGCCTCATCATCGAACCAGTCCTTACGGAACCAATAGAGGTTGGCGAACTGCTGGTCGGGCAGCTGATACAGCTTGCCATCCGGGCCGGTGGTGAACTGAATGCCCATGAAGTCATCCAGATCCAGCGTCGGCGAAGTTGTCGCCGCCCAGTCGCCGCCCATCATATCGGTCAGCGGATAGGCCAACTGCAGGCGCGAATGCGTTCCGATCAAGTCGCTGTCGTTGACATAACCATCATACAGGTTCCGCCCGGTTTGCAGCTGAGTCTGAACGGCCTGAACCACTTCACCTTCGCCGAGAATCTGGTGATTGACCTTGATCCCTGTGATTTCCTCGAACGCCTTTGTCAGAACCTCGGATTCATAGGAATGCGTCGGGATACCCTCGGACAGGACATTGATTTCCATGCCCGAGTACGGTTGTGCAGCTTCGATGAACCACTTCATTTCGGACAACTGTTCGTCCTTCGACAAGGTCGATGGCTGGAATTCGTCGTCAATCCAACGTTGTGCTGCGGCTTCGTCGGCCCAAACAGGACCTTGCCCCGCAATGACGGCCGCTGCCGCCACGGCGGAAAGTAGATGTCTCCGCATCTGTCTCCTCCCAAGATTATGTGATCCGGCGCAGACCGGATGGCATTCAGCATCGGTGATATTTGGCGCAGCTGTCAAACTAAAATTTTAGTAATAGAAGAACATGTTGTTAAGTATATGTTAATAAATATTATTTTTACTATCGAGGCGTTTAAGATCTAAAATTTTTGCAATCAACTGGTATCCGTGGGTGCTGAAAACATCGCGGAACTAATTCTTGAACCGGCTTAACACCCGCTGCTCAAATGCGAATTGGGTGAAACACAAGGCTGATGTCTGCTAACTTCAAGGTTCAACTTGCCTGTTCGAAATTTGCAGCGAAAGTTTACTTTCCCGCCCGACCGGCAGGGGAGCCGCAGTCGCGATCCGCCAGCAGCTGCCGTTCGAGCAACCGCAGCGAACTCACCCTTTGTCCGTTTCTTGCCAATTCATGCGACACACAGCAAAGGGCGCTCTATCTCGGAACGGTCGTTCATGGATCTCGCGACGAAGGTGCCACGAGAGCCCAGACTGTGAATTCGGTTTTCTCGCTGCAAGCACACACTGCACTGATTTTGCCGCGTGCGCATCATCTCGAGCAAGGAAATGCAGCGCAAAGAACGTCCATTCATGCCCGGCGCAGCGTAACTTCGTCAGCCAATAAGGGAAAAGAGGACAAAATGGCCATTTTACGACAAGGCAGAAAGGACCGGTTTTAAGGCCAAATCTGTCGTGTCAGGTACTATTCGTCTGCTAACCTAGCCAGAACCACTTTGAAAGTGGCACCAAGTTCGATCCGTCCATCTGATTGTCGAAAAGGCGCGATGGCTGACAGATGTGCTTTATCCACCGCATCTTTCCCTGCCAAGCTTATTGCTTTGGCCGCGACGCCAGATGACGCAAGGCCGGCAATCGCAGCCTGTTCGTCGGGATAGAACCAGGGACTATCAACATCGAATAAATCATACGGTTCGAATCCGCCTTTCTCGACGAATTGACGCAACACAGAGTCGTCAGACAAAGCAAATGGACCCGGTGCGTTGGGCGGTGGTGGCGGCAATAGCGGCATTAATACTGTCACCACTTCAGCGGCCTCCATGCCTTCCGGGTCGCCCCAGGTCGCAATGGCAATTGTGCCACCGGGTGCAAGGACACGCTTCACTTCTGACAAAGCCTCAGCGACGTCCCCGGCATATTGGATGGCGTTGAAACTTGTCACCAGATCAAAGCTGCCGCCCTGGTACGGCAGTTCCTGCAAATCCCCCACGCGGAAGGTTGCAGCAGGTAACCGAGACTGAGCAATGTCGATCAATGCGCGTGATGCATCTAGACCAGTCACTACCGCACCCAGCGCACTGGCCTTTGCTGCGGCCAAACCTGCACCGCACCCGATATCAAGATGTCTTGTCCCTTCGCTCACGCCAGTGCGGTCCAGCACGGCGTCGAATACGGGCGCGATTGAAGCTTCCTGGTATTTTGCCCAATCCTGTGCCCGATGGCCCCACAGCTCTCCGTTGGTGACCCCGGTCATTGTGTTGTTCTGTGTCATCGCCTATCTCCTCATTTTGCGATGACCAACTCAACCACGGTCCATTTCAGTCAAAGTAGTGCGCAGGAAGTATTGATGCCGATACTTCAGACGTACTGGTACTGACATCATTGCCGGGTATGATAGGCACTGAGGAGATTGCCATGAACATGAAACCCTATGGTCTCTTGTGCCCGATTTCCCGCGCCAGCCAATTGCTGGAACCGCGTTGGACCATTCCGATCCTGACCGAAATCTGGGCTGGGGCCACCCGGTTCAACACATTGCGACGACGCTTGGGCAGCATCTCCCCCGGCGTGCTGTCACGGCGACTTTCAGAGATGGAGTCCAACGGGCTGGTCGAGCGTATTGAAGATAAGGCCACTGGTTCAGTAGACTATTTCCGTACACCGAAATCTGAAGCTCTGGAGCCGGCTATCAAAGCGCTTGGCGTCTGGGCCCAGCAGAACATCGAAGCCGAAGTCGCACTCGCGGGACGTTAGCCTCGCCGATGATGTGGAAATGCCAAAGCGTGCTCCAGAAAGATGCCTTACCTGACAAGCGATCAGTGATCCGTTTTCATTTTCAGGATGAACCGACGGACTACGACACATTCTGGTTTCTGGCCCAGCGAGGAGCACCTCCTGAACTTTGCGTTCACGATCCTGATCTTGAGGTTGATTTGTATGTTGAAACCACATTGGTCGCGATGGGCGGCATCATCATGGGACGCACCACATTGGCTAGAGAGACAGAACTGGGGTCTTTCTTTCTTAGCGGTGATCCAAGACTGGCCCGGACATTTCAAGAATGGCTGCCGCCTGCACCCTACGCCAAAGTTCCTGATATCCTTCCATTGCGAACGGAATGAAAAACCGGACATCTGCTTATAGCGCTGCATTCGAGAGGTCTGGGCTTTACTGACACCTTCGCCGCAATTTCAAGCAGCATAAAGTAAGGGTCGTTAGTAGGTTTCGGAATAGGCTGCACATTGGGCAGGCACGTCCAGATCAGCGACATGGGCAATCTCGGAGTCTTTGTGCGCGAGATGAACTTCCATGAGGTTCTGTCGCAATTTTCTTTGAGAGTTGTATAGACGAAACTGGAGAGGCGATTATCCCACCAGCTGGATAAACCGCTGAAACGGATGGAGCCCGGGCGTGAATTGGCCTTTACGGATCATGTTGACCAGTTCTATGCCTGACAGGACGGATGCGGCTGAAACGATAGATTTGAACCCCAGCATGAGTCTGATTCTTCGTTTGATGAAGCGGTGATCCTGTTCAATGATGTTGTTGAGGTATTTCCGTCTGACCATCTCAATCGGGATCGGGCAACCAAAGCCTTTCAACATCTTGTTGATCGCCTTGATGCCAGCGGTGTTGGCGTCACTTTTGTCGATGACGATCTAGCGCGGTAGGCCGTTCACCTCGAGAGTGCGGGCGAAGAACCTCGTCGCAGCGGCCTTGTTCCGACGCTCGGACAGCATGAAATCAAGGGTCTTGCTGTGTATATTGATCGCTCGATAAAGATAT
>NZ_JBQFXD010000024.1:0-19919 GCF_056540665.1 Ruegeria sp. AM4 | reverse complement strand
AACGCGAAAAGTCTGATAAAAAGGCGCTCGCACTCTGTTCGGATGACCACTTTCTGCGTCAGCAAAACATTGTTTTTCAACGGAATCGGCCCAGACCAGTCACTCGACGCGGCGCCACCATTCTGCGATCGCAGCCCACATTGCCGCCATTCGCTGCGCGAGCGAAGAACGAGAGCCGATGAAATTAGTGAAATGCCGAACAAGCCCTAGCATGGAGCTAAGTACCAGCTTTGCTCTGCGACCGAAATTTCTCCAATGTCGAATTGAACACAGAGGGGAGCACCGGAAGTCGTGTAGCAATAGCATGTTGTGTATCAAGCTTTTTGGCGCGATTCAGATAAGCATTTGCGTCGTGGGAGTTGCCCAAGCTCTCGAGTGCAAAAGCACGTAGATAAAGGTGACCCGCTTCGTTGGGACGTAAATCGGACGCCATCGCCGCGTCCTTTTCAGCGCCTTCATAATCCTTGTCGCAAAACCTGGCGATGCCGCGCAGAAACAAGCGGTACGGCTGAAGTGGATCTCTTTCACCATGGTCAATGAGCCGAGAAAACGCCGAAACTGCACCTTTGAAATTCGCCTCCAAAAGGCAAATTTGCCCCTCAAGTTCATAGTTTTCTCTGTACGCTGGGTTGATGCTGGAACTACGGATTAAATCTGCTCGTGCACTGTCCGGATCTTTGGCAACAGTGGCGCGATATAATCCCCGGCACCAAAACACATAGTCGCTTTGAGGGGCTCGAACGACGGCCTTGTCCAGGTCGTCTTGCAACGATTTTTGAAGCGCATTTGGCAGGCCTTCACGTCGCGCCCCAAATAGCATGATTTGCGCTTCGGCACGCATCGCCAGAGAAACTCCATCATCTGGATTGAGATCGAGCGCTCTGTTCAATAAATCCAAAGCTGTAGACCAGCTTTCAAAGGTCACCTTGTAAAATTCGTTTGCTGCTTTCGCACGAAGTTCTGAGACACTAAGTTCATTGACTGATATACCGGCAAGCCTGTCTCCATCAAACGCGTTTGTTTGCAGGCGTAATTCTCCCTCCGCAAGCTCAAGAACCTCGTCACAAAACGAAAATATGTCCTCCGCAGGAAGGGTATAGGTCCGCGACCACACGGATCTCGCCTCAGAACGCAGTGTGAGGTTGAGAGTAAGCCTTCCCTTTCCGCCAGAGAGGCGAAGCCGACCTCTGAGGTCATAAACGGCATCATCCGATTTGCTTGAATGTCCATCAAAAACCAGAATACCCCTGCGACGCGAAAGGCGTACGATGAGCTCTTCTCTTAGGTCGCCCGCGATCGCGTTTGTTTCGCTGTCACCAGGTGCACAATCCACCGATTGTATGATGATGGAGGGAACCTGACCCTGCTGAGGAAGTGCATTGACGTTGGGGCGCCACTGATAGAGCCGAACCGGCTGAGTGATGTTTTTTAAGCTGAATGTCCCTGCATCCTGCAGGTCACTACGGTTATCGTCGGCGAGTTGTCGGAATAGGTCTTCCGAAATCATCAAACCTCCCGGCGGTGCCTCTGCCTGTATGCGCTGAACGATGTTGACGCCAGCCCCATAGAAATCGTTTTCGTCAAAGCTGACCTCACCAATGTGACAGCCGATCCTCAGCTTGACGCATGGTTTGCTATGCAGGTTCGTTTGAGCTGCCTTAGCGCTTGCCAACGCTGCTCCCACTGATGAAAAGGCTATGATCCATCCGTCTCCCATTCTCTTCAGCACCTCACCGCCCATTTCGGTGACAATCGGTTCCAGATCCTGGTTTTTGAGCGCCTGAACTGTATCGATGGCCACAGACTCATCCTTGCTCATCATTGCGGAATACCCGACCACGTCGGCAGCGAGCAAAACGGCAATTCGCGACTGCATTTCTTTTTCCTTCGTCCAGAAATTGGATTGATATGCTGAAACCGAGAGGGCTCCTCGGTCGCAGGCGTTCGTAAACTGTTGTCCGAAAGACCTAGAGGATCGCTGCAATGCGTGCTTGAGTTAAGCCTGAGAAGATTCTGAGATTTTAGACGTACGCCCAAGAAGAAGCGGGTTCAGCGAAGATAACCACCCAGACAAAACAAAAGCTTCGATGGGCATGTGCGAAGGGCTGCAAGCAACTACGAAGGCTTCGGTTCGTTTTGATTGTTCTTACGTCGTCGCTGACGCGAGTTTCTTCAGCCCGCTGTTGGTTTTTTGCGCTTCGCGAGGTCGAGTGGCAGATTGACGTTCAACCCTGCTTTTCTCCAACCATCGAACGCCTTTTGAACCAACGGACCGGCGTAATAGCTGAACACAATCTCATTTGGAACGGTTGCTTCGAAGTTCCGGCGGTTTCTCAACAGTTCCAGCCTCGCCGTTTCGGCGGCCTCAACATTTCCAAGCTCCGCGTGGAACCAAGCCTGATGCGCGTGATACCAAAAGAACCCGGGCATAGGCACTTTCTCGATCTCCAACAGTGCGGCGTTCCAATAATCGCCAAGAGCAAGACGCCAGGCGTGAGGGTAATGATACCAGCCTGGATGAACCGGACTTAGTTCGATTGCATTATCAAGAAGTGGAATTGCACGATCAAACGCGCCAAGAAACGCATGGCATTGCCCAATCTCGGCTAGGATATCCGCGTGACCTGGGTTGAGTTTCAGCGCCATTTCAGATGTTTCGCGAAACCCGGCTAGGTCATTCGTATGAAACT
The DNA here is from genome assembly GCF_056540665.1 of Ruegeria sp. AM4. NCBI lineage: Bacteria > Pseudomonadati > Pseudomonadota > Alphaproteobacteria > Rhodobacterales > Roseobacteraceae > Ruegeria > Ruegeria sp. AM4. The sequence continues at coordinate 17,229 of NZ_JBQFXD010000024.1, read as the reverse complement.
GACACAAGGCCAGTGTCATACTCGCAAAGCCGCTTTGCGGATCGCTTTCCACGGCACGCCTTGCCGCATTCAGGCCGAGAGTGAGCACATCTGCATCCGGCCGTTCGTTCAGGTGAAATCGCTTTTCCTGCAAATAGATGAGCGCAAGCGCCGCCCACCCATCAGAGGCTTTGGGGTCGGCTTTCAGCAATTCGGGCAGCTGTTCGCGCAATTCCAGATGAAGCGCGGGATTGTATGTTTTGTAGAACTCGTAAAACTTCGCCACAGCAGCATAGACGTCCCATGTCTGCGCCTGACCTGCCAAAGTACGCTGCCGGTGCCGGACATCAATCTCGCCATGTCGGGTGGCAACCCGGCCTGCAATCAAAAGCCCGACCTCGTCCTGAATGTCAAAGATGTCATGGATGTCCCCTGCGCGGTCGATTTGCTCCATCAACGCGATCTCGCCAGTGGCAATGTCGCTGACCTGCACGGTCACGCGCAGTCTTTCGGCGGACCGACGCAGGCTACCTTCGACAATGAAATCGACACCAAAGTCGCGCGCGATTTCGGACTGACCGATCTTGTTGGTCTGAATATGCTGCGCCGTCAGGCGGGACAGGACGCGCAGGTTGCGAAACCGAGTGAGGCTGGACGTGACCTCTTCGCTGAAACCATCGGCGATCTGCTGGTCCGCCTCTATCGGGCTCAGGCTGCGGAAGGGCAGGATCAGAAGGGTGGGTTCGTTTGTCGTCCGCACCAGGGCGCTTGTTTGGTTCTCAACCCCTGCAACCAGTCGGAATCCGACGCCGTGCACGGTTTCGATGATCTTCTGGGACGCGCCTGAATCGCCGACAACCCGCCTTGCCTCTTTGATGGCGGTCGAAAGCGTGGCGTCGGTGATAATGCGGCCATCCCAGACGAGCTGGATCAGGTCGTCCTTGCTGACGACCTGACCATCGGCATCAATCAAAGCGCGCAGGATACCGGCCGTTTGCCGAGTGAGACGACGCAAATCTGACCCTTGTTGCGCAGTCATCCGGTCAAAATCAATCCGAGCATCAGAAATCACTACTTCCATGGCGTCAGCCTATCGAAAGAAACTTCACCCGCAAACCTCGGCAAATTCTCAGACTCTTCTCAGGTCCGGCTCAAGCACCTGCCCCGGCTCATCGGTACGTCTTTTCATACAACGTTTTGCATTTGGAAGGATGACCCATGAAATATCGTGACGCGCTGCCTCAGATGGCAGGAAAACACATGATTACCGACGGCGGCCTGGAAACCTCACTGATCTTTCACGATGGTATCGATCTTCCCCTTTTCGCCGCCTTCAAAGCGCTTGAAAGCGAAGCGGGGATGGCCGCCATGGACGCCTATATGGACCGGTTTGCGCGGGTTGCGATTGAGGCAAAGCGCGGTTTCATCATGGATACGCCAACCTGGCGGGCCAGCGCGCGGTGGGCAGCAGAACTGGGTGTGTCACAGGACGACCTGCGCGCCATTCACCGTGAAACGATTAGCAGACTTACAACGCTCCAGGCCCGTTTTGAAACCGATGAAAGCCCATTTATCGTAAACGGCGTCATTGGCCCGCAAGACGATGGCTATGCGCCGTCCCGTTTGATGACCGCCGCGCAGGCCCAAGCCTACCACGCGGAACAAGTTGGTTGGTTCGCCGAGTTTGGCGCCGACATGGCGTCCGCGATCACGATGACCTACACCGACGAAGCGATTGGAGTGGCCAAGGCCGCGCAAACCGTGGGCATTCCCGTCGTGATTGCTTTTACGGTCGAAACAGACGGGCGTTTGCCTTCCGGTGAAAACCTCGGAGATGCAATCCGCGCCGTCGATCACGCGACCGACGGCTACCCGGTTTACTTCATGATCAATTGCGCCCATCCCGATCACTTTTCCCACATTTTGCAAGGCGAATGGACCAGCCGGATTATGGGGCTGCGCGCAAATGCGTCGCGGATGAGTCATGCAGAACTCGACGAGGCCGCAGAACTGGATGACGGCGATCCGATTGAGCTTGGAAATCTCTACGCTGAGCTGTCGAAACTGTTGCCCAATCTAAAAGTCATGGGCGGGTGTTGCGGCACCGATCATCGTCATGTTGTCGCCATGTGTGACGCTACGGCCTCGTAAACATCAGCCCATTGCAACCGGAGTAATCAGATGCCCGACATCAAGATCAGAACTGGTGCGGATAAGGACGCGGGTGTCTTGCGTCAGGTCTTTGAGCTCGCAAGCAACGGCCTGTCGCCTTATCTGTGGCAAAAGGGGCTGAAGCCCGGACAGGACTACGACCAATGTGTCGCCGCGCGCATGATCGCCAAAATCCACGATCCGGAACAGGTCTTCAGGATCGCGGCTATCGACGGTGAACCAGTTGGTGGAATCCTGACCTATCGCATCACCAAACGGCAATCTCTGGATGGGGTGTCCGCAATGACGCGGGCCTTCAACGAGGTCGACAACCGCCTTTTGGGTACTGTGTATGTCAATGCCATTGCCGTTTTCCCAGGCTTCCGGCGCGCTGGCATTGCATCCGCTCTGCTTCAGAACGCACAAGACACCGCAGCAGGGACTGGCGATCCGGTCTCCCTGTCTGTCAGCAATGCAAACCCCGGCGCTATATCGACCTATGAAGCCAATGGATTCCGCCATGTTGGCAAGGTCCGGATGGAGAAAGAAGACTGGCCAGGAGAAGGCGAAAACTGGTTGTTGATGGTGAACGACATTGCCTGCCAATGGCACCAACCTGCCAGAACCCATTGCGTGCCCTCACAGCGCACGCTTTCGGCGTGATAGGAAGGGCTACGTGATGGAATATGTTCACATTCAAGCAGATGCCAATGGCGTAACCCATTTATCCAAGGAGGTGTGGGCGACGCATGAGGGAGAATTCACACCCCCATCGCCAGGTGGCTACGAAATTACCCAAGCGATCAAGGCAACGGGGGTCATCATGATGCACCACCCTACTGGGTATCGGGATGAGTGGCATTGCGCGCCCACGCCTGTTCTTGGGACGGTTCTGTCGGGAACCATCCGCATTGATACGAGCGACGGCGATAGCTGTTTGCTGCAGCCCGGAGACCAGTTTGTGGCCACGGACTTGGATGGCGATGGCCACAAGATTGAGGAAGCAACCCTGAAACCCTACGATCTTGCGCTGGTGCTTTTGGACGATGTTCAAAGCTTGTATCCAGAGGCGCTAAAATGAAGCTCTTCTTCATGCCCGGCGCGTGTTCTTTGACAGTTCACGTTGCTCTCATCATGACTGGCCGAGACTTTAGGATTGTGCAGGTCGACTATACGACGCGCCGAACCTCTGAAGGCCAGAGTTTTTTGGACGTAAACCCAAAAGGGTATGTACCCGCATTAGAGACTTCGGACGGACAGGTCTTCACCGAAATCCCGGTCATCATTCAATATCTGGACAATTGCGCGCCCGAGGCAAAGCTGCTGCCGGTTGGTGAGTATCAGCGACTTCGCTCATTTGAATGGTTACATTTCCTAGCCACGGAAATTCACAAGAGTTTCAGCCCACTCTACCGACCCGATACACCACGCTCATTTCTTGAAGTAGGTCGTCAGCATCTATCGAAGCGTATCGCAGTTATCGAAGCTTCGCTGCAAAATGGCCCATATTTGTTGGGTGAAGAATTTTCGATAGCCGACGTTTATCTATATACGTTGTGCCGCTGGCTCGAGGATCAGGATCTGGACATTAGTCAATGGCCGGCGCTTCGTGAACATTATCGACGTATTGAGGCCACGCCCGCGGTTCAGACAGCTCTCTCAAAGGAAGGCTTGTCGAAGCGCTAAGGGAGTCAAGGTTCGGGATACTGCCGGAAATGGCCAATGCAAGGACGGCCCATTCTTGCCGTTCACACGGTTGTTCGTCTTCTGCGGTTGCAGCCCACATTGCCGCCATTCGCTGCGCTAGCTCGATCACGACGGCGGCAGATGTCTGGACGGCGGACGAAGCTGCCATTTGGAATGTGCTTGGGAATGACCGCTGTCCAGTTCAAAGCGGATATTCAAAACTGAACTTTGCAGTTTCGCATACTACAACACGAATAACTAGGTCCTTTGGGGTGCAATGTCTGATGATGTGTTGGGCTGTCCAGTTTAGTTGTGATGGTGCTCCCAAGGTACCCAGCAGGCGCGTTCGCTCAGGATGGAGATTGTAAAGATCAACATCAAAGTCTCTGTCGGCCCAACCGACGGGTGAACGGGTAGTTTGCCCGGCTAAAATGATACTACAACAATTTAGAAACCACTCACAGCATCCATTCGACAGGTAACCACCTGACGATTGCGGTAAGCCCTCGATGAAAGCTATTGGTTTCCGGTTCCGTAGTATGCACAGTGAATGTGCCGTCCTGTTCTTCTTGAATCCAAATCATCTCGCCACTGTTATTGAGCTCTACGCGATACGAAAACTCGGTTTTGTTCAATTGCTCAGCCAGTGAAGCAGCAATCGTTGGGCTTTCGATCATGATGCCCATTTCAGTGTTGAGATGCGCAGACCTTGGATCGAGGTTATATGAGCCAATGAAGATCCGCTCACCGTCTGAGCCAAAGGTTTTTGCATGCAGCCCTGATGCCGACCCAGCCAGGATCTCTGGCAGGCTTCTGTCGCGATGTTCCCGCCGCAGGGCTCGCAGCTCCAGCAGTTCTACCCCGCTGTTCAACAAATCATATCTATAACGCATATACGCAGCGTGAACCGGCATCACGTCTGTCGCGTCCAAAGAATTGGTCAATATACGTACCCTAACACCTGACCTGGCCAACTCCTCCAAGACCTTAGAACCTCTTTCGCCAGGAATAAAATATGCCGAAACTAGGTCCAGTGAGGTCTGTGAACTTTTAGCGAATTCGATCAGTTGTTCGACCATCAGGTCTTCACTTTTAACTTCGCCCAATCCCTTCGCAGGATCGTCAACAAAAAGGGTGACCTCGCTCCAATCAAACTTCAGGTTATGAGCCGCGATGTGGTCGGCCAGTACACTTTCCTGAATCGCGTTTTGATAACCTGCGCCAACGGCGGTTTGCCGTGCTGCATCCGCCTTGGATTGCAGGCTGTTTACTGCTGGAGGATCTAAAAATAGTCCAGCGTCGTAAGACGAAGCACTGTTCCAGTAGGCGTCGAACGATCGTGAAACCTCGTCTACAATTGGGCCGATGGCTATAGCGTCTAAATCCAGGTAGTGCGTTCCAGCCCCATAGTCGAAATAGATGTCGCCGATGTTGCGCCCCCCAACAATCGTGGCAACCCCGTCTACAGTCATTGATTTGTTGTGCATCCGCCGATTCAGTCGGCTGAAGTCAAATGCATAAGACAGGAGCTTGGGTTTTCTCAACGTAAACGGATTGAAAATACGCACGTTCGCATTGGTGAGAGCGTTTAGCTCTGAAAGCAGGTCATCCAGCCCCGAGATACCGTTGTCGTCGACCAGCAATCTGACCCGAACACCGCGTTCGGCTGCTGCCCTAAGCTCGTCAAGAAGCATAAGGCCGGTGACGTCATCTTGCCAAATATAGTATTGCGCATCGATTGAGGAAGTCGCCTCTCTCGCGAGGATAGCCCTGGCCGCAAATGCGGCGCGCCCATCGCCCAAAGTCCGCACCCCATCGAGTCCGCGGTTGCGTTCAACAACGTTTTTAATGGTTTCACCCAAGGGGCCGGCCCAATCGGCGTCCTGTTTCAACGTTTGCTGCGAAAAATTCTCCTCAGGCAGCGGAAAAGCCAACCTTAACCCAACAACGGCTAGCGCAATCACCGCTATCAAAACCAAACAAATTCTGATCAACCGCATTCAGTTTCCTGTAATTGGTGCACCGGGTTGCCCGTTTTGTTGAACCTGAGCTCAAATGTAGTTGAGTTTCTTAGCGATCCAAAACAGGATTTCAGCCAGCACTGAAATTGCACCGGCCTCTTCCGTGACTACCAGTGCGGTTCCTGATGTACCAAGCTGCGCACGATCCGAAGGAAGGCCTTCTGGGATTTCAATAGTGACGATGTAGCTCGAAGCACCAGTCAGTTCGCGCAGGCTAGGTAGCCCGCCCCTCGTGTCCAACGCGCCTTCTCGCGTTCCTGGCGGGATTGAACGTATAGTGGTCTCAAACTCTTGACCAGGCATTGTGCCCAAAGCAATCCGGATCGTATCGCCAACGGACACGTTGGGATAACTGCTTTGCGGCAACGCCGCGACGAGCAGACGATCTGAAGGAACCATAAAATTCACAGCACCTTGCAAGGTCGTGACACGATTGCCAGGCCGAAGCGAGAGCGCCGTCACAATACCGTCAGCAGGCGCACGTACAACTGTCTGCTGCAATGCCCACTCAGCTTGGGCCAGCGCCTCTTGAACTTCTACAACTCCGACATCGACTCCGTCCACTTGAGCCGCGATGCGTCGTTCAAGGCTTCGCCTACGCGCCTGCGCTGCACGCAGACCAGCTTCGAGTTGTTCAATCGTGGAAACTGCTTCCTGCAATTGGAACTCTGCTGCAGCGCCGCGTCCAGTAAGCTGAACGATGTCATCGCGACGTTGCACACCGAAAGAGAGTTGAGCTTCAAGAGATTCAATCTCCGCCAACGCCGCCTCATAGTCCGTCTTCAATTGGTCTGCTGCCGACTGTGCTGATGCGAGTGAAGCTTGAAGTCGAGCAACTTCCGCCGCGTAGGTGGTATCATCAATTCGAAACAACTCATCACCCATTGCCACAGGTTGGTTCGCTTCTACTGCAACTTCAGTGACTGGGCCGGATACGTTCGGCGCTATGTTGATGACCGCGCCTTGCACAGACACAGTCCCAGACGGTGTCGTGTGGTTTAAGGCTCCGATCACAACCAGCGCTATGACCAATGCTCCACTATAAACGACTGTCTTGAAGAACCCGTTCCAAGGCAAGACTTTAAGCTTGGCAAAAACAAGCCAAACAATGCCAAAATACAAGCCGAGAATAATGAGCATTTTGATTTCCCTCACCGTGTTTCTTTTACATCCGCTGTCGTCAAAACTCGCGCGTATAGCTGATGCCAAGTAGGTTACGTTGTCCGAACGTGTTGTCGATGTAGCTACCAAACACACTGATGCTGTCGTCTGGCGACGCATTGAAGGTAACACCTGCACCGATGCTGAACCCTGAGTAGTCGTTTGAGCCGGCGGATAGGACACCCGCGGTCTTTATCGTCCAGCGTTCAGAAATAGGTTTGAGACCCAACAATCCGACATATCCACCTTTGCTGGCGATTTCGGTGGGAAAGGCATCGGCGAACTCGAAATCACTGTTGCTGATCCGACCATCGGTGTAGTTTGCACCGAGAGCCGGGAACAAAAACCACCCTTTCGGTCGGATGCCAAATGCAGCAAGAGGTACGAACGTTCCGATGGCGTATTGCGTTTGCATGACACCGCCTTCGAGTTCCTGCTCTGAGGCCGAGATATTCACGATGCCAAAATCGAAGAGGTAAGATCCGCCTATGCGCCACTGATCGTCCTCCGAGATTGATACGTTGATCTTAGTGACAGGCCCGAAAGCAACCGAGCCGAATACTGTGCCAAAATCACTGTAACGGACGCCGAGTTTCGTAACGATCTTGGTCGGATCATCCGAGAGTTTTTCATCTGGAACGGTCTGCGCCCAAGACTTGGAAGCCGCCACAGCAAAGAATGCCCCTAAAAAAGCACGGGATATCATTCGCCATCTGGTCATGCTCCGGTACCCTCACCATCTTTCGTGGCTTGGTTTTTCCGTTTCCGTGCTACCGCGCAGATAATGGTGAATACCAGGTTGATTGGAACCATCAGCGCCATGAATGCCAAGACGCTTGCCGAATAGGCCGGGTTGAAGCAACACGCATCCACAAGAAGGTAAACGAGGCCAACATTGCGCAGGTTTGTGCAGATGGCCAGAACTTGCCTATATTCCCGATTGCTGCCGCCCAAAAACCAACCGACCGCCATGAGCGAGAGAATGAAGATCAACATGGCGATCAGGCTTATCGGCCCAAGACCTACGGCCGCTTCTTGCCTGGCCCCGAGACTCGCTACGACAGATGCAATAAAAGAAACTGTCGATATGAGCATCGCCGGTTTGTAAATTTGCTCGGCCACTGTTGGAAAAAAACGACGGATCAACATACCCAACAACAGTGGAACCCCAATGACAGCCACGATACGGATTAGCAATTGATCCCAGGCAACACGTTCCAGTGCATCAGCAGGTAGAACAATCTGCGCCGCCGCCGGCGCTAATATCAAGCCAATTATCGATAGTAGAAACAACAACCCACCAGCTGCACCGGCTTGACCTGGTGCCTTGGTCGAGAACTGGACTGCGTTGATACCGCCAGGAGCCACTGCCAACAAAAACAAAACGACGCCCACTGGTCGCGGAAGCGGAAAGAACCCTATGATCAAAATCGCAACTATCGGCGGGATGAAGACATTAGCTGCAAGCAAACGGGTAAGCCGTTTGCGTTCGAGAAGGGCGTCACCCATTTCGCGAAAGGTTGCACTCAATCCTATGCAGAGCATCGCGAGGCAGAGAAAAATATGGATGAACAGCGTGACGAATTCTTCGAAAGGAAGCGGGGAATCCATCACAGTGGTTCCACATTCCAAAGAATACTGATTGTAGCGTAAATTGCGACTGCGAAGACTAAACCGGCAGAGATCAATGCTGGTGAAATCGGAAAAGGCTTTCCGGAGATATCAGACAGTCGCTTAAGAAAAGTTATCTGTTGTATGATAGCAACTGACAGCATCAGCACCGCCAGTACCAGCATGAACAAACCAACAAAACGTGCGCGTTCCACCGGTGCGTCTTCTAACCCGGGAACTTCAGTCAGAATTCTGAATAGTGCGGGTATGGAGAAGCCGAACCCAATGAGTGACGTGGCCGTTCTCATATATCCCATCGTCGTCCTGTCCGATGCAAGCCGGGAACGCTCGAATGCAAGATCCGTGCGCTCTCCAGCCAACTGGTTGGTAGAACGCTGCGGTTCATCCTCATCGTCAAAATCCATGGTATGCCTCAGTGATAATTCTAGGTCTCATTTGGTTTGTCTGCGACCCGCTCTTCGCGAATTTCCCGAACCAGGAAATAGTCTAGAAAGGTTCGGACAAAGGCGATGGCCGTAAGCTTTGCAAGTTCTTCGATGGAAGGGTCTGTTGCGGTTGCAATAATGTCTGCGCCTAGTTGCAATTCGAGCGCCACGATCAGGTACTTTCCGAGGATGCGCCGCGCGACTGGCTCGGCGTCCGACTTTCGATGCATAATGAGCGCTCGAGCGAAGGCAACACCTCCTGCTGCAACAACAATGACGCTCGCCGCTTCGAATAGTATCTGGATATAGCTCGCTGCTTGAACGATCAGGATTTCCAACCCATGCATGGTAACTATCCCGTTGCGGCAGGTTCATCTCGACTTTCAGTTCGACTGACAGACGACACTGCGCAAGCATTGAACAACTCACCTAAGTGCGCTTGATCAAGAGTTGTTTTGTGTGCGATGGCAACGATCCGGTTTGCCGGATCCTCGGCCCCCCAAGGGCGGTCTTTTGTCAACTCGACCCGCCGCCCGACAACTTGCAGCAAATAACGGTTGTTCGGGTCGTCATCGAGGTAAACAAACCCTTTGCAGCGATAGATATTAGATGGCAGTTCTCTCTTGATCATTCGTTCCAGCGCTTTGCGCTGCAAGGGAGCGTCGCGCGTATAACTCCAGGTGCTAAAGAAAGAACCGTGATTGTGCCCATGATGATGGTCGTGGCTATTCGCATGATCAGCCATCGCGCGAGACACATCGAAACGACCGACAGACAGCAGGATTTCGAGTGGAACGTTACACTTGACGGCAGGAACGATGCGAACCCTTGAGAAGAAGCCGTCTATCCACCTCTTTACCTTTGCAGTTTCCTCAACACCTGCCAGATCAACTTTGTTCAGGATTACAAGATCCGCAAATCCGATCTGCTGCAGCTTGAGTTTGGCAAGGTCCGGGTCGTCATAAGTGAAGACTTGATCGGCGTCGACGACACACGTCACACTGTCAAGCCGTATCAGGTCGCGATAGGCTGAATCCACGAAGGTCATATAGATGCTTGCTGGATCTGCCACGCCGCTGGCTTCAAGCAGTATGTACTCGATGGGATCATCACGTTCGATCAATGCGGCGACTGACTCAACGAGATCATCTCGTATCTGGCAACAGACACAGCCGTTCGCGAGGCTGATCATCCCATCTTCGACGTCAACAACCAGTTCTGCATCGACATTGATTGAGCCGAAATCATTCACAAGAATGCCAACTTTCAACCCATGACCACCCTTCAAAATCCGGTTCAGCAGAGTGGTTTTTCCCGCACCCAGAAACCCTGTTAGGATCGTCAGCGGTACAGGTTCTTTTGGGGCGTTATTCATGGCTGCATCCTTGGCAAGAACTGTGTTCGCGCCGCGTGGCTCAGAAACGCGGCGCGTATTTTTAGTCAAAAATCAGATCAATCCGTATGATCGCGTGCAGCAATCAGGGCGTGGAGGTCGAAGCGGAACGTTTCTTCATCGTAGTGCTGCGTCAGTGGACGGAGCACGTCCTCAGGCATGTAGAGGGCCGGATCTAGTTCCCGTTCCCGCAGGAAGGCATCCTGTTGTTCCTCACGCGGCAAACGCGGTTTCGGGATCTGAATGTAGTCCGGCATCTCGCCAGCCGGGAACGGTAACGTTCTGGGATCTGGTGGCTGCATAGCTGGCATTTCCGGACGCAGGGCCATGCGTTCCCAGATACGATCCTTGGTGACGTTGATTACCTTGATGTCAGGACCACCGAACAGGAACAAACCATCCCAATGCGCGCGGATTTCCGCGATCGCTTCGCCTGCTGATTCCTCGGTGTAGTGACAGATCACACCAGCCCGAGGTTGGATTTCATTCATCAGGTACCCCGCCGCATAGTAAGGCGTGTGGTAGGTATCCAGAGTGAATTCCAGAACTTCTTTGGGCGTGCCGTATTTGTAGTTGAGCAGTTGCGGTAGATCGGCTTGTCCTTCGGTCACGAAAATGTCGCAGCCTTTCGCAAACTCGATTGTGCTTTCATCAGGGCGCCCGTCGCCTGTCCAGACAAAGGACAATCCGGCTTCTTCCCAATCTACGCGATATGCTGACGCACCGCTTTTCACGTGGCTTCGCGCCCAGTGCGTGACTTTCAAACCGGGTTCTTCCAGTACCACACCGCCTTCGTCTTTGTAGTCGAACTCGACAACTTCGGTGTCGTAGCCGGCGCCAATCGGGCAGTGGTCAAAGTTCTCAAGATGCCATGTCATCATCTCATGCATCTTGTCGACCATATATTGGGTGCCCGTCTCTGGCCGGTCACCCGATGGGCCGAAAATGCGCAATCCGTTACGCCAACCACCCGACCATGCGCGGAACGGCATAAAGTAGGGCAGGTCTGCATAGTGGTCGACGTGCAAGTGGCTGATGAAGATGTCGCGCACCATCGGCGGCAAAATGCCAAGCTGAATAATATTCCTTACGCAGCCATTGCCGAAATCAAAGAACAGGCGGCGCGGGAAGGGAGTACCGTTCCCCAACTCCAGGACAATGCATGTGCCGGACTGTACCATCGTCGGAGGCCAAGGCGTGCTACCCGGAAAACAAATCCGCATCTCGCCTTTTGGCAAAAGCTCGTTGGGCGGGAAAAAGTTGTTGCTTGTACAGCCGGGTGTTGGCCGGAAATACTCCGGCAGCGTGATGCCACCGCCGGGGCGTTGCCCGTAAGGGTTGCGTGGTTGGCTCATTTTTGGATCCTCCGAGTTATTGTTTGTTACGCATTATTTGGCTTGTCCCTGGTTCCTGAAGATCAGGATCGGCGGTTCCTTCACATCGACGATGTCAATTGGCATCGCAGAGTCTCTGCGCAAGGCGTCGAATTTCAGACAGCAGCTCGTCTCGAACAGTCTCCCATTCTCTTCGTACAGGAGACTTTTCTGGTGAGAGGGCTACATGCTTAAGGGCTTCATCAAGGTCTTCCACCGCTTCACGTACATTTTCGTTCCTTAGCGCTCGGGACAGAGCTGCCTCGGAATACTCGGGTATGAGGGTGTGGAGTTCCCTGCAGTTCATGGCAGAATGTGACCTATTTGTATTCACTTTAGCCAATATGTTAGAAGGTGGATGGAGCGAAAGGAAAGTGAGTTACGGTGAGCTAGGGGTAAGTTCAGCTTAAATTCAGAGGAGCGGGATAGTCATTAATTGATTGAAACGACAGCCTAAAATAGGTCTTTCTAAGAAAATGGTAACGGCTGAAGAAATTAGACAAGCACTTGAGCGCGTCCTTACATCTGCAGAGTTTGCTGGTTCACCCAGACTGCAGTCCTTCTTGAGATACATTGTCGATCAGGAACTTGACGGTCATGGGAGTTCCATAAAGGGCAAAGTTATTGCGACCGATGTCTACGATAAGGAACTTGACGAGAACGGAGGGGCACTAAACCTCGTGCGGGTTGAAGCCCGTCGCCTACGGCGTGGTTTGGAGGATTATTACAGTGGCGCGGGCAGATCGGACACTTTGCGCATAAGTATGCAAACCGGAGGGTATCGACCACAGTTTGAACGATCCGTCGCGACGAAGCCAAGTGTCGGACAAAGCCAGTCGAAATCTTCGCACTCTGTCGGTTTATGGCGTCATAAACTCCTGCCTCCCCTCATCGGAACAACGCTTTTGTTGGTATTTGTCCTGGGGTATTTTGGTCTACGCGGTTCCCAATCGAAAACGGAGTTCGCAACCGTTAAAAGCGCCGCAGAACTGGCTGCACTTCGGGAGAAGTCAATTACCAGTGTTCAGGCGGTAAACTTAGCCGAGCAAACTCGTGGATTGTTTTTTCCATTATTCGACCTCCGACGGCAAGCCATCAACTTGGAAACGTTTCGGTATGTGATTGAACTCGATCCGAACCTTGCTGCAGGCTATGCGGGTTCAGCCCAAGTACTCACACTTAAGTCACTGCTTACAAGCAATGCTGACGCACCTACCGCTTTGATTGGTGAAGCTTTGGAAATGGCAGAGCACGCTACCACGCTAGACCCTTTGGATGGTTGGTCTCAAGCCGCTCATGGTTGGACCCTTGCCGTGACGGGAGACATTGAAGGAGCGCTTAGACGTGCCAGAATTGCCTTGGACCTTAGCCCTCAAGACGGCCACACTTTGGATCTAATAGGCATCACGGCCCTAGTGGTAGATGATCCAAAGTTTATGGCCGAAGTGTCTCACCCACAACGGTCTCGACTGGGCGTCGGCCGTTTCGCATACAACAATATCTACGGCGCTTCACAACTAATGCTGGAGAACTATGACGAAGTCATTGAGGCCTTCTCCAAAGCAGCAGAGCGAGGCCATCCCGTAAGTCCTCCAAGCCTCTTTTTGCTCGCGACCGCCTATCACGAAACAGGTAATACTTCAGGGGCGGAGAAGGCAATCGTCGAAATGTTGGACACTTGGCCGGACTTTCCTGCCCATGAAGTTATCGCTCGGTTTTTCGTGAATAACTCTGCAACTCGTTCGCGCGTTCTTTCGGTGCTTGATCTGTATTCACCAAGTTGAGTCAGCAGACGTTCAGCTAGCCGAAGGTGTCCGCGCGACCAACTCGCCACCTTCCCTCCAATCGATAACATCAACCTCAGTCTCGTTGTTTCAACCAATTTGGCTGTAAGTGCTCCTATCTACACATCGCAGACTTTCGCGCCCTGAGCACCATTGGCAACTTTGGGCTCGAACCGGACTTGCGGCGGCGCTGCAGGACAAAATCGGCACTTTTCACGTGGTCTATGACCGCAACACGGACATTGCGGACTTAGCGATCCGATTTTTTAGGGTAACGCCACATGGCAGCGACAGCGGGTGGCCCAATGGAGACGGAGACTCAATGATCATGCCGACATCCTAATTTCCATCACGATTTTTGAAAGCGGTCATTCGCAAGGAGTGCAGCATTTGTTAGCTATGGGCTCTCCGGACACTTTCGCCGCACGATCCACTAAAGGCTTGTTCAGGAAACACTGCCGTTCGCTGTATGCTGTCCGAATTCAAAAGATGCGGGACAAACCGGTCGTTCGCGGATTAACACCCGAAGCAAAAAGATAAACGCTGTCGCTCTTTCTGCTTGGATTAAGGCGTTCTCTAAAGGACAAAGCGGAGGTGAATTGCACTTTGCGTAAAACCGGCATCCAGATAAGGAGGTATTAGTTCCTGAGTTCGACCTTTGCCTGGACTTTCAGGCCTGGGATCAGAAGTGTCTGCGGATTATTGAACCTTGCCCAGACGCGCAGATTGCCTTGCTCATCCAACTCATTGTCGGTCGAGATTATTTCTCCGGACTCCTCGAATACTGTGCCATTGGGCAGGATCACGTAAACATCCAGCTTCTTAAGTAGCTGAGGTATAGGCACTGGTGAGACGTTCTGAAGTGCAATGAGTGTGTCATAAGGCTGAAGATACGAAACCAGAACCGTGTTCAGGTCCAAAATCTCTGCAATTGGACGGCGTGTCTGCGTTTTCAAATAAGCTCCGAGATCATGCTTCGGGGCGACAATCCAGCCGGAAGCCTGCGCTTTGATTTTGGTCGCGGACAGAACAACCTGCGCCTTCTTTAACTTTGCCTGCGCTTCCCTCAACGCAACTTCAGCAAGCGCAAGCGCCTGTTTGGTTTCCAGCTTCCTCAACGCTGTGGCAGCACCTGTGCCCGCTAGGGAGGACGCACGCTCTGCCGCTTCGCGTGCGATTTCCAGTTCCACTTCTCGTCGCCGCACCTCATTCTCAGCCAGTTCGACGTCCAGTTCAAAGGTCTGCTTTGCAAGTTCAAAAAGCACCTCGCCTTTCTCGACGCGTTGCCCGTTGATGAAGTTCACACTAACCAACGTTCCGTTAATGCTGTTCGAGACCTGTGTGCGTTCCCCAGCTTCAACGACACCTTCGAAGACCTGTCGTTCCAACAATTCGACAACCTCATCAATTTCGCTCGCCATCACCTGAGAAAAGCTAATCAATGCCATGGAGACGGCTACGACGAATGTGCCGAAGAATTCACAGCGATTTATGGAGCACTTGCTGCGAAAGAATTCCATTTTCTTTTTGATCCTTATTACAAAAGCGTATCACACACAAAGATCATGACATTCGAAGCGGAACATGTCGAAACGTTCAACGAGCACGCCCAACACTCTTCTGGCTCGCTAGTTTGGAACGACGCAACTGAAACTCTCTGGTTTGCTCGGATCACCGCTCCCATCGTAAGTTACAATGGTCGGATGCGCGCAGATGATCCGCCCACCTTGTCCGGTGGGCTCGCGGGTCAGCGGATGGACATAAGGCGCGTCGAGTTTGTCAGGTGCCACCCCTGTGTCCAACCACTCTTCCAGCGCCTCGATATAGTTTGTGCCGTCCGGTCCAGGTCCAAACCGGCAGTGGGTGATGCCGGGGCGAATAAACAAGCGTACATCATCGCGAGCAGAAGGGTCGTGTTCAAGCACCCGTTCGTAATAGGTGATAGTTCCGTGTGCAGACAGCGACCCATCCATCCAGCCGTTGTCAATTATAAGCTTGCCGCCATTGGCCCGGAATTCCGATAGGTCGGGATTTTCCGCATCAAGCGTCGGGCTCAAGCGCGCAGCGTGATGGGCGAAGTCGGAGAAGTCATAATCTTCATAGGTCCAGTCTGGATCGCCGTAGAAGAAGTTCTTCATCAATTGTGTAGAGAAACCCCAGGTTGCATTGGGAATCGGAGGCGCGTCATACACCGCCGCATCCTCATCGCCGTCACCGGGGTGGAAGTCGATTTCAGCACCCTCGACATAGCCTCCAGTATTCCACATCGACCAACCCAGCGGATTGCCCGGTAGCTCCACGCCCATCGGTATGCCGGGCCAGGACATGCCCCCGAATTCCACCTCGCGATAGAGATCTTCTGCGACCCGGACCTGTTCTGCGCTCAGGCACTGATTGGTTTCACCTTCTCCACACAGCAGGCTCGACACCACAAAATCGCACTGGCGCGGATCATTCAGAATGCCGTCCTCAAGCCCGTCAATCGCGTCGCATTGTGCCATGATGGCATTCCCGAGAAGGGCTTGCGCCTCGGTATCGATGACTGGTGTCGAAATCTGGTTTGGATCAGGGAACATGTTCATGGCGTCATAAGTCCACCGGCCAGCCATCTCCTTTGTCCAGGAGTAGGCTGGTGCCCCGGCATAGATGCCGTCGAAAACGCCCGGTGATCGCTGCGCGACCATCAAAGCCTGACCACCGCCACGGGAGCAGCCATAGAAAAGGTTACGCTGTATCTCCGACCCATAATAGTCGGCTATGATCGCTTGGGACGACACAGCCGTTCTGTGCACGGCCTGGAACCCAAAACTGACCTGGCGTTCAAGATTGTTTAGGGCCCAGCTTGCGACGATAGCGTTGCCCTTGTGTCCTGTGTCCGTCGTGACGGTCGCCCATCCGTCGGCAAGCACATTACCCAAAGCCATAGCGGCATTGTTGAAATCGCCGGAGAACCCTCCGCCACCGCCCATGACGAACTTACCGTTCCAGTCGTCCGGAAGCAGCAGTTCAAATCCGGTCTCGGTCCCAATTTCACCGATAACACGACAATGCGGTGCCGGTTCAGACAGCGCTTCTACAGTTAAGACAGTCATATCGGGGACGCTGGGAACTCCGCTTAAACTGCATTCACCGGCGGCTACAGTAGTCGCTCCCGTTGCGAGTGCAGATATCGTAAAGCCTGTCAGCTTGGCAGTTCTTTGAAGGCCTTCCAAAATCGTTGAACAAAAGCACATTCGGGTCCCCCATGTATTCATTTTTTTGAGTATGTACGAACGTACTGTCCAGAAAACCATGCTGTCCAGAGAATCTTGTCGCCGAAGCGAGGTCCCTGCATTTGGACAAATGATTGCAAACAATCATATCGGCACCGTTTTCCAGAGAACAAACACGATTTAGAAAGACTGATTCTTATGGTCAGCTCTGAACTTGGTCGGTCTCAAGCTTCTTACGTTTGTGGAAATGCGAATACACAGAACGTTCTCTTAGTCGACAATAACTGTGACAAAAGCGCGGATTAACTTATCCGTCGGTTACGTCCGCTTTGGGCTTATTTTGTTGAAAAACTCATCCTTGATCGCCGCATGAACTGCTGATTCAATTCTTCCAATGGGCTGGAGGATTGGC
>NZ_JBQFXD010000023.1:0-25705 GCF_056540665.1 Ruegeria sp. AM4 | reverse complement strand
CCGCTCTTAGCGAGTGGCGTCAACTTTGTTCCGGATAGGTTCGCGGATTCCGCAGCAAACTGAGACTGGTTCGAATTCGTCTGACAGCACCGTCTGGTGGGTTTATCGAAGCGAGATTGGATGTCCGCAATCAGTTGCTTGCGCGTCGCCAGCAGGTCATCGAGGCCGACGGGTGACTTGGTCATGCCCTCGAATTCACGCACATAAGGCTGATCAAGATCAATCAGGTTGGGATTCAGCAATTCGTGTGCCGGACGTGCCGAACATGCAATGTAGATCAGGAAAGTCCGGAACAGATCATCCGTCAGTCCTTCGTGTTCGTAGAGAAGTTTTACATCATAAAGATCGCGTGGATGCTGGCGATCCACGGCTGCGTGGAGCTTACCACCGAACAAATCTTCGAATGAGACGATCTGCATTTCTGCATAGCCGAACGCGTCTGCTACAGCTTCTGAGACCGCCCGGGTTTCGGTGTCGTGAACAACGCCGCGCGTGACTGGCGAGGTCTCGATTTTGACTTCTGCACCTTCCAGACGCGCAAGCACGCGGGTGGCGCCGCCCCCACCCCCTTTTATTCTTTGAGCCTTCGCTCCGCGGATACCATTTTCGATCGACTTAGCGATACGATCCATGGCTTCGTTGATCTCGGCGAGGCTCTGTTCACGCTCTTTGATCGGCAGATATGTCAGGTCGATATCGACCGAGAGTCGCGGTAGATTGCGATAGAAGAGGTTGATTGCTGTCCCGCCCTTGAGCGCGAATTTCTCTTCCTTCGCGACCTAAGGCAATACACGCACGAGAAGGGCGACCTGGGATTCATAATTCTTACGCGCCATTTTCTGTCCCGGTCGTGATGAACTCTTCGGGTACCATGATGCGATATCGCGGATGTATTCGGCCACCTTTGATCAATGCTCGATCCCCCGTCCCGAGGTTGAAGGCGTCAGCATCAAGTCGTTTGCGCCAGGGGTGATTGTGGCGATGCGCAAAGACGAAGAAGAGGCGCTTGACCTTTATTTTTTTGCAGCTCAGCAAAAGTGCCGAGAGCAACTTAGGTCGTAGCGTCGTCAAGCCCTCGAACACCATGTCGAGGTTGTGAAAACTCTCATGGTCCGGCAATTCGTCCATAGCTTCCATGATCGCCCGCTCGGGGGCCGACATGCGCAATTGCCAGTCCCACGGGAGGGAGTTTTCAGATTTTAGGTCGTCATTTGTAACGCCAAGTGCCTGGTCAGCGAACAGCGACGTATTGCGCGTTTCAATAGGTGTGTTGAGTGGCAGCTTCGTGAGCCAGTTGGGTATTTTGTAGCCATAGATCCAGACGGGGGCGTTGTTGCCCAAACGAAGGTAGTGGTCGTATCCCTGCTGAGAGAGAGCAGTTTTGCTGCCGACATGAATATCATAGTCCATGATATGTTGCACCGAGAGCAGGCAGGCCTTCCAGTCAACGGTGTTTGATGTGGGCGGATTGGGAACAGGTCGGCGGAAAACGCCGCGGTGAACGCGTTCGAGCCAGCCCCGTTTTACATAGTCGCGAAAGGTTTCGTAGGCTATGCCATGGGCAGTGAGCCAGTTGGCATCGACGAGATATCCCGCGGGCACCGAGTCGAGAACTTTCTTCAGATTTTGCGACCTTCCAGCGTTCATGACACCTTAAATCTTTTATTTTTAAAGAGAAGGCAAGAGCGTCTCTTTGGAAAGTACATATTTAAAGCGTCTATAGCACTGAAAATGACACATTTCTAAACTTCACAGCGCCACGCGGAAAACCATCGGTATACCCGGGATAAATGGAAGATTCCGGCGCCCAGGGCGGAAACCGGCCATTCGCGGCGAGCACGAAAAAGCCGTTCGCAGTCTTGCTTAGCGGTCTTTCGACGACGTCTGCAAAATTGACCAATTGGTCCGCTTGAGCACGCCAACAGAGAAAACACCAGACGGTGTCGGCCTGGCGATCTCATCAGGATGTTTGATTGCCGATTTCGCGGCTTTACAACCCGCTTCGCGATTACGGTACAACTCTGTCGCGGCCTGTCCAAGAGACTTCAATGATTTCGATTAGTACGTGGCAATCTATTATGGTGTTGTTAAATATGCAAAATCCCTTTGGGCGCAGGGATCTCAACGGTGTTTTGAATATGTATGCTTTCTAAATATACAAATTCTCCCCCCGTTCTTCACTGCTATGTTAGCGTTATCGCTTTGAGATTGACGCTTGTTCTTTCCGGTTAGCCGGCACCCAGCACAATTTGCGAAGCATTTCGTGTTGCCGACCCAATTGGCCAGGCAGCCAAGGAACATACACTGGAGGAAATATGTCCCTGTTGCAGACCATTACCCGTAGAGCCGCCTTGCTTTCTGTCGCCGCTGTCGCACTAACTGCCGGGACAGCGTATGCAGGCGATGTCAAAATTGGCTTTCTGCTGAAAACCATGCAGGAAGAGCGCTACAAACGTGACCGTGCCGCGTTTACTGCGAAAGCCGAGGAACTGGGCGCCGATGTCATATTTGATTCCGCGAACAATGACGAGCTGACCCAGCTGGCGAAATTTGAGAACATGCTCGCCAAGGGTGCGAACGTCATCGTCTTGCAGCCTGTCAACACCGGTACCGCCGGTAGCATGGTCAGCATGGCAAACAGCGAAGGCGTGCGTGTCGTCGGGTATGACTCGATGCTCGTGGACGGGCCACTGGACGCGATGGTGATGCAGGACAGCTGGGCTGTAGGCCGACTGCAGGGTGAAGCAATGGTCGAGTGGCTGAAAGAAAAGAACGGAGAGGTTTCCGGAAAAATCGCCCTGATTCAAGGTCAGCCCGGCGACTCCAATGCGATCGCCATGAGCAGCGGTGTTTTGGAAATTGTCGAAGCGAACCCGGGGTTGGAACTGGTAACAAATCAGGCGCATGAAGGTTGGTCATCTGAGAAAGCCATGGCGACCGCGGAAAACACGCTGACCTCTAACAGCAACAGCATCGACGCGTTTATCGCCAACAACAGCGGCATGGCCCGTGGTGTTATCGCGGCATTGGAAGCACAGGGGCTGGCGTCATCAGACAAAGTGTTTGTAGCCGGATCTGATGCCGACCTGGCCAATATCCAATATGTTGCGCAAGGCAAGCAAGCCGTTGAAATCTGGAAGCAGATTGATCCGTTGGCAGAAACTGCGGCGGAAGTGGCGGTCGCTTTGGCTGCCGATCCCAACACCGCGCCCGCAGATCTGGTCAAAGTGGACAAGGTTATCAACAACGGCTTCGCCGATGTGCCGACAATCGTGACCCCGATCACGCTTGTGACACAGGACAACATCGATGACACGATCATTGCTGGCGGCTTCTACTCCAAGGAAGAAGTCTACGGGAACTGATCCTCGGGACCTTTTCCTGAAGGAGGGCGTTTCGCCATTTGGCTCCCTATGCGTGTACTCCCCGCGCGCGGCTTCATGGTGCCCTCCTTCCTTAAACTCCTTGCGGCAGAATTGTCGGTCAGGGTGGGGAATGTCCGAAATACCTTTCTGAATGTGATGGGAAAAAGCATGTCTGAAGTCGTCCTGAAAATGCAGGGTATCATCAAGGATTTTCCCGGTGTTCGCGCCCTGAACAATGTCAATTTCGAAGCCCGCTCGGGCGAACTCTTGGCGTTGATGGGAGAAAACGGAGCGGGCAAATCCACGCTCATGAAAGTGCTTAGCGGGGTTTGGCCCTATCCAACTTACGAGGGCGATATTTTTTTGCGCGGTGAAAGAGTCCGGTTTGCGAATACGAAAGAGGCCGAGGCAGCAGGCATTGGCATCATCTATCAGGAACTCAACCTGATCCCCGGTTTGTCGGTTGCCGAAAACATCTTTCTGGATCGACAGTTCACCGATGCCAAGGGCAGGATCAACTGGAACCAGACATTTGCCGAAACTCAGAAACTGCTGACCGAACTGGGTATCAACGACATTCGCCCGACAGATCTGGTGCAGAACATCACTGTGGGTAAACAGCAGATGGTTGAGATTGCCAAAGCACTGTCGCTCAAGGCCGAGATACTGGTGCTGGACGAACCGACGTCGGCGCTGACGGACAAAGAGGTCAAGGATCTCTTCCGCATCATTCGCAAGCTGAAAGCCGATGGCGTCTGCATGTGCTACATCTCGCACAAGATGGAAGAGATCGAGCAGATCGCCGACCGGATCGCGGTTCTGCGCGATGGCCAGACGATCGGTGAAGTCACTCCGATCGCGGATATCACACTGGATCAGATCATCGCCCGAATGGTCGGGCGCGACATCAAGGATATGTTTCCCAAGGTCGATTTCACACCGGGTGAGGTGACTCTAGAGGTCAACGATCTGTCCGTCACAAACCCCGATCTGCCTGGCAGCTATCTGGTCAAGAACGCCAGCTTCGTTGCCCGCAAAGGCGAGATATTGGGCATCTCCGGGCTAATGGGCGCGGGCCGGACCGAACTGGTTGGCGGTGTATTCGGTGCCTATCCGGATCAGACCACCGGTGAGGTAAAGCTGAACGGGCAAAAGCTGGACATCAAGTCGCCGAAAGACGCCATTGATGCCGGCATCGCGTTGCTGACCGAAGATCGTAAGGCTTTGGGGCTGTTTCTGGACAAATCCATTTCCTTCAACACGACGATTTCCTCGCTCGAGACGATCAGTTCAAAGGTTCTGGGCATTATCAACACTCAGCAGGAGCGCAAAGTCGTTAAGGAATATGTCGACCAGCTTGGTGTCAAAACACCTTCGATTGACACAGTAATCGGTACGCTTAGCGGCGGTAACCAGCAGAAGGTCATTCTGGGTAAGTGGCTGAACTCGCGCCCAGATGTGTTCATTCTGGATGAACCTACGCGCGGGATCGATATCGGCGCCAAGGTCGAGATTTACAAGCTGCTGAATGAACTGGTCCAGCAAGGTGTCACCGTAATCATGATTTCTTCGGAACTGCCCGAGGTTTTGGGCATGTGCGATCGGATTCTGGTGATGTGCGAAGGCGAGATCGTGTCAAACTTTGAACGGGACGACGCGAAGAAAGAAGCAATCATGGCGTATGCCACCGGCAGCGCATAAGGGAGGAAGCAAATGAGTGCTGACAGCAACGTTGCAGGTGTTGGCGTCAATGGCGCCAAGGAAAACCATCTGATAAACTTCATAAAGGACAACGCGACGCTAATTGCGTTGATCGTGCTTGTCGTTGGGCTCAGCTTTGCCGACGACGCGTTCTTCACCGCGCGGAACCTCAGCAACCTGTCCCGTCAGGTGACCATCATCGGGATCATTGCCGTAGGCATGACTATGGTCATCCTGATTGCGGGTATTGACCTATCCGTTGGCTCTGTCGTCGGGTTATCAGCGGTCGTCTGTACGCTCATGATGCAATGGGGCGTGCCGACAATATTGGCGGCGCCTGCAACCCTTTTAATCGTGGGTGTTGGAATAGGTCTGTGGAACGGGTTCTGGATAGCCAAGTTCAACATACCACCATTCATCATAACCCTTGGAATGCTGACCATCGCACGCGGTTTGGCACTGACCCTAACCAACGGCAGTTCTGTCCCGGTAACGAGTAATGTGTTCCCATTGATTGGTGGGGCTTATATCCCGCCGATGATGTCCAGTATCGTGCTGATCGTGTGTGCTGCGCTTGCTGTCTATTCGATCTTCCGGGACGTTCAGCAAAGCAAGGCGCATGGCGTCGAAGTGAATATGCAGGAACTGCTGGTCAACGGGGCCGTAATGATCGGCGGGTTTGCTTTGGCCTTCCACGTGTTCACCAGCTACAAAGGGATCCCCGTTCCTGTTGCGATCTTTGCAGTCATTGCGTTTGCCGGGATCTATACGCTGAACAGCACCCGCTTTGGTCGCCGCCTCTATGCGCTTGGCGGAAACGAGGATGCGGCTCGCCTGTCCGGCATCAACGTCGTCCGCACCAAGATGATTGTCTATACGGTCATTTCGGTCCTGTCGGCCCTGGCTGGTATCATCCTGGCCTCGCGTCTGAACGGTGCCTCGCCCAACCTTGGAACGATGTTCGAACTTGATGCGATTGCGGCCGTTGTTATCGGCGGTACCAGCTTGGCCGGTGGCTCTGGCAAGGTGAGCGGAACCATCATCGGTGCTCTGCTGATCGGCGTGCTGAACAACGGTATGAGCCTGCTTGGGGTCGTCACCTTCTATCAGCTGATCATCAAGGGCCTGATCATCATCCTCGCCGTCTGGTTCGATGTGATGCAGAAGAAGTAAAGCTGCAGGTCTGCCCCCGGTCATACGCACCGGGGGCAACGCCAAAATCCCCTAAATCTTGAATGACAGTTAGGAGGTAAGCGATGGTCCAGTCCATTTTAGCAACCTTACGCACAAATGGCCTCAAAGCTTTGGGTTTGGCCGGCCTTCTATCCGCATCGCTGCCAATGATCGCGGCAGCGCAGGATAACGCTAAAATCGGGTTCCTGCTCAAGACCATGCAGGAAGCCAGATATCAGACTGACAAATCCCTGTTCATTGCACGTGCGGAATCCCAAGGTGCAAATGTGATCTTTGACAGCAGCGGCAATGATCCATTGCGTCAGTTGCAGCAGGTTGAGGAAATGCTGGAATCGGGGGTGGACGTTCTGGTCTTGCAACCCGTCAACACCGCAACCGCTGGTGCCCTTGTTGATTTGGCCCACGATCAAGGTGTCAAAGTGGTCGGGTACGACTCGATGCTGCAGGACGGGCCGCTTGACGTCATGGTCATGCAGGACAGTTGGGCTGTCGGGCAACTTCAGGCCGAAGCGATGGTGGACTGGCTGAATGATACCCGCGGTGAGGTCAAAGGCCGGGTCGCCCTGATCCGCGGTCAGCCTGGTGATGCCAATGCCGAAGCGCTCAGCAGCGGTGTGCTGAAAGTGATTGCCGATCATCCTGGGCTCGAGCTTGTTGCGGATCGCAGCCATGTAGACTGGTCTCCCGATATGGCCAGAGACACTGCCGAGAACCTACTGGTCGAATATGACAACGACATCGACGCGTTCATCGCCAACAACAGCGGGCTTGCCTTTGGGGTTCTGGCAGCATTGTCTGATGAGGATCTGGCATCGGCGGATCAGGTCTTTGTTGCCGGGTCAGATGCAGATCTGAAGAATGTCCAAATGGTCGCCAATGACATACAGGCGCTGGAAATCTGGAAGCAAATCAAGCCTCTGGCCTATGAGGCGGCGGATATTGCCGTGAAAATAGCGCAGTCTCCGGATGCCGAAATCAGCGATTTGATCGGTGAGCATACGCTGATCGAAAATGGTTTTGCGGAAATCCCAACGGTTATCACCCCTGTTTTCGCAGTGTCAAAAGATACGATCGACAGCACGGTGATCGATGGCGGGTTCTATACCAGCGAACAGATCTATCAGAACTGAAGCTGCTATAATCACGCATACGCACGTCGGCAGAACAGCGAATACAAACAAGGGACCGAAATGTCTGACAAGATCAATGTCGCAGTCCTTGGCCCGATCCCAAGGGACAATATCACCAGCTATCAGGGTGAGAAATTTAATAAATTTGGCTGCGCGGTCTATACAGCGGTCTGTATGTCCTCGCTGGCCGGTCCAGGTTCGCGGATCAACGTCGTCAGCCATGTGCGCAGGTCGGACGTCGACAATGTTCGCAACTTGCTGTCTGAGTTTCCGTATCTGGATGTCAGCCATGTTACAGGCGACGCCGATCAGGGCGCAGTGATCGATCTAGTCTACGTAGACCAAAACCATCGCAACGAAAAACAAACGGGTTTCATGAACCCGATCCTGCCCGACGACATCGAAAACTTGATGGACTGCGAAGCCTTCGTTTTCGTTCCGATCACGGATTTCGAGGTTCCGCTGGAAACGATCCGGTATATCAAGGCCAACAGCGATGGTCTGGTTGTGTTTGATGCGCATGGTCCCACCAGCGGGTGTTCAGCACATGGTGAACGGTATCATAAATTCTGGATTGATAGAGATCGCTGGCTTCCGCATATCGACCTCCTGAAGATGAATTTGGAAGAGGCTCAATGCAGTTGGTTCAAGGGAGAATACGGGTCTGACGAGTTGCAGGACATAAGCGAACTCACGATGGACCAGTTGCCCAAGTTCGCCCAACACTGCCTGGATCTGGGCGTCAAGGCGCTCTACGTCACGCTGGATCAACACGGCTGCGCCGTCTACCACAAGGATGCAACCGGCCGGATGCGTGAACATCTGGTCAAGCGGGTGCTTGTTGAGGATGTGGTTGACACCACCGGCTGCGGCGACAGCTTTGCTGGTGGCTTGGCCTTTGGCTACCTCAAGACCCGCGATTTCGTCAAAGCCTGCCAGTTCGGAAACTGTGCAGGGGCGCAGCGCTGCTCGAGCAGCGAGTTGGACGTCTACGGATCATTGGAAGAAACCGAGCGACAGATTGCCGAAACCTACGGCGACTGAATTATCCGAAATATCACCCGAATGGAGCCCTGACATGCAGACAATGCTGAGCAGTAGCGACTGGCTGATCGAAGAAACCCAATTCAATCTGGATGAAGCGAACTTCAAGGAAACCATTTTCACGGTCGGCAACGGCTATCAGGGCACACGTGGGTCGCTGGAAGAGGGCCACAAGGGTGAACTGTCTGGCACCTATCTGGCCGGTGTTTACGATCACCATGACTCGACGGTGATCGATCAGGTCAATGTACCGACCTGGTTGCCGCTTCGGGTCCGTGCCGAAGGTGAAATTCTGGATGTCCAAACGTGCAGAGTTGTCGAACACAGGCGTGTTTTGGATCTGCAGACCGGATTTCTGCATCGCGATACTGTGTTTGAAGACAGCACGGGCCGTCGCACCCGCATCAACAGCATCCGGTTTGCCAGTTTTGCCGATCAGCATACCTGCGGAATCCGTTTGACGGTGACGCCGGAAAACCACTCGTCAAGGATAACTGTTGAAAGTGCACTGGATGCCCAACGGTACAATCTGGACCGCCTGCCAGCTTATCAGGGACATCCGGAATTCCACCCCGAGGTCAAATGGGAAAAGTGGGCCAAAAGCCGACATCTGAAGGTGACTCAGTCACATGCAAGCAGCGATGCGTCCTATATCGAAACTCTGACACTGGACACTGGCATTTCGATTGGCATGGCGTCTGCCTTGGATTGTCCTTCCTTCAGCGAGTTCAAAGGCGCAAACCGTGATTACGAGCAGGTTTCGCAAACCGTTTCTGTCGAGGCGCTCAACGGGCAAAGTCTGACCTTCGAAAAGCTGGTTTCGATTTATACGTCGCGAGATCTGAACGGCGCGGAATTGGCGGCCAAATGTGAAGCGTCTCTGGAGACGGCGCAAGCCAAAGGGTTCTCAACTTGTCTAAGCGAAAGTGCCGCAGCCTGGCGCGAAAAATGGGACGCCTGTGATTGTGTGGTGACGGGTGATCCAGAAGCAACACGGGCAATGCGATTCAATATCTATCACCTGCTGATCGCCGCCAACGAAAACGACCCGCGCGCGAATATCGGCGCCAAATCAATGTCGGGTGAAGGCTACAAAGGTCACGTTTTTTGGGATACCGAGATCTTCCTGCTGCCCTTCTACATTTTCACGCAGCCGGAGACGGCCAAGGCCCTTCTGAAATACCGTTACAACACCTTGAACGGCGCACTTGAGAACGCCCGAATGAATGGGCTTAAGGGCGCGCAGTACGCATGGGAATCTGCTGATACCGGTGTGGAGACAACGCCAAAATGGACAGCGGACGGTGCGAACCGGATCTGGACCGGAGAAGAAGAGATTCACGTCACCGCATGCGTGGCATATGGCATCCTCAGTTATGTTGCGGCGACCGGAGACAGAGATTTCCTTCGCGATTTCGGTGCCGAGGTTTTGTATCAAACCAGTCGGTTCTGGATCAGTCGGCTGGAATGGAACAAAGACAAGGACCGGTACGAGCTGACAAATATTATCGGACCGGACGAGTTCCACGAACATGTCGACAACAACACGTTCACCAACCGAATGGCCAAATGGCATCTGGAGCAATCGGTGCGTGTTTTCAAAGAGTTCAGCATGGCTTCGTCAGCGGTTCATGACGAATTGCGGATTCGGTTAGACTTAACAGAAAAGGAAGTGGATAATTGGTTGGAAACGGCCGAAAAAATCTATGTGCCCTTTGACCCGTCCCGCAATCTGATTGAGCAATTTGAAGGATATTTCCAGCTCAAGGACATTCCCATCACCGAATGGGACAATAACCGCATGCCGGTTTACCCCGAAGGGCATGACCACTTTTCACTGAATGGCTCGATGCTACTCAAGCAACCTGACGTGATCATGTTGAATTATCTCTTGCCCGACGAGTTTTCAGACGAAATCAAAAAGGCGAACTACGGGTTTTATGAGAAACGCACGATGCACAAATCATCGCTCAGCCCGGCCATTCATTCGATCATGGGTATCGAAGTCGGCGACATTTCCTCGGCGCATCACTATTTCGAACGGTCTGCCTTTGTTGATCTGGTCAACAATCAGGGCAACACGCAAGACGGGATGCATATCGCCTCGGCAGGCGGAACCTGGCAATCGCTTGTGTGTGGATTTGGCGGGTTTCGGGTCAAGCATGGTAAGATGACATTCAAACCTTGGCTGCCAGAGGCATGGTCCAGCATCCGGTTTAATCTGAAGTGGCAAGGGAATGATATCGAAGTTGCGATTTCTCATGACGAGTGTCGGTTTAAGCTGATTGCTCCGTCCGGCACGAAAGAAGATATCGAGGTGATGGGCCGTCCTGTTACTTTGATTGCCGGAGAGGAAGCGGTCTTCGCGCCGCTGCCTGCGTGACAACGAAGATTATTCTCGCAGGAATGGTCAAGGTGTGCCGAGGTGCTATCGTCAGTCTGCAAGAGCCTCGGCAACGCGCCTGTGCAGCTGTTCCGCCGCCGCGTGATCGATGAGCAATTCGTTAACAAGCCCCCGGGTGATCAGTTCGAATACCGTATCACCTCGTTCCTTCTGAATCGCGACGACCACAACACCACTTTGGTCAGGATCGTCAAATGCCCGATCCGCGATGGCTTTGACATGCTCTGTTTTGATCCCGGTCCACAGCCCGTTCAGTTCGTCAATCAGGTCCATCTTGGCCTGAGAAATTTCGGTTCTCGGGATCAAAATACCGCCAAGGTCCCCGACGACCAATTGCCGGAGATCGTCAGCCCTTAACCCGCCTGCCTGAACCAGCTCTTCAAAACTGCCCAGAACCGGAGTGCTTGAAGACCCGACGCTGGAAATCAACATATCCATTTTGCCAATCAACGCGTCTGGACCTGAAAACACGCGGTGAAATCCCGGAGTGTCAGAGATGTACTGCCAGATGGAACGGCGCATGGTCTCATCGTAGTGACGGGGTATGTATGCCGGGAAACCAGTGAGCTGAGGGCTATCCTCCGGCTGATCGTTAAATAGCTCATCAAAAGTTCCGGCAAGCCGGCTGGCAGAGTATCCATGCTGAGCCAGCGACATCAATTCTGCGCAAACCGCTGCAAACTCTGTCTTTTGCGACTTATCTATGGGCTGCCTTGAGGCTGCAATCCCTTCTGCCAGGGACTTGATTGTTCGACCCCACGCAACGCCAATGACGTTCGATTTCTCAATCAGTTCTATCAATCGTCCGGATGCGGTTCGTCCAAACCTGGTACGGCGCTGTGAAAGCGCAGCTTCGGTGTTCCCTGGGCCGCTTTCAAACACCCCAAGCCGGGGCGGTCTGAGGTTGTTCCCGTTGCAATATCGTTTCAGATCAGAATTAAGCCCAGAAGGTGCCAGCAATTCGTCCATCTGGGCAATCCACTCGTCTGAGAATTGTTCTTTGACGAAGCGTTGTTCGATGACCAAGTAGTTTTGGCGTTCAGCATGTTTCAGTAACCGCGATACATGCGGTTGAGACAGGCCACCAAGAATTGCCCCTATCTCTACCTGTGACATGTTGTGAGTTGCGCGCATATAGGCAGCGCACTGGGCACGTTCTTCAAATGGAAGTTTTTTAACGTCAATCATTTGTTTCAACATTGTCCGGTAACGGAAGCTTGGCAGCGTGAATAACTATGCCATATAAACATTCACATGCCAGTCGATTGAAGAAAATTTCTTACATGCTACGTGTTTCTTGCACAGGCTCGAACCAGGAGATTCAGCATGCCGATCAAAGGACTGATCTTTGACCTCGATGGTGTTTTGGTCGACACCGTACCGGCGCATTTTGCTGCTTGGAAACGCATGTTCGAAGAATACGGGTATGAGTTTGGAAGGGCGGAATACCGGCGGCTTGTCGATGGGCGCCCTCGTTATGACGGGGCGCGAGCGGTCATGACCCGGCATTCGGAGAATGAAGTCAGAACCGCCGCAGACAAAAAAAATGACTATTATGTTGAAATGATCGAGCGAGGCGAATTTCGTGTCTTCGATGCTGCAGTGCACCTCGTAAGAGAATGCCAGTCGGAGGGTTACGGGCTGGCGGCCGCTTCCAGCAGCGCCAATGTCCGAGCCGTTCTTGAAAAAGCTGGTTTGTTGGATGCCTTTCCGGTCGTTATCGGAGGCGACGATGTCGAAAAAGGGAAACCCAACCCCGATATATTCCTCACCGCCGCCAGCGGGATGGGGCTGAAAGTGGATGAATGTGTCGTGATCGAGGATTCCTCTTCCGGTGTCGAAGCGGCAAAGAATGGTGGTTTCTATTGCGTAGGTCTTCTTCATGAAGATCACGAGAGTGAACTAACGGCGGCGGATTGCGTCATTTCTTCGCTGGCCGAGATCGATATTGAACTGATCAATGAATCCAGATCTGAGCTACCAGATTGAGTATTGTTTAGTGATATAGAATTGGATTTCTTTGGGACGGATAACAAACTTGCCCTGAAATCCAGTGCTGTGCGCTCAACTTCTTGAAATTCCGGTATGCGCGAGTGACCGAGTTGATCCATTGGCCGCTTCGGTAAAGCCGCGATGCGGCGCTTGGCCCTACAGGGAAGGTCCGGATCGGGCTGGGATAGATCGTGGAATATGAGGCACGGGTCTTTGCTGCAACAGCTCCGAGGTTTGCTGTGTGCTCATAGTTCCAGATGCTGCATCTTGCACGAGTGACTTCGAAGCACCGATTGCCGCCGTTGGCCTGCGAAAGGGCGGCCCTTAGCCGTCATTCGGTTTCGGTCGATCTAACTGTTGTGCCACACATAACATGAAACATTCGCGGAAACGCGAAACTTGGACACTTGTTTAGATCTCTAACGCAGGTCGAAGCCATCGTGTGACCGGATTGTTCCAACCGGTTAGTAAGTTCCAACTACATATGTTGTATTAAGTGTATGGAACCCGAACTTGCTATCAGAGCCAACCAACGCAGACCGCAGTCCTGTTCAATGCGATCCTGAGACTAAGCTGATTGTTTTTGCGGGCAGTTCTTCGTTTTGTGGAGGATCAATTTCGATTGTTGTGTGACCAAATCAGCCAATTCTGGCCGGCAGGACCCGCAATTCGTTCCAGCCTGAATAGCATCTCCGACACTATCAACATCGGTCAATCGCCCGTCGTGTATAGCGCGGATGATGGTGTTTAGACCGACCTCGAAACACGAACAGACGATTGGTCCGCAGTCGTCGGAATCAGCAGATGAGCGACCAGAGAGAATCTGTTGGGGCGCAACCTCAGGCAAAGTTGCCAAATAGTCTCGCATCAGTGTTGTCGGTTGGCGAGAAACGAAGAGCGCTGCCAAAATTTGCCGCCCGTCTGAGAGCGCAATTCGGTACGAGCCGCGTTTGGAATCTTGTACTGAAGTCACCGTTGCATCCGGCAACCCAAACCAATCGCGCGCAGTCTTTTCCCAGTCTTCTACGATCTGCTTCCCCGCTAACTCCATTCTGTAGCCGTTGCTCGTTTTTGCAGCTGCCCAATACTCCGCCCAAGGACACGCTGGTTCAACTGAAACGGCGAAACCGTACCATGCAGCATGCACACGTCGTACAGATACCGCTGTTGACTTGCTCTCCGGTTGTCCGGAAATCGGATCAGTAATGCTGGGAACTATGGCGTTTACACGGGCGGCCGGGGCCGTGTCTCCAGTCCAGTGAATGGGCGCGAACACATTGCCAGGCGCAATAGCTTCAGTTATGCGAAGCCGAAAAATGCCGCTTCCGACTGAACTGCTAACCTCGACCAAATCGGCGGGACCAAACCCCAGTTGATTGACGTCCTTCGGGTTCATTTCCAAATAGGGCTCGGCAAGGTGCGCCGATAAGCGAGGCGACAAACCGGATCGCGTCATGGTGTGCCATTGGTCTCGATTTCTCCCTGTGTTCAACAGGAAAGGGTAGCGCTTTGATGGCTCTGCCTTGGGTGTTCGATGGATGACGGGCACAAACCGCGCCTTGCGATCAGGATGAAAAAACTTCCCGTTACCGAAGAAACGACCGTCAGCCCTCCGCGATGCCGTGGGCCACCGTGTCGGGCACATAGCATCATAGTCTTCGTCGCTGATGTCCGAAAACCTAACAATCTCAAAGTCCTTACCAAATAAGACGGCAAGTGAGGACAAGTTCGCATATTCTCGAAAAATCTGCGCGGGCGCCTCGTAGCTGAAAGCCTCTTTCCACCCCATGCGGCGACCCACTTCGGCCAAAACATCCCAATCGGCCCGCGCTTGTCCCGGAGGTGACAGAACCGCGCGCTGCCTGCTGATGGTGCGATCAGAATTGGTCACAGTACCGTCTTTTTCACCCCACCCAGTCGCCGGCAGCAACACGTCCGCGTACCGCGCTGTATCTGTCTTGGCGGTCAGGTCGCTAACGACTGTAAACGGACAGTTTCTGATCGCCGTCTGCACCCGATCTGCCTCTGGCATGGTGGCTGCCGGATTGGTGTGGATGATCCAAAGTGCCTTGATCTGGCCGCCTTCGACCGCGCGAAACAGATCGACCGCCTTAAGTCCCTGCTTTTCCGGCAGGTTCGGCGCTTTCCAGAAGTCTCGGACGGCTGCTCTGTGGGCCGCGTTTTCGATATCCAAGTGACACGCGAGCATATTGGCCAATCCGCCGACCTCGCGACCGCCCATAGCGTTTGGCTGACCGGTGACCGAGAACGGGCCCATCCCTGCGCGGCCAATCCGACCCGTTGCCAGATGGCAATTCAGGATCGCGTTGACCTTGTCTGTTCCGCTGGAGGATTGGTTTACACCCTGGCTGAAGATCGTAACAACGCGTTCGGTTCCGATCCACAATTCGCAAAACGCCTCGAGTTCGTCAGGGCTGAGCCCGGTTTCATCCGGATCATCAAGCTGTGCGAGTTCGAGGGCCTCGGTGAACCCGTGACTTCGATCCAGAAAATCCGGAGCAACATGCCCCGTTTGATGAATTCTGCTGAGCAACCGGTTGAACAGCGCCACATCGCTGCCGGGTCGAAGCGCCAGATGGAGATCTGCTTGATCACAGCTTGCTGTTCGACGTGGATCGACAACCACAATCTTCGTACCGCGCGCCTGACGCGCGGCCATTATGCGCTGATAGAGAACGGGATGACACCAAGCGAGGTTTGAGCCAACCAAAACAACCAAATCAGCCTGATCCAGATCCTCATAGGTTCCGGGCACAGTATCCGTGCCGAAGGCGCGTTTGTGCCCGGCTACGGTTGACGCCATGCACAGTCGAGAATTGGTGTCGATATTGGCGGACCCGATGAACCCTTTCATCAGCTTGTTGGCGACGTAGTAATCCTCGGTCAGCAACTGCCCCGAGACGTAAAAGGCCACGCTGTCCGGTCCATGGTTCTTAATTGCCGCGGAAAAGCGATCTGCGACTAGTTGCAGGGCGCTATCCCAATTGGTGTCCCGGCCAAGGACGCGAGGTGTCAGCAACCGATGTTCCAGCCCCAGAGTTTCGCCCAAAGCCAGCCCTTTCGCGCACAAACGACCCTGGTTCGCAGGATGATCCGGATCGCCGCGAACGCTCAAACCGCCGACTCCATCGGGCCGCAAAAGCACACCGCAGCCAACCCCGCAATAGGCGCAGGTCGAGCGAACTTCGGGCAGACCGCTCCCGTCCATCAGGCCGCGCTCCGCCGGGTAACCGCGCTGTCGTCCAGCAGAATACGGCCATCCTCAAGGCGCACCGGATAGGTGGTGATGCGGCCATCATCAGCGCCCTGCGTCTCGCCCGTGTTCAGGTCAAAAACCCAGTTGTGCAGAGGGCAGGTTACCGATCGCCCGTGCACGATACCTTCGGACAACGGGCCACCTTTGTGCGGGCAGCTGTTGGTAGTGGCATAGACTTCTGCCTCGGCTGTGCGGAAGACGGCGATGCAGCCGATATGGGTTTTCACCAGCCGCGCCCCGCGCAAGGGAACTTCGTCGATATGTCCGATGTCGATCCAGCTCATTCCGCGGCCTCCAGTGTGAAATCTGCAATCGGCGCGTAGGACTGCGCTTTTTCTTTGACGTGTTCGGCCCAGGGGTCTTTGCGGTAGATGCTCTGCGACAGCTCAAACCGGGCGACCAAAGCGGCGCGGTTTTCAAGGTCCTCGACGACTTGCGCTTTGACCCAGTCCATGCCGACCTTGCCCAACCATTTATACATGCGATCCAGATACTTGCCGCCTTCGCGATAGGCTTGGGTGACGGCCATCACGACCTCAATAGCTTCGTCTTCGGTGGGAACCTGACAGAGCAATTCGGTCTCTTTGACGTCCATGCCTGCGGCGCCGCCAATGCTGATCTGGTAGCCGGAATCTACGCAGACCACGCCGATATCCTTGCAGGTCGCCTCGGCACAGTTGCGAGGGCAGCCCGACACGGCGAGCTTTAGCTTATGCGGCGTCCACGATCCCCACAGAATTTTTTCAAGCTTGATGCCGAGGCCGGTGCTGTCCTGCGTACCGAACCGGCAATGATCGGTGCCAACACAGGTTTTGACCGTCCGCAGGCCTTTGGAATAGGCGTGGCCCGAGACCAGACCCGCCCTGTTCAGATCCGACCAGATCGCAGGTAGGTCCTCGCCCTTCACGCCCAACAGGTCGATGCGCTGGCCGCCTGTGACTTTGACGGTTGGCACGTCGTACTTGTCGGCGGCGTCCGCGATGGCGCGCAGTTCTTCGGGCGTGGTGATCCCGCCCCACATGCGTGGCACAACACTGAACGTGCCATCCTTTTGGATGTTGGCGTGTTTGCGTTCGTTCACAAACCGGCTTTGCGGGTCGTCTTGGTACTCCAACGGCCAATCCGCTAGCAGGTAATAGTTGATCGCGGGGCGACAGACATGACAGCCATTGGGCGTTTTCCATCCCAGCTCTTGCCAGACGGCGGCCTGGCTTTTCAGTTCCTGCCCTTTGATCAGACGCCGTACATCCTCATGCGTGAGATCAGTGCACCCGCAGATCGGTTGCGCCGCTGGCACCTGGAAGTCATCGCCCAGAGCGACCTGCAACACCTGTTCGACCAGACTGGTACATGTCCCACAGGAGGCGCTGGCTTTAGTGCTGGCACGCACCGCACCCAGATTATTAGCCCCTGTGTTGATCGCCTCGACGATGTCGCCTTTGCGTACGCCGTTACAGCCGCAAATCTCCGCCTCAGGCGGCAATGCTGCAACGGCTGAGAGAGGGTCCGCAGTGTCGCCCCCCTGATAGGCAGGGCCGAAGATCAGCGTCTCGCGCATCTCGTCGATGCTGCTGCCGTCTTTGATCAAGTCAAAGAACCAGCTGCCATCAGCAGTGTCGCCATACATGACGGCCCCGATCAGACGGTCTTCTTCGATCACAAGGCGCTTGTAGACGCCGCGCGAGGGGTCGCGGAACACGATATCTTCACGACCTGGCCCGTCTGCAAAATCGCCCGCGCTGAACAGATCACAGCCGGTGACTTTCAACTTGGTCGACAGGGTTTTCTGCGCAAACGCAGCTTCTTCATCCAGCAGAGCCTGCGCGGCCACTTTCGCCTGATCGTAGAGCGGCGCAACGAGGCCGAAGACCTCTCCGTCATGTTCAACACATTCGCCGACGGCGTAGACATCCGGATCCGAGGTCAACATCTGGTCATCCACATGGATACCACGCCCAGTGGCCAGCCCGGCCTCTTGCGCCAGCGTCGTATTGGGGCGGATGCCCACCGCCATGACCAGCAGATCACAGGGCAGTTCCGTGCCATCATCCAGCAACAGCGCGCGAACCTTGCCATCTTGCCCGAGGATTTCCTTGGAGTTCGCTTGCAGGCAAATCCTGATGCCTTTGTCTTCCAGCGATTTCTTCAGCAGATAGCCTGCCGCTTCGTCCAATTGACGCTCCATCAGGTGGCCCATGATATGCACCACGGTAACTTCAACACCATGCGCCGCCATCCCTGCAGCGGCCTCAAGCCCCAGCAGGCCGCCGCCAATAACAACTACCTTGTTGTCCGGGCCCATACCCATCATCTGATGGGTGTCTTCGAGATCGCGATAGGCAATCACACCGTCCAGATCATGTCCGGGCAGAGGGATAATGAACGGGTTCGACCCCGTCGCGATGACCAGCTTGTCGTAGGGAACGTGGCCATTCACGCCCTCGACCACCTTCATCTCGCGGTCGATCTTTTCTACCTTCTCACCAAACCGGCAGGCGATACCGCGCTCGGCGTACCAGCTGTCGTCATGGGTAATGATCTCTTCATAGGTTTTCTCACCCGACAGAACTGGGCTGAGCATGATGCGGTTGTAGTTCCCGCGCGGCTCGGCGTTGAACAGGATGATGTCGAACGCATCCGGCGCGGCGTCGGTCAGGTGTTCCAGCACCCGACCCGAGGCCATCCCTGCGCCAATTACAACAAGTCTTTGCTTCATGATTTCACTCCGCTGCAATCGCCTTGGGGGCGGGTGTTTTGGGCTTGGCGCCGTGTTCGTATTCTTCGAGGAAATCGAGGACTTCCTGCCGGTAGGCGTAGTAGTCAGGGTGCTCCAACAGGGCCTTGCGGGTACGCGGGCGCGGCAGGTCGACTTTGGTGATCTTGCCGATCGTGGCCTGTGGCCCGTTGGTCATCATCACCACGCGGTCGGCCAGCAGGATCGCCTCATCCACATCGTGGGTGACGCAAATTGCGGTGACCTTGGTACGGGACCAGACCTCCATCAGCACTTCCTGTAATTCCCAGCGCGTGAGGCTGTCGAGCATCCCAAAGGGCTCATCCAGCAGCAGCAGCTTGGGGGACAGGGCAAAGGCCCTTGCGATGCCGACGCGTTGCTTCATCCCGTTCGACAGATCGATTGCGGATTTGTCCATTGCATCGGCCAGACCGACGCGTTCGAGGTAGTATTCAACCACGTCCTGACGCTCGGCAATGTTGGCCTTGGGATAGACCTTGTCGACGCCAATCGCGACGTTCTCTTTGGCGCTGAGCCAGGGGAACAAGTTGGGTGATTGGAACACCACCGCGCGTTCTGGGTCAGCCCCTTCGACATGGCGACCATCCAGCTTGATCGCGCCTTTCGAGATTTCGTTCAACCCGGCGGCCATGG
This sequence comes from Ruegeria sp. AM4, assembly GCF_056540665.1. NCBI lineage: Bacteria > Pseudomonadati > Pseudomonadota > Alphaproteobacteria > Rhodobacterales > Roseobacteraceae > Ruegeria > Ruegeria sp. AM4. Next base: position 6,210 of record NZ_JBQFXD010000023.1, on the reverse strand, counting down.
TCAAAACCGTGGATTTGCCACAGCCGGAATGACCAATCAGCGAGATGAATTCGCCCTTGTCGATCTTCAGGTCAAAATCCTCGACCACAGTCAGAGGGCCTTTGGGCGTCGGGTAAACCTTGTGCAATTGCGAGAAGTCGAGGAAACGGTTCTCGATCATCCCCTTCTGCGCCTCGGCCACGGCGGCGGGCACGCCGTGGATGGGGGTCACATCGGGCAGGATGCGCGAACCCTCAACCTTGGCCTCGATCCCCACATCCATAAGGTATTTGGTGACGTCCGCGCGCTGGCGTTTGAACGTCTCATCGTTGTTCATGGAACTGCGTTCGCGCGGGCGCGGGATCGACACGCGGAACTCTTGCCCCAAGGTGCCATCGGGATTCAGGGCAATGATCCGATCGGCCAGAATGATCGCCTCGTCCACGTCATTGGTGATTAGGACGCAGGTTTTCTTGTCGGCTTGCCAAATATGTTCGATCTCATCCGCCAGATTGGCCCGCGTCAGCGCGTCCAGCGCCGACAAGGGCTCATCCAGCAGCAAAACTTCGGGATTCATCGACAAGGCGCGTGCCACGTTGACCCGCTGGCGCATCCCGCCCGACAGCTCCGCCGGGCGGCGCGTTGCGGCATGGCTGAGGCCTACCATCTGCACATAGTGCGCGACCTTCTCGGCCTTCTCGGCTTTGTTGAGGCCCGGGAAGACCGTATCGACCGCCAGGCCTACGTTGCCGCTGACCGTCAACCACGGCATCAGCGAGTAGTTCTGGAAGATCACGCCTCGTTCCGGGCCAGGGCCCTTGATCGGAGCGCCTTTGAACGTGACCTCTCCGCCAGTCGGACTATCCAGCCCGGCCATCAGGTTGATCAGGGTCGTCTTACCGGTGCCCGAGAAACCGAGGATCACCAGAAACTCGCCCTCTTGCACGTCCAGATCGATATCTTTCAGCACATCCGTGCGTCCGGTGCCTTCGCCAAAGGATTTCGAGGCGTTCTTGAAGCTTAGTATGCTCATCGCACTCACCGGTTGTTCGTGAAGGTAAAGAGGGATTGCAGCGCATACATCACCCGGTCCAGCAGGAAGCCGATGATGCCGATGGTGAAGACCGCAACCATGATCTTGGCGAGCGAACTGGAGGAGCCATTCTGGAACTCATCCCAGACGAACTTACCCAGACCGGGGTTCTGCGCCAGCATTTCTGCCGCGATCAAGACCATCCAGCCGACGCCTAGCGACAGGCGCAATCCTGTGAAAATCAGCGGCAGGGCCGAGGGCAGAACCAGCTTGGTGATCTTGGTGTAGGTATTCATTTTCAGAACCTTCGAGACATTCACCAGGTCCTTGTCGATGGACGCCACACCCAGTGCAGTGTTGATCAGCGTGGGCCACAGCGAGCACAGCGTCACAGTGATGGCCGAGATCAGGAAGGATTTGGCAAACCATCCGTCATTGGTGACGTAAACCGCCGAGACGATCATGGTGACGATCGGCAGCCAGGCCAGCGGTGAGACCGGCTTGAAGATCTGGATCAGTGGGTTCAGCGCGGCGTTCGCTGTTGGAGACAGACCAGCGGCTATTCCAAGCGGCACTGCAATAACAGTCGCGATCAGAAAACCGAAGAACACGGTTTTGATCGAGGTCCAGATCTGTTGGTAGTAAGTCGGCGCGCCGGTGAAGGCGACCTCTTTCACTTTCTCCGGCTGGCCGGTGTCAATGAATTTCTGATTGCGCTTCTCGACCATCGCCTCGAACTTGGCGCGTTTGGCAGCTTTGGCCTGCGCATCCTCGTTCAGGCTTACCATTTCCGCCCAGACCTGAGCCGGCCCCGGCACCGCGCCCAACGAGGTCTGCACCTTGGGTGCCAAAGTCCCCCACAGCAGCAGGAAGGCGCAAATCGACAACAGGGGCACGATCAGCAACCGCCAGATCTCGGTCATCTGGGCGCGGGGGTTGTCGCCGGCGGCGGCTTTCAGGACCGGGGTGGCCCAGCTGAGACCCAGAACCTGGAACCATTTGTCCGCGGCGTTGATACGGGTGAACAGGCGGGTGCGACGCGCTTCTCGGGCGGCGTCTGCATTGAATTCGGGATCGACCGTTGTCATCTGATGCGTCCTTGCAATGGCGGGGCACGTTGAGGCCCGCGCCCGACCGATGCCGGGCGCGGCGTTTCAGGGTTAGCCTTGCACGTCCGAGCCGACGATCTTCTGTTCGCCCTTCAGACCGATGGACAGGCTTTCGAGATAGGCGTTGGGGGTGCGGCCGTCATAGGCGATGCCGTCGATGATATCCTCGGCCGGGGTCGGCGCCTTGTAACCATCGCTCTCCCAGGGGAAGTCGGCCTCATTCGCTAGGCCTTCGTCGACCAGCAGTCGCGCGGCCTCCAGATAAATTTCGGGCTTGTAGACCGATTTGGCGACCTCATCATACCAGTTGTCGGGCTTGGCTTCGGCAATCTGACCCCAGCGGCGCATCTGGGTCAGATACCAGATCGCGTCCGAGTAAAACGGATAGGTTGCGTTGTAGCGGAAGAACACGTTGAAATCTGGAACCTCGCGCTTGTCACCTTTCTCATACTCAAAGGTGCCGGTCATCGAATTGGCGATTACTTCATAATCCGCGCCCACATATTCAGCTCGGCTCAGAATCTCGACGGCTTCTGGGCGATTGGCATTTTCGTTCTCGTCCAGCCACATCGCCGCGCGGATCAGGGCCTTGGTCACGGCCAGAGTGGTGTTGGGGTACTGTTCTGCGAACTCGGCATTGAGACCAAAGACCTTTTCGGGGTTGTTCTTCCATAGCTCGTAGTCGGTAATAACCGGAACGCCGATACCCTTGAACACAGCCTGCTGATTCCACGGCTCGCCCACACAATAGCCATAGATCGTGCCGGCCTCCAATGTGGCAGGCATCTGCGGTGGAGGGGTCACCGACAGGAACACATCCGCACCAATCTGACCGGTCACGTTTTCAGGGCTGTAGTAGCCCGGGTGCAGACCACCGGCGGCCAGCCAATAGCGCAGTTCGTAGTTATGGGTCGAAACCGGGAAGACCATGCCCATGTTAAAGGGCTTGCCTTCTGATTTGTACTTCTCGACGATCGGGGCCAGAGCCTCGGCGCTGATCGGATGCTGGGGACGGCCGTCGTCCATCACCGGGATGTTCGGCTTCATCTCTTCCCAAATCTCATTGGACACGGTGATGCCGTTGCCGTTCAGGTCCATCGAAAATGGCGTGATGATATGGGCTTCGGTCCCATACCCGATGGTTGCGGCCAATGGTTGTCCGGCCAGCATATGTGCGCCGTCAAGCTGTCCGTCAATCACGCCATCCAACAGCACCTTCCAGTTTGCTTGTGCTTCCAGCGTCACGAACAGGCCTTCGTCCAGAAAGTACCCATTCTCATAGGCGACAGCCAGCGGCGCCATGTCGGTCAGTTTGATAAAGCCAAAGGTCAGCTCGTCTTTTTCCAGTTCCAATTCGGCCAGTGCCGGAGACACAAGCGCCGTCGTCGCGGCGAGGCCTAAAAGAAGCTTTTTCATCTCGATCCCTTTCGGTTCAGCCCAACCCCATGGGCAAACAAAAAAGCCGCCGACACAGTCCGCCGGGAGGAGGTGGCGGATGGTCGAGCGGCTTTGCTCTTCTAAGGTGCCCTGGATTGTGGGCGAATTCCGTCGGTGGGCGTCGTTGCCTTCCGATGTCCCGATTAAGTCAGACGCGCAGTGCGACGTCATCATTTTTTGACATCTTCACTTCGAGAATTCTGCAGCGCAGCAAAAAGAGATGCTGCGCTGCAAAAAAATTGTGCAATCTTACCCTGCGGGCTCGAAAATGCGCCGGTCGAAGAAGACGTTCCGAGACAGAATCAGGCTGCCATTGACCGAGGCAACTGCCGTCGACTCAGACAAAGCTCCTTCAAGTTTCTCGGATGCGCCGGGTGTTTCCACACCAAGACCTTGCAACTCGCGACGATAGAGATCACTTCGAAAGACTTTGGCTGCTTGTCGTTCCGCTGTCCCGACGTCCAGCCCGTTTCTTAGCGCCAATTGATGCGCGACCCATTTTGCCTGACTACGCCACGGGAAGGTGGCAGCACCGTAAAAAAACTCGACAAACCCTTCCACACTGCGTTGCTCGCCGCGTGCAGATATGGCGAACTCACCCATTAACGCTCGGTCAATCAGCTCGGGTGAGACATTGAAGTAGGTTTTGCGTGACAGCATCTCGGACGCGGTTGTTCGGCTGTCCGTGTTTGACAGCCAGCGTCCCGCACGCCATACGGTCCGCATGAGACTTCCCAGCAAATGCGGTTCCGTCTCGGCCCAGTCGTTTCTGACTGCCAACACCTTTTCAGGTGCACAAGTCCAGATCGCCTTACCGGGCAACAGCAGTGCGCCAACACTGTCGTCCACTGCGAAGGAGCCCCAAGGCTCGCCCACGCAAAAGGCATCGATCTCGCCTCCCGCAAGCGCCTGCGCCATGAGTGGCGGCGGGACGGTACGGATTTCGACCTGTTTTGAGGCCAATTTGGTTCCCGCAATCCAATATCGCAGCAGCTCGACATGCATTGAAAACGGGAAAGGCACGCCAAACACCAAGACTTCATCGGCAGCTTTTGCCAGTGCAGCCCCAGCCGCAGCGGCATCGGTGAAATCAAAACCATAGCCCTGGTCGATCAGTCGCTCGGCCAATTGCGTTCCAACACCTATAACATTGCCGTTCAAAGACAGTACAGATACCGCAGATAGCGGTGTCGCGATTCCACCAAGACCCAAAGCCATCGCAACGGGGACAGGCGATAATAGATGCGCCGCGTCCACATGCCCAAAGGCCAGCATATCGCGCAGAGAGGACCACGATGGCGCCGGACGCAGGTCCAGCGAGATGCCTTCAGCATGGTCGAACCCCATCTCGCGCGCGACGATCAACGGGGCCGCGTCGACAAGCGGCATATACGCGACGGGCAGTGTTACGGTTCTCATGACAACAACCCCGAAGCAGTGACCAAGGCTTCGGCCACCTCGGCGACGCGGCGGTTTTGGTTCATCGCGGCTTTTCGCAGTAGCGCATAGGCTTCCTCTTCCGAGATACTCTTGGCTTTCATCAGCAAGCCCTTTGCTCGGTCAATCACTTTGCGCTCTTCCAACGCGCGGCGGGTTTCCGATAGCTCGGTCCGCATCTGGCGCAGTACCTGAAACCGGGCGATTGCGGTATCGATCACAGGTTTGATCCGTTCGGCGTGCAAACCATCGACCACATAGGCTGATACCCCGGCCTCAACGGCGGCTTTCGCTAATCCGCCCGCCGCGCCAGAGACGAACATGGCCACTGGTCGATCCATAGGACCAGAGGCAATTGTCAGCTCCTCCAGCATATCCCGCGATGGATTGTCTATGTCGATTAGAACGATGTCTGGGCTATGCATTGCAATCTTACGTGCCAGCCCGGAGACATTGCCGATTACAGAAACGTCTACGTCTCCAGACTCCTTTAAAGCATCCACAATTGCAAACGCACGTTCTTGGTTGTGTTCAACGACAACGACAGTGAGGTATTGTTTCATAGGCTTCCAAGTGAGCCCAAGCTTCATCGATCGCAATTCAAAGGCCACTAAGAATTTCACCAGGCCACCAGCTTGCCTATTTTGTCATCTAATTTTTATGTGCCGCGGAATGTCTGCACAGTTTTTCAACAGGCCATCAGGGGAATCGGCATTGAACGCTGGCATGGCGCCTTGGATCGATTCTTCGGCTTTCGACAGGGCCACTTTCTGGATCGTTGAGATCGAAAGGCGCTTCCACAGATGATGCGAAATCGAAGGTCCGCTTTGACAGCCAGAACCAAGTCTCTCCACTTTCGCTACGAAAGCCAGCTTTCCGCCAAACCTGCAGGGGTCGCCGTCGCGATCCGCCAGCAGCCGTCGTTCGAGCAACCGCAGCGAATTCGGACTTTGTCCGCGATCTGTGAGTTCGAATCAGACCTGATTTTGCGGCTGCAGCGAATGGCGGCAAATCGGGCTGCGATCGCAGCAAAGTAGTACTGTGCCAGATGTCGGCTCTGGGCCGTCCTCACTTCGTCGAGCTCACCTGGGCCGTCAGATACCGCGTAGCATCCGAGGTCTGCTCTGAGCCGATTCCGTTGAAAAACAATGTTTTGCTGACGCAGAAAGTGGTCATCCGAACAGAGTGCGAGCGCCTTTTTATCAGACTTTTCGC
>NZ_JBQFXD010000022.1:0-28787 GCF_056540665.1 Ruegeria sp. AM4 | reverse complement strand
TCGGTCCCATCATCGCCAATCCTCCAGCCCATTGGAAGAATTGAATCAGCAGTTCATGCGGCGATCAAGGATGAGTTTTTCAACAAAATACTCTACAAAGAAGTAGATAGATTTGAAGCCGTCGTTTAGCGGAATTAGCGGCCTCTGACGCGGTGATGGACGCAGTTCAGGGCGTTAGTGATGGGGTCGCGGACGGGCTGGCCGTTCGGCTCAATGCTATTCGCTGTGCTTACCAATTTGGCGACAGCTGAATCGTGATGCGACGACACCCAGCCTGCTCTGTTATTGAATAACAACTCACACAGATCCTAAGGTTTGGGTGTTGGTTTATCTACAACTGCGGACTCAATTTAGGCTCTCAAATGGGTGGAAAGGCGCATTTATGAAGCGGGTTGTCTTGGTATTGGCTGCTTTGTTGCTGGCGGGATGTGTGTCAACTGTGACTCCGCCATCAGCACCTATCCCAAATCTCGGTCAAGCGCGTGCGCCGGTCAGTTCACAGCAGGCACAGGTGAGATTTCAGCAGGTCGCCTCTAGAATTGAACCCGTCGCAGAGCAAGAATGCCGCCGCCAAACTCGGGGAGTGAATTGTGATTTTTTGATCCGCATTGATCTCAACAAAAAAGCACCCACAAACGCGTACCAGAGTTTAAGCAAGTCGGGACGCCCTGTTATCACAATGACCCAGGCGCTGGCACGAGATGTGAACAATACCGATGAACTCGCATTTGTAATGGCACATGAAGCCGCGCACCATATTCAAGGTCATTTAGAGCGACGTGAGCAAAACGCGGCCGCTGGTGCGGTTATTTTGGCGGGTCTGGCAACAATAGCAGGGACCGCGCCGAATGACATTGCTGCGGCACAAGATCTTGGAGCCTTTGTTGGTGGGCGCAGCTATTCGAAGAACTTTGAGCTGGAAGCTGATCGGCTAGGCACGGTGATAGCTTACAAAGCGGGCTATGATCCGCTCAAAGGTGCGCTCTACTTCGCAAGAGTTCCCGATCCTGGTGATCGTTTTCTAGGGACGCATCCTCCCAACGCACAACGATATTATGCGGTGCAAGATACCATGGCCCAAATAGGTCGTTGACCAATTTGAGTCTATGTTTGGCAATTATTATTTCGGTTTTACCAAGCTTAGCTACAAAGGTCTGCTTAGGGCCGAAGGTTGTGCAATCTATCCGCGTCAGGTTCGGTGAACCTGCCGACATCTGAATAAGGAATCAGGAACATTGAGGATTTGTAACCAGAACGGAGTGAACGTCATTGGGTTTCTCAGCGGAGTGTTTGATGCGAGTTTGGCCGTAGCGCAAACAACACCATTGCCCGCTCCAACGGATCCTGTCTCTGTGACAGACAGCCCTTGCTGGCGCCAACTTCAGCAGGACGGTGATAGCGAAGGAGCATGGGCATGTGTGGAGAAGTCTTTGAGCGAGGCGGATGAAGAACTCAACCGTGTCTATGAAAAGGTAATAAGCGGCGTTGACCCAAGCTGGCCGCTTGCTGATGACTACAAAGCGGCTTTGCGGGAAGCACAGCGTGCATGGATTGCCTTTCGTGACGCGGACTGCAGCCGGATTGGTGTCGCTGCCCGGGGCGGCACGAACCTTAGGATCCAGACGTGTTACGAGTATCAAACGCGAAAACGAATTCAAGAACTCCAGTCCTACTGAATTACGCTCATTGAGTTAGGTGTTGAAAGCAATAAAGTGTTTGTTTCAGAGTCTTGCTGTATGCTAAGCGCGACTGATGCTGCGCTTCGCAACGATGTTGACTTTCTGCATTCGGGGACAATGTGTCCCCGAGTTGCATTCAGCCCGCCGGCCAATAGCCAACTAGTTTAGTCAGCCGTCATCTGTGATAAAATTGGAAGAACGAGCTAGACGAGGACATTGGACAGTTTGCAGAGCATCGTTTTGTCAGCTTGATTTTTGGGCCGGGGCTGAACAGCTTTGGTTCGAAATCCAAAGGTCATTCAGTTAATGAGAGCAGCTTCGATGCGGCGGATAAACGGGCGAGCAGGACTTGGTTTGTATCTTCTGTCAGCAAGCTCAGGGAAAATCTCTATTAACTCCTGATATACTTCAAGATCTGCATTGAGTATGTGTTCACCTGCGAAAAAGCTTTCGAGTAGGGCATCCTCGCAGTTTACGATTTCGTGTTTGTCAAACATGATGTGGACGTAGTTTACCGTATCACAAGGGTCACGGCAGACTTGGTCTCCATCACACAGATGTTTGGCGGCACAGAGCAACTCGGGTGCATGGAAATACAGTTCACAGCGCCAACCAGAAACCAGCATTCGATGCTGGGGTGATACACGCAGCTCGCGACGGTTCCCGATTGTGCCAGGCGCAAACCGGATTGGGGAATGCTTGCCCCGCCCGCAAACAGAACGTTTGCCAATCCATCTCACGGGCTGCGGTCCATGATCCAGCGTTTCAACCAGATCACCAACTTTCAGGTCTTCGATTAGGCAATCACCGCTCGGGGTACGAATTTGCGTTCCCTCAGTGAAACATGCGATTTCGACTGTCTCAATACTCAGATAGGTGAAACTCCGGCCGTTCGGTAGGTTGGCCGTCCCGCCTGTAGATCCTGGAGAAAACGGAGTGAATGTAGAGCCCGGAGGCAAAATCAACCGGTCGTTCCCATTGCCGCCATCAACGAAACTTGTGTTCAATCCGGCGTATATGACGTCTCTCCCGCCGCCGCCGTCCAGATTGCCACTGCCGTCTTCCGCAAAAAGCGTGTCGCGACCGCCGCCTCCGCTGAGATTGTTGTTACCAGAGCCACCTCGTAGGATATCTTGACCCTGACCACCAAAGATATTGTTGTCTCCTGAACCACCTTGCAGGGTGTCATTGCCACGCCCACCGCTGATACTTCCGCCAAGCGAGCCGGTGTCGACAAGTGTATCGTTGCCTCGCCCGCCGCTATATCCACCAGCGTTCAGACCAACGGACCCGCTTACATTGTCATCGTTGTTGTTACCGGTGTACTCGACAAACTGGCTGAACGATCCACCCGCAAGATCAGTATCCGAATAAGTCGTGACTGTGCCTGTGGTTGTGTTGGTGAACGTAATGGAGCTTCCAGTCATTGTGACTTGGATAGCGTTGCTCAGCCCCGATGCATCAATCGTACTATCGGGGCCAATATCCAGCGCAGCCCAAAAAGCTGGATCGTTTATATCTGCATTGGTTAGAGTGATAAAAACCGGCATGTCGTGATCCGCTTTTCAAATAGGTCAGTATGGTGCAATCACTTTTGAGGTACATCCTACCCGACCGGCCGTTCAAACCCAACCTTCGGCAAGACGACGCAAAAGAGTTGGATATGGCAAAGTCGAGCTTCCTTGTAGGTAGTTCGAAAGAACGGAGAACTCTGAGAATTGTACTTGCTCCAACCAGCTGCTTAGAAGAGCCAGGCGGCCCAGGGAGGATCGGGCCGCCATTCTCAATAAGCAGGTTAGCCGTTGTCTGGCGGCAGTATACCCGCTTCTTGCGCAATCTGAATCTCATCCTGATCCAGAGAACCATCTCCATTGGTGTCCATTACCGTAAATGTATCGGCATCAACGTTCGGCGCAACAGCTTGCACCTCTTCAATCGTCAAAACACCATCTCCGTTGGCGTCCGCAGATTGCGCTGCGGCCAGAGTGGGCAGCCCGAAGGCGACGGCCGCAACTGCGGCGACATTTTTGGGTTTCATTACATGACTCCTAAGCAAAATTTGAGTGGTGTGTCCGGACAAGCACCAAAAACACCCGGTCGCATCAGGTGTCACCCGCAATGATTGTGTAGATTGATTTTGCGCCAATCTCCGCGTGTTTGTTGAAACCACATCCGCAAACACCCGCTCGGCAATAATCCCCCAATGTGATTAGGCGGTTAGTACCCGAGCCGAAGCAGGCCTCACGGCAAGGCTCCGCTCAGTTTTCACAGACTCGAAATGCAACAATGTCGACTTCGAGTCCAGTCTGTCGACCACTCAATGCCGGTGTACTTCACGAGAAAGCGCTCACGCCCAAAAACAACCACTGTAACCGCAAGGCAGATTTGCGCCGCACGCCGGGTAACGTGCAAATGTTGAGAGCAAGGGCAGCAGGCTGCCCTTGCTCGGTCGATTCCTTAAAAGGGGAACCGATAGTGCGAAGGAGGTGGGTGTTCAACCTCCGGCGGAAGGCCGACGTCTTTCCTCAGGTGAGGCGGCAGCTCGGCTCTTCTGCGCAGAGCAGGCCGCTTTGTGTTGGATCGCTGGGCGAAGAAAGCCACTAGTCGCAATAAGAGACCACGCGACCGGCCGATTGGAATGTAAAGTGATAAGCTTGGCATTGTTCTCTCCATGAAATGATGGAAAGCCGCCACATGAGGAAAACACAAAAAAGGCCGCTCACGAGGCGGCCTTCAGATCGGAAACCTGTCAGACCGCTTTAACGGGCTACTGCGCCTGCTGCGCGAAGCATTGAGGTCTGACAATTCGGCATATCTGATCTCTCCTGTATCAGGGTTTCCAGTGCCGTCTGTTACCAGACGAGCGGTCCCAATTCAACAACCCAAACATGTATTGGTCGAAATCCGCCGGATTGCGAGCTCACCTTAGTTGGAAGTAAACCTTCGTATTGTTCTGCTTACATCACCATGCAAAGCTTCGATGTGATGTATCTACCAGCAATGTTGCCCTTAGGTTCTGGCAGAGGCCAAACTGCAAGACATGCTCGTCGGATGGGTGTTGGGACTTGCTGGTGATTTAACGTTTTTGAAACAATCAACTCGATGGATAGATCAACATACAATTTCAAGAATCCAGAACCCGACATTGAAGAATGGAGTTTTTATGCAGTCCTCGGAAGTAGGAGCCTATTGGGAGAAGAATGCGCCTGCATGGATCGCGCTCAGCCGCGCCGGATACGACGTCTATCGAGATGCATTGAACACGCCCGCCTTTCTTCAGATGCTTCCAGAAGTGGCAGGCTTGAAGGGTATCGATTTGGGCTGTGGCGAAGGTACGAATACTCGTCAAATTGCAATCCGTGGTGCGCGGATGACGGCTATCGACATCGCACCTTCGTTCATTGAGGCGGCACGTGCCGCTGAAAGGCAAGATCCGCAGGGCGTCGAGTATTTGATCGGTAACGCGGCACATCTAGAATTCCCCGACGAGTGTTTCGACTTTGCCGTGGCGTTCATGTCCTTCATGGACATGCCGGATCAGATTACCGCCCTTGGAGAAGCGCACCGGGTCCTGGTCAGGGGAGGATTTTTGCAATTTTCTATACTGCATCCTTGTTTTGTACCGCCAAAGCGCAGGACCTTGCGCAACTGCGAGGGTGAGGTCTACGCCGTCGAAGTCGCCGACTATTTCCATCGAACAAACGGGGATATTGAGACCTGGAGTTTTGGAGCGGCACCTGAGGAAGAACGGGACCGTTATGCGCCGTTCGAGGTTCCGAGATTCCACCGTACACTCAGCGATTGGGTGGGCATGATACACGAAGCCGGGTTTCAAATTGAGAGCCTACATGAACCAGTCGCCGACGAGGAAACGGCAAAGAAGTATCCAGAAGTCGCAGACACACGCGTGACGCCTCTTTTTCTGCTGTTCCGCGTCCGAAAGGTAGGCAACACCTAGTCGAGTACCATTCGATGAACGGTTGATTGAGCCAAATGCGAAGATTGGTTCGGGACCGCCTCAAAAGACCCAAACTGTGCCGCGAACAGATGGCCACATTCGTATCGCTTTTTAAACCCAATCCAGACAGGACAACCAGTCTTTGGCTGCCTTGACCGATATGCGTACGTTGCCTGCAATATCATTTGCGCTCTTACCCGAAATCTCACGAATTGCTGCGTTGCTCACCTCGATAGTTTCCGCATGTGTCAGGATGTCCAGCGCGGCGTCAGTTGGTTCGTACCGTCCATCGGCACTGCGCAAGAACAATGTGGCTTCTAACGATTGCTCAAGCATCTTGATCCTACGGGCCACTGTAGTTTCGCTGACGCCGAGCACCCGGCCTGCTTGTGTGAGTTTTCCCTCGCGGTGAAGCGCCAAACCGATCATGTTCATCGTCGCCAGGGTCGCCAATGAGACAATCCACCTTCTAAGGGCTTCGCTGACACTCGCTGTAAGGGACCGAGGAGGTTTCCGTTCACCACTGTCAACTGCGGGGACTTGGAAGTACCCTTTCTTTGAAAACTCCAAGTTCAACCACTCAGCAGGAAACGCTAATGGGCGGGCACGATTGGATCAGAGACTGTTAAGTCGATGCTTCTCTAGTATCCCACAAAGCATTGCCTTGGCCTGAAGCCTGTGTTCGCGATGGCGTTCACGAGCAACATCCGGTTGACCATCACTAATCGCCTTGAAAACGGCCCGGTGATCCTCATTGGATTTGACGGGCAAGGGCCTGATGAACAACGTCGTTGCGCGCGCGCGACGCACCTGATCGCTCATCATGGCGACAATCGCTTCGACCCGTTTGTTGCCGCCCAACCGAACGAGCTCCTGATGAAACAACTCGTCGGCCTCGGCCCAGGCTTCAAGGTCTTCGGCTTCGATGGCTTGGTCCATCTTTGCAATTGATCCAGCAAGGACCGCCAGTTCATCTTCTGAATAACCCGCTTCGGCAGCACGCTGTGCTGCGAGGCTCTCGAGTTCCGTCAGTATGTCGTAAATCTCGCGCATATCGTCTGATGAAACAGGCAGTATCCGTACACCTTTGCGGGGCCGCATTTCCAGCAACCCCTTACTTTCCAACATCAGCGCAGCTTCCCGTATCGGGGTGCGGGACATGCCAAGGGTCTCGGCGAGTTCCGATTCCAGATGGTCAGTTCCGGCTGCAAGTTCGCCGGACAGGATCATCTTTCGCAAATCCCTAACTGCGCGTTGCGTATTGGAAAGAGTTTTTGCGTCCTGATCCTTCACGGCTTCTCCAGGTTGATCTTTCGTCCCTCCGCAGCCGAGAGATAGATGTTCTCTTCGATGCGGATCACATCCAAATAATCTCGGGCCGTGTTTTCCAACGGCGTGCCTCTTAGAAGGCCTGAAACGACGTGACTTTGCAAGGCGTGGACGCAGTCTCCTCCAAATCCATCGTGATCGCTTGGAGGTAGAATCTGCTGCCGCTCCTGTTTTCCAAAAGCACGGAGTTCAACTGAACCGTCGCCGTTAAGAACCAGTGATCCTTCCGTTCCTTCGATGAGCGCTTCGCCCATGGTTTGGCGCAGGTTTTCGGCACTGTGGTCAAGGCATCTGTTGCCATCGAACAGAGCTTTCAAACCGTTGGGGTGGTCAAACAGGATGTAACCTGCATCCTCGCCCGAGATAACAGGGTTAACTTGGCGCAAGTCCGCATAAACTGCACTGGGCGCATCGAACAAAAATCGGAATGTGTCTACCCAGTGAACCGCTGTTTCATGCACCAGAAAACGTGGCATGTCCTGAAAGTACGGCTGCCGGTCAAGGTAGGCGTGCGGTCCCTGTCCGTCGCCAGGCCGAAGCCGGAAAGTCGCTTGTAGAGGTGTTCCAATTCGACCCTCGGTTATCGCTACCTTGATCGCACGATACCAGGGCTGGAAGCGAAAATTCTCATGCACGACAATGGTTGCGCCCACTGCTTCAGCCTCGGAGACGATCTTCTTAGCTTCTTCTAATGACATGCAGAAAGGTTTTTGGCAGATCAGCCACTTTATTCCAGAGCGCAGTGCCGTTCGGATGGCATCGGCCTGCGCCACAGGTGGAAGGATGATGTCCAAGAGATCTGGTTTTTCCACTTCCAGCATTTTTGACAGATCATCGTAAGCGGCCAGTCCTGTTTCCTCCGCCTTGTTGATATCACGGTTGCAGGATGCAATCGGAACCGCTCTGGGCATTCGGGACCAACTTTCGTAGTGGAACCTACTGAAATATCCCGCACCCACGCACGCGACCCTGATGGCTTGTTGAGTATTCATGCCCGCAATGCTTCCAATACCGATGAGGCTGCGTCCTGCGTTCCGGCGGTGCCACCTAGGTCACGCGTTAGGTTCTGCCCGTTCGCGGTCACCTTTTCCACGGCTTCACGCAATCGTTCGCCGTCGTTGGACAGGCCTGGGTGATCATGGGTCAAACCCAACCATTCAAGCATCATTGCTGCGGACAGGATCATCGCAAAGGGGTTGGCAATACCCTGTCCTGCAATGTCTGGAGCGGAACCATGGCAGGGTTGGAATACAGCGTGATTCAACCCGATATCCGCTGACGGAGCCAGCCCAAGACCGCCCATAAGACCTGCACCAAGGTCGGAGAGGATGTCTCCGAACATGTTCTCGGTCACCAAGACATCAAACTCCCAAGGTTTTTGGACCATCCACAGTGCGGTGGCATCAACATAAGCATGGTCTGCCTGCAAATCGGGATGGTGGGCGGCTTCTGCATCAAACATCGATCTGAAGAATGCAAAGGCACGGAATACATTGGCTTTGTCGACACATGTAACCCGTCCCCGACCACGCCTAGAATCCTTTCGGTTCTGGGCGAGTTCAAACGCGAAACGGAACAGTTTTTCGGACACCTCACGAGTGATCAGCAGGGTCTCACGCGCATCGTGTTCGGTAACTTCACCAGCGCCTTGGGTGAAGAACAGCCCTTCTGTACTTTCGCGTATCAAGACAAAGTCGATCTCTTCTCCGGGAGGCAGCGCTAAAGGGGTCATTTGTCCACTGCTTACCTTTACTGGCCGCACCCCAGCGAAAAGTTCCAGCTGCTTTCGCAGATCAATCTGCGGTGAAATCTCAGTTCCGTCCGGGTATCGAACATCCGGCAAGCCCATTGCAGACAGCAGAATCGCGTCAGCGTTGCGAGCCGTTTCGAGTGATCCAGCCGGAAAGGATTCTCCAGTTTTGGCGTAGTGGCCAGCTCCTGCCGGTGCGTCTCTAAACACCAGTTCGTAGGTAGGACTTCCGCGCGAGAGTTGACCCAGGATTTCAAGCGTAGGGGCCATAATTTCAGGGCCGATTCCGTCCCCGTGGAACACTGCCACATCATATTTCTTTTTCATCTTAGCCCGCTTCCTTCCCGTTTCGCATTCATAGCGCGATAGCAGCTTTCACTACAGTCCGTTGACAACGCATTCTTTAATGTATACGCAAATAAATGCAATAATAAACGCAAAGATGTTTGGGAGGACTTGGAAATGAAACTAAAGCTAGGGCGGTTGGCGACCGCAGCCGTGATGGCGTCTGGGATTGCAGGGGCAGCTGTTGCGCAGGATTATCCCTATCGCGATATCACTACAGCTGTGGTCTGGGGGGCCGGAGGTGGCACGGATACGATCAACCGAATGATCATGGCTGAGATGGAAAAACACCTTCCCGTCTCGATCAATGTGATCAATCAAACAGGTGGTGTCGCGGGCTCCAACGGGATGGTCTATGTCATGAACCAACCAGACGATGGTTATACATTGGTTGGTCTGTCAGAGTCGAACGTCACCGCTGCTGTGCAAGGTGGTTGGGATAAGAAATTTGATTTTTGGTATCCGTTCATTGTTGGCGGATCACCTGATCTGATCTCGGTTCCGGCGGAGAGTCCTTACAATACTCTGGAAGAACTGGTCGACGCTGCGAAAGCTGCTCCTGGCACTATTCCAGCGGCGGCTTCCGGCGCAGGTTCGATCCACCACTTGAACCTTCTGGCCATCGAAAAAGGGTCCGGTGCAGAGTTCAAGTTTGTTCCATACAAAGGCTCAGCGCCAGGGCAGGAAGCAGCGATAGCGGGTGAAGTTTCGTTGGTTGTGACTTCTCTAGCTGAACAGGCCCCGTTGATCGAAGGCGGTCAACTTAAACCGCTTGCGATGTTGACGCCCGAAGATGCGCAGATTGCAGGGGCAACAGTGCCTTCTGCCTTTGGCATATATGACGGTCTCGATCAGTATTTGCCGCTCAAGCAGGCCATCGGGTTTGCAGTTCACAGTTCAGCCGGGGACGACGTAAAGGCCGCGCTTGGTGATGCCTTCGAGCAAGCGATTGCCTCCGACACCGTCGCTGAATGGGCCTCTGCAAACAATTATGATGTCGGTGGTCAACACGGCGAAGAAGCTCAAGAGCTGTTTGCGAACCTCGAAGCTACCTTTGCCTATACCTTGCAAGATCTGGGCGCAGCGACCGTCGATCCGGCGTCGCTGGGTATCGAGAAGCCATAATCCGATCACTTTTGAAAGGGCGCGTCTGATCGCGCCCTTTCCGACAAGAGGCAGGCAATGGACGAATCTGACGATACACTGATCATGCGGGCGCGCGATTTCTGGGCATCGATTGGTCTGATAGCAATTTCCACCTTTTTCCTTTGGAAGACGTCGGACATCCCGCTTTGGGGCGAAAACCGCGCAGGTGTAAGTGGATCTGATTGGTACAACTCGGCTGCAATTGTACCGCTGTCCATCTTCGGTGGATTGCTTGGCTTGTCCTTCGTCTTGCTGGCTATTTCGATCCGTTCAGGTGGAGCCCAAAACGCGCTCAGTGCTTTGGGGATCGGATGGGATAAGTCGGAAGCCTATCGAGCATCAACAATCGGCCTGATGCTTCTTGCATATGTCGTCGGACTGGTCCCCAGAGTGGACTTCATTCTGTGTTCTGGGTTGCTGATTACAGCTTTGACTTACGGCTACTACGGAGGTCATGCGCGACGTGCTTTGGTGGCCTGTGTCGCAGTTGTCGTCGCCGGTTTGTTTGCGTTCGCCGCGTTTCCTGCTCAGGCGGATTGGAATGCGCACGGTGATGATTGGTTCACACTGGCCTTGTGGGTCGCGTTAACACTAGTGGTGTTGACCAAAGCGGCTTCCGAATGCGTTTTGCGGTTCGTTCCATTGGTGGCAATACTTGCCCCGCTCATCCTTGTTTGTGCGATGGCCTTTGTTTTCCGGCAGAACGTGCCCGCGCGCGGCGGGCTGATCTTCAAGCAAATCGAATACCACTACTACGTGACGCTTCGTCCGCTATGGAAAGACTGACCGGATGGACTTTATTCTTTCGCAACTGGCTGGATTTGGGACTGCATTCGTGGGCCTGGCAGTGGACCCGCTGACCTATCTGTATTTGATTGCATCCGTGTTCCTGGGCATCACATTCGGCGCATTGCCCGGCCTTACGGCAACCCTGGCCGTGACGATCCTGACGGGTTTCTTCGGCAACAAAATCCCGCTCGACTATTCGCTCATCGCTTTGCTCGGGGCCTATGTCGGCGCGATTTACGGCGGCTCTTACCCGTCTATTTTGCTGAACATTCCGGGCACGGCAGCCAGCGCAGCGACGGCCATGGATGGCTACCCTCTGGCCAAAGCGGGTCGAGGGGGCGAAGCACTAGGGCTGACCACGACGGCCAGTTTCATTGGCACAGTTATCGGAACCATCACGCTTTTGATTTTTGTCTGGGCGCTGCTTTTGGTTTCAAAGAACATCGCAAGCCCGGAGAAAGCATTGCTGGCCCTGTTCGGCATTCTGCTTTCTGGTACTTTGATGAGCGAAGACCTGGTGATTAAGGGATGGATCGCCGGTTTGATCGGGCTTGCGATGTCCATGGTGGGCCTCGACCCTCTGTTGTCTGAGCCGCGCTATACTTTCGGCTGGTCTTACCTGATGAGCGGGTTTCAGGTCGTTCCAGTTTTAATGGGGGCCTTTGCGATCCCGCAAATCATTGATGGTTTGAGGCACGTTGAGACCGGGAAAGTTCTGGCTCTGAAAGGCCGTATTCTTCCAAACCTTCGCTCTATTCGACATTGCTTGCCGACCATTGGCCGGTCAGGTGTGATTGGGACCGGGGTAGGAGCGCTTCCCGGCGTTGGGGAAGATGTCGCCGGTTGGGTAAGCTACGGAGTCGGCAAGACCGTATCTGCCGAGGGTGATAAGTTTGGAAAAGGCTCTTTAGAAGGTCTGTTGTGCTCTGAAACTGCAAACAACGCCTGTATTGGGGGCGCCCTGATCCCGCTTTTGGTGCTGGGCATTCCCGGTTCACCACCCGCCGCGGCTTTGATGGGGGCCTTCAAGATCAACAACGTGATCCCGGGACCCACGATAGACCCCGAGATCATTCTGCGCGTGGTTGCAATCCTAGTGCTGGCATCCCTGACAATGTTCCTGATGGGGCTTTTCACGGCTCGGGTTTTTATCAAGATACTCGCGATCCCGCAGACCATCTTCTTGCCAGTCGTGATGGTTCTGACAACAATCGGGTCTTTCAGCGTCGGTGGTGGCATCAATGATCTCTACCTGATGCTTGGAGTCGGCGCCGTTGCCTACTTCATGAACCTGATGAAGTACCCAATCGCGCCGTTGGTTATCGGGGTTATTCTGGGCAGCCTGTTTGATGAAACCTTCCGCCGGTCGCTGTTCTTGTCGGATGGGGATCTTTCGGTCTTCTTTTCACGACCCGGTGCAGCCATTCTGCTGCTGCTCAACATTGGTCTGATCCTCAGCCAACTGCCCGTTGCAAAGCGCGCTTTCTCACGTCTGAAAGGACTTTCTGTCTGATGTTTGCAGTCACTGTCACCTTCACTCTCAAGCCAGGAACGCGGGACACCTTTTTGCCGCTGATGGTCGAAAACGCTTCAACCTCTTTGCGGGATGAGCCCGGTTGCCGGCAGTTTGACGTTTGTCTCGGCGACGAACCCAAGACAGTTTTTCTCTATGAGGTTTATGATGACAGCGCGGCGTTCTCTGCCCACCTAGAAAGCGCACATTTTCAGTCCTTCGATACGGCAGTGGCTGATATGATCGCCACCAAGGTAGTTCACCATTATTCCGAGGTCATCCGATGAACGATTGGGAGATCCATGCCGTGAAATACGCGGATCGCAACGCCCGGACGCGAGCTGACAGTTTCATCATCGATGATAATCACGACGCGCCTCATGCGATGGATTATTTCGTTTGGGTACTCAAACGCGGCAACAAAGTCATTCTGGTCGATACTGGTTACGACTCCGATGAGGCAGCCGCTCGTGGTCGTCCCATCGCGATGGACCCTCGCGAGGCTCTAAGCCCTTTAGACATTATGCCAGAAGCTGTGACTGAGGTCATCGTGACCCACCTTCATTATGACCATGCAGGGGGGCTGCATATGTTCCCTAACGCGAAATTGCACATGCAGTCGGCGGAAATGGCCTTCGCCACAGGTCCATGCATGTGCCAGGATCACCTGCGTGCGCCTTTCACGGCTGGCCATGTCTGCGAGGTCGTAAAGCGTCTCTATTCAGGCAAGGTGGTGTTCCACAATGGAGAAGCCGAGATTGCAGATGGGGTAACGGTGCACTGCATCGGAGGGCATTCGCGCGGGTTGCAATGCGTTCGCGTAAGAACGGCAGCCGGGTGGATGGTACTCGCCTCTGATGCCTCGCACTATTACGAGAATTTCATGGCGCGCAAAGCCTTTCCCATCGTCGTCGACCTGCAAGACATGATGGCTGGTTTCGAGACACTTGAGAGGTTGGCTTCGCATCCTAGCCTTATCGTGCCCGGCCATGATCCACTTGTGCGTGAGGTATTTCCCGTGGGCGTGGCACCGCATATCCATAGGCTGGATCCAGGGCCGACCCGGGACATTGAACTATGCTAATCGGTGTCATAGCGGACGATTTTACCGGTGCGAGCGATATTGCGAACACCTTGGCGAAGGGCGTTGAACCGGAAGGTGGATTAAGAACCGCGCAGTTCCCAGGTATTCCGACGACCCCGGCCAACGAAGAGATCGAAGCGGGTGTGATCTCGCTCAAAAGCCGCACCGCACCTGTCAAAGAAGCTGTTGCAGAAAGCCTGCGGGCCCTGCGGTGGCTTAAAGATCAAGGATGCCAGCAGTTCATCTTCAAGTACTGCTCGACCTTTGACTCCA
The DNA here is from genome assembly GCF_056540665.1 of Ruegeria sp. AM4. Lineage (NCBI taxonomy): Bacteria > Pseudomonadati > Pseudomonadota > Alphaproteobacteria > Rhodobacterales > Roseobacteraceae > Ruegeria > Ruegeria sp. AM4. The sequence goes on along the minus strand of NZ_JBQFXD010000022.1, from coordinate 14,921 downwards.
CGATGGAGGGAAATATCGGTTCCGTTGCGGAAGCGCTGGCCAACGGACTGGGTGCGCAAAAGGTGATTTTCTGCCCGGCCTTTCCAACCACGGGTCGCACCGTCTATCACGGCCATCTTTTTGTGCTCGGCAAGCCGTTGAACGAGTCCGGGATGGAAAACCACCCACTTACCCCGATGATGGATGCGAACATCAGGCGGTGGTTGCAGCATCAGACCGAAGAAGAAGTTGGGTTGGTGCCAGTTGACACCGTGAAGCAAGGACCGGAGGCGATTTTTGCTGCTTTGCAGAACGCCGACGAACGCTTTGTTATCGGCGATGCGATTTCGGACGAGGATTTGCTGGCTTGGGGTGAGGCTCTAAAGGATGCCAAGCTCGTTACTGGCGGGTCGGGTATAGCGCTAGGTCTACCCAGAAACTTCGTCAGAAGAGCTTCGTCCAAAAGCGGTGGCAGTGTGTTCACAGGTATCGCTGGGCCCGCCGCCATACTTGCAGGATCATGTTCAGGTGCGACACGCGGGCAGATCGATGTTCATGCGAAATCCCATCCGACGTTCGCCATTAACGTTCCGGGTGTCATGTCCGGGCATGTGACCACGCAGACGCTTCTGGATTTCTTTGAAACGCATCCGGGTCAGGCACCGCTCGCATATTCATCGGGAAGCCCGGATGATGTGCGGGCGATCCAAAACAAATTTGGTCAGGAGGCTGTGGCGGAAAAACTGGACAATCTCTTTGCAGATACAGCACGAGAACTTGTCGATGCTGGGTACAAGCGCCTTGCGGTGGCAGGAGGAGAGACGTCGGGAGCTGTTGCCAAGGTCATCTCTGAGGCACTGGGGTCTCCGGCCATGTCAATTGGGCCAGAGATCGACCCGGGCGTGCCAGTCCTGAGCGTTGGAAAAACTGAACCCATTGCGTTGGCCCTAAAATCTGGAAACTTTGGCGCTCCGGACTTTTTTGCGAAAGCCCTCAGAATGATGGAGGCCGGCAAATGAGATCTGAAGAATTAGCTTTACGGCAGCAGATGTCGGAGCTGTGTGCTTCGCTGTTTGCGCGTGGCTTTTCCGTCGGCACAGCGGGCAATGTCTCGGCACGTCTTGATGATGGAATCCTCATGACGCCAACCAATTCCACCTTGGGTGATATCGACCCCGAGCGTATCGCCAAGATTGATTTGGATGGCATCCACGTCTCCGGCGACAAGCCCACCAAGGAGGTCTTTCTGCACCAAGCCTTCTATGAGACGAGGCCAGACGCGGGTGCGGTGGTGCATCTACATTCGACCTGGGCCACTGCTCTGTCGTGTTTGGAAGACACCGATCCCAATGACTGTATTCCGCCGCTTACACCATACGTGGTCATGCGCGTCGGCACGGTCAAACTGGTTCCATACGTCAAGCCGGGTGACCCGAAATCTGGTGATTTGATCCGCGAATTGGGCGGCAAAAACAGTGCAGTTCTATTGGCTAACCACGGCCCTGTTGTGTCGGGAAAGGACCTCTTTTCAGCTATCTGTGCAGCAGAAGAGCTGGAAGAAACGGCTAAGCTGTTAGTGGCAGTGAGTGGTATGCGAACCCGAATGTTGAATGCAGAACAAGTCGCAGACCTCAAGGGAACTTTCGGAAGGATTTAATCCGGCACCGAAAAGGAGAGTGTGCAAACTTTTGGGCATATCGTGCAAAGTTATGCGCAAATATCGCGCAGAGTTATGGGCAAACTTCAAGGATTTTTTGTGGATAAATTTAATGTAAGAAATTCGCCGTAGAATCTGCACTTTGGTAAACTTCTGAATAAGCCTTTATCCAATTTGTGACCCCAGTTCTGTCCTGGGGTCACAGTTGAATGCGCGCGTACTATTCGGCGGGCATAGTCGATGTTTCTGGATCAACAGTTGATGCAACACCGGCAGCTTCGCGGCGTCCGTCATTCCAGATCGCTTTTATCAGCGCAACGCACATCAGTGCCATGACGATAGAGAACGGTAGTGCGCCGATTACCATAGCGGTCTGAATAGCCCCGGTTCCGCCTGAGATCAGCAAACCACCAACCACCAATGCCAGAGCAGCACCCCAGAACATAATATGCGGCCGCGCCTTGGGGCCTTCGTCTCCAGCGGCGTTTATCGTATTCACGATCAGAACCGCTGAGTCCGCTGAGGTTACAAGGAATGTCATCAACAGGACAACGATCACAACCGCCATGGCCCAGGCCAAGAACTCAGCTATCGGTGTAAGCATGTATGTGGTCATGGCGAAGATCTTGTCGCCATTGGCCGCATCCAGGATCACACCATTCGCGTTCCCGTTGAGCTCAAGGTCGATGGCGGTGCCGCCGGCCCACGCGAACCAAACAAAGCACATCAGTGAGGGCACGATCATTGCGCCCAGAACGAACTCTCGGATCGAGCGTCCGCGCGAGATGCGCGCCAAGAACAATCCAACAAAGGGCGCAAAAGCGATCCACCATGCCCAGTAGAACACTGGCCACCAGCCTTGCCACTGCGCCAACAGGAAGGACTCAGACCCCTCGATTCCGTCCGACGCATAGACGTTGAAGCTGAGCCACGGCAGAGCAATCAGATAGTCCCAAATGCCAACAAAGAAGGCCTTAGCACCAAAAAACGTCGCTCCAAACAGGATGAAGAATCCCAACAAGAAGATTGATAGCGCCATGTTGATGTTCGACAGCCATTTGATGCCCTTGCCAACACCTGACAGCGCCGACAGCGTCGACGCTCCCATGATAACCAGTAAAGCTACGATGATGCCCAACGTGGTGGCCGAGCCATCGGCATGTGCCAGACCGCCAATCCCGATACGTGTCAGGCCTGCCACGAATTGTTCAACACCAAAACCAAGTGTCTGCGCCACACCAAGGATGGTCGCAACGACGGCGACGATGTCGATGAGATGGCCGAGGTTGCCCGATAGTGCCTTGCCAAAGAGCGGCGTCAGAGACGAGCGGATCGTCAGTGGAAGCCCGCGGCGATAGCTGAAGAACGCAAGCGCAAGGCCTGCAATAGCATAGCACGCCCAGGCGCCCAGACCCCAATGCAGATAGGACCAGACATAGGCCGTGCGCACATTGTCCGCGTCAAGGGCTGTTGTCACGCCCTGAATAACCGACGGGTTGTTCTTGAAATGCGCGACGGGTTCCGCAACAGCCCATGTCAGCATCCCTACACCGATACCGGCTCCGAACATCATCGAGAACCACGAGAAATTTGAGAATTCGGGCTTTTCACCTTCAACGCCTAGGTTCAGGCGTCCGGCTGCGGGCCAGATGGCCAAACCGATGCACACAATGACAAACCCGGTGACAACCCAGATATACCAGGCTGCGAACTGGGCCAGAATGGCTGCGTTCCAATCGCCCAGAATTCTGCCGGCCTGAGTTGGCCACACGATGCACCAGACAACCAACAAGCTGATGATGATTTTACTGACAACTGTCACGTTTACGCTGAACCCCCGATAAAAACCGTTGTCAGCGGTCTTAATCGGAAGTTCCGAAAGAGGTGGCCTTATCGCCATATTGTACTTCTCCCTGTTCTTGATTTTCGGGTGGATAATTCTGCTTGTTCAGACTCGACCACCAAAGTTCCCCGGAGCCCAATGAGACCAACGATGCAGATAGGCCGCTTCACCAATCTCATTGGGTCGGGGAGTTGAGATTTGCCGGAATCCTCAGCTCTCTAGAGCCAGCTCATGCACGTGAATTTCATTGATCGGATGGCTTTCCGCACCGATGATGCCGGGACGAGAATGGCGGTACAGAGAGCGCCAATAGGGTTGAATTATCGTTCCGTCATCTCGCATAAATTGTTCGATCTTTTCCATGTGCCCGCGGCGCGTTTCCGCGTCGGCAATTGCTGAGGCTTCTTCCAACATGGCGTCAAATTCGGCGCTGGCCAGACCGGTTTCATTCCAGGCCACCCCCGACTTGTATGCAAGCGTCAGCACCTGGACACCTAGCGGGCGATGTCCCCAGTCAGTCGAACTGAACGGGTATTTATTCCAATCATTCCAAAATGTGTTACCTGGCAATACTGTGCGTGTTACTTTGAGCCCAGCATCGCGCAGTTGTGCCGCTAATGCGTCGGTCGTGTTTCGGCGCCAATCATCATCGATCGAGAAGATTTCGTGCTCGTAGTCGAGCATACCGGCTTCTTCCAACAATGCTCGCGCGCCCTCGACATCCTTTTTAGGTGCTCCGATGTCCGCGTATTCTGGGTGAATGGGGCAAACGTGATGGTTCTCGCCTAGAGTGCCACGATTGGCGTATCCCAGTTCTAGCAATATGGCATTGTCGCAAACCATAGCTAGAGCACGGCGAACACGTGCGTCTTCATAAGGTTTAACTCCGTCCACTTCGGCATCACGGTTCGTGCGCAAAACCATAGTGTTGGCCGAAACGGACTCGCTTTGGTTCCAACCAATGCTTTCATAGATGTCGACAAATTCACCGACCGTTTCATAGGTCATGTCGATTTCTTCAGCTTCTGCCGCCGCCAGATGCGCGGCGCCGTCGGTGCCGTAGTCGATAAACTCTATCCGATCCAAATAGGCACCTTCGCCCCACCAGACGTGATCTGTGTTCTTCTCCAGAACGACCTTTTCACCGACCAGATACTCAACCAGTTTATATGGCCCCGTCCCGACCGGATCATTCGCCGGATCGCCAGACCAACCGTCAGGCACAATTGCGGCGGGGTACTCAGTGATGGCAGGTATGATAGTTATGTCCGGCCGGGTTAGATTCAGCTTCAGAGTCAGATTATCGACCACTTCAAGCGCCCCTTCGGCCGGACCGTCCCCCGCTTCGTTCTGCAACGAACCCATGCGCGAGGCCATAGAGTTACCTTCCCAACTACCGTCACACCAGCGCCCAAAGTTATATGCAACATCATTGGCTGTCAGTGTTCCACGCCCGTCATTCCAGTTTACGTTTGGCCGAACACGTAAGACATACTCCGTTGCGTCGTCATTCACTTCCCAGCTTTCAAGCAACCGAGGTTCGAATGTACCATCGGCATTGTACTGAACGAGATACTCCAAGAACCCACGGACCACGTTTCCAAGCTGTGGCCAGTTGTAAAGCGGCGGATCAAGCTGAGCGCGCACAACCTGCTGAATACGAATCGTTCCGCCGGGTTGGATATTCGACGCAGCTTGTGCTGGTTGAGACATACCGATCATTGAGTAAGCAGCAGATGCCGACAGCCCAAGCGCAGTCGCACGCGTCAGGAATTCACGGCGGCTGAGTGTTCCATCGGCGACCTCGCCGACGTGCATTGCTATTGCTGGATGAATGGTTTGGCTCCGACTTTGTTTAGTCATCACTGGCTCCCCTGTTTTACTCAAAGGGCTACTTTCGCGCCCTTTGGCACAGTTTTTGATATAAATTTGCTCTCTTTTGCAGTAGCTGACTTGTTATGGAAGACATTAGCAAGATTAATACCAGCTTAAGCCGTAACCTTGTTGCGCTTCACGCCTTTGAAGTGGTCGCGAAACACGGGAACTTCACAAGTGCTGGAGACGCTCTCGGATTGACTCAGTCTTCGATCTCGCAACGAATAAAAGGTCTGGAAGTTGATCTGGGCGTCGTCCTCTTCAAAAGAGAACACCGTGGCGTTTCACTTACATATGAGGGGTTGAGACTTCTGAATGTAGTCAGACCCGCGATGGCGCAGATGAACTATGCCGTAAGTTCTTTGCATGAACGTAAAACTAAACCCAGGGTTCGAATTTCTGCCGATTTTGCGTTTTCCACTTTCTGGCTGTTACCGCGTCTGGGTTATCTGCGAGAGGAAATCGGGGATGAAATCGAAATTCAGATTTTGGCCTCGACTGTGCCTCCCGGTCTGGACGACGCAGATTGTGATATTCAAATTCATGTCGCCCCAAAAGACCAAATAAAACCCGATGAAATACTACTGTTGGAAGAGGTCGTAGCGGCCGTTTGCAGCCCACAACTATTAGAGAGGATTGGAGCAATCCAAACACCCTCAGACTTGTTGAATGTACAACTTCTGAGTCTTTCAAAACCTGCGACCGCGGCTTGGCAAACTTGGCAAGGATGGTTTGATAGTTTGGGTGTAACAGGCGAAAGAAAGAGAAATTACATAAGTTTCAATAACTATGACATGGTGACCCAAGCCGCTTTGTCCGGTGATGGAGTGGCTTTGGGTTGGATTGGCTTGATCGACGATCTACTCAACAAGGGATCTCTGGTTACCATCACAGACGATTTGGTCTCAAGCGACGCTGGGTATGTCATGTCGCGGAGCCAAACCAACACGGGCCGAGGTCCGAGGCTTGTGTTTGACTGGATCGCCGATCAAGTACTATCAAAACCTATGAAATAGTGCGTCGTCGAACTGTTCGGCTGACAATACCCCGAAGGGTCTTGTCAGAAGAACTTGTCTTGAGGCGGGCAGGGCGGTTTGGCCGTTCCTGTATTTGCGCAGGATCAGAAACCCAATTTCCTGATCATTTGGGGCGATGATACCGGGCAATCGAACATCTCTGCCTACACGATGGGATTGATGGGGTACCAGACCCCCAACATAGACCGTATCGCTAATGAAGGCATGATCTTCACCGATTACTACGGCGAACAATCCTGCACTGCTGGTCGTTCCTCGTATATCACTGGTCAGTCGGTCTTCCGCACGGGTTTGTCCAAGGTTGGTTTGCCGGGCGCAGAACAGGGATTGCAAGAAGAGGACCCGACAATTGCCGGTCTATTGAAGGCAGAAGGTTATGTAACCGGACAGTTTGGTAAAAACCACCTTGGCGACAGGGACGAGCATCTGCCGACCAACCATGGCTTTGATGAGTTTTTTGGCAATCTCTACCACCTCAATGCCGAAGAAGAGCCAGAGAACGAAGACTACCCCGGTGACACTATTCTTCCCGACGGGCGCACCTTTCGCGAGGCTTATGGCCCCCGTGGCGTCATCAAATCCGCAGCCGACGGAACAATCGAAGATACCGGACCACTTTCCAAGAAACGGATGGAAACCGTAGATGAAGAAACGGTGGCAGCCGCTATCGACTTCATCAAGCGAGCCCACGAGCAGGGAAAGCCGTTTTATGTTTGGTGGAATGGCACGCGGATGCACTTCCGCACCCATGTCAAAGATGAGATGCGCCAGAAGGCCGATGAGATCGTCGGCAAACATGTTGATGAATACACGGCGGGTATGATCGAGCACGATATGCATATCGGAGAGCTGTTGGCCGTACTGGATGAACTGGGTATCGCCAACAATACAGTGTTCACTATTCGACCGATAATGGTCCGCATATGAACACATGGCCGGACGCGGCGATGACACCGTTCTGGGGTGAAAAGAACACCAATTGGGAGGGCGGATGGCGCGTTCCAAGCGTTGTTCGTTGGCCCGGTGTTGTTGAGCCCGGTTCGATCTCCAACGAGATCATGCATCACATGGATTGGATGCCTACTCTCTTGGCCGCGGCAGGACGTGACAACATCAAGGAAGAGCTAAAACAAGGTGGTGTCACCGCGATTGGGCGAGAATACAAAGTCCACCTGGATGGCTACAACTTCTTGCCTTACTTCCAAGGCGAGGTTGGGGAAGGCCCACGCAAAGAAATCTTCTACTTCTCGGATGAAGGAGATTTGACAGCACTGCGGTTCGAAGACTGGAAATTCATTTTCCTTGAGCAGAAAGCATGGGCGACGCTACGGGCATGGATCGAACCCTGGACCGAACTACGCGCCCCATTGCTCATGAACCTTCGGCGTGATCCTTACGAAAGAGCGTATCGGACATCCAACACCTACATGGACTGGCAAATTGACCGAACCTTTATGATGGTTCCGACCCAGCAACTTGTGGCGGCTTTCCTTGCGACGTTTGAGGAATTCCCACCACGCCAAAAAGCAGGAACCTTCTCAATTGACCAAGTGATGGAAAAGATGATTTCGCCCGTTGGTGACTGATCACTTAGAATGTTAACCAAAGCGCAAAATTCCGGACCGAGGGTGGCTTCGTCAATCCTTCGGTCCGGTTGATCAGCTCAAACTCTGAGAGCACGGACCAGACCAATTGTAAGTGATTAGTATGATGGCGAAAATCTTCAACTACCTTCCGTTTGTCTTTCGAGTGGAATCGACTGCCGCGAACGACCGGATCGGTGATTTGCGCCGCGCCGCAACAACAGGCGTGCCGCACATGCGAGCAAATGCTGCGCCAGCAACGGCGGTGTGAGCAAAAGGCGGGTTTGTCCACGATCCGGAATTGCCAGTCTACGTCGTGAATGTCCGGTTGGGGTCGCGACCCGTCAACCACGCAAACCGCAAAGAACGGTAGTGCTGAGCCCAACTTGCCCTTTCGATAGTGCGCAGCGAAGGTCGGCATTTTCATGGGTTGTCGATAAATGCGGCTCGGATCGCGGCCTTCATAGCGTCCTGAGGCCCTTGTTCTTTCGGCTTGCTGGATGCCATCACCAGCTTGGACGCAGGCGTGTTTCCGAGGCCCAATGCATCGTTCGCTATCGATAGGCCGCCGTGCAGCGAGGAGCGACCGAGCAGACCCACTGCGACCCCGGCTTCTACTGCTGCAATCACACCAGAGACGCTTTGGCTGGAGTAAACAACGCGATATGGCTTTCCACGTGCTTGCAATGAATTGACCGCCGCGTCGCGCCACCAGCACGCATGATCAAACAAGGCCACTGGAAGGCTTTCTTCGGCCCGAAAGTGCCGGTGCGCCGACGAAACCCAACATGTCGGGTCTTCAAAAACAATCTCTTCGTGACTGGTCGGGCTTTCGACCTCATAAACCGCAAGGTCCAGCGACCCCTTATCGAGGGCTTCTGGAAAACTTGTGCTTAAGGCGCAGGTGACATCCAGTTCGACTTTGGGATGTTGACGGGCAAAGGTCGCAATGATCGCCGCAAGTCTGGCGCGCCCGTGATCGTCGGGTATGCCCAAACGCAGTTTGCCGCTTACTGTGTTCTGTGAAATCTCTCGTAGCGCCGCGTCGAGACGTGCCGTCACCTCCTGCGCGACTGGAAAAAGCTTTCGTCCCGTGTCGCTCAGAACCACCCCGCGACCATGCCTGTCGAAGACCGGCTGACCCAGGATCGCTTCGAGGCGCTTGATCTGAAGGCTTGTCGCAGACTGCGACCGGTAGATGCGGGCAGCACCGTCCGTGACGCTTCCGGCATCAGCGACGGCGACGAAGGTTCGCAGAAGATCGCTATCCAGATTTTCCATCTGTTTCTCCAATATCGGAAATTGAAACTATGCGTTTCACAGATGTCTTGTGCCGCACTATTTTTCAAGGTCAGAGGAGTATCCCATGTCAGATCAGACAGCTGCCCACCAACCATCTAGCCGGAAACCTCTGGTGTGGGGCGCGGCTTTGCTGCTGCTGGCAGGCGTCTGTCTTGTCTGGCCGGAACACACCGCAAACGCAGCAAAGTTTGTCCTATCGGGCCTGATTGTAGTGGCCCCCATCGTCATTCCGGGCATCGTCCTTGCAGCCTGGATCATCGCAAGCGGCGCGGATACCCACATCGCTGGTGCCTTCGAGGGCAGGACACTGAGAACGGTTTTGGCGGCCTCGCTCATTGGAGCCATCACGCCCGTATGCGGTGTGACCGTGCTGCCTTTGATGGCCGGAATGCTGGCTGCGGGCGTACCGCTCGCTCCGATCATGGCCTTCTGGCTGTCCTCTCCTATAACGGACCCCGCAATGCTCGCGACAACCGCGGCAACCCTTGGTCTGAGCTTTGCGATTGGCAAGACGCTTGCTGCCTTCGGATTAGGTCTATTCGGCGGCGCGATCACCGGCTTGTTCGCCAAGACGCCCTGGGCCATGAATGCGCTTCGGGACAATGGCCTTGCGCGCCAGCTAAGTGTTGCACGATGCGGCGAAGAGCAGCCATTTGATCCTTGGGTCTGGCGGTCTGAGGCACGACGTCAGTCTTTCGGCAAACAGGTTTGGGCAACCACGCGGTTGATCCTGATCTGCTTGATCCCGGCATTCGCGGCCGAATATGCTCTGAACGCGGCCATTACACCGGGCGCACTGGCAGCATATGTTGGCGAAGACAAATGGTGGGCGATACCCGCCGCTGCGTTCGTCGGTGCCCCGGCCTATGTCGACGGTTACGCGGCGCTCCCGCTGACTCGAGGGTTGATCGACAACGGCATGTCCGAAGGCGCAGCGATGGCGTTCCTCGTTTCGGGCGGCGCGGTAAGTATCTGGGGTGCTATGGCCATCGCACCGGTGCTCAAATTGCAACCGTTCATGCTCTATCTGCTGCTTGCAGTTCTGGGGTCGCTTGGGGCGGGGTATGTCTTTGGGTGGATCGTCTGAGATTCAGTGTAACGGGATGCAGACGTTCAGCGAACGGCAACAATGTCCGCAGATTTCCTGTTCGGAAAGCCCGTGATTTCGCGCCTGCGACGAATGGCCGGAATGCGGGCTGCTACCGCAGCATCTTGACCCGTTGGCCAACGGCGGGAGTGGGCCGCCTGCGTGATCATCTGGCAGCGGGGCAGGGACCTTTGCCGCAACAGAACCGAGGTCTGCATGGAGCCCAAAGTACCAAATTCTGCGATCTGCATCAAAATCCGATTTCGTTTAGTCGATCCAATGAGCCAAATCACTTAATCAAAATTGTTCCCTTCATATGTGGATGAAAAGCACAGAAATATGTTGTTTCCATACCTTTAGTAACCTCAATATTGGCGCTTACACCGTTTGGGATTTCCCCAGTGTCCCACCCGAACTTATCGGCTGTGGCAGTATGCGGCGCCAGATCTTCATTGGTCCACCGAATGGTATCGCCTACAGACACAGTCAGACGCTTTGGCGTGAATGCGAATGCTTTGATTTTGATTTCGTGAACTACGGGTTCCGCCGCCCGCGCCTGCTTTTGGGTGAAAGCGAGAGCGACCGCCGATGCGATCGCTCCACCCATCACACGACGGCGTGAATGGATCTTTTTCATCACTGCAGCGCCTCGACCATCATTTCGGCGTGACCTTCATGGGCTTTAAAGATCTCAAGACCCTGCTCGAACAGAGCCTTCACTTCGGCATTGTCGATATTGGGGATCATGGTGTTCTCTACCAGATCATTCACCGCTTGGTGATAGGCCAATTCATTGGCCGCATAAGCGGCATCAAACTCTGCACCACGCAGCTTGACGAAGCCATCGATGACCTCTTCGGCATTGGCATTCAGCGTTTGGCTGAACGCATTGTCCTGCGCTGAAGCGCCCAATTTTTCGAGCAGGCTCAGGGCCGCTTCATTCACGGCGGTATGGTCGCGGATCATCGTGTTTGCGAATTCATGGACGTCGGGGTTAGACGACAAAGCCAGAGCCAGATGAGCATACCGAATGTCGATGTTGTCGGCCGTATAGGCAATGTGAGCGTATTCGAGATCGCTCATCTCGGCGACGTCCTGCGCAGAGGCTTGAGCGCCAGTCATGGCGAGTGCCACAGCAAATGCGGAAATCAGTTTCTTCATTTTGGAGACTCCATTGAGTGTTGCGACTTCAATAGGAGTAACCCGAACCAGGAAGTGAGATATATGCGGGAACGTTCGCTTTTTCGTGCAGATCGTTCAAGCCACTGTACAAAAGCGCTAAGTACTGCCATGAAAATGCATGCTTGATCTGCTTAGCGATATCCTTACGAAACTGTCTGTTCGAGGCGCGCTCTATTTTCGAACTTCGCTGACCACTCCTTGGGGGATTGAAGTTCCAAAGTTCGAAAACGTCGCCCGATTTCATTTTGCCCATAGGGGCAATTGCCTGATCGAAGTTACAGGATACAAAAAAGTCGTGGCGTTGGAACAGGGCGATCTGTTGATTGTTCCACATGGCGCGTCACACAAGTTGTACTGTGCGGCTGAAACAAGAGATGCGGTTTTGCCTCTGGACACAGTCATCGAACGGTCGGGATACACTGGAACTGGAGTTCTGGTTTACGGCGGCGACGGGGATGAACGTGACACGCAGCTTATCTGCGGCCATTTTTCATTCGACCCTCATGCAAAGCATATACTGTTGGAACGCCTGCCACCGATCATTCACCTCAGGAACTATGGGGAAACCGCTGGAAAATGGATGGAGGCGACATTGCGCATGATCGGGGATGAGGCCGGGGGTCTTCGACTGGGCGGTGATCTCATTGCTTTGAAGATGTCAGAAGCCATTCTTGCGCAGGCCATACGTTCGTTTGTGGAAAGTGACGAATCCTCGAGGTGGGGCTTGAGCGGATTCTCTGATCACCAGCTGGCCCGGGCTCTTGACGCGTTTCACAAGGATCCAAGCGCATCCTGGACAATAGAAACGATGGCGCGCGTTGCAGGCATGTCACGAACAAACTTTGCTGTTCAGTTTCAGAAAAAGATGGCGATGTCGCCAATGCAATATGTAACAGCTTGGCGGCTGGAGATCGCCAAACGTTGTCTTACTGACCCATCAAAATCTGTTTCGGATGCCGCAGAAAGTGCTGGATACGCATCGGATTCTGCTTTTGCGCGCGTTTTCAAGAGGGAAATTGGCCTCTCACCTGCCGGCTTCCGCCGGCAAATCACGTTATCCTCGGCGCAATAAACCGGACACTCACTTACTTTTTTCGAACGACTGGTTTGTTGCGAAACTGTGAGTTAGTGCAGCCCGCAGCTTTACTAGCGCAGCGAACGGCCGCAATGCGAGCTGCGACTGCAGCATCAGAACTGGGCGGAGAATGTCTGTTTTGGGCTGCGTGCAGCCATTACGTTAAGCTCTAGGAACGGCGGCTTCGTCCACACACCTGAACTTGAGCCAGGTTCAGGCGTGGCAAAGCATGATCTATTGCGTCAGGTGATCGGTAAAAGCCCAATTTGCCCGCGCCTCGCTCCCAGGGTTGAGAGTTCTCAAAATAGTATATCGTCGAATCACATTTTGGCCGTAGCTTCGAGGCTTAGGCTTTCCTTTCACTGAGGTTTACCCATGCGCGCACTCCCGTTTGCTTCGATTGTCTTATCCGCGATTTTTGGGCCTATGGCGACGACAAGGTGATCTTTCGAAAGGCACTTGATGCACCACCGACCGAACCAGAATTGGGAGGTCCGGTCGGTCGCTCTGAACAACGGAAACTCATTACACCCCCACCTTCAAAAAAGACCCGCATCGTTCGGAGGGAAACCAAGTGAACAACGCGGGCTGTAGTTTTGGGGTGTTGTTGTTACGGTACTGATCGAAGGATGGATCAAAGTTCCCCGCGTCACCTTTATCTGGGATGATGGGCAACGCGGGGAAATAATCTGACCATGGGACTAGCCAGACTATGTCGAATGTGCGCTAGCCGCTGGTAGTCAATCAAGTTGGCATGAGCGCAAATTCTGTTCGCTACAGTCCAAGTTCGTTTCACGCCTATTGCACAGTGCAGCCACGTTTTCTGACGCGGATGTGTAAGCCGAACCAAACAAGAAATTTTCAAGCACGCGAGAGCATATTTTTTGGCGCGCGTAAAATTACTTGATTTGTTGTATTTTAGATTCAAGTATTCGCATGCGTGGCAAATTTGTATTACCTCTGTTGCTCGCGCGTTCGCCAGATCCGTCTGGTTGCCTCCCGGAGATTCTAGTGAGTGGTGTCGCCGGGAGGCCATTATTTTCGGTTTAATGTTCAACAAATTGGAGGCCTGTGCGTTACCAAGCTACTGAAACAATATGGCTGCTCTGGTCCGCAGTGCAGATTTTATTGGGCTTGAAACGCTCGTTTAGGAATGGCAACCCAAAAGGAACCAGCGTCACGTGGGAAATGCCAAATGAAAAATCTTTTTCTAACGTGCTGCTTTGGAGCTATTTCTCTAGGATTTGCAGCGTTACCTTCAGCCGCGCAGCCCCGGCTAGGTTGGGCCTATCAGATTGATGGGCTTGCTGCGTTTCAAGGGGACGCGGATTTGAGTGACGGTGGCGAGTTCTCTGCAAGCCGAGCATTTCTACGCGCCACCGCACTTTACAATCTGGAAGGAGGAAACTCCATTGGGCTTTCAACCAGCTTCGGCAAGCTGGATTATAGCTTTAGTCAATCGAACAATCAGCCATGGGAGAACATCCGCGATTTGCGCGTTGCTGTTCCCATGCGATTTCGTGCGAGCGATACAGCAACAGTTTTTGTGTCACCACAGATCAGGTGGGATTATCAAAGTGGAGCTTCCGCATCTGATGGTAGGACTTACGGTGTTTTCGCGGGTATTGCTTGGCAACTTAACGAGCGCCTGACGATAGGACCGGCCTTTGGCGCGTTCTCTCAATTTGACGATGGTGGTACAGATTTTTTTCCGGCCCTGCTGATCGATTGGGACCTAAATGATCGCTGGAACTTGAACACCGGCTCAGGGATTGGAGCGACACAAGGCCCCGGGTTGACGCTGAGCTACGCGTTGAATGAGACCATAGACCTTTCATTAACCGCACGATCGGAGAGAATTCGATTCAGGTTGGATGGGGAAGGTCTCGCGCCGGACGGGGTGGGCGAAGACAAGAGTGTCCCCGTTGTACTTTCCATTGGATACAACCCAAATCCTGGAGTTTCATTGAGCGTATTCGCAGGCGCAGAATTTGACGGCCGCCTGACGCTAGATGATGCGAATGGAGCAGAATTAAGTCGCCAGAGCTACGATACTGCGCCATTGGTTGGACTGGCGTTTCGGGTCAGGTTCTGATCACAGCATTGACCAAGTTTGCCAGTTGCGTGGTAATTGTTCTTGTGGCTGAGTTCGAACGTCCGCTTAGTCCGCACAGCAGTCATTAGCGCTGCTTGCTGCAAACGACAGCGACGAGCCGATTCCGTTGAAAAACAATGTTTTGCTGACGCAGAAAGTGGTCATCCGAACAGAGTGCGAGCGCCTTTTTATCAGACTTTTCGCGT
>NZ_JBQFXD010000021.1:0-46123 GCF_056540665.1 Ruegeria sp. AM4 | reverse complement strand
AAACGCGAAAAGTCTGATAAAAAGGCGCTCGCACTCTGTTCGGATGACCACTTTCTGCGTCAGCAAAACATTGTTTTTCAACGGAATCGGCGGAAATCGAAATTTCGCTGCATCTGCAATGGGGAGCTTTCTCCAGCACAAAGCAGACATTGAATTTTGTCAAAGGCAGGGTGGATAACACTTAGGAGCGAGGAGGCCCGCCAAAACCAATGGTCGGCTATCCAAGAAGAGGCTTCGTATCTAGCTAAGATTTAAGCGTCGCCAAGGCTCACAATTTGAACTTTCCGGGGAAAAGCCCGCCTAAGAACCTTCTTATTAGATCGACAGAGCGACGTCGCGAAAAACCCTGCATATCAGTAAGGTAGTTTACCCACATACCTTCCAGCAATGCCAGCGTTCCGCTGGCGGCGTCGTCCACCAAGTTTGGGTCACGCCCGGTTTGTTGCGCTATCTCCAAGAACGCAAGCCGCAAGGTTTCAACAAGTCTGTGATCCTGAGTGCTGCTGTACCGAGCAATGCCTGGGTGTGAGCTTGCGATACCTCGGAAAGCATGCCAGATTTTCGTGCTTCTTGGATTCAGCAAAGCTTCGGACAGATCTGCCTCGACAACAGCCATCACTCGGTCTTCAGGCGATGCATCCAAGCCTAGATCGGTCAATCTGTCCATCTCAGCATAATACTGGGTGCTGAAATGTTGGGCTGCCGCCGTCAACAAATTGTCTTTCCCACCAAAATGCAAATGGATCATTCCGCGTGATAAACCGGAACGCTCGCAGATGCGGCTGACCGACGTATCGGTAACTCCAATATCAGCAATAGTGTCCAAAGTTGCCATGATCAGAAGCTGCCGATTGGCCTCTGGGTCACGCTTCGAACTACGCTTTCGTCCTTTGAATTCTGTCGCTCTATTCAATGATTCCATTGGCTTAGGGTCTTCTAATTTGGGCGGTTCACAGGAAGATTGACACGAAAGGCCTTTCTGGCGCAACATTAAATGGACGATCGTCCATTAGTGGCTCGTAATTCCAAGAAGGGGATATGGTGATATTTCGCAGCGAAGCGTCCCGGGGTTTTACCCTTAGCGCACCGGCCACGGCTTACGTGGGGTTTCTGGTGGCAGCGCCTTTAGTGATCTTGATTGCCTATTCTTTCTGGACCCAAACCTACGTAACGCTCGACAAGACACCGACGCTGAAAAACTATAACGAGGCTTTTGCTGATCCGCTGGTTCGACACTTGATGCTAAGGTCGATCTGGATTGCCGGAGCAGTTACGGTAGTCACTGTCGCACTGGCATATCCCATCGCTTATTTCATCGCGATGAAGGCCCGGAAAAAGACCATCTGGCTTCTGCTCATCACCATTCCGTTCTGGTCCAGCTATCTGTTGCGTGTGTTTGCTTGGAAACTCATCCTTGGGTTCAACGGGGTGATGAATTCTGCACTGCTGATGCTTGGTCTGATCGACGAACCGCTCGACTTCTTGCTCTATAATGAATTCGCTGTCGTACTGACGCTTGCCCACGCCTGGGCACCTTTTGCGATCCTGCCGATCTATGTCTCGTTGCAGAAGATCGATCCGAGCCTGTTGGAGGCCGCCACCGACCTCGGCAACAGCCCTTTGCAACGCTTCATGCGGGTGACGTTGCCGCTGACGATACCGGGAATTATTGCCGCTTGCCTGATCATCTTCATCCCCACTGTCGGAGACTATGTGACCCCGGCACTGGTCGGCGGATCGGACGGGAAGATGATCGCTAATCTTATTCAGGTGCAGTTCGGTGCCGCCAACAACTGGCCCCTCGGTGCCACGCTGTCACTGATCGCAATGCTGTCGGTTGGTTTTGTCGCCATCGTGTTTGTCATTACCGCCACCCGGCTTGGGAGGCGGATCAAATGAGACGTCCTTCAACCCTGACAGCTTACGCTTTCCTCTACTTGGTATTTTTGTACCTGCCGGTCCTTTTCCTGCCGTTGTTCTCGTTCAACAGCGGCACAATCGTTGCCTTTCCGATCAAGGGTTGGACGCTGGACTGGTATCGCAAGCTGGGCGAACAGGATACGTTGATCCAGGCCCTTTGGAATTCGCTTGGCGTCGGCACGGTCGTCGCAATTCTATCCACGGCTATGGGGCTCTTTGCTGCTCGCGCCTTTGTTCGCTATCGGTTTAGGGGTCAGCGTGCGGCTGAAGGGCTGGTGATGCTGCCTTTGGTTATTCCGGGTATTATCGTGGCCTCGTCAATGCTGGTCCTGTTTCTGTTTCTCGGTCTCAAACCGTCTTTGCTGACCGTTGTTCTGGGCCATACGTTCCTCGCCTTACCGTTTTCAGTTTCGATCTTGAAATCTGCCTTTGATGACTTTGACGCGTCGCTGGAAGAGGCATCTTACGATCTGGGCGTCGGCGTGTTCGAAACCTTCCGCCGCGTGACGCTGCCAGTCGTTTCCCCCGGTATCGTAGCCAGTATGCTGGTCACTTTTACGGTCAGCTTCGATGAGTTCGTCCTAGCCTTTTTCCTGTCAGGCAACCAGCCGACCCTCCCGGTCTATATCTGGAGCCAAATCCGTTTCCCCGCCAAGCTTCCCAATGTGCTGGCGCTTGGCTCCATCCTGCTGCTCACCTCGGTTCTGCTTTTGGTATTGGCCGAGTATTTCCGCCGCCGCTCATCTGCATCAGAGGTCCGATGACAGTCAGAAATATCATAGAACTCAGGGGCGTCGAGAAACGCTATGGCACTTTCCTAGCGGCTAGCGGGATCAATCTCGATCTCAAAGAGGGCGAGTTTTTCTCACTCCTCGGCCCATCGGGATGTGGCAAAACCACGGTATTGCGGATGATCGCGGGATTCCAGGAACCGACCGAGGGCACCGTGCTGATCGATGGTCAGGATATGGAAGGTGTCCCAGCCAACAACCGGCCAACAAACATGGTCTTTCAAAGCTACGCCATCTTCCCGCACTTGAACGTCGGGAACAACGTGGCCTATGGACTACGGGGCAAGGCACCCAAGGCTGAGATCGACCAGCGCGTAGCCGAAGCCCTAGAAATGGTCGAGCTGGGCGGCCTTCAGGATCGCGGCGCAAGTGAATTGTCGGGTGGGCAACGGCAAAGGGTGGCGCTCGCCCGTGCGCTGATCATGCGACCCAAAGTGTTGTTGCTGGATGAGCCCTTGTCGGCGCTCGACAAGAAGTTGCGCGAACAGATGCAGTTTGAAATGCGCAATTTGCAGCAATCGCTTGGTATCACCTTTGTGATGGTCACACACGACCAATATGAGGCGATGACCATGTCAGATCGTATTGGCGTGATGTTTAACGGACGGCTCAAGCAGGTGGACACACCAACCACGCTTTATGCCCGTCCTTGTGATCAGCAAGTGGCCAGTTTCATCGGTGAAATGAACATACTGCATGCTCAGTTGCTGGGTGAAACCGGCGATATGTTGTCGATCGACGCAGCCGCCTTCGGGCGGATTGAGATCGAGAAAAATCCCAACGTTGTAACCAGCAGTAAAGACATGAACATCGGTATTCGCCCGGAACAATTGGAAATCTCTGCTGAAAAGCCCGAAGACTACCCGTCAACGGTCCAAGGCACTGTCAGCAACGTCGCCTTCTATGGCGAGAACATTCACTACCACATTCAAGTGGCGGGAGCTGAGAAACCAATCTCGGTATCGGTTCCGAACTATTTTCACACGGTCGATTTCAAGCGCGGAGACGTAGTTTGGCTGGGGCTTCAGGGGGCCAGCGTGATCGATCTTGGAACAGACACAAAGTAAAACAGTGGGAGGATAGAATGAAACTTAAGAGAATTGCGGCCTTCGCATGTGCGACGGCGATTTGTACGGGAAGTGCCAGTGCCAATGGCGCTGATCTTACGGTTTTTGACTGGTCGGGATATGAAGATCCCGGGTTCTTTGCCAGCTACATGGAAAAGTACGGGAATGAGGCGCCAAGCTATTCTTATTTCGGGAGTCAGGAGGAAGCCTTTACGAAACTAAGTTCGGGTTTCACAGCTGATCTGGCGCATCCTTGTTCCGACGCGGTCCGGAAATGGGTCGCAGCCGATTTGATCCAACCGCTGGACGAAAGCAAGCTGACAAATTGGGCCGATGTGCTGCCCGAGATCAAGGAAGTTGACGCCATCGTTCTGGACGGCCAGCTTTACATGTTGCCGTTCGAGTGGGGGAACACGGGCCTTATCTATCGCACCGACAAAATCTCCGGCGATGACATCTCGCTGCAACTGCTGGCTGATCCGGCCTATGCGGGCAAGATCGCCATCCCGGATGCCGCATCGTCTGCATATGCCTTGGCAGCGCTGGCTACTGGAAATGCCGACAATTACACGAATCTGAGTGACGAACAGTTCAAGGAAGCATCTGATTTCCTGCGCTCGATCCACCCGAACATGCGCTTTTACTGGTCAGATGCGGGTCAGTTCGATCAGGCCATGACCAGTGGTGAGATCGAACTGGGCTGGGCCTGGAACCAGTCCGAACTGAACCTGATCTGGAACGAAGTGCCTGCCGCCATGATGCGAGACGTCGACAAAGGTATCGCGACCTGGGCGTGTGGCTACGTGCATCTGAAATCTTCGACGACACCTGTCGATCAGGTCTACGATCTGTTGAACGCGCTCTCCGATCCTGCCAGCGGCCAGTACATCATCGACAATTGGGGCTACCCACATTCCAACGCAAAAGCGTTCGAAATAGCCGATCAAGCCAACATCGAAGCCTATGGGTTCTCGGATCCAAAAAGCTTCTTCGAAGGCAGCTTGTTCTTTGATGCGGTGAATCCCGAGCTTGAGGCGAAAATGCTGTCTGAATTTGAACGGATCAAAGCCGGCTTCTGACACAACTCCATTTCCGGGGCCTTTCGGTTCCGGATCCCAAATACAGGAAAACGCGTGAACATGTTGGACGCGAACCCATATGCTCTGCTTTTTGAACCGGTCCAGATCGGTCCGGTGACAGCCAGGAACCGCTTCTATCAGGTGCCCCATTGCACTGGGCTGGGGCACCTCCGTCCACGGGCGGATGCTGCCGTTCGCGGGATGAAAGCCGAAGGCGGGTGGGCGGTGGTTTCAAATCAGGAAACTGAGATCCACCCAACCTCAGACTTGTCTCCTTATGCCGAGGGACGGATATGGGACGGTCGCGATGTGCCCGCGTTGCGGTTGATGACGGATGCGGTACACGCGCATGGGGCGCTGGCGGCCATCCAGCTGGTGCACAATGGCAACCATGCGCAGAACCTGCTTACCCGCGCGCCGGTTCTTGCGCCTTCCGAGATGTCCGTCGACACGACGCAGCCCAAGCAGGCGCAGGCCATGGATAAGTCCGATATTCGGGAGTTCCGCCGTTGGCACCGCGACGCCGCCATGCGCGCTAAAGATGCCGGGTTCGACATCATTTACATCTATGCCGGACACAACATGACATTGGCGCAGCATTTTATGTTGCCGCATATGAACCAGCGTAGCGATGAATACGGCGGGTCACTTGAAAATCGGGTACGTCTGACACGCGAATTGCTGGAGGATACTCACGAAGCGGTGGGTGACAGCTGCGCCGTGGCGTTCCGCTTTGCCATTGACGAGATGATGGGCGTCAGCGGCATGCAGGCCGCGGAAGAAGGCCGCGCCGTGGTCGAGCTTTTGTCTGACCTTCCGGATCTCTGGGATGTGAATGTAGCCGACTGGTCCAATGACAGTGCGACGACCCGTTTTCAGCCAGAAGACGGATATCAGAACGCGTTTCTGTCACACGTCAAACAGATCACCCGGAAACCTGTGGTAGGTGTCGGGCGCCTGACATCCCCCGACATGATGCTGTCGATGGTCAAAAAGGGTATTGTCGACCTCATCGGAGCCGCACGACCTTCCATCGCGGACCCATTCATTCCGAAAAAGATTGAAGAGGGCCGCATTGACGAAATCCGCGAATGCATCGGCTGCAATATTTGCGTTTCATCCGACAATCTGGGCATCCCGATCCGCTGCACTCAAAACCCCACTATGGGCGAGGAATGGCGGCGCGGTTGGCACCCCGAGATCATCGCGCCGAAGAAGAGTAACGCGGATACTTTGGTCATTGGCGGTGGCCCTGCAGGTCTTGAATGCGCTACGCAGTTGGCAAGGCGAGGATATCAAGTGACCTTGGCCGAGGCGTCAGCCGAATTGGGCGGGCGGGTTGCGAAGGAAAGCAAACTTCCCGGCCTCGCAGCTTGTTCCCGCGTCGTCGACTACCGCCTGAATGACCTAAAGCAGCGCGGCAACGTTCAGTTGTTCACTGACAGCAGGCTAAATGGCGATCAGGTGGCAGAGCTAGGCGTCGAACACGTCTTTGTGGCCACCGGCAGCCATTGGCGCACCGACGGCATCGGCCGTAGCACACAACGCCGTATGCCTCAGATCGAGCAAAGCGCCAAAGTGTTGACGCCTGATGACATCATGAACGGTCTTCTGCCTCCGGATGGGCCGGTGACGATCTATGATGATGACCACATCTATCTGGCAGGGGTGATCGCCGAAAAACTGGCAACCGCAGGATACCAGGTGGCTTTTGTCACGCCGGAGAGTTTGGTCTCGGCTTACGCCGTCAATACTTTGGAGCAGCCGCGTATTCAGGCCCGTCTGATCGAGCTAGGCATCGACATTCGCTGCAATCAGGTGCTGACGGCGGTTGAAGGTGGCATGGCGCGCATCGGTTGTGCCTTTACCGGTCGCGAAACGGATATTCCGTGTGCCTCGACAATTCTGGTCACCGAGCGCCATCGAGAGACAGCGCTTTATGACAGCTTGCGCGGTCTCGGGTTGAAGACCCTTGAACTTATTGGCGATGCCGCTTCTCCGGGACTGATCGTCGACGCAGTCTTCGCAGGTCACCGTGCCGCCCGCGACTTTGAACGCCCCGAGGCAGAAGCAGACAAGGACTGGTTTCGCCGCGAGATAATCGATTTGGAGGAAACGTGATGAACAGCCGACCGTTTGAGTTGGATGCGTTGATAGCATCGCACCAGTACGGCCACGCCTTACCGCGCGGTTTCTATACCTCGCAAGACATCTATAATTATGACATCGCCCAGGTCTGGAACCGCAACTGGCTTTGGGCTGGGCATGCCAGCCAAATCCCAAACCCCGGTGACTATTTCCTGTTTGACTATGGCCCGGAGAGCATCATCATTGTCCGCGATCGTGAGGGCGAAGTTCGCGCTCATTTGAACGTCTGTCGCCATCGTGGATCTCGCGTCTGCACTGAACAGTCGGGCAACGCCCGTGTTCTTGTTTGCCCGTATCACGCCTGGACATATGAGCTGTCGGGAAAACTTCGTGCGGGCCAGAACATGGGAGAACACTTTGACCCATCCGAATTCGGGCTCTTTCCCGTTCAGGTGAATGTCTTCAATGGCCTGATCTTTGTCTGTGCTGATGCAAACACCCCATCACTTGATCCAGTTCTCAGCCAACTTGCGCCTCTGGTCGAACCCTATGGTTTGGACGATCTGAAAGTTGCGCATACGGAGTCATTTCCCGTTCCTGCGAATTGGAAGCTAGCGGTTGAGAACTATCTCGAATGCTACCACTGCGGACCAGCGCACAAAGAATACTCTCGCTCCCATAGCCTGAAATCGCCGCAAGACATGGTTGGCTTGATCGAACCGCTAAAGGCAAGGGCGGTGGAAGTTGGCCTATTACCTGATGAATTGGCGCTTGTCGGCGACGTGGCGCCCACCCCATTCACCAGCGGGTACTATCGGCGCTACCCACTTTACCAAAGCTACAAAACCGGCAGCAAATCGGGCGAGGCACTTGCCCCATTGCTTGGTACGCTGAAAGGCTTCGACGGTGGTGCAACTGACTTTGATATTGGTCCATTGAATTGGTTCCTGATTTATTCGGATCACATGGTCGGCTACCGTTTCATTCCACGTGGCCTGCAGGAAACCGACATTCAGGTGGTCTGGATGGTTCGCGCTGACGCCGAAGAAGGCCAAGACTACGACAAAGAAGACCTGACCTGGCTTTGGCATGTCACCTCATTGGATGACGAACGTATCATTCGCCACAACCAGTCCGGCGTAAATTCTCAATACTTCCAACCGGGCCCCTTGGGCGAGATGGAAACCTCGATCCAGGACTTCTACGATTTCTATTTCGACATGATCAGCCCGGAACCAGAACAAAGGATGTCCGGTCATGGCTGAGGCGAAATCACGCCGTCGAGGCGGCGGCGGGCGCGCCGCGCGCATCAAGGTTCAACAGGCAACCACTGGCAATGAGGCGGTACGTGGAGGCCTAAGCGGCGGGCGCTATAAGCCGTTGACCCAATCAGATATGGAGAACATCCACCAAGCTGCCCTGACCGTTCTGGAAAACACCGGCGTTACCGACCATTTCCCGGAACTGCTTGATCTGGTGCTTCCCAATGGCGCGGTTATGAATGACCTCAATCGGCTGTGCTTCCCACGCGCGCTGATGGAAGACATCCTGGCTGGCGCTGCCAAGGAGTTTTACGTCTATGCCCGCGGTGAGCGTGAAGGCAAAGACGACATGCATTGCTCGGCCGAGAGTGTCTATTTCGCCAACTCTGGCACCGCCGTCACGACCTTTGACTCGCACACCAAGTCCTATCGCCCATCGGTCCTGCGTGATGTCTATGACTTTACCCGTCTGGTGGATCGATTGGACAACATCCATATGTTGGGCGACACAGTCTTGGCCACGGATGTGACCGATGATTTCGCCCACGATATGAACACCATATATGCAATGCTCGCAGGTAGCCAAAAGCCTGCCTGTCTGACCTTTCGCGACCGCAGTCATATTCCGCATGCCATCCGCATGTTTGATTTGGCTCAGGGTGGCGAGGGGGCTTTTATGAAAAAGCCAAGCGTCATTTTTGGCGGCTGTCCCATGGTTTCGCCGCTGCGGATCGGCAAGGAAAATATGGAGATCCTGATTGATACCGCCAAACTTGGCCTGACAGTCGATCTGGCTGTACCTCCGCAGGCCGGGGCCACAGCCCCCGCGACGCTTGCGGGAACACTGGTTCAGACCGTGGCCGAAACGTTGGCCTGTGTTGCGATCGTGAACCTCATCACACCAGGTTGTCCTATCTGCTTTGCTGCCTGGCCATTTATCACCGATCTGCGCAGCGGGTCGTTTACCGGCGGCAGCGGTGAACAGGCTCTCATAGGGGCGGCAGCCATTCAGATGGGCAATTTCTACGGTCTTCCCACATCCGTTGGTGCAGGCATGACGGATGCCAAAATACCCGACGCGCAATACGGATTGGAAAAGGCGCTGACCTTCACGCTTGCCGCTCATGCCGGAGCCAATCGCCTATGCGAGTTCGGTGGTATGATCGGCAGCCTGATGGGATGCAGTTTTGAAAGCATGGTTATCGATGACGAAGCGGGCGGTATGATCCTGCGATCGTTGCGCGGGATAGAGGTAACGGATGAAACCATGGCAGTGGATGTGATCCACCAGTGCGCCATCGACCCTGGTCATTTCCTCGGCAACCCGCACACGCTGAACTATATGAACAGCGAATTCGTCTACCCGCGGCTTATGGATCGTGAGCGTACAGATACATGGGAAAACGAAGGCAAAACAGATTTGCTGGACCGTGCCCGTGACAAGGCCAATTCCATTCTCGACAACCATTTCCCCAACTACTTCGGTGCCTCAGACGCTCAGGTTCGTGAAGAGTTCCCAATTGTGATGAGCGTAGAAAGCATGGCCCGCCGTGGATAATACTAACGCCAAGCAATGGGACAACGATCACTTCCTTCACCCGTGGGAAGGGATGGCAACTTTGCGCGAGAACGACCGGACATTTATCGAAGGTGCCAGCGGCATCCATGTGGTGAACGAACAAGGCGAACGCTTGATCGACGGGCCGGGAGGCATGTGGTGCACCCAGATCGGTTATGGACGAGAGGAGATGGCCGAGGCCATGGCTGAGCAAGCGCGTAACCTTGCCTATTTCTCGCCCTTCAACAACGCCAACTCGACCGCTGCCTGGTTCGCACGCGAAATCGCCAAACGTGCGCCGGGCGATTTGAACAATGTCTTTTTTACCACCGGTGGTTCCACTGCGGTGGATACGGCTATCCGATTTGTCCATTTTCGAAACAATCTTATGGGTCGTCCCGAGAAAAAGAAAATCATTTCAAGGCAAAAGGCCTATCATGGAAGCACCTACTTGGCGGCCAGCGTCAGTGGAAAAGAGCGTGACAGGCTTTGGCTCGACAAGGCCGATGACCTCGCACATTTCCTGCCGGACGTGAATCCGCTCTACCGCGCACCTGGTCAAAGCGAAGTGAGCTTTCTGAACGAGAAAGTTTCCGATCTTGAAAATGCCATTGTGGCACTTGGTCCAGAAAATGTTGCCGCTTTTATCGCTGAACCGGTCCTGGCGTCTGGTGGCGTGATCGTGCCGCCAAAAGGATATCACGAAGGCTGTTTAAACATCTGCAGGAAGTATGATGTTCTGTATATCTCCGACGAAGTGGTGACAGCTTTCGGGCGATTGGGTCATTGGTTTTCGTCAGAGGCCGTTTTCGGCATTCAACCGGACATAATCACTTGTGCCAAAGGAATGACCTCTGGGTACGCGCCGATGGGCGCCGCGATAATCTCTGACCGATTGATCGCAGACGTTGCAGGAAAAGGTGCAACCTTCTCAAATGGCTACACCTATTCTGGTCACCCAGTTAGCGCGGCCGCCGGATTGAAAAGCATGGAGATTTTTGAACGAGAAAAGCTACTCGAACACGTTCGAAAAGTCGCTCCGAAATTTCAAGATCAACTGCAGCAATTGCGTCACGTTGACATCGTTGCCGATGTGCGCGGGATGGGTTTGATGGGGTGCGTTCAATGCTCGGTTGATGGTGATCCTCAGAGCGATTTGGGACGCGACTACGAGATTGGTGGCCAGATCGATATTGAATGCCAAAAACGTGGGTTATTGGTTCGACCTGTGATCAATATGTGCGTTCTTTCGCCGCCACTTATCATTAGCGAAAGTGAAATTAAGAAAGTGTTTTCTGTCTTGCGCGAAGGGCTTGAAGCGACAAGAACGTGGCTTTTTGGAATCAGTGACCAATGAAGAGCAGGCACAACGGTTGCGAATGTCCACAGAACGAGATGCCTCTGCAGCATTTGGGTTCCGTTCTAAATGTCTCCTTTGGGCCGCGCTCTACAGCAACTGGCAACGACCCCTCTATTCGTGCGTTCGCAGTTTCTTTGGATCGTAGATGGGGTTTGCTGCGATGGTTGTTTGCGTATTCAGGCCGTCGCCTGACACGGCCAGGGTAGTTCCAGCTGTCAGTCCGGGAACAACATGCGCAAGGGCAAGCGATTTTCCCATCCGGTGTGAGTAGCAGGGACTGTTGATCACGCCGACAGTTTGGCCGCCCAGCGAAAGCGTTTCACCACCGGCGACCATGTCGGGGTGATCTATGTCCAGGCACACATTGTCGATCTTCTCCTTTCCCTTCGCAGCCAGGGCAGCCGCTTTGCCACGATAGTCGGCCTTGGTGCTGCTGACGGTGAAGCCGAGGCCGACCTCCCATGGGGTGTTGTCCTCGGTCATGTCATAGCCGTAAAACAAGAGCCCGGCTTCGATCCGCACCTTGTCCAGAGCGGTAAAGGAACAGGGCACAACGCCCTCCTGCACGAGCTTGTCCCAGATATCCGTAATCACTGTTCCATCTGCGAAAATCTCATAGCCGCGTTCGCCGGAATAGCCCGTGCGTGAGATACGGCAGGGATGACCGAACAGAACCGCTGGCGCGTGTTCGAAATAAGCCAGTTCGGCCAGG
This sequence comes from Ruegeria sp. AM4, assembly GCF_056540665.1. Classification (NCBI taxonomy): domain Bacteria; kingdom Pseudomonadati; phylum Pseudomonadota; class Alphaproteobacteria; order Rhodobacterales; family Roseobacteraceae; genus Ruegeria; species Ruegeria sp. AM4. The sequence goes on along the minus strand of NZ_JBQFXD010000021.1, from coordinate 34,286 downwards.
TCGATATCCGTGTGGGCGCTCAGGATCTCCAGAGAGGCAGGGCCCTGCACCGACAGGTCATGCAGTTCGTCGGTAAATTCGATCTGAACGTCACGCCCTGCCGCCGAGGCTTCCAGCAGCGCCATGGTGTCGCCGGAGCCGTGCACGATCATCCATTCGTTGCCACCATTGTTCGACACGATCGCATCGTCGGCGATCCCGCCGTCATCGGTCAGAACGCAGAGGTAGGCAGCCTTGCCTGGTCCTACTTTGGTCAGATCGCGCGTGGTCAGATGGTCCAGCACTGCCTGAGCTTCAGGGCCTCGCACGAGCACTTTCTTCAGGGGAGACATGTCGAACATACCGGCCCGTTCACGGACCGCATCGTGCTCATCATTGGGATCCGAGTTATAGGTCCAGGCCGTACCCATGCCGTTCCAGTCCTCCAACCCAGAGCCAAGCGCGGTATGGCGCGATGCAAGGGCGGATGTGCGGCTAAGTTCTTCGGTCATGGGTCTTCCTTTCTAGTACCATTCGTCCGACATGCTTGCCTTGCGTTCGGACACGAAGTCTTCGAGCGCGGTTTGGGTGCCGGGGCTCATTTCTGGCTGTTGATAGTCGTCCAGCATCTGGCGCCACCGCGTCGTAGCGCGTTGGTCTGACGTGAGCGCGCCGTTCTCTGTCCAGGTCTCGAAAGGGCCGGCATCCGGGATTTGCGGTTCAAAATTTGCCGATCTGTAGTGGCGCAGCGTGTGACTGGTGGAGAGGAAATTCTCGCCCGGGCCGGTTTCGAGATAGGCATCGCGGCCAAAGGCTTCATCGCCCGTGTCAAAACCCTGCAGCAGTTTCAGCATTGCGCCACAATGGTCGACGTCCATGATGAACTTCTCATAGGACATGACCAACCCACCTTCGAGCCAGCCGGCCGCGTGCCAGACCTGATGCGCGCCGGACAGAAGGGTGGACCACATGGCCCCCGTACTGTCCTGCATCGCTTGTCCGTCCGGCGCGTTGGACGCGGTGATCTGTCCACCGCCAGAGCGCACCGGAACGCGGAGCCTGCGCCCCAATTGTGCCAGCGCCATGGTGACCATGTTCGCTTCTGCTGATCCAAAGGTCAGCGCACCCGTGCGTAGGTTCATGCTGGAATGAAACGACCCCATGACAACCGGACAACCGGGTCGCGCAAGTTGGGCCAGGGCGATACCGACCATGGCTTCAGCCAGCGTCTGCGCGGCGACGGCTGCCGGCGAGAGCGGCCCCATGGCCCCGGCGAAAATCGCCGGAGAGACGCACACGCATTGGTTTGCTTTGGCATAGATGCGGAGCGCGGAGGACATGGTGTCATCAAACACAAGCGGAGAGTTGACGTTGATATTGGCCTGCATCACCGCATTGCGTTCCATAAAGTCGCGTCCAAAGACCAGTCGCGCCATGTCGATGCTGTCCTGTGCGCGTTCTGGCGCAGTGACGGACCCCATAAAGGGTTTGGTCGACAGGGTCAGGTGGGCAAGCATCATGTCCAGATGCCGTTTGTTCACGGGCCCATCCGTTGGCTCAACAACGGTTCCTCCGGAATGATGCAGGGCAGGGGAGCTGTATGTGAGTTTTACGAAGTTCTGGAAATCTTCCAGCGTGGCGTATCGCCTGCCATTGATCAGATCACTGACAAAAGGCGACCCGTATCCCGGCATCAGGACAATATTGTCTCCGCCAAGGGTCGCGGTTCTGGCAGGGTCCCGACTGTGCAGCTTGAACTCGGACGGAGCTGAGGCGCAAATATTGCGCGCATGTCCAGGCTCAAACCTGACTCGCTCACCATCGACTTGCGCACCGGACGCGGCAAACAATTCGAGCGCCTCATGATCGCCCCGGAACTCGACGCCTATCTTTGTAAGAATCCAGTCCGCCTGGTCTTCGATCCGTGCCAAGGCCGCGTCGTTCAGCAATTCGTATGCAGGTATCTTTCGCGTCGAGAACGGAGCGCCTGGAGAAATCGTGTCACCATATGAGGGTCGATCACGACGGGAGCGGCTTCGGCGCACTGCCGGTTTCGAGATGTCCGTGGTGGTGTTCAAAGCACCCAAACGCGAAACTCCGTTTCATTTGTTCCCTGAAAGGATTGGTGTTTTTTCCCGCTTGGAAATCGAAATTTTCTGGCCATCGCGTTCAAAAATTTTGTACTAGATTGGTATGCGCCAACACTTTCGCCATCATGACCTGCTTAGATTGTTCGCCGAGATTGCCCGGCATTCCAGTTTCTCAGACGCTGCCGCAGCGCTGAACATGACCAAGGGTGCGATTAGCTATCAGATCAAGACGCTTGAAGCTGATCTGGGGATGGCACTATTCCGCCGCACGACACGCGGCGTTACCCTGACGGATGAAGGGTTGAAGCTTCTGGCGGCTTGCCAGACCCGTTATCAGGAAATCGAAGCTGACATTCTGGAGATGAGGGGGCGCGTATCGCGATCCCTTACCGTCGGAGTATCGACCTACTTCGCAGCGCGATGGCTATCCCCGCGTCTGATGACCTTTATGCAGCGCCACCCGGACGTGCAGCTGCGTATTCAGCCGATGATCGAATTCTCTGATCACGAGATTCCGGATGTTGATCTGGCGATCAGATGGGGAAACGGCGAGTTCAGTCACGGCAGTTTGACGCCCTTCATGCCGATGCCGCCCTATCCCGTAGGAAACGCCTCCACAGCCCGAATGGTTGAGGAATTGGGAATGGACGTTGCCATATCACAACTCACCTTGCTCAGAGATCGCGATGACAGCAACGCCTGGTCCGATTGGCTGACCGCCGCACATCTGCCCCAGCAATCGCGGCAGGATGTGTTGATCGTTCCTGACCCCAATGTCCGGGTGCAAGCCGTCATCGACGGGCAGGGCATCGCCTTGATGGATGACCTTGTGTCGGCCGACCTGGAGGCGCAACTGCTGTTCCGGTTGTCTGATATTGAACTACCCGACTACGGGTACTTTCTGGTTCAGCCACAAAACACTGTTGCGACGGAGGCCGTGGCCGCCTTCTCGGAATGGTTGACCAGCCAATCCTGACCTCGTCTGCTTGAACATCATCGACTTAATATTTATACGCTGTATAAATACGATTCATGGAGACACGGATATGACAACCGGGCACATCATGATGGCCATGAGCCTCGATGGATTTGTTGCGAGACCCGACCACGCGCTTGACTGGTTGAATAAGCAAGCGACGCAAGATGAAGATCACGGCTTTGCCGCGTTTCAGGACCGGATGGACGCGATCGTCATGGGGTCGGGATCGTTTCGCACGGTTTTAGGGTTCGGGGAGTGGCCATACACCATCCCCTGCATCGTGATGAGCCGCACTATGACTGATGAAGACATTCGGGAGGATCTGCGCGGCAAGGTCGAGGTTTCGACACTTGCGCCCAAATCCCTGCTGGACTCGTTGGAAAAGCGCGGTTTGAAACAGGCATATGTCGATGGCGGCGCGATTATTCGGTCCTTTATCCAGGCGGGGCTTATCGAGGATATGAAAATATCCATCGTGCCGATCCTTCTTGGCGACGGCATCCGGATATTTGGTTCCAATGACACGGACATTGATCTGGAGCTGGTGTCATCGACCGCCTTCCCGTCCGGGCTGGTGGACCTTGAATACAAGGTGAAACGATGACCAAGGTTGCGTCCGTTGGACGACCGACAAAATCGTCGCAACACCTGTCAAAGCAAGTGATCCTGGGGACGGCGCTGCCAATCGTTCAGAAAGGCGGTGTCGATGCGCTGTCATTCCGTGTGCTTGCCGATCAGCTGGGTGTTAGCCCGATGGCAGTCACATATCACGTTGGCAGCAAGAAGCAGCTTTTGACCGATCTGGTGGAGGATGCATTCAGGGGGGTCGTGGACGGCATTGAAGAAACGCCCCCGGTCAAACGGGCCCGCAGCATACTGGCGAACTACTACGGATATGCGTTGAAGAACGCCAATCTTCTGCGCGCGATCCTCAACGACGTTACACTCATGAGCGAGGACCTTGTCCGTGTTGCGGCGGAATTGAAGGCCTGTACGGACCAACTGGAGAACAGCGATGGCGGAGATGTGCTGGTTCACCTGCTGATCGACTATGCTCATGGCTTCGTGCTTTCGGCCTCCAGCGGAGAAAACAATCCCCTGACAATCGACGACTTTTTGCGCGCCATTGACTGGGTTTTGGGTCAGGCGGCCGGAATGGACGAGGCGATCTAACATGAAGAACAAACGCATCCGCGCAGTGCGCCGGAACAACCTTTAAGCATCCCCCGGAACCAGATTGTAGTGTTCACTAGCGTTTCCGGAACGGATATCCGCATTGACCGAAAACGGGTAGGGTGGTTTCCCTTAGTAGCTTTCTTTTCATCGCTTGAGCATAGTCTTCGTAACCATTCGCAATCATTGCAAATGCTGCACGTCCATAGATAACCTCACGCTCAAAATATCTTTGAAGCTCATTTTGAGTTAACCATTCACCCACGTCGCCCGTTTTTTCTGGCTTCGGATCCCCCACTACCAGAGCATTTACTGTTACGTTCGTAAAAATATTGAGTTCGTAAACGCGCTTAGGAGGTGGGCCTATGTTGTTTTTGCCATCTCCCGACACGTCCACGGTCTTTTGCCAGCACTCCTTCTTTTCTTCGAGAAGTTCGCCTGCAAACAATAGTGCAGTGCTAAGCGCCGTCTTTAAGCCTGCGCGCTTCTTGCGATACGTCCGAATTCGATCAATAGCGGCGTCGATTGCGTTTTGACTGTCTAGTATCGTCCAAGGTTGAATCAAAAACTGATGATTCTGGGAACTCCATTCAAAGACTGCGAGGTGAACCGGGGTTTCAGGGTCCTTCAAAATAGCTGCCCGTACTTCGGCGTTGTTCAGTGCGTAGGAAAGACCGTTCAATTGTTGCGAATATTCAACTTCGTCTACGGAGCCAGATACATCCAACGCAAGTACAAGCGCTAGTCGGCACGGTTCTGCTCGTGCAAGCGCTGGCATCAGCAACGATGAATACAGTAGCAGGATGGTTAATCTACGCATGCCCGATCTTCGCAGGTTTTTGCTCAATAGCTAGTAGTTTGCATGGACTGGTTTTTTTTGGTCTTTCTGAAGCCTCTAGGTATTGACGTACGTAAACTCGTTTTGACATCGAGCCACAGGTAGTATTTGTCGCTGTTTGTTTGTGGCCGAAGGACCCTTGTTGAGTTGGTAGACAACACACGCGGCCTTTCGCAACAGGAAAAAATCGTTCTACAATTAAGTTGATCTGAAAAAGGAAGGGCTATGAAGCTTCTTGTATTGCAGCACGCGACTGTTGAGCATCCAGGTGTTTTCCGCGACTTCCTCAGGGAAGATGGTCACGACTATGACGCGGTCGAACTGGATCAGAATCAACAATTGCCTTCATTGGATGGATACGAAGGTCTGTGGGTTATGGGGGGGCCAATGGACGTTTGGCAGGAAGACACTTATCCATGGCTCAAAGACGAAAAGGCTTTCATTCGCGAGGCCGTAGAAGTCAGAGGTCTGCCTTTTCTAGGCTTGTGTCTGGGGCATCAGCTATTGGCCGAAGCCTTGGGCGGAAGCGTGGGGCCATCTGAGACACCTGAGATCGGCGTTATGGACGTTCAGCTAACTGAGGAAGGAGCTTCTGGCGTCATACTGGATGGATTGCCTGATCGCTTTCCATGTCTTCAATGGCATTCGGCGGAGGTTACGCAGATGCCTCCGGGGGCAACTTGCCTTGCAACTTCGCCAGACTGCGCCGTTCAAGCGATGAAATGGGGGACGCGTGCCTATTCTGCGCAATTCCACATCGAAGTAGAGCAAGACACTGTGACGAATTGGGCCGAAATCCCCGAGTACCGGTCAGCATTGGATGAAGCTTTCGGCGCAAATGCCACCGGGCGTCTTGCAGCCGATGTCTCGAAGCTTATTCCGGAGTTCAATGCCATGGCGGAACGACTCTACATCAATTGGATGCAGACCTCTGCGCAGGCCCGGTGATCAGTCAGCAGGCGGGGCTTCGCCGGGCTCGAAACGAAGGAAAACTAACGTTCTATTTTTGTTGGCCTTGTCTTTGACCGAAACGGCATACAAGTCCTGTCTATGCGCCCACTGCCTCAGGTCGTAACTGTCGGGGTGGTTCACCTGATCATCTGGCTTCAAAAGGTTGCCATCTCTGCATTTCGTCAGCGTGCTCCACATCGCCGAAGCCTGATCTTCCGCGGAAGGACTCCTATAAGAGTGGCTCCAGTAACAGGAGACTCCGGTTGTCGAAGAAGACGATAAATAGGTTACACAAACTGCGCCTTCGGGTGCCGAACCCGAAGTGGCAAAGCGGTTCAACGCTTCGATTATCTCGCAGTCACTTGCCAGCGTAGGAACGGGTAGTGCGCTCAACACCCCGGCGCAGACTGCGCCGAGAGACCTAAGGTCTGGACTGGGCAAGCGCACTACGCTTCTGCCGCACGCGTTAGCGACAAACGTGCAGTTTCCAGATGCTCTTTCATTTTGACGGCGGCGCGCTCGGGTTCACGTGAGCGCAAGGCGTTGAGAACTTCGCGGTGCTGGGCATTGTATTGTTGAATAATTTCTTCTTCGAGTGTGAGATGACGCATGCGGGTCCATTCATCCAAGGATCGCACCGTATTGATCTGACTGATTAACCAAATCAGCAAGTTGTTTCTTGTCGAAGCGGCCAACCTGCGGTGAAATGCGGTGTCTGCCTCGGCAAATACAACGGGATCGTTCTGTGCCGCCTCCATTTGAGTGCAAAGCGCTTCCAACGCTTCGAAATCTTCTCGCCGGCCGTGTAGAACGCTCAGACGGCAGATATGCGGTTCCAGTGCGAAACGCGCGTCGATTAATTCTAACGGGGTGGCTTCTTCTACTGCAGATGGAACAACATCCTGTTTTGCGGCTGTGACGTACGTGCCGCTGCCAGCACGGGTCTCCAACAGTCCTTCCTTTTCGAGCTGGTAGAGCGCGTCGCGCAGCGTGTTTCGAGCTACTCCCAGTCTTTCCGACAATAGCCGCGATGGTGGAAGGCGCTCGAATCGCTGGAAATCCCCTTCTTCGATCGAACGCCTGAGTTCCGACGCAACGTCGGAGAAATTTCGTCTTCCCATTTTTGATCCATTTAATAGTCCAATTTTAAACCAATTTAGCATTCAGTGGTCCAAAATGCAATTTTTGGATTAAAAGTTGTTGATTTTGGTTTTCAGTGCGGCTCTTCTTTTACGCAACATCCACGGACGAGGAAACACATGGCATTCCCTCAACACGCAGATTTCGTAGTCGTCGGCGCTGGCATCCATGGCATATCCACAGCTTGGAAGCTGGCTGAGAGATTACAGGAGCGCGGCGAAACTGTTGAGGGTCGCATCGTCGTTCTGGACAAAAGCGGGATTGCTGCCGGGGCGTCCGGAATTGCATGCGGCGTGGTGCGCAACAACTATTTTCAGCCAGCAATGCGCAGGTTGATGGCCCATTCGGTCGACGTCTGGGAAACCGATCCGGAGGGATTGTCGTACCATCCGGTGGGGTACATGCAGATCTCGTCCGAAAGCATGCGCGATGATGTAGGGTCGATTTACGCGCAACAGCAGGCAATCGGATACGAAAGCGTCTTCATCGAGGGCGAAAACGCCTGCACGTCATATATGCGCGGCTATTTCGACGACTGGCAGGCGCAGAACATCACGTCGGTTCTGCACGAAAAACGCGGTGGGTTCTCTAATCAAACCAAGACGATGTATGCGCTGGCCGAAAAGGTCGAGGCGCTGGGTGTGCGGATCATCACCGGGGTAGAGGTCTTGGGGTTCGAAGCCATGAACGGCTCGGGCGCGATCCGGTCCGTTGAAACGAACAAAGGCAGTCTGAGCTGCGAGCGCGTCATCATCGGGGCCGGTCCGTGGGTGCGTGATTTCTGGTCGATGCTGGACCTGCCCAGCCAGATCACTGTCAAAGACCTGCAGGGCGAGGTCCATGAAGGCATCGACATGTGGCGGTTCTGGCAGCTTGAGGAAGGCGTGTTGGATATCGACCCGGATATTGGGCGAGCCGATGATGGCAGCCTTGCGCCAGTGATTCATGTCGACACGGATGCGGCACTGAAATCGACTGTCGATGGGTTGATCATCACCGAAGAGATGTGGGGCATCTACTACAAGCCCGATTGGCATTTTGGCGGCATTCAGGGCGGCGCCAGCCCGTACAAGGTGGATACGCCGGTCGATCAGGTACAGATCGACCCTTATGGGCCGTCTTCGCCCGAATTCGTCTCGAGCCACGAATTTGCGCATATGTGGGTCAGTGCGCTGGCCCATTGTCAGGCGCGCTACGAAGGTATGATGCCGAAGTACCACAAGGAAGCATCCGGCGGGATTGGCTGTTTCACAGCGGACAGCTTTCCGGTTTTCGACCATTTCCGGGAGAACGTCACCGTGATCGCCGACAGCAACCACGGTTGGAAAATGCTGGGTGTTGGTCACCTGATTGCGGACGAAGTGCTTGGAGAACGACAGGAACTTCTGGAGCCGTTCCGATTTGATCGGTTCGCCAAGGGTGAACTGCACCCCGTATCCAACAGCCCATATCCGTGGAGTTAGAATTACCAAGTTCGCATTGAAGAGCGCCGGAAGAGTGCTCCGTCAAGCCAGCAAGGAGATAGAAAGTGGCCACCGATCTTGAGAGATTTGTAGACGCGCCGGGGCGCGATGAGAAAATCAAGCAGGTACGGGAAATGATCAATGCCAAAGGCATTGAGTATCTCTACCTTCAATTCGTGTCGGTCACTGGAAAGATCATGGGTAAGGGTATCCCAGCTGATCACTGGGAAACCGTTGCCAAGAAAGGGTTCCAGCTTGTCTATGGGGCGACGGTAAACCTGTTTACGGACCGCGCTGGCAACTATCTCGGATATGGTCCCGAGGCGGCCGAACTTGTAGGTATTCCGGAACCTGAAACCTTCATGCAATTGCCTTGGGCCCCGACGATCGGGCGGTTTTACTGCACCTTGTTTCGCAACCGCGAGGAAAAGGAAAATCCCGGTGGCTATCTGACGTCTGACTGCCGGGGGAACCTGCGTCGGCTGCACGAGGAATTCACAAAAAAGCACGGAACCAAGCTTCGGATCGGTACCGAACCCGAAATGATGTGGCTGAAATTCGACGAGAACGGCAAGCCGCGTGATGGGTTCTCAAAGCCATATTGCTATCACATCGATCAGTTTGAAAGCCTGCGGCCTGTGTCCATGCAGGTGATACGCTATGCGCGCCAGATGGGTCTGGACATGATCCAGGGCGATCATGAGGACGCGCCCGGCCAGCTTGAACTGAACTGGATGTTTGACGACGTGCTGCGCAACGCCGACCGTCTGACCACCTATCGCCAGATTTGTGCGCAGGTGGCGCGTGAAAACGGCATCTTTGCGTGTTTCATGACCAAGCCGTTCATGGGCGTGTCGGCCAGCGGGTGCCACCACAACATGAGCCTGTGGAGAGGCGGTGAGGATGAGTTCGTTCCGGTTGGCAACGATCCTGGCGATTTGCCCGGAATGAAAGAAAACTACATGTACGTAAAGGGTGGTGAAAACACATTCATGCCCGACACGGATGATCCGCAGATGCCTGGCAAAGAGGGTCTGAAGGCCATTGGCGGTGTGGTCACGCACCTTCAGGCACTGACGGCCATCGGGTGTTCAACTGTGAACTCGTATCGCCGCTTGTGGGATACCGGGTTCTGGGCACCGGTCTTTGCCGACTGGGGGTTCCAGAACCGGACGACCGGTTTGCGGGTGTCGGCGCCCGGACGGTTTGAATACAGATCGGTCGACTCGATGGTGAACCCATACATCATGGGATCAACCCTGCTGGCGGCGATGGATGACGGGCTCGACAACAACCTTGATCCCGGTGAGCCCGAAGAGCGCAACATCTACGAGGCGATGGCCGAAGGCAAAGAGGTCAAAAAGCTTCCGATGTCATTGGGCGAGGCTCTGGACCATCTGGCCGGGAACGAAGTCGTCAAGCGCGGCATGCCGGGCGAGATGTATCGTCTGTACGAAGAATACAAACGCGATGAGTTTGCGCGCTTCATGTCCACTGTCACCGAGTGGGATAATGAAACGTACATGGAGTGTCTGCCCTAGCTGCAGGCCTTTGGCGGATGGCTGAGGACATCCGCCAAGTCATCGAACTACGCCAGATTGAAGAATTCGTAGGAGGAGCGCAGGTCAAATGTGCGGAATTGTTGGACTAATTCATCTCAAGGGCGCGTCAAACGTCGGCGGCGAGATGACAGCAATGCTTCAATCACTGAAGCACCGGGGGCCGGATTCAACCGGTTATGCGGTCTATCGTGAGAATGCAGAAGACTACGTGATGCGGGTCAAGATCGCCGAGGCCGAGGACATGGATCGCGGACGCGGCATTCACGATGTCCTGGAAGAGCGGATGGCTCAGGTCGATGCCATTCTGGCGGAACACGGCGCGAACGTGAAAGACAAGGAGCGCGTGCGCCCCTATGCCTTGCGCTATGTCCTGACCCATGACGGAAACACCGGCGAGATGGCCGAACACATCGAAGAGATCGAAGATGTAGAGATCCTGTCGCTCGGGAATGGGCTGGAGTTGATCAAGGATCTAGGCGATGCATCCGTAGTCGCCGAAGCTTATGGTCTGGATGATTTCCGCGGCACGCATGGGATCGGTCACACCAGAATGGCCACCGAATCCGACGTCGATATCAAATCGGCCCACCCGTATTGGGCGTTTCCCTATAACGACGTCTCGGTCGTCCATAACGGGCAGATCACGAACTATTGGATCATGCGGCGCGAGATGGAGCGGAAAGGTCATCGCTTCATGTCGAATTGCGACAGCGAATTGCTGGCGGTCTACACGGCGCACAACCTTGCAAACGGTGTCACGCTGGAAGACAGCCTAAGGCGTTCGATTGATGAGATCGACGGGGTGTTCACGTACCTTGTTTGCACCAAGGATCAATTGGGCATGGCCAAGGATACGATGGCCGCCAAACCGCTGGTTCTTTACGAAAGCGACGACCTGATCGCCATGGCCTCAGAAGAGGTCGCGATCCGCGCAATCCTGCCCCATGAAATCGACACAACCGACCCCTATGATGAGGAGGTTCGCGTATGGCAAGCGTAAGCGATGCAGACCTGAAGGGCATGACCCAGGAAGAACGGGTCAAGGCACTGGGCATGACAACGGATCAGCTGACAGGGCGGTCCATGTATATGGAATTCGACCCGGATGCGACCGAACGGTTCGCCTATCCGTGGGCACCTGACGTCGATTTCAACAAGCGGACCGAACTGGATTGCGACGAGATGACCGCGACCGAGGTCAATTCAAACATCCGGGCGCTGATGGAGGAAGGTTTCGGATCGATCGTCATCAAGAACCCGCGCGGCATGCACAGCCTTGGCGTGGGGATTCTGAACAAGCTGAATCTGATCGTCGAAGGCTCGACCGGCTATTTTGCCGTTGGCCTGATTGACGGCCCGAACGTGCGGGTCAACGGGCGTGTCGGCTGGTCCTGCGGCGAAAACATGATGTCCGGCACGGTGATCGTTGAAAAGAACGCCGGTTCCACCTTTGGTGCGGCCATTCGCGGCGGAGATCTTGTGTGCCGGGGGTCTGTCGGATCACGCACCGGCATCGACATGAAAGGCGGTACGATCATCGTGGGTGGTGATACGGGTGCGCTTTCAGGTTTCATGATGCAGCGCGGTCGGATGGTGGTTTGCGGCAATGCCGGCAAAAACCTGGGCGACTCGATGTATGACGGAACGATCTACATCGGCGGCGATATCCAGTCCTTGGGCGTTGATGCGGTCGAGGCGGAGCTGACCGATCTAGACAAGGCATGGCTGACCAGAAAGCTGACCCAATACGGGCTGATGCCGGACAAGGGCGTGGACCATTTCACCAAGGTCGTCGCGGGCAAGCAGCTCTGGAACTACGACAACCTCGAACCGAACGAGAAGAAACTCATCCTCTGAGGGACGGCCCTGCGCGACAGGGATGCCCGATAACCCTTTGAAAGGTATAAAACATGGCAGATGGAAACCCGCCAACCAAGAAAGCGCTCGACCGTGATGTCAACCGCATCGGAGACAGCTTTATCTTCCCGCCCAGGGTCATGGATGACATTCACATCAAGTCCGAACTTGGCCGGTACAGGATGCGAGGGTTCTCGCTGTTCAAAAAGATACCGCATTGGGATGATCTGACATTTCTGCCCGGCACGCTGACGCGCTTTGTGATCGAGGGCTACCGCGAGAAGTGCGAAACCAAAACGGTGATCGGCCCGCGTGCCAAACGGCCGCTGGAGCTGGATATCCCGGTCTACATCACGGGCATGAGCTTTGGGGCTCTGTCTTATGAGGCAAAAACCGCCCTGGCGCGTGGTGCAACGATGGCGGGCACTGCCACCTGTTCGGGCGAAGGTGGGATGATCCCGGACGAACGTCGATATTCTTCAAAGTGGTTCTACCAGTGCATTCAGTCGCGCTATGGGTTCAACCCGCATCATCTGGTGCTTGCAGATGGTTGCGAGTTCTTCATCGGGCAGGGCTGCAAAGTGGGTCTGGGCGGTCACTTGATGGGGCAGAAGGTGACGGATCAGGTCGCCGAAATGCGGTCATTGCCTGCGGGCATCGACCAAAGATCGCCAGCCCGCCACCCCGATTGGTTGGGTCCGGACGATCTGGCGCTGAAAATTCAGGAAATCCGTGAGGCAACTGACTGGCAGATCCCGATCCAGCTGAAACTGGGCGCGGCCCGTGTCTATGACGACGTTCGGATGGCCGTGAAATGTGACCCGGATTCGATCTATATCGACGGTATGGAAGGTGGCACGGGCGCGGGCCCGCACCTTGCGACCGAAGACACAGGTGTTCCGGGCATGGCTGCGATCCGCCAGGCGCGCAAGGCCATCGATGACCTTGGGAAACGCGGCGACATCACTTTGATTTACGCTGGCGGTATCCGTAACGGCGCTGATGTGGCCAAAGCGATTGCCCTTGGCGCTGATGCTATTGCCATCGGACACTCGGCGATGATGGCGCTCAATTGTAACAAGGACATCCCCGAGGCCAACTATCCCGAAGAGATCGGGGCAGAGCCGGGCTATTGCTACCACTGCCATACGGGCCGTTGCCCGGTTGGCGTCGCAACACAAGACCCCCTGTTGCGTCAACGCCTTGATCCCGATGAAGCGGCCGAGCGTGTCTACAACTTCCTGCATACGCTGACGATCGAGGCTCAGCTGTTTGCCCGCGCCTGCGGCAAGACCCATCTGCATTCGCTGGAGCCCGAAGATCTGGCCGCATTGACCATGGAAGCCTCGGCGATGGCCGGCGTCCCTCTGGCAGGGACAAGCCACACTGTTGGCGTCGAAGACTATCACCATCTGTAAGGAGAGCTGAGACATGGCCGGAACACAGTACCGCGGGTCTGAAATCAAGGACGTCAACCAGTTCATCAACGATGCGGATGGTTTGGAGTCTGAACGTGAGAAAGAGATCGGCCAGCATATTGGCTATCGCTATGACGTGAACCTTGTGCCGGACTACAACCGGATCACGCCCTTCCTCAAAAGCTATATCGAATTCATGGGGTGGGATGATCTCAATTGGCTCGAAGACATTCACATGGGTTACGAGGAAGGTAAACCCGCCGTCTTTGACCGCAACATCAACGGCTGGGTCCGCATCCCGGACAGCATCGATCTGCCGGACAATCAGCAGGATCGCGACATGATCGCACGCGAGCTGCTGTTGAAATTCCAGATGTCTGACCGCCATCCGTTGGTCATGCTCAGAAAGGCTTACAAAAAGTTCTGACCCATGCCGCGCCCGCTAAATATCGCTTGCCTCCAGACCCGGCCGATGCCGACGATGGAGAGTGCCTTAGCCGAGGCTTTGCCGATGGCCGAGGCGGCAGTTCGCGCGGGCGCGCAGATGTTGTTCCTGCCCGAATATTGTGGCGGGCTGGCGTCAGAGGGTGCGCAGCTGTGCCCGCCTTCTCAGCCCGAGCCCGAGCATCAGGTTCTGGCAAAGCTGCGCCGCTTCGCGGCCGAGCGAAACGTCTGGGTGAATGTGGGCTCAATCGCTGTGGATGGGCCAGATGATAAAATTATCAACCGCGGCTATATGCTCGATCCGTCCGGCGATATCTTTGGGTCATACGACAAGATACATCTGTTCGACGTGGACCTGGCCGAAGGGGCCATTTACCGCGAAAGCGATACCGTGGCGCCGGGTGACCGTGCGCGGGTCTACGACACTTCGTTGTGCAAAGTGGGTCACACGATTTGTTATGACATTCGCTTTCCGGGGTTATTCAGGGATCTTTCCCAGAATGGGGCGGAAATCCTGTGCTGCCCGGCGGCTTTCACAAAAACGACCGGCAAGGCGCACTGGCATGTTCTTAATCGCGCGCGTGCCATTGAGAATACTGCGTTCGTCGTCTCACCGTGCGCGGTCGGTCCTGTTCCGGGTGGCGGTGCCAGTTATGGGCATTCGCTGGTGGTAAGCCCTTGGGGTGAAGTTCTGGCTGACGGCGGCGACATTCCTGGCGTGATCCACGCCCAACTGGACCTTGTCCATGTACAGTCTACGGCGGCGCGCATTCCAAGTTTACGCCATGATAGGCCGTATCATGTTGGAGTTTCAGAAAAGAAGGATGTCGCATGAGTTCACTGGGCCCGGTCCTTGGAGAAAGCTATTCAGCCTCGCCGCTGCGGCTGGCTTTTCTCAAATGGCAGTGCCGGGTGCGTCAGATCGCTATGCGGGATAGTCACGGTCGCCCCGACGACGCGATTACCCCGGCCCTGTTTCTGCCCGGGCAGGACGATCCGCTGGGGCACATAATCACAGTGTTGAACAAATCGACTGGGTACTCGGTCACCCCGGAACTGTTGCATATGGCCAAAAAGACAAATGATCCCGCACAGCGGCGGGATCAGGCGATCCGGTTTTTTTCGGCCACATACTATCAGAAAGCGGCAGAGTTTTCCGATATCCTGACGGCCACGTTCCCACCAGGCTCTCCAGGTGCCGCGTCGATCCGCGAAGCGGGCACGGTCCGCCTACGGTTCGAGGCGTATATGCAGGTGTTCGATTTGTCCTGCAAGGTCTGGCGGCTGGCCCTTCATAACCCGCTGCATCAGGCGACCATGGCTCATAACCGACTGTTCAACCCGGCTTTGCCAGAAGACACAGAAGTTCTGGGCTTTGAGCCGGATTGGAGTGCAAGTTCATCTGAATCGGAGGTGCGCTGACATGGTGCCGGGTTATGTGATCGCTCAGATCCGCGTGACAGACGCAGAGACCTATCCGACCTACGTGGCGATGGTTCAGAAGATTATCGAAAAGTTCGGCGGCGAGTTTCTTGTGCGCGGCGGGCGTAGTGAAAGCCACGAAGGCACGCCACATGGTGATCGGCATGTTGTCATCCGGTTCCCGAGCTTTCAGGCGCCCAAAGACTGGTACCATTCACCCGACTACGCAGAAGCCAAAGAACTTCGAATGTCCGCATCTAGCAGCGTTCAGACAATAGTCGAGGGGGTAGCATGACCAAACGTATCTGTATCATCGGGGCAGGCCCCTCGGGGCTTGCGCAATTGCGGGCTTTTCAATCAGCTGCTGAAAAGGGCGCGGATATCCCCGAGATCGTTTGTTACGAAAAGCAAGCCGATTGGGGTGGGCTATGGCGCTATACGTGGCGGACTGGTCTGGATGAACATTCCAATCCCTGCCATGGCTCAATGTATCGCTATTTGTGGTCAAACGGGCCCAAA
The DNA here is from genome assembly GCF_056540665.1 of Ruegeria sp. AM4. Classification (NCBI taxonomy): domain Bacteria; kingdom Pseudomonadati; phylum Pseudomonadota; class Alphaproteobacteria; order Rhodobacterales; family Roseobacteraceae; genus Ruegeria; species Ruegeria sp. AM4. The sequence continues at coordinate 18,451 of NZ_JBQFXD010000021.1, read as the reverse complement.
GAAGGGCTGGAATTTGCGGATTACACCTTCGAAGAACACTTTGGAAAACCCATTGCGTCCTACCCACCGCGTGCTGTCCTGTTCGACTATATCGAAGGCCGGGTAAAAAAGGCGGATGTCCGAAAGTACATTCAATTCAACACTGTTGTGCGAGATGTGCGGACGGTTGAAGACGGGTTTGAAGTAACGGTTCGTGATGCTCTAAGTGATACTGAAGAGCGAAAGATCTTTGATCAGGTCGTGGTAGCATCAGGGCACTTTAGTTTCCCGAATGTACCGCATTATCCCGGTTTCGAGTCCTACAAAGGTCGCATCCTGCACGCACATGACTTCAGGGACGCGGTGGAGTTCAAGGATAAGGACATCCTAATCCTAGGAACATCCTATTCTGCTGAAGATATCGGCTCTCAGTGTTGGAAGTACGGGTGCAAATCAGTAACGGTGGCACATAGGACAGCGCCCATGGGTTTCAATTGGCCGAATAATTGGGCGGAAGTCCCGGCGCTGGAGAGAGTGGACGGAAAAACCGCGTACTTCATTGACGGAACCTCTCGCGACGTGGATGCGATTATTCTGTGCACTGGATACAAGCACCATTTCCCATTCCTTCCAGATGATTTGCGATTGAAAACGGCTAACCGATTGGCAGCAAACGATCTTTATAAGGGTGTCGTGTACACCGGAAACCCGAACCTCTTTTATCTGGGGATGCAAGACCAGTGGTACACGTTCAACATGTTCGATGCGCAGGCCTGGTGGGTGCGGGACGTGATAATGGACCGCATAGCATTGCCGGATGCCGCAACAATGGCGGCGGACTGGCAGAAACGGCAGGCCGACGAAGACGCTCTCGAAGATGACTATGCCTGCATTGCGTATCAAGGCGCATATACCGCCGAACTGATCGCCGAGACCGACTATCCCTCGTTCGATATCGAAGCGGCCAATCAGGCATTCTACGAGTGGAAGAAGCACAAGAAGAAGGGAATTATGGAATTCCGGGACCATGGCTATACCAGCCCAATGACCGGCACAAAGGCGCCCCCGCACCATACGGTCTGGAAGGATGCGCTGGACGACAGTCTTGAGGATTACCTGAAGACTTGAACAGGGCGCGTGAACCCTCGCCCTGACCGGGCGTCGGACCACCGCCGAAAACAACAGGGAGACTGAAGATGAGAAAACTGACTTTATTGGCCTCTGCAAGTGCGGTCGCGGCGATGGCCGTTTCGGCGCATGCCGCTGACAGCGATGATCCGATCGTGATCCCGATCCACAACTGGTCAAGCCAGATCGTGATGTCGAATGTCGTTGGTCAGATGTTTGAAGAGATGGATCTGAATGTCGAATACGTCACCACAGACAGCCAGGCTGTCTACGAGTCGGTGCGTCTGGGCGATGTCGCGCTGGAATTGGAAGTCTGGGAAGGTGCGTTCGGGGCGTCATTCCGCGAAGCGCTGTCAAAAGGCGGTCTGCATGATGCCGGCGACCACGACGCGGTCACCCGCGAAGACTGGTGGTATCCGATGTGGACCAAGGACGCGTGCCCCGGTCTGCCGGATTGGCAAGCGCTGAACGATTGTGCAGCAGTTTTTGCAACCGCTGAAACGGGCGACAAAGGCCGGTACCTGGACGGTCCGGTGGACTGGCTGAAACACGGACAGGAACGTGTCGAGGCATTGGACATGGACTTCGTTGTCGTGAATGCCGGTTCGGCTGCGGCGCTTTGGGCGGAAATTGGTGCAGCAGAAGCTGAAAAGAAACCGGTCGTCGTGTTCAACTGGACGCCCAACTTTGCCGAAGCCGTATGGCCGGGTGAGTTTGTTGAATTTCCTGCGTGGGTGGACGGGTGCGACACCGATCCTTCCGTCGGACCAAATCCGGACGCTCTGTACGACTGCGGCAACCCCGCCACTGGCTATCTCAAAAAGGCGGCCTGGGACGGAATGGAAGGCAAATGGCCAACAGCGTATTGCGTGCTGACCAAGATCTCGTTCACGAACCCTCAAATCGCCGAAATGGCGAAACTGGTGGACACAGACGAGTTGGAACCGGATGAAGCAGCCGTTGAATGGCTGGCCGCAAACCGTGGCATTGTCGATCCATGGATCCAGGAGTGCTCGGGTTAACTTGAGCTGATTTGACAAATGTACCTGTCCCGCGAGACCATGTGGGGCAGGTGACTGTACGACAGGGGAATGGCATGGCACCGGTAATTTCGGCCAGAAATGTCTGGAAGCTTTTTGGGGCTCATCCAGAGAAATACCTGCGTTCGATGCCTGAAAGCCATGGCTTCGACGACATTCGTGCCGACGGGTACATTGCCGGGGTCAAAGATGTTTCTGTAGATGTCGGTCAAGGTGAAATGCTTGTTATCATGGGGCTTTCCGGATCCGGGAAGTCAACTCTGGTTCGCTGTTTTTCCAGGTTGCACGATATAACTGGCGGCACCATCGAGGTCGAGGGTCAGGACATTATGTCATTGGCGGAAAGAGACCTGATTGAATTGCGCCGGTCCAAAATGGGAATGGTGTTTCAGTCCTTTGGCCTGTTGCCGCATCGAACGGTTCTGGAAAATGTTGCGTTTCCATTAGAGATGCGTGGGCAAGACAAACACACGCGGCGAGAACGTGCGTTGGAAGTCGTGCGTTTGGTTGGCCTCGAAGGGCGCGAGGACTATTTCCCGCGAGAATTGTCAGGCGGACAACAACAGCGCGTCGGCATCGCCAGGTCGCTGGCGATTGAGCCGGATATCTGGTTTCTGGACGAACCGTTTTCAGCGCTTGATCCCTTGATCCGACGCGAAATGCAGGATGAGTTTCTGCGCTTGCAGGAGATGCTGGGCAAGACGATTGTGTTTATCACTCATGATTTCGACGAAGCGCTTCGGTTGGCGGACCGGATCGCAATTATGAAAGACGGCGCGATCGAACAATGTGATACGCCAGACGCGATCGTTATGAACCCAGCAACCGAATACGTTCGGAAATTCACTGAGGATATCGACAAAGCTCGGGTTGTTCATGCCCGCGGTCTTTCTAGGCCGATAAACGGGCACGCGCTCGAGGGCGATCCCGTAGATGCCAAATCCACGATTCAGGATCTAGCCAGGCAATTGGTGAATGAAACCCGCGAAGCGATTCCGGTGGCTGACAAATCAGGAAAAGTTGTCGGGGTGATGCAGCGGTCCGAAGCGCTTGATCTGTTGCTGGGGGCTGGTTGATGGCCGTCACGCACGCCTCCGAAGTTGGTGCTCGCACCCATAATGGTAGCGGTCGAGATCCGGTTTTGTTGGCACTGATAGGTACGGCGCTGGCCTTTGTGGCCGCGCATGCATTCGGCGTGCTGCCGCCTTGGTTACAGCGGATACCCGAGGCCATGATCCCACCAACCGCAGAGGTGCTTGACGCTGTTTTCGCCTTTGTTCAGAACGATCTAGGCCTGATCTACGTCACCCGGTTCATCGCAGAAGGGCCGCTTGAGTTTCTGTTGGATGCAACGGCAAACCTGCTTTACGGAAAGCGTCGCTGGCCGATGATGGGGCCGATCCCATGGACGGCAATTGCGGGCGCGGCGACGGTGCTCGGCTTTTACCTCGGCGGCTGGAGGCTTGCCGCCCTGGCGGGTGGCACGTTTGTCTGGACAGCGCTCATCGGTCAATGGGACATTGCAATGCAGACTATGTCTGTGTTGGTCGTTGCTGCACCGATTGCGTTCTTGATCGGGCTTCTCTTGGGTATTGCCGCCTGGAAATACCCTTGGGTGGATACCGCGATCAAACCGGTTCTAAGTGTGCTTCAAACACTTCCGTTTTTTACGTATCTTTTGCCGGCAGTTATCTTCTTCAAGGTAGGCCCAACGGCAGGGGCGGTTGCTACCATCATCTATGCGATCCCTCCCATGATTTTGATGACGACACTTGGACTGAAAAAAGTCAGTCCCGAGATTGTCGAGGCAGGCAAGATGTCCGGATGCACACGATGGCAGATGCTCACGCGAGTTTATTTGCCGGCTGCGCGGACCGAAATATTGGTCGGCGTGAACCAGGTCATCATGCTGTGTCTCGCGATGGTTGTTTTGACCGCCTTTATTGGCATGCCCGGGCTGGGCGCAAAGCTGCTCGCGATGATGGGCAGTTTCAAACTTGGCCGTTCTTTTGAGATTGGCGTGACCATCGTTTTGTTCGCAATCATGCTCGACCGGTTGTCAAAGGCGTGGGTTGTCAAACAACCCGAGCATTTTGAGAAGGGTACGCCGTGGTGGCAGCAACACGCTTACCTGTTGATTGGTCTGTCCGTCTTTTTTGTGTTCTGTGTAATCGCACAATTCGTTGATGTCTTTGCCGAAATCGGTCGACGTCAGTCTTTCTCAAAGGGCAAAGAGATTGACGTCGTAATAAAGGGCTTTTTGGCGATAGATGCGGTGAATGCAGTGACGGAATGGTTGCGTTGGTTCTTGAATGTGAAAGTTCTGATACCATTCCGAAACTCGCTTCTGTGGATCCCAACACCTGCGTTCATTTTGCTGATAACAGCGCTGACGTATTGGCTTGGTGGCAAACGACCCGCGATTTATGGGTTTGTTTTCTTCACACTGGTCGCCTTTTCAGGCTGGTGGGACCGTTCCGTTATCACGCTATATACAGTCATCTCGGCCGTCATAATTTCGATGCTGATCGGTATTCCACTGGGGATTTTTGCTGCGCGTTCCGCAAAGTGGTCGAACCGTATTTTGCTGGCTTGCGATACGGCACAGACATTCCCCAGTTTCATCTACCTTATTCCGGCTATCATGCTGTTCGGTGTGAATGATGTTGCAGTGGTCTTCGCGATCGTGATCTTCACCACTGTTCCGCTCACGCGATACACGATTGAAGGGTTGCGTACTGTTCCGCCGGAAATAACCGAAGCGGCTGATATGTCCGGCGCGACACGTCGACAGAAGCTTTGGGCGGTTCAGTTACCAATGGCCCTGCCGACTATGGCAGTGGGATTCAATCAGGCGATCATGTTCGCCTTCTTCATGGTGATCATTGCCGCCTTCATTGGGACCCAGGACCTAGGTCAGGAATTGCAGCGGACGCTGGCAGGCACCGAGCTCGGTAAGAACATCGTACTAGGGATGAACGTTGCGTTTATGGCTCTGACATTTGATCTGGCGGTTATGGCGTGGGCCGAGAAGCGCAAAAAAGTACTGGGGCTCGGTTGATGATATGAACAAGCCGGAGTTCATTGAGCATCCTTGGGAAAGACGGGGGATTGTCTCGCCCGGCCTTCCGATACTGCCTCATGGTGTTGAGCGCCATCCAGTGCCCGGAGGCGGATCACGAGCTGTGCCGATCTTTCGAGGTGATGAGATCAGCATTGTCGACAAAGAAGGTTTGCAACAGGGTGAACTGGTGTTTTTTGCACCTGATCGAACCTCAGATGCGGCGATGCTTGGGACTATCGGCAAGGGACGGCCCACCGCGACAATTGAAACGCTAGCAAATGGTTCACGTTCGGGCGCAACCGTTCTGAAGGCGTTGGCAGCATCGGGATTCACTATCGAAACCGGGGATGCGATCAGAGTCTTCCCAGAGGAATCGAAGCCCGGCGAAACAGCCAATTTTACGGCAGAACGTGATGGTTTGTTGATTTGCGCGGCTCCGGGCAAACCGATGAGCCCAGAGGCACAGAATGCGCCAACGGAACTTGTCCTCTACATCCGCAGGGCGGACCCGAAGCATGCCAAGGGCGCGATGGGACCACCTGATCCTTTGGCCGATCCGCTACAAGACCTGAACATCCAACCCGGACACGCATCGGCCTACGAAGTCAAAAAGGGTGAGTACATCCAGATACTGGACGTGAAGGGCAGGGAATGCTCGGATTTTCAAGCCTTTTCCTTACGTGCGCTCGATAATGGTCTTGAGCGCGAGATAGATCCGACGACGACCCGCAGCTTAATGGGAAGCCTCTACCCTAACCCGGGAACTTTCTCAAAATACTGGTCCGTTGATCAGGAGCCGCTGGTTGAGATCGTGCAGGACACCTGCGGGCGTCACGACACGTTTGGTCTTGCGTGCACGGCACGGTACTACGAGGATCTCGGCTACCCCGGGCATATCAACTGCTCGGACAACATGAATGCGGATTTGGCCCGATTCAACGTCCGGCCACGCGGCGGCTGGCCCGCGATCAATTTCTTTTTCAACACGATGCTCGATGATACGAACGCCATCGGAATGGACGACCCCTGGTCACGACCCGGCGACTTTGTGTTGCTCCGAGCTTTGTCTGATCTGGTTTGCGTCAGCACCGCGTGCCCCTGCGATGTCGACCCGGCAAATGGATGGAACCCGACGGATATCCAGGTCCGCACGTACAAAGCCACCGAGGATTTCAAACGATCCGTCGGCTATAGAAAATCTGCGGAGGCGGATGTGGAAGAAACCAAAAAAACCGCGTTCCATGATTGCTTTGCGCGTCACACCGAGGACTTCGTTGAATACAACGGCTACTGGCTTGCAAATACGATCCCCAAACTTGGAAGCATTGCAGAGTACTGGGCCGTGCGTGAAAAGGCAGCGGTCATGGATCTGTCGCCACTGCGAAAATACGAGGTGACGGGGCCGGACGCGGAAGAGCTGATGCAAGTCTGCGTGACGCGGAACGTCAAGAAAATAAGCGTCGGGCAGGTCAGCTACACCGCCATGTGCTATGAGCACGGCGGAATGATCGACGACGGTACAATTTATCGTTTGGGGGACAACAATTTCCGTTGGATAGGGGGCAATGACACAAGTGGCTTGTGGCTTAAGGAGCAGGCTGCCAAGCGGGGTTTGAACGCTTGGGTCCGTCCGTCAACGGATCAGCTTCACAACATTGCCGTGCAGGGGCGCTATTCCCGGGATATCCTTAAGAAAGTCTTCTGGATGCCGCCAACCCAACCGTCCGTTGAGGAACTGCCGTGGTTCCGCATGACAATCGCCCGTATCGGCGATTACTCGGGAACCGCGGTTGTGATTTCCAGAACCGGCTATTCAGGTGAGTTGGGATACGAAATCTTCTGCCATCCAAAGGATGCGGTCGAGGTGTTCGATGCCGTCTGGGACGCGGGTCAGGATTATGACCTTGCGCCGCTGGGCCTGGCTGCGCTGGACATGATGAGGATCGAAGCAGGTCTGATTTTCGCGGGAAGCGAGTTTGACGACACAACTGACCCGTTTGAAGCCGGAATTGGCTTTACCGTGCCGCTGAAATCAAAAGTGGACGACTTTATTGGCCGCGCCGCATTGGAAGAACGCAAGGCGCATCCGCACCGAAAACTTGTCGGGTTTGATATCGAAGGAGGAACCGTGCCTTCGCCCGGCGATTGTGTTCGGATCGGCAAGGCGCAAGTCGGTGAGATTACCTCTGCCGTGAAATCGCCGGTTCTAGGGAAAGTGATCGCGCTTGGCAGGGTTGCGACAGCACATGCCGAAGTCGGGACGGATATTGAAATCGGCCAATTGGACGGCCAGCAAAAGCGACTGAAGGCCCGGGTGGTCGCCTTCCCGCATTTCGACCCCGGGAAAGAGCGGGTAAAAGGGAACTACGATTGAGCCTCTTCACAGAGGATGCCGTTCCTGGGCGTCCTTATTGGTGGGACGATGTAGTGTGGCCCACTCTTGAATGCAGGCTGCCCACAAAAACAGAAGTTCTTGTCATTGGCGCCGGTTACACCGGACTTTCGGCGGCCATCGCGGCCCACGATGCGGGGGCTCGGGTTTTGGTTATAGACAGCGGTAAGCCGGGGCAGGGGGCTTCGACCCGAAACGGTGGCATGTTGGGAGCCCACCCGAGGGTTGGTTGGGACGCGTTGTCAAATCGCTATGGACCGCAGGTCGCTGATGCTCTGTTCTCGGAGGCTTCAGATGCGCTGAGGTGGGTCAAAGTCCTATTGAGGAAAGAGCAAATCACTTGCGATTACGAAGAATGCGGGCGCATTCAGCTGGCTTACACTTCGTCCCAGTTCGCGGCGCAAGAAAAGATGGCGACTCAGATTTCAGAAAAAGGCGCTGGACCGTGCAAGATTCTGGGTCGCAATGAGTTGCCAATGAACATTAGGACGCCACTGTACAAGGGCGCCATCTTATTCCCGACACATGGCGCAATTCACCCGGCCAAGTATCTGCTCGGTTTGCTAAATGCCACGTCAGTTCGGGGCATTCCCGTTGTTTCGAATTGCCCGGCGGCGAATATGCAAAAGGCAGGCGTGGCTTTGCAGGTTTCGACACCGCAAGGGAGCATTTCCGCTGACAGGGTCATTCTGGCCACCAATGGCTATACAGGCAACCAATTCAACTGGTTCAACCGGCGTGTCTTTCCGGTGCCAAGTTATCTCGTGGCAACAGAACCGTTGGAACGTGGACTGATAAATGAACTGGCACCCGGTCGGCGCATGATGGTGGAAACCCGAATGCACCACAGCTACTTCCGGGTTTCGCCCGATGGGTCCCGTTTGCTGTTCGGAGGTCGAGCGGCATTGGTGGATATCGACCTTCACAAGGCCGCACGCCGCTTGCACAATAAGATAGCCGAGATTTGGCCCAGACTGCGGGATGTTCGGCTGTCCCATGTCTGGACCGGAAACACTGGTTTCACCTTTGGTCAGTTGCCACATGTAGGCGAGCGAAACGGTATTCACTATGCCTTGGGGTATTCAGGCGGGGGAACTGTGTTGGCCCCGTGGTTGGGCCGCAAGGCAGCACTTCGCGCCGTGGGGTCACCAGACGGCGAGACGGCCTTTACGCAGACGAGGCTTTCTTCGCGTTGGTTCTATCCCGGTGGCCGACCTCATTTCCTGCGCCCAATTGATTTGTGGTACCGCAACTGGGTTGATCCTCGTGAAGACAGAAGCGCAAACGGCTAGTTCGCCCATTTCGGTAAAACGGTCATCCGCAGCGGGCTTGTGTTGCCACTGTCAGGCAAAAACACCGGATCGTCTGCAAGTTCAATAGCTTCCCAGTAACGCAGCCAGACCTTCAGTGCCGCCATCATGTCTGTTCTTGCAACCAAGTGCCCCAGACAGTGATGAGCGCCTCCTCCAAATCCAAAATGCGACTTCCGGCGCGCGCGAATGTCAAATGCGCCATTGTGGCCGGACTTTGGATCAGTACCTGAGGCGTGGACAAGAATATGCACGGTTGCCCCTGAGTGAAATGTCACATCCCCAATCGTGATATCTTCCAATGCTTCTCGGGTCGCCCAGGTCGTTGTTGGGCGCATCCTGATCACCTCGTCGATGGCGTTTGAAACCGCTTGCGGGTTGGCCCGCAACCATTCCCACTGTTCCGGATGTTGCGAGAACAGATGTGCCGCGAATGCCAATTGAGCACGGGTCGTATCCACGCCGCCAAAGATGGAGATGACAGTCAGATCGACCAACGCCTGACGATCTTCATATTTTTGGGACACAAGGCGAGATACAAAACTGTCGTGCGGCGGTGCATCGATTAACCGATTTGCTAACACCGCTAGCCGATCCAAAGACGCGTTGACTTCTGTCTGGTAGCGGAGAGCCTCGGGACCCATTGCCAAACCAAGACAGGTTGCATCTGATGCAAGCCGTCCAGAAATCTGCATTGGCAACCCCAGAAGCGCCGTAATCGCCTGTCCCGCGAACGGCTCGGTGAAGCCATCAATTATGTCAAAGGGCCCGGGGCCCCTTAGGGTATCACACAAGGTTTCAGCGATTTTGGTGAATGTGGGTTCCAGCGCAAGGATTTGTTCCTTGGCAAGGGCATTCTGGGCGATTTTCCGTAAAGCGGCGTGTTCTTCGCCCTCCAGCGAGATGACACTGCGCTTCCAGAACTCTGCAAAACTGCCCTGAAGCCCAACCGCTTCTGGCCAGGCGTGGCTGCCTTGACGAAACCTACGATCTCGCAGAATTGTACCGGCTTCGCGGTGCCGGAGGACCGCAAATCCGAATGGTGTCCGAGCGCACCACGACGCCTCGCGCGCCATACGTACTTCCGGAGATCGAGTGGAAAACCCCGGATTGGTCAGGTCAAGAAAGGGAAGAATTCGACTCATCGGTGTCCAACAAAAAAGGCCGCACAAATTGTGCGGCCTTTAGTTTAGTACAGTGGCTATTATTCCTTTAGTTTTTTGTAGGCATCATGCTCGTGCTTTTGTCCACTCCACAGTGCGAACAAACAAATTAGTACGGCGAGCACGAACCAAAGCATCGGCGTAGAACCTCCGGCACCCATAAAAATCGGACCGCTCATTTCATCCACATTCGCTAGGCTAAATCCCATTATTTTGTCTCCTTGTTCCAGATGTTACTCGGCAGGGCTGGCCGAAGGTGAGATACCTTCGGGATATGCCTGCATGGGCACTTTCGTCAGATCGAGGCCGGCAATTTCGGCTTCCTTTGTGACGCGCAGCATTCCCAGTTTGTTGAGAACCCAGCTGATGACGTACCCAGGTACAAAGCCCACGAGGAAGAAGACCACGGCACCGACTATCTGGCCAAGCAGCGACACAGTCGCGACGTCGTCGCCCTGAATTGCAGGAAGCCCTGACCCCCAGACACCAAACATGATCAGACCAAACAGGCCAATCGTGCCGTGAACGGTGACCGCTCCGACAGCGTCGTCGATGCCACGGTTCTCCAGCCATGTATAACACGGCTTAAGCAGAGCGCCGCCGGCAAAGCCCATCACAAACGCCAGAGACGGGTCGTAAACGTCCAAGCCTGAGGCGGTGGCGATGATGCCTGCAAGGGCGCCTGACATCATGAAGAATGGGTCCCGAGCGATTGCCCATGCGCCAATTATGCCGCCTGACATGCCCATCAGGATGTTGAATGCCAGTGAGCTTAGTGTCATCGGCGTGCCATAAATGGTGGTGGCTTTGTCAGCGTACCAGCTCCAGGCTTCGCCCGGCACGATTACGCAGGCCATTAAGAAGCCCCAGAAACCAACGATGATCAGCATCAGGCCTGTGACTGTGAATGGCATGTTGTGACCGCCTATGTGGTTGGCCGTACCATCCTCATTGAATTTGCCGATTCTCGGACCGAGGTTGATGAGAACACCAAGGGCAAAGAACCCGGCTACCGCGTGAACCAGTCCGGCAGCACCAAAGTCGTGGACACCCCATTGTGTGACCATCCATCCATCTGCATGCCAGCCCCAGGCAGCAGCGACAACCCATGCGAAAGAGCCCAGTACGACTGCGAGGATGACAAACCCGACGACTTGAATCCGTTCGATGACAGCACCCGAGAAGATAGAGGCCGTTGTCGCAGCGAAAAGGGCAAAAGCACCCCAAAATACACCAGTTGACTGATCGTCTAGGTTCGGGCCAGCGCTATCTGACCATGGCAACGCGAATGAAGCGTACGTGGAACCTGAAATGCCCATGGCGCCCTCTGAGAACGTGATCCCAGTTGGGAAACCCCAGTAGACCCACCACCCAAAGAAATAGAAGGTAGGCATCATGAATGCGAAGGCGAGAATATTCTTTATTCCCGAAGCCAGCACGTTTTTTTGGCGCGATGCCCCCATCTCGTAAGCCAGGAAACCGGCATGGATGATGACCATTAAGGGTATCGTGAGGTAGTAGTAGGTTTCGGCAAACATCGTGTTCGTTACAGACGTCGATGCTTCCAGTTCCGCGACCTTGGCCGCTAGTTCTGCTAGTTGCTCTTCCATGTTCCCAACCTTGCTGAGTTCCCGACCGTGCTCGGTGTTCACAGACGAATTTCAAGAGTCTGCGACAAAATGCTACACTAAACCAAATCGAAACCAGAAGTAAAAAAATTAATCCAAAACTAATCCAAATCACAACAGGCAAACTGACGCTTGGGAACAGATGATGGTAAATTCACTGACTATTGTGAATCCTTGTGGCGTTGTGAATTCAAGCCTCGCTAAACTAACTCCCTTAGGTTCTAGCTGACCTGGTCAGCTAATTTTGGAAGCATTCGATTCATAGGATAAAACGCGAAACATTCGGTTATTTGGTCGCAAAAGGTCAGTTCGACGCCGCATATCGAAATGGTCAAGCCGAAGTTTGATCCTCAGCGTGCTTCAAAAGGAATGCGGGTTAATCATGCGTTATTCAGGATTTCGGGTAATCAAGGAAGCACTTCTTGGACACAAAGGCTGGACACAAGCCTGGCGTGATCCTGAGCCTAAGACGCAATATGACTTTGTGATCGTTGGTGGAGGCGGCCATGGATTGGCCACTGCATACTATCTGGCCAAGGAGTTCGGTGAAGCGCGGATCGCAGTTCTTGAGAAAGGCTGGATCGGAGGGGGCAATGTGGGGCGAAACACGACAATTGTCCGTTCGAACTACCTGCTGGACGGGAACGAGCCGTTTTACGAATTTTCCCTGAAACTCTGGGAAGGACTTGAGCAGGATTTCAATTTCAACGCCATGGTTAGCCAGCGTGGCATTCTTAACCTTGTTCACTCGGATGCGCAGCGCGATGCGGCACGGCGCCGGGGCAACGCGATGATCCTGAACGGCTCGGATGCCGAACTGCTGGATGCGACGGGCGTCAGGGCGATGTATCCGTTCCTGAACTTTGATAACAGTCGCTTTCCGATTAAGGGCGGGCTCTTGCAACGGCGCGGCGGCACGGTGCGCCACGATGCAGTGGCTTGGGGCTACGCGCGCGGCGCGGATCTGCTTGGTGTGGATATCATCCAGAACTGTGAGGTTACAGGTTTCCGCATCGAGAATGGCAAGGTTTTGGGGGTCGAGACCTCGCGCGGGTTCATTGGGGCGAGGAAAGTCGGGGCGGCCGTGGCCGGCTCATCAAGTCGGGTGATGGAGGCTGCGGGCATGCGTTTGCCGATCGAAAGCCATGTGCTGCAGGCTTTTGTGTCCGAGGGGCTCAAGCCGGTCATAGATGGGGTGATCACTTTCGGGGCAGGGCATTTCTATTGCAGTCAGTCGGACAAAGGCGGACTGGTCTTTGGCGGCGATATCGACATGTACAACACCTACGCCCAGCGGGGGAATCTTCCGGTGATCGAGGATGTTGTGGAAAGCGGCGTGGCGCTGATCCCGGCGCTTGGGCGGGTGCGATTGCTGCGGGCTTGGGGCGGCGTCATGGACATGTCGATGGATGGCTCTCCGTTCATCGACCGGACGCACATTGATGGTCTCTATTTTAACGGTGGCTGGTGTTATGGCGGGTTCAAGGCGACCCCGGCATCAGGCTGGTGTTTTGCGCATCTTCTGTCCACCGATCGACCGCATGAAGTTGCAACAGCCTATCGTCTGGATCGGTTCCGTACCGGTCACATGATCGATGAGAAGGGGGTGGGCGCGCAGCCCAACCTGCACTGAAGGGATATGAGTGTATTCCGTAAAACCGAGAACTGGTTCTACGGTTCGAAAATGCGAAAGGAGCCAATGCTATGATTATCACCCATCCGCTTCTTGGCCCCCGCGACGCGCAGGAGTTTGTCTATCTCGGCGACGTGGCACTGATCGACCGCCCCGACTGGCAGGCTGACAACGCAGCCGACGCCTTTCACGACTACCTCTATCTGCGCGACAATCCGGCCGGAGAGCATTGTGAACTTTGGTATCACGAGCAAGGCGACCGCTCATGGTTGGTAGTGACGCGCAATACGTTGACGCATGAGATCACATCCGTCGAACTGGCCCGTGATGTGGCCCGGGCAAGGGGGCGCAGCATATGAGCGTACAGACCAACCGGCTGAATGGCGGTCTTGTCGATCAGTCACAGCCCCTGAAGTTCAACTTTGACGGCAGACAGTATCAAGGCCATCCCGGCGATACATTGGCCTCGGCCCTGCTGGCCAATGGTGTGCGTCTGATGGGGCGCTCATTCAAGTATCACCGTCCCCGTGGGCCACTGACCTGCGGGTCAGAAGAGCCCAACGCGCTGGTCGAACTCCGTTCTGGCGCACGGCAGGAGCCCAACACCCGCGCTACGGTGGCCGAGCTTTTTGACGGGCTGGAAGCAAAATCGCAGAACCGCTGGCCATCCCTGAAACGGGATGTGCTGTCGGTCAACGACTTGTTCAGCAATTTTCTGACGGCAGGTTTCTACTACAAGACATTCATGTGGCCAAAGGCGTTCTGGGAGATGCTCTACGAACCGGTGATCCGGCGCGCCGCCGGTTTGGGCCGCGTGTCCGGACAAGATGACCCGGATGTGTACGACAAAGGCTTTCTGCACTGCGATCTGCTGGTGATCGGGGCCGGTCCGGCGGGTCTGATGGCGGCGCGGACGGCTGGTCGAGCTGGTGCGCGGGTCATTCTCGCGGACGAGGACTTTGTCATGGGCGGGCGACTCAACGCCGAACGCTATGAGGTCGGCGAATTGGCCGGATCGGACTGGGCGGTGCAGATCCTTGCGGAGCTGTCGGCGATGGACAATGTTCGCTTGCTTTCGCGCACCACCGTGATCGGGGCTTTTGATCATGGCATTTATGGTGCTGTCGAGCGGGTAGCTGATCATCTGCCCGCGCCCGATGCCGCGCAGCCTCGCCAGAGCATGTGGCGGATTTATTCAAAACGGGCGCTGCTATGTGCCGGTGCAACCGAGCGGCCTATTGCTTTTGCCAACAATGATCGCCCCGGCGTGATGTTGGCCGGGGCAACCCGGGCCTATGTCAACCGCTGGGCAGTGACCCCGCACGCGCACGTGGCTGTATTTACCAACAACGATGATGGTCATCGCACGGCCGCCGACCTGATATCGAAAGGTGTGCATGTCACCGCCGTGATCGACACACGGGCCGACGCTCCTGCGGTCGAAGGGACCGAACTGTTCGCCGGTGCGCAGGTGATCAACAGCAAGGGCAGGTTGGGCCTGGGGTCAGTGACAGTCCGTACAGCCAAGGGGTTTACCCGTGATATCATTTGCGGCGGCCTGGCGGTTTCAGGTGGGTGGAATCCCAACATTCATTTGACCTGCCATCAGCGCGGGCGTCCACAATGGAACGAAGACCTCTCAGCGTTTGTACCAGGTGACGTGTTGCCGGTCGGCATGTCGGTCGCCGGTGCTGCGGCGGGCGTTATGTCGACACACGGCGCGCTGAAATCCGGCGCGGAAGGGGCGGTAGCGGCTCTGTCTGATCTCGGGATCGCGGCGCAGGTCGAGGATTTGCCGCAGGCCGAGGACGCACCGGTGAACCTGCAACCATTTTGGTATGTGAAAGAGGGTAAGGGCCGGGCCTGGCTAGACCAACAAAACGACGTGACCGTCAAAGACGTCAAACTGGCGCATCAAGAGAACTATGTCTCGGTCGAACATCTGAAACGCTATACCACGCTGGGTATGGCCACCGATCAGGGCAAGACCTCGAATATGGGTGGCTTGGCAGTGATGGCCGAGATGACGGGCAAGTCGATCCCAGAGACCGGCACCACCATATTCCGCCCGCCTTATACGCCGGTTTCGATGGGTGTTCTGGCCGGTCGGTCGGTCGGCAAGCATTTCCATCCGACCCGAGAGACCCCAAGTCACAAATGGGCAACGGAACAGGGCGCTGTGTTCACCGAGGTCGGCGATTGGCTGCGTGCACAATGGTTCCCGCAAAAAGGTGAAAAGCACTGGCGGCAATCGGTGGATCGTGAGGTGCTGCAGACCCGCAATTCGGTCGGTGTGTGCGACGTCACCACGTTGGGTAAGATCGACGTTCAGGGAACGGACGCGGCGGTTTTCTTGAACAAAATTTACGCCAACGGGTTCGCGAAACTGCCGGTGGGCAAGGTACGCTATGGCCTGATGCTTCGGGAAGACGGCATCGCCTATGACGATGGTACTGCGGCGCGACTGGCCGAGGACCACTTTGTGGTAACGACAACCACCGCCAACGCCGTTCTGGTCTACCGCCAGATGGAGTTCGCGCGGCAGTGTCTTTGGCCCGATCTGGACGTGCAACTGATCTCGACCACCGAGGCTTGGGCGCAGTATGCCGTGGCCGGACCGAATGCACGCAAACTGCTGGAGATAGTTGTCGATCCGGGCTTTGATCTGTCGAACGATGCGTTTCCATTCATGGCTTGCGCCGAGATTACCGTTTGTGGCGGTTGCCGGGCGCGTCTGTTCCGTATCTCGTTCAGCGGCGAGTTGGCCTATGAAATCGCCGTGCCCACACGCTATGGCGATGCGATGATCCGCGCATTGATGGAGGCAGGCGAAGAGTTTGGCGTGGTTCCTTATGGTACCGAAGCGCTGGGCGTCATGCGGATCGAAAAGGGGCATGCCGCCGGTAATGAGCTGAATGGCACCACCACGGCTCTGAATCTTGGCATGGGACGGATGGTCAGCAAAAAGAAGGACTGCATCGGCAACACCCTAAGCGAGCGCGTCGGGCTGAACGAGCCAGATGCTCTGCGTCTTGTGGGCTTCAAACCGATGGATACTGGCGACTCCGTTGTCGCAGGGGGCCATTTGATGAACGGTGATGGTCCTATCGATGCAGCCCACGATCAGGGTTACGTCACCTCGGCCGCATTTTCACCAGTCCTGCACAGTTCGATCGGCATCGGATTCCTGAAGAACGGAGGCGAACGGATAGGCGAGGTTCTGCGGCTGGTCAACCCGCTGGAAGGCAACGAAGTAAAGGTCGAAGTGGTAAGTGCCCATTTCGTTGATCCCGATGGAGGACGTCAGCGTGCATAAGCTGAAACCACTCGCACCGCTTGGCGGTGCCGAGCCGAGATCCGACGACTTTCCCGGCTTGACGATCACAGAAAACCCATCGCGGGCGCTGGCATCCCTAACCGCACGTCATGGGCATGAGGCAGCGTGCGGCGCGCAGGTCAATGAGTTGATCGGTGCGGTGCTGCCTTCACCGGGCAAATCGGTAGCGTGTCTGACCTATTCCGCCTTTTGGATCGGTCCCGACAGTTGGATGATCGATGCGGATCACGCAAGCCACGAGATGCTCGCCGACGAAGTCAAGACAGCAGTCGGAGATACGGCTTCTGTTGTCGAACAAACCGATGGCTGGTGCCGGTTCGACATCACCGGCCCGGCAGCCTGCGATCTGCTCGAACGGATTTGCAATGTTGATATCCGAGCGATGCAGTCCGGTGCCGCCACCCGATGCTCGATGCACCACATCGGGTGCTATTTGTGGTGCCATGAGACAGAAACATCTTTCTCTGCACTCGGGCCGCGGTCGTCGGCCAAATCACTGCACCATGCTCTTACTGAAACCGCCCGGACTGTCGTTCGTACGCACTAGAGACTCAATTGAAGGGTGCATTTCTGGTTACGCGAAAACGGTTGCGCTCTTGCCGATCCTGTCGCGGAGAAGAGCCGAATTGTTCAGAATAGTTTCGTGACATTGAAGTTGGATTGGAATAACCAACCGCACTTGCAATAGATGTGAAAGCATCTTGTGTATAAATTACAAGCTCACGCGCTGCCCGTAACCGAACAAGCCGATAATAGCGACCCGGGCTTCGCCCTGTGGCCTTCTGAAAGCTACGTTCAAGATGCCGGGCTGAAACTCCGACGCGCTGCGCAACTTCGCGCGTGGTCAAAGGAAACTCCAGGTTTTCCGAAAACAGTTGGATCGCCTTGGATACGATGCTTGGAAGGTGATCAGCGGTGTCATCGGTTTCGAACGCGGGTGTCTGTTGACGTATGCCTGGGCTGCGAATTGACGGGTGTTGAAACCAACAAGCAACTTCGGTCATGACGGCCTCACCAAAAACAAGTTCAATCAGATGAAGCGATAGATCAAAGGCGGCTGCCGCTCCGGACGCTGTGCAGCAGCGCTGGTTCAAAACAATGACATCATCGGTTGTTTCTATGTCCGGGAACTCATTCTCAAAAGCTGTTTTGTAACACCAGTGAACAGAGCAGGTCTGACTATCCAAAACACCGGAACGGGCTAACGGGAAAATTCCTCCGCTAATCGCGCAAACGTTTGTCCCGTGCCGCGCGAGGTATCGTAGTTTTCCATTTGCTGCGTCAGGATCCGTGAATTTCCCATCAGGTTCTGAAAGAAGAAACAGCATTTCCAGCCCCAGGACTTCTTGCAAGGCAATGTCAGATGGAAAGAGCAATTTCGCGCTGGAAAGCGTCGAAGCGCCGGTTTCAGATACAACTTTCCAGGAAAACACTTCGCGGGCGGCAATCTCATTGGCTGCTCTCAGGGGTTCGATCACAGACGTAAGGCAAGCCATCGGAAACCCGGGAAACGTCAGAAAACCCAGTGTTATCCGATCGCGTGTTTCCAAGCTTAGACCCTTCATAGGGCTTGAAAGATGTTTCATATCGCCGTTCGTTTGCAGTTTGCGAACTGGTTAGTCACCGTATTTCGACTTTGCTTCATGACTAACAGAAAAATACAGTATTGTCAGAAGGGTCTTGGCAGAAGAACCTCGTCGCAGCGGCCTTGTTCCGACGCTCGGACAGCATGAAATCAAGGGTCTTGCTGTGTATATTGATCGCTCGATAAAGATAT
>NZ_JBQFXD010000020.1:0-57458 GCF_056540665.1 Ruegeria sp. AM4 | reverse complement strand
GCCACTTCCATTTGGAGTATGCTCTCATTTGCTGAACACGCTTTCTTCGGATCTCAGCAGCAAACACTGGGCCAAACCTGTTCCACCAATATCGGATAGTTTCGTGGCTTACGTCGATGCCTCGCTCGTGCAGCAGATCTTCGACATTCCGAAGCGAGAGCGGGAATCGGATGTACAGCATCACCGCAAGGCGGATGATCTCGGGACTGGTTTTGAAGTACTTAAATGGCGACTGATTAATCATGCACGAAGGCTACGAGAGCACCCTGCCCCGCTCAAGCAAAGTTCTTCTGACAAGACCGTTCGAACAACCCATTCCGGTTTTGCGTCCCCCTTTGCCGGAAGATAGCGCTGCGGTGTCTTCGCTGGCCAGAACCGCAGATCAGGACGCTATTGGTGACCTATTTGGCGAACTGGCGGCGTTTGATGACTACAAAGAATTCTCGATCATTGCGGAGCTGGATGGAAACCTGGTCGGTGCGATGCTGGCTTATGTTCTGCCATATGACCCGGAAACCCTGTTTGTCTGGCAGGTCGGCGTTTCAGAGGGTGAGGCGGACAAGGGTCTTGCGTCGCTGATGCTGGGACAGGTGGTGCGTCGCAACGTCTGTACCGATGTCACCCGTGTTCAGACCGTGATTACGTCCAACGACGAGCGAACCTGGGCTTTGTTCCGCCGGTTTGCGCAGTGGCAGCGGTCGCGAATGGATATCGAGCCCTTCATCACGCGGGCGCTGACCCCATATCGCCGCCATGAAAGCAGCAATCTTGTGACGATCCGTCTTGCGGATCGTATCAAACTCGCGGCTTGACCGCGCCACGACATTTTCAACCAAAGTGAGAGAGCAGAATGAACGTAGCCACGACGATATCAAACGACACCTCATATTACAGTGATGAAGCGGCAACTCTGGGCGACCGGATCGTCGCCGCGCGTGAAGCCGTGGGGTATTCACAGAAAAAACTGGCCTCCCGCCTGGGCGTCAAACTGAAGACCGTGCAGGGATGGGAAGAGGACCGTACCGAGCCACGTGCAAACAAAGCGCAGATGATGTCCGGCATACTTGGGGTCTCTCTGGTTTGGCTTCTGAGCGGTGAAGGAGAAGGTGTGCTTGAGCCGACCGATACCACTTCCGGATCGGAGGATATTCAAGGCATCCTTGATGAAATCCGGAACCTCCAGACGGATATGGCTCAGACCACCCGCAAGCTGAGCACTGTTGAAAAACGACTGCGCGCCAGACTTTGACATCGGCGCAATTGCGATCTTCAGGCATGACCTATGGCCATGCCTCAAATGACAATAAAGAGTAGCAGATGATGACAGGACCGGATCCCAGTCTTGTGCCCGTTGATCCGGCGCAAGGCAACCGTTCGGACACCAATTCCGAGCACTTCCCTACACCGCTGGAGGTCCGCGAAAAGGCAGGTTTGACCGTGGCGGAAATGGCCGAACTTATCGGGATGAGCGAATCTGGTTACAAGTTGTGGGAGAGCGGCGCTCGCCGCCCCGGAGGACCAGCGTATAAACTCCTTGCGCTACTGCATGCTCATCCAAAAGAAACAGTTACTCGTCTTCGGGAACAGATTTGAACGATACCCGTGCAGATCGCTTCGTTTTGCTTGCCAGCCGTGGACGCGATTGGTCTCGTTGTCAGGCCAGAAACAGAATTGAAATTTACTTTGGCAATGGGCCGATCACACCGCAGTATCAATGTGCCCAGAATTCCTGTCTCATCATTGTGCCTTAGTACCCGAAATTGGCCCTTGAAGCAGACTTTCAAAGCAACGCGTTCGTGAAGCTGCACTCAGCATCGCGGAACTCAGTTTCAACCAGTTCGTTAATAGCTCCGTTTCAAATTTGGTATCACGCTGAATTTTTCCTCTCAGTTATTCTCTAAGCCACCTGATCATCCACCGGTCTCAAAAAAATTGATCATCTCCGTAGCCCACGCTTCGTGACGAGGGTGCGTCCTTGACTCTTAACAGGCTAGGAACCACAAGTGTGTATTGGTAAGTTTTATTCGTCGTTGCGATGCTGCCGGCTTCGATAATCCAATGGCCTTCAGACTAATTGTAGCATGTGCCCCAGCATAGGAACGGGTTTCGCTGGGGTCTTCGCTATGAGCTCGTTCCTCGCAAGCATTCGCTATTGTCACCTGACATGCATCAGTCATTGCGTGACCCATGAAAGAAGGCCCCGTATGAACAGCACATGGCTCATAAATTGCGTGCCTAATGACCGATAGATCAGGTCTCAGGCTCCGTTTCAATCAGTCTTTCATCATGTTTACGCGCCGCATTCTTTGTTTGATCCCAACACTTTTGGTGTTGCTCTCAGGAACGCAGATTCCTGCTCAAACCGCAGGTAATACCGACGGATTAGTTTGTGACGAAGGTTTTGAAAACAAGAATGGATCGTGTCAAAGAACTGACATACCCGAAAACGCGTATTTCACGGGCAGTTCCTATGGCAGAGACTGGGAATGCAATCATGGATTCAAGCATGTTGGGGAGTTTTGCGATGAAATCTATGTTCCTGAAAATGCCTATCTTGCATCAACCGGAGATCAGTGGGAGTGCAATCGGCTGTTCCAGCGTGTTGGAGAAGAATGTGAAGAAGTGATTTCGCCTCAAAATGGGTACGTCGAAACCCGGTTTGGCGTGCAGGAAATACACTGCAACTGGGGATTCCATAAAGAGAACCAGGATTGCGTTGCAATAGATGTCCCAACAAACGGTCGTCTAAGCGACAAAAGAAGCTCGGATGGGTGGGTGTGCCTCAGAGGGTACAGGGCTGCGGAGAACGGTTGTGAGCCTGTGGCAGTTCCACAGGATGCATATCTTGCGCCTGAGACTTATTCCGGATGGAAATGTGAACGTGGTTTTCGCCCAAACCGGGACAGGTGCGTTGCGATCCTTGTCCCTTCAAACGCGCATTTGAATCGAAGAGGTGATGGTTGGGAATGTAATCGGCCATTCACGAGACAGAACGACAAGTGCACCGAAAATGTGCCGCGACAATAAGTTGGTGGAAACCAAAGCCGCCTGACAAATCCGGAAGGATTAAGCCGTGAACCTTAACTCGATTGACGAAAACCTGGGTAAAAGTCTCAAAGCCGAAAAGGCGCGTCGCCGGTCCTATGGGATTAAGATATCTATTGCGTCAGCAGTGTGCGTTGCAGCGATAATTGTAGTGGTTTTTCTCTGATGCGTAAAAATGCCCCTCAAGTAACCCTTCCCGGTTCAAAGATGTCAGCTCATGGTCTGGAACAAAGAGCGTTTCAGGACCGCAGTGTTCGTAAGTCGCGGAACGCTGACGTATCAGGAGTGATTGAGGAAGAATTTGGAAAGTACTTGATTAAGGCTGGCGTTCTGAGCGGCAATAGTGTTGCACGGGCATTTCCTAAGCCACCGGCTAAAACGCAGGCAATGATTGCCGATGCAGTTGGCGAAACACCGGCATTGGCCATTGAAGCCTTAAAAGAAATTCTCGAAGAACGAGACAGGAAACGTAGCGGTCAACGCCGTTTGGAGGGAAGCTCTGGCACCCTCGTTCCCAGTGAAAGAGAATATACCGAGGCATTGCGACAGATCAGGCTCACCCCTGCGCAGATCACAATGCTCAAAGCACTTACTATCGCAGGCAAGGACGGTCTGACCATTGGTCACTTGTCTCAGGCGGCCGGTTACAAATCGCGCGAGGCCTCCATCAAGGTTTTCAAGAAAATCGGACTATTGATCGCAGAATACCTGGAACTAGATCTACCCGACGCTGGATCGGTACAGAATGATGGCGCCGCTCAGGTCTTGGCATTTTCTCACATCGAAAGTGAAGATGAGCCAGCAACCTGGATTATGCATCAGGAATTGCGCGACGCTGTTCGTTCGGTTCTATGACGTACGTTCCAGCACCAGCTCTTGTAGCGAACTTCGAACCGGAACAAATGCACGAAAGGTTGCTCACGTAGCTTATGTTGGAGAAAAGACCATATCCGCTCGACCTGATCTATGTACCTGTGAAACGGGCGAAAACGCTTGATCAACAAAAAGTTCTGACGTTGGCCGAAGATATCCTGAAGAACGGCCAGAAGACCCCGATCCAGATACGCTCCGACAACAAGAGGTTCGTGCTGATTGAAGGCCTTCACCGATTAGAGGCCATTCGCGCCCTGGGCGGTGACACGGTCGAAGCCTATCTGGTACGCGCCAGGCTACACTAAATGCCTATTGGAATTGGCGTTCGACAAAGCCTCGGAAAATGTCAGCAGACGTTGACTTTTTTCATCCCAAAGATGCAATCGCGCACAATGAAAGCTCTCATATAGAGTAATACGCTGGCAATTTTCTAACGCAGAATGGTCACGCAAAACTTCGTTTAGCCGGTAAAACGGTATGCGGCTGGCAAGGTGGTGAACATGGTGTACGCCGATGTTAGCAGAGAACCACCGCAGGATGCCTGGTAGGGCATAGTGAGAACTTCCATAGAATGCGGCGTTCTGAAGGTTCCACCCCGCTTCCCGTTCCCAGGTCGTGTGTTCAAACTGGTGTTGAATATAGAAAAGCCAAATACCAATCGATGATGCGACAATCATGGTTGGTAGGAAAACATACGCTAAAACCTCAATGCCTCCGGCCCAAAAAACTAGGGCCAATATCCCTGCGATTGCAACGTTTGTTCCCATCGCACTTGCCCAGTACAGCCAGCCAGAACGCATGAAACCAAGAGGTAAACGATTTTGAAGGAAGAACGTATAGATCTGCGCAACACCGAACAGGAAGATGGAATTCCGGGTCAGACGATAAGCGGCACGCCCGAACCACTTCCGCTTCAAGTATTCTTCAGTGGTCAATGTAGGGATGTCACCCATACCGCGCGATCAAGGTTACCGGTTGAGGCGTGGTGAATCGCATGGCTTTGCCGCCAAACGTCACAGGGTGTCAGGGCAAGAACACCTAGAACCCGGCCTGTCCAATTGCAAACAGTGCGGTTTCTAAAGAATGATCCATGACCGCAATCATGCATAATGATGAAGATACGGAACAGAAATGCGGCATTCAGGATGGTCAGTAATATTGCGATCCAGACGCTAAAAGATGAAGCCGTCCACGCTAGGGCCCATAGTGCGAATAAGGGGACAACAGTGATCGCAATTTCTTAAATACTGCGCCTCGCATCGGGCACACGGTATTGCGCGAGCGCTCGCGTCCAGACTTTTGTTTGCAACTTACTTGTTCTCCAACAGCTTATAGTAGCCCAGTGTGCAAACGGGCACCCAGAATGGGTGCCCGAAAAAGGTCAGGCGAGTGCCAGATTGGCAGCGTTGTCGCGTCCGTCACGGCCCGCTTCAATGTCGAAGGTAACCTTCTGGCCATCCTTCAATTCACTGATGCCGGAACGTTCAAGTGCCGAGATATGCACGAATACGTCGCGCTTGCCATCTTCAGGCTCGATAAAGCCAAATCCTTTGGTCGAGTTGAACCATTTTACTGTGCCATTTGCCATGGTGGAGCTTTCCTAATACTTGCCGCCCGCATCATTGCGGCGACTCGGCGTGGTCGGTCTGAATCGAAAGACTGAACGCCGGATTGGGGAGACAGCAGGTCGAAAAAGAAAAACGTAAGCCTTGCGTATATGGACTTCGAATACCCACGTTACAAGCGTTGATGCGGTGGAGAGCAACAGAGAAATTGAGCCTGTCTGGCTTTGAGTCTGACAAATTGAGATGACGCCGTATCTCTGCGATCCAAATTCGAAGGCGTCTTGGGTAGGCGGCACAAAAGATCAATTGCCGCTTTTGAGAACCTATCCTACTACAACCGGGACAGCGATAAGCGTCAGTTTTGATGCCGTAGCGAGACTTTGCAAAGTCTGCTTTCTGGGCATTACAGTCATTCGGGCATCGCGCAGCATCTGTCAAAGTGGGCTCCTTGCAGACCTCGGTGCAGACGCAGCACAAGCCCCTGCCCTGTTTTCCACGATACATCCACGGCCCATTGCGGACATTTGCCATACTGAATGTGCCGCGTCGCAGCGTTCCCAAAACGGACCTTGGTTGGCTGCAGAGAAAGTACTGGAGTACGTTCAGTTGCCTCAATTTATGACTGTTCAGACGCAAATTATTCACGTCTTTCGGACCACCCCCTCCTGAACGAAGTTGGCGCTCCGCCGTAGCGCTTCTTAAACCTCACCGTAAGCTGGGTGGCGCTGCTGAAACCTGTGGCTGCCGCGATTTCGGCAACCGTCATCTCGGTTTCGCTGAGCAAAGCGTAAGCCCTCGAAACCCGCAGTTCGATATAAAACTGTACGGGTGAAATTTCGACATACTTTTGGAAGAGACGCTCGAGCTGACGACGCGATATCTGCACGCCTTCTGCTATTTCAGAGATGTCCACCGGCTCTTCCAGGTTTTCATGCATAATCTGCATGGCGTTGATCAGGTATTGGTTGCGGCTGCCCAATGCCACCGAGAAGGCTGATTTCTGAAGCGTTTTGCTGTTGTTGGACCGAAAATGGATGCACATGTCCGAAACGATGACCGCCAGATCGTTACCGAAATCGGATTCGATCATGTCCAGCATCATGTCGGTCGCGGCATTGCCACCACCACAAGTCATCAGCTCATTGTCGATCTCATACAGGTTTGCCGATGGCACCAGATCATCGAAATGTTCGACGAAAGCAGGGTGGTTTTCCCAATGTAATGTGAACCTTTTTCCTGACAGCAGCCCCGCCTTTGCAAGGGCAAACGCACCGGTGCAAATACCGCCCAGATTACAGCCAAAAGTTTTTTGCCGGCTGATCCACGACAGCACTTTGGGGTTCGTGCTTTCCGCGGGTTCAATGCCCGAGCATACAAACAGCCGCGAGGAACGCGGTAGATTGTGCAAGGCAGAATCCGGCGTGATCTCAATCCCATTCGAACAGGACACCGGGTTTCCGTCCTCGGTGATCAGAAGCCATTTATAAAGTTCTTTGTTCGTGATCTGATTGGCAATTCTCAGAGGTTCCACCGCAGCGCTAAAGGCCAGCATGGTCAGCTTTGGGAGCAACAGGAAATAGATCTCTTTAGCTGGCCCGTTGTAATCAATGCGATAGCTGGCCGCGCCCTTCGGGACAAAATTTCTCGGGTTCATTTGCGCTCCTCCCAGTATCGGCCAAGGTGGATGAAGGGCACCAACACCGGCCTTGGTGTTGGTGCAGATCGGTCAGGCGCTCATTTGCGCAACAGGCTCACCGCTTTCCTCCCAGGAGCGGATCTCCTCCTCGCTCGCCTTGGGCGAGAAGAGTCCCGTCATGGCATAGATGATACCGATGACAGGTGACAGCCAGCAAGCAAATGCAAGCGGAATATACAGCAGGTTTTCGAAGTTCCCGTCTGCGATACCCAGTCCAAGCGCAGTGATAACGAACGCGCCACCCGCATTCCAGGGGATCAGAGGGGACACCAGTGTTCCACCTTCCTCGACCGCCCGGGACAGGTTCAGCGGCGAATAACCCATCGCGCGATAAACCGGCGCATACATCCGACCCGGCAGTGCAATCGACAGGTATGGGTCGCCTGCAACGGTATTGGTCGCAACAGATGTCAGAATGGCCGAGGTTTGAATGCCTGCAAATGTCTTCACCTTCGAGATCACCACCTTGATGATGGCCTGAAGACAGCCCACGCGTTCCAGCGCTCCGCCAAAACCCAAGGCCAGCAGCACCAATGAGATCGTCCACATCATCGACTGGATGCCCCCACGGTTCAGTAGGGGATCGATCTCAGGAACTCCGGTATCGATCGAGTAGCCGCTGTTGGCGAATGTGAACGTCTCGTGCAGCCCGGCCCCCTGACAGAAGATAGCCATGATGCCACCCGCTACGGCCCCTGCAAACAGCGACGGGATCGGAGGTTGTTTCATGACCGCCAGCACAATGACCAGAACGGCAGGAAACAGCATGATCGGCGAAATCCAGAACGCGTTGTCCAGCGCGGTGGTGATTGCGTGAATGCGGTCAAACGAAACTTGCGATGTGTCGATCAGGGTGAAGCCGACGACGAAATAGATGACAAGCGCGATCAGCATCGAAGGCACTGTCGTTGGCAGCATATTCCGAATGTGATCAAACAGATTGGTTCCCGTGACAGCAGGTGCCAGGTTTGTCGTGTCCGACAATGGCGAGATCTTGTCTCCGAAGAAGGCGCCCGAGACCACCGCTCCCGCTGTCCAGTACATTGGAATTCCAAATCCGGCACCGATACCCATCAAGGCCAGGCCAACTGTGCCGGTCGTACCCCATGACGTACCAAGGGAAACTGAGACGATGGAGCAAAGGACCATTCCTGCGGCCAGGAAAAGCTCGGGCGACAGTATCTTGAGGCCATAGTAGATCAGCGTCGGGACAGTACCGCTTGCGATCCACACACCGATGATCATGCCGACTGTGATCAGTATCGAGACCGACGGCAGAGAAATATTAATGACGTGGAATACGCCTTCTTCGATGCTGGGCCATTTGTGCCCCAACATGAGACCAACGATACCAGTGATCGCGATCCCGAATGCCAGCGGAATGTGCGGCGTAAAGTCCCCGAAATAGAATAGTTGCAGCCCAAGCACACAAAGGGTCAGCACTATTGGCACGAGGGCCAGCAGCAAGCCGGGCTGCCGAATGTTGTCTTCACTCGCAGACATATGGGTCTCCTCCTTCGGATTGGTTCAGAACCTTGATGATCTGCGGAAGAAACCAAATTTGGCGGTGCGAGACTGTCGGTCAGAGCGTACATCATGTTAGAATTTGCGACATTGGGGCGTCGGATTTCTGTGTATTCGAATGAACTGAAGACCGACCATTGCGATCACGCCAAACAAATTTCCTGCGTTTAGGCCATCTCAGCTCCTTTTTTGGAGCACCTTACAAATTTTGCTCGAATTGGAGCGGTTCTGTTGATCACGGCCCCAAAGCCGACATTTGTCCGGCCAGTCGATGCCGCAGTGCAGCTTCCGCATTGCAGCCGTTCGTGTGTTTTTGGGCGATTTTTCTAGATTAGATAGGTCGCGTTACGACAGCACGCGCATTCGTTGTCGTTGCGCACCTTCATCCCTGGCCGAAAAACAACACAAGATACAAGTTAAATCCGCCTATCGCGGATACAAACGGCGAAACCGCATCGAGGTTATGCTTGGCAGCCTCAAGCATTGGAGGCGCGTGGCGACCGGTTGTGACCGCTGTCCAAGGGCCATTCTATCAACCTTCGACCACGCAGCAAACGTCATCCATTGGGTCTGAATTCCTGACATTGGTGTCCGGAGAGGCGAAGCTTCCGCAACGCTGGTAGAAATTTGTTCTGTCGATCCACTGCACCCGTTGCAGCCATGCCAATACAGTATTTTGAACAGCGCTTGGTCGGGTGTAGATGCATCCCGCGCAGAATTTTATCAGCGATACCGTTGCCGCGCGCCGATTTGGTCTCGATAATGAACATGTCGGGTTGGACCGCGCGAGAAACTCCGCCAGTGTCAAAATGCAAACCGGTGTCGATGGTCATTCGCTCTCCACCCTCTTTGGCAACTAATGTGATACGCTCATATTGCATTGCGATCACCGGTTGCAGCGATTTTCCGAAACCTTCCGAGTAGATATCGCGATAGTTTTCTTCGATAAATTCGACAGCTTGATGGTCGAGCGCGTTGGCAGGATCATTGACCTTCAATCGTCGTTTTACGGTGACTTTGCGCCTGTCTTTCAGCTTAACCTCGAGATAGCTGAACCCGGCGTCCACGTACTCTCGCACCCGAACTTTGCAACGTTTGCGACGCCCCTGATGGTGGTCGTAATAACCGCGCAACTCTTTGTCGTCATAATACCTGGTTGCATAAGTGAAGGCACGCTTGCCGTCTATTTCCAAGACATCAAAGTGCTCGGAAAAACGTTCAAGAGCTGGCCTGAAAGCTTCGGCAGACAGAATGTATTTGTTGTCCAACCGTTCGAGCATGGCCGCTTTGCCGTTAAGTTCTGCAAGACCAATTGCCGCGAAACTCATGAGTGTTTTTGCGATGTTGGTATCCATGGCGGTTTCCCTTGATTGCAGGTTCAGGTTTTGCGGAAAAACACGTTTATGCGGGCCATGTCGTTGATGTAATCGAGCGCCGTGATTTGATAGGACATCACGTCCACTCCCAATCGCTCGGACAGGTCCGCACGCATTGCCTCGGGGTCGGACAGGGCATGTGCGTCGATCTTGTCCAGAGTGATCTTGACTCCATCGGCCGACTTTAGAATGCGTGGATGGTCAAGCGCCCAGGCGCCCAACAGCACCAGCGAAACGATCACGCCGACAAAAGCCAGCTCGGTGCCGTGTATTGAGCAGATGACCGCGATTGCGATGGAGCCGAAGAAATAGGTGATCTCGACTTTCGAGATTTGTTCCGACCGCAGCGTGAACAGTGCCAGAATGGCGAACAAGCCAAATCCGGCCGCCAGGCTAAATTCGACCGATGACAAAACGGTCAATACGCCAAAGGCGAAGACATTAAACAGCGACGCGGCAGTCACCAGTTCTTTGTCGCGATAGCGGCGATAATACAAACCAAAGACCAGCACCATCATCGCAATGATATTGATCGCAAAGCGAATGGGGGTTTCGGGGTCCAGAATTGACTCAAGCATGTATTTTATCCCTGTTGTGAACCTTCGTGGTCGCACTTGACGGATGAAATTCTGCTTGTGGCGCCTGAACTCTTTCTGATCGTCAAATTGACTGCATGTTACAGTATTATGAATGTTTTATGACACGAGCGCTGGCTTGTGAGCGTCAAAGACCCCCGGAACCGCGCCCATCAGATATGAGTGATTGATCAAAGAA
The DNA here is from genome assembly GCF_056540665.1 of Ruegeria sp. AM4. NCBI lineage: Bacteria > Pseudomonadati > Pseudomonadota > Alphaproteobacteria > Rhodobacterales > Roseobacteraceae > Ruegeria > Ruegeria sp. AM4. The sequence continues at coordinate 46,605 of NZ_JBQFXD010000020.1, read as the reverse complement.
AGACGGCATCTTGAACGGATCAACCACCAATTTCGGCCATGGTTGCTTGGACCACGTAATACCTTTGAGCATTGGGTGGATGCGTTCCCAAAAAGCGATCTCCGGGATCAGGAACACGGGCAAAATACAAAGCGCCCTTAAGAGGATCATAACCGGCATTGTAGGCAATGATCGTGCCCAGTTTATCAGCCTCCAGTTCGAAATTCTTGGAATAGCTGCGCCCACCGACAAAAGCCCCGATATCTTGCGCCGTGGCAATATCGTTCGGACCAGTCCCCGCGAGCGTCGCGAGGCTTCCCAATAGCACAGCACCGGCCGCCGCATTTTGGGCTTGGCGTGCCAAATGCCCCTGAACGTGATGAGCGGCCTCATGCGCCAATACGAATGCAAGCTCATCTGTATTGTTCACATCCCGTATCAAAGCTTGCGTCATCGTAAGAACGGGGCGTCCCGTCTTGTCCAAACTCTGATAAGCATTGGAAGGTGCGTTCTTGTTTGGGTCTATTCGGATCAGAAAGTCACAATTCACCCCTTGAGTCCGGCGGCGACATTCACGCTCAGCAACGGGTTCGACCCGGGCCGCAACCTGACGGAATCGCGCTTGTGCCTGCTGAGAACTCACGGGAGCGCTTGCGCGGACTGGCTGAGGGATTGGCGCCGACGGCGGGGTGGTGGTTGATATGCATCCTGACAGCATCAGAATTACCAGAACAGGCAACACTCGCGTCATAAACAGACCTTTCAATCGACTTATGGGACCGTATTTGAGACCTCGGTCCACACAAATGTAAAGCGCCCTGTTGGCATTGATGGGCTGGTGGCATTCTCTTGCACAGAGTTGGAAAAACCAGTCTTGAGAGCGTTCCATTCAAACCCGAGAGCCATCCGGAGTAGGAGCAACGATATTTGCGCCGCACCCAAACGCAGACTTCTTCTTTAGTGAGCAGTTCCCGCATCAAACCCAATAGGTAATGTTCAGGTCATACGGTAACCGACGTTCCTGAGTGTCACGATCCGCTGACCTTCCGCACCGATTTTGCGCCTGAGACGCCCGACATAGACATCGACAACATTGGTCAACGGATCTTCATTCATGCCCCAAACCGAGTTCAAAATCCGCTCTCTGGACAACACGCGCCCAATATTGGTCAGAAACAGAAGAAGCAGGTCGCGTTCTTTCTTGGACAACTGGATTTCCTGACCTTCAACCGCGATCTGAAGCGAGAGCCTGTCAAATGTAAGAGCTCCGCAAGTAATCACAGTGTCGCTAAGATCGTTCGCATAGCTATTGGCGCGGCGATGCAGCGCCACTACTCGGGCGATCAGCTCGTCGAAGTCGAAGGGCTTGGGAAGATAATCGTCCGCGCCAATCTTCAGACCTTCTACGCGTTCCTCAGGGCTGTCCAATGCAGTCAGCATAAGGATGGGGACCTTTGATTTCCTGGCACGCAATTTGCGACAAACGTCTTGCCCCTGAATCCCCGGCAACATCAGATCCAGCAAAATGACGTCATAGTTGGTGATGGCCACGTGCTCCAAGGCATCTTCACCGCATGGCGCATGATCCACCGACCAGCCTTCAGCCGACAATCCGCGACGTATGAAATCCGCTACACGGGTTTCGTCCTCGACAAGTAGAATATTCATAGTGTGCCTCAACTATCTCTGTATTCGAAACCACAACCATACAAGCCTGCGTGCGACCTTACCGGTTACGCAATCTGCTTTTGAAACAGACTGGCAGGCGTTAGCCCGTCTCTCGCAGCCCATCGGTTTGAACAACTTTCATCCAAGGTGATTTGGGTAGAGTTATGGTGATCCTTAACCCGCCTTCCAGACGATCTTGAAGCTCAACTGTCCCACCATGAGCCTCGACAATCGACTTTACAACCGGCAGCCCGAGACCGCTGCCTTCGATACCTTGTCCGGAGGCGTTCGACCCCCGAAAAAACCGATCAAATGCCTGGGACTTTTCCGCCGCGCTCAGGCCGGGCCCGTCATCTTCGATAGTGATCGTACAAGACGCGAGCCCTTGTTCCAGCATAGCGCTTATTGTTGGGCCTCCGTATCGTCGTGCATTCTGCAGCAACGCCAATACCGACTGCCGAAGTCGAACCTCGTCGACAGATGCCATGACTGCACTGTCAGGATATTCAACCTGAACCGGATCGGGGAACATTGCCACGGCATCGCGCACTACTTTTCGCAGATCCGTTTCTTTGCGATCCAACCTGAGTTGACCCGCCTCGAACCGGGCGACGGTTAACATGTCATCAACGATCTGGTTGGTGTGTTTTGCAGAATCCCGAATGCGGGCAAGTGAATCTGATGCATCTTCTGACAGCGATTCCGATGTTCGTAATGTGACATCAGCCTCTCCAAGGATAATAGCGAGCGGCGTGCGCAATTCATGGCTGATGTCGGCCATCAAACGTTTACGGTTTTCTTCACCGGTTTCAAGTTTATCGATGAGTTGTTGAAGCTCAATTGTTCTGGCGGCGACGGTATCTTCAAGTTGCCTTTTCTGCTCGGCACGGCTTGCCTCGCGGGCCGCTAATCCTTCGGACATGCTATTCAGAACGGCACCCAACTCTCTGAATTCACGACTGCCACCAAGACTTACAGGTTTAGTATAATCGGCCCGGCGCAGGTGGCCAATCCCATCGGTGAGCCGTGTAAGGGGCTTTCTGATCTGGCGATTGAACGAAACGAGCGCCACAAGCAAGACACCGATTGCGGCCAGCACAATCATGTAAACCAATCGTTCATTCCATTTCCTGAAGGCCGCGGCTTCAGTCAGGACTTCTTCGACCTCCTCCACCTCTTCATCAAGAGCGGTCTGGATTTTTTGATCGAGCTCGTCGTCGATATCACCGTCCAGCAAGGCAGCCAGGCGTTCAATCCGGACAAATGTCTCAATCCGGCTGCCCTCTTCTGACAGGTTCGCAATGACTGCATTGACGTATTCAATGTCGTCTTCGATCTCATCCAGAAGTTCGAGCTCTTCGATCTCCTCGTCGCCTACCATCTGGATCTCGCGCGCGATCGTCATTCGGATCGCGTCTAAGGTGGTGTCGATCTTTGCCTGTAGCTCGGCTTCGCTAATTCCATCGTCCCGATCTCCGATTAAGAGTGCGTCGCCGTGTTGCTTAAACAGACGGTACAGGTCCGCCTCCAACCTCAGATGCAAGCCATAGGACTCCTGCGCCAGTGAGATCCGGGCATCCCACCACCGAGATTTTTCAAGGCTGTAAAGGGTAAGGCCCGCAAGTCCGCCCAAAAAACCGACCAAAACGGCGGCGTAAATCCCAAACAGCGTAGATGAACGCATATCAGACGACCTTTGAATTCTGGTTCACACTGGGTGTGGTGACATCTTCGACCAGTATGATGGTAGCCGAAGATAACTTTCGGAGCGTATCAAGCAATTCGGCGTGGCGATGCTGGCACGACACCCACCTGATAGACGCGATGACGATGATGTCAGCTTTGCCGAGAACAGCCCGCACGAGATCTAAGCGCAGTGTCTGGTTCGGCGACAGCCCGTTGCCATTTTCCGCCAACCGTTGATCAAGGCCGCGGTTTGCCAAGAGCAGCTCAGATAACCCAAAAGCCCGCATGACCTCGGAGATTTTCTGATCACTTGGCCTTCTGGGACACATCAGACTTGTCGATCGACGCAAACTTCCCTGAAGCCCGATATGGTCGTCCCCGACAAAGGCAACTTTTGGCGCTCTCTCCTGCCCGCCATAGAGAACCGCGATGCCCTCATTGGTGTCGAGCCCTACAATACATCGCGCGATACTGATGGCAGATTCCCCTGCTAACGTTGACGTCGAACCCGGCCGGGCTTCGAACAATACAGGTGTACCTTCAAATTTACCGGAAACTTTAACGCCAAGAGGTTCACCATGGCTTGCAAAGGTTCGAGCTACCTTGGGTTCCGAAAGCAGCTTTTCAGCCTTTGTACGCGCCACGCTCCAGGCGCAATAATGATCCCACGCGCCTGCGAGATTCTGCAAAGGAAGGGCGGTCAACGCCAAAACCGACAGGCTGGCTGCAACCGTCGACGGTGCAATACCGCTTTGGCTGGCCTGCCAAAGCATCAAAAGACCGGACAGCGCCACACCCAGCTGTAAAACCGCCTGAAGACTGGTGGTTCTGCCACGGCGCGCCAGTGCGTCTTTGCGCAGAGATGAACCCTGTTTGTCAAGCTTGCGCAGTTCGCGATCGGTTCGTCCCATCAGGTCCAATTCGGGCGCGATTGCAATGCGTTCGATCATGGAAATCGCGATACTGGCACGATTGCGGCGCAATATCTGATGCCGCCACCCAAGGTGCCAGGCCAGCAGTCCCATGATAAGCAGTGCGCCGCTGAGAGAGATAACACCTGTGATCGCGAGCCCAGGGTCAAGAAAACAGAGAATGGTTACGGCTCCAGGAAGCACAAACGCTGCGGATAACACATCAGGCAAACCGCGACCAAACCAAAGACGTGCGGCAGACAAATCGCCGACAAATCTCAAGGACAAGGCGCCAACCCGGCGTTTCTCATGACGGGATTTGGGAAGGCGGGCGATCTGATTGTATAGTGTGCGGCGCAACGAAATTGCGTAGCTCTGGCCAAGCGCTTCTGCGTAGTATCGGGACAACAGCAGACACGCCGTTGCAACCACACCTGATATCGCCAGCTGCGAGACAGTTTGTACTGAAAGAGCATCCCCAGCTTGAAGCGCCGAAAACGCATCCCGCGTGGCGAACGCTGCAACGGCCAGCGCAATTGCCTGCACGATCCCGCAAGACACCACGAGGACCGCATCAATGATGCGGTCCCGTGTGGCCAATCTGGGGAGGGGGGTCATGCGGCCACATCTTCCGGTTCGCGTCGCATCAGCGGTGCAACATGTTGGGCGATGGTCGCAGGCGACCAAAGGTCTTCGCGGGATAAAATTGGGCGACCAGTTACTTCAGCAGCTTCGGTGGTGGCCAATGGGGAACAACTGACCATTCCGGATATGGCAAACGGGCTGAGCCCCACTTTTTTAAGAACGGTCACGCCACCCAGCGCGCTCAGCGCATCTGGTGCGGCGAACAGGATACCGTCCAACCGATCCCGAATGCGCGAGGAGCGCAAGATGGCCCGCGTTTCTTGCTGGAATACACCGTCGGCGATCTCAACCACCACGATTTCAGCACCACGCGATGCTGCGGTTGCAATCAACGTATCAAAACCGGCTTCAATCATCTCAAGTGGCATCCGGTATGTCGTGGCCATTCCGACATCCGTAAAATCGAGCGCCGAGGCGCCTCCATCTTCGAAGCTGTTGAAGTCACCGAAGGCTCCGGTCCCGGTCGCTTTCACACCGGCGACGGAGTAACCCGAACGCAGAAGGCCATGGCCAAGGCTTGACGCTGCTGTTGTTTTCCCAGAATTCATTGAAGCTCCGAAAACCCCAATCACCGTGACTTGCTCATTGCTCGGCAGTGAGGGCAACGCATAGTCTGCCACATTGATCACCTGACCGGTTGCATTGGTCAAAAGGCCGATGGGCTTCAATCGCGTTGGTTCGTCCATAAGGACATGCGCCGCATCCACCCGACCCGCGATGCCGCCACCCGCCACCAGATCGATAAGATCGCCATCAATCACCGCACTGGCAAGAAACTGATCTGGTGCGTATCGGTCACCCAGACAAAGGACAACATGATCGCCCGGATAGCTGACCGAGGCGCGGCGTTCCGCTAATTGGATTTTCTTATGATGGCCGATTTCGGCAATTTCACAGAGGATAAGATCCCCTGCTTTTGCGGCACCCATTTGCGCAGAAAGTCCACGCACATCGGATCGGTCAACTCTGCGGGTTGTAAACGCCCATTTTGCAATCTCGCAAGCGACAGGAGAGATATGGGTACACTGTGTCATGCTTAGCTCCGTGACTGGCTGTTCAATGAAATCGTTTTGCCAGTGCGATGTGAGAAGAATTGCAAAGCGGAATGAAGGATCGGTATGCAGTCAAATGAACGGCACATGAACGCGCATTGCTGGAGCAGTGTTTCTATGCTGCGCAACTTCAGGCAGCATGATTTTCGGTTTGCTCTCACCAACAATCAGAGTGACAATCACAACAGTGGGCTTTCGTTTAGTCGTCATCATCTCCATCGTCGTCTCCGTCATCACCACGGTCGTCTCCATCATCATCGCGATCATCGCTACGGTCGTTTTCATCCCGTTCGCCTGACCTGCTGCCACTGTTTTCTCGACCTTCTCGTTCGCCGCGCTCATTTCTTTCAACTTGTCCGTTGCCTGCACCACGGCGCAACTCAATGATCGTGATACGATCGTCTCCATTACGATCAATGTCCTCAAGAAGCCTTCGCGCGCCGGATTCTCCAAATGCTGCGATAAGCTCATTCAAGCTCAAAACCCCATCTGAATTCGTATCGACAGACCGGAAACTAGCTGTTTGTGCTAGGGCTCCATTGAACTGGCTGAAGCAAAACAAGAGCGTGAGGGCCAAGATAAGGGCCCAATTCACGTTAACAGATGCCATTGACCCACATTGCACCGTTCCACTGCCAGTCTTTGACACATTTGATCCTTTGCCCGTTGATAGCTTTGGTGAAAAAGCGCTCTTCAACTCCAGTAGGACAATATGGCTAGCTGAGATGAAGCTGACCTAATTTGAAAATGAACGTCGGATGAACGTTTTCAGCTACACGGAGGCGCGGTCTGTCTAATGACATCGAATCTGCCCAAGACCAAACTCTGGTTTCCAAGGCAAAGGTCAGAAGTAACAGCGTTTACAGCTTCCTGCCAGCGACAACGTGCAAGGGACACCGGCCCTTACCAGCCATTCATCTTGTCAAACAACGCCGCAGTGCGGTCTCACCGAACCGGCCATTCGCTGCGCCCGCGAGATAATTGCGTGACCTGAGGTCGGGAGTGCGGACAAAGTCCGAATTCGCTGCGGTTGCTCGAACGACAGCTGCTGGCGGGTTGCGACGCCAACGCCCTGCTGGTCGGGCGGGAAAGGTACTTGCACTGCGATTACAAAATTCTTTGCTACCCGTCGCGAATGGGGACCAACGTACATCGATCATCGTTGGGTGATAATTCCGGTTCTCAAAATGCGGTTCTAGGTGCAACTTTCCTTAGCCAAATAGATTATTTTAGTCGTGTAATAAAACTTTCAAACTCCGCGTCTGAGATTGTTGCGCATTCGCTAGGGCCTGGAAATTGTTCCTCTTCAGCAGATTTCCTGAACGCCGAAAGTGCAACTCGGCGGTGGTGTTTTATCTGTTCATACAGTGAATTGAGATCGCCAAAGGCACGTGCATGGCGCGGGCTTTCGGGTTGCTCTCCGCATATGTCATTTTGAAAAAGATAGATAATGTCTGCACTGGGGCCCGATCCGAGCGAGGATGTAATCAGAGATGTGCGGGTGGAAATCTCAGCCATTACTCGGTCACAGATAACTTCAGCCTCTACCGAAAAGGCTCCGGCATCTTCCATTGTGCGGAACGCATTCCAAAGCGCGATAGCCTCGTCCGCAGTTTTACCAACGGCACGCAGGCCGCCCCGCCAAGTGGATTTGCGAGGTACCAGGCCCAGATGACACATAACGGGAATATCTTCACGCGCCAAAAGTTCAACAATGTGCGGCCCTCTTGCCGTGTAAATGCTGTCGGCACCATCCTTCATGGCCGCAAACGCGGCGGTCAGCACGTCACTTTCGGTTGCAAAGTCCGGGAGACCGAGTGCAGCGGTGAAGAACAATTCAGGCGCGCCTTGACGCACGGTGGACGTGTTGTGGGCATTGCCCATGATCAAGTCAATTCTGGCATCTTTCGCGGCTGCTGCCTCTTCGATTGTATTCGCCGTCGTCTGAACCAGCTTGCGGATACCCTTTAGCGCACGAAGGTCGGACGCGGTGTAGTTTCTAAGTGAGAACTTCGCGTCCCAGTCGTAGATCCCTTTCATGGCATCACCCGATATCGATAAAGACATCTCCGCCTTCGACTTTAACGGGGTAGGTTTTCAGGTTCACACAGACCGGTGAGCGCTTTGCCTCGCCGGTGCGATAGTCGAATTGGCCGTTGTGCATGGGGCATTCGATCAGATGATCGATCACCAGACCGTCTTCCAGATGCACTTCTTCATGGGTGCACAGGCCGTCGGTGCAGTAAAATTCGTCCTCCGGGCTTCGGTAGATGGCAAAGGTACGATCGCCATTGTCGTAACGGATTAGATCTTCGGTTTCGATGTCATCGCAAGCGCAGGCGCGGGTCCAGTTCGTCATGGGCTTTCCTGTATTCCGGGGAGTGGGTCACTCGGCCGCTATGGCTGTTGGTCGAGTGTATTCTGGGCTGGGGTTAGCGTCCTTGGGCAGCAACGGCTTGCGGTCGACAAAGTAGAACGGATCGCGCCGCTGGATCAGAATGGCTGGGAGCATTTCGCGAAACGCGGTCAGTGTTCCCGCGTACGCTGGTGGGCAATCGCCTTTGATTTCTTCGTGCAAGGCCGGGAGATTGTAGAATGGAACCATGGGATACATGTGGTGTTCGACATGGTAGTTCATGTTCGAATATACGAAGCGGAAGAACCGGTTCATGTAGACGGTTCGCGAGTTCAATCGGTGATCCGGGACGTCTTCTGCCAGCCCGGCATGCTGCAGTGATGCCAGCAGGTGATGCAACCACGAACCATAGAAAGTGGGACCGCCGATAAGCACAATGGGCAGCCATGATTGCAGCACCAGTGCCAAAACAAATGTCACCGCGAGGATTGCGAGGTGAACACGCGACGCCAAGAACGCCTTAGAACGGTCGGCTTCGATGAGGAAGGTTTTCTGATCTTTGGTCAAACGACCAGCCGACAACCGAATCATCTTCTTCAATTCATTCCAGCCAGATTGCAGATGCAGCATGTTCCATAGGATGTTGAGTGGATGCGGAGGCCGGGGAAACGCAATCTCGGGGTCTTTTCCGACGATCACCGTATCCGTGTGATGGCGTGTATGGCTCCACCGCCAAAGATAGGGGTTTTTCAGCGACATAAATGAGGCCAGCTGAAAGGCTGCAGTGTTCAGCCAAGGCGTTTTGAATACAGTCCCATGGCAGCTTTCATGCCAACGGCTGTCGGCACAGGATCCATAAAACACCCCGTAGAGGATGACAGACGGCACTGCCCACCACGTACCCCAGGTCAGAATGACCAGAGCACCGGTTGCCAACACCAATCCCAGCCAGATCCCATAGTCGATCAGGGCCGGAGCATCGCGGCGCTTCATCAGTTCCTTCATCCGTTTCCGGGGGACAGGGGTGGAGTACCACTGTTTAGGTGCAAAGCTTGGACCGCTGTCCCGGCCCGTCAGCGAATAATCCCGCCAAGGAAGGGTATTGTCCTTCAGCACATCAGGTTCCTTTTCTACATTACTGTCGCCGAGCAGAACCGAGGAGCGCCTGAATCGTCAAACCTGTCGTGATATTTTCTATCATTTTTCTCAGAATATTCCGTAAAATGGGTGATAGGTTTCATCATGGAGCGTGCTATGGCCCGTGTCACACTCAAAGACGTCGCAGAAAAGGCGGGGGTCGGCGTCGCAACAGTAGACCGCGTTCTGAATGCGCGCGCGCCGGTTACTGCGGCGACATCTGCGCGGGTTCTTTCAGCGGCAGAAGCGTTGGGGTATCGCTCGGCAGGATTGTTGCGGCGCCGGGTTGAGGAGATGGCTCCAGCAAAACGGCTGGGCTTTATTCTTCAAAAGGAAAGCAAGTGGTTTTATCGCGAATTGGCAATCGAGTTGCAGCAAAAAGCAGAGCAGTTGCGCAGTATCCGGGCAAATGTTGTGGTCCGGTATGTAGAAAGCCTGTCGCCGTCCGAGCTTTCAACTGCGATTGACGAAATGCGCGGCAAGGTAGACGCCATAGGCTTGGTTGCGATTGATCACCCGGAGATCAATCGTGCAATCGCCAGCGCGGATGTCCCTGTCATTGCATTGCTCTCGCCCCTGTCTTCGCCTCACATTACTGCCTATGTCGGGATCGACAGTCGAAAGGCGGGGCGGACGGCAGGTTGGGCGATGGCGCGCCTTGATCGAACCGAAGGCGCGGTTGCCATCCTTATCGGGTCGCACAGGTATTTGGGGCACGAAGCGCTTGAGAGCGGGTTCAGAAGCTACATGCGCGAATTTGCACCGCAGAAACCGCTTCGAGACTCTGTGGTGTATCTGGATGACGCCGCGGTCGCATATGAAGCGACAGCAGAATTGCTGCGGGCCAACAAAGACCTCTCCGGCATCTATCATTGCGGAGGCGGGGTGACCGGAGCATTGAAAGCGCTGCGCGAGGCAGGGCAATCGCGGGAAGTTGTCTACATCTGCCATGAACGGACACCGGTTACCGAAGCTGCGCTTGCCGATGGCAGCATCGATTTGGTGATCAACAATCCGCTGGATCAGGTTGCTGATCGCGTGACTCAGATGATGTCTCGGTGTCTGACTGGAAAACCAATTCAGGGACAGGTTGGGGTTATTCACTTCGATCTCTGCACATCAGAAAACTTGTGAACATCAGCCGAAAGTGGCGCCGTTGATGTTTTCACGGGTGATGACTTCAACTGGAACGACCTCTGCCTGATGGGAGCGGTTTTCCAGTGTCGCGATCAGGGTTTGTACGGCTTGTTCGGCGATCCGTTGCATATTCTGATGGATGACAAGATCCATTGATCCGTCCAGCAGGTAGTTTCTCGTCTTCGGCGTAAGGTTGTGGCCGATCAGCATGATTTCTCCCGTCAAATCGCGATCAGCCAGAGCCGCAACAATGCCTTCGTTGCCACCGCCGACGTTATAAATGCCCAGCAGCCCAGGATGTTCGTCCAGCATCTGGCCCACCACCACGCGATTTTCCTGCACATCATCGTGGCCGATATAGGTGCCCACAACGCGGAGGTGGCTAAAATCCCTTCGCAAGGCCGACCGAAACCCCATCTCGCGATCCGAATGGTTGCGATACAGTTGCTCGCCGGAAATCACGCCGACAGTTCCGGATTGCCGTAGCATCCGACCCATAAAATAGGCCGCTGTTCGTCCTGCGGCCATGTTGTCCGTCCCGACAAATTGGCCCAGAACGGGGCTGATCAGATCGGAGACGACAGGTATGCAGGGAATATTCAAACCGTGCAGCTCATCGACCGCGTCGCGAACCCGCGGATCATCCAATGCCTGAAAGCCAACTGCATCAATTCCCTGCCCGGCGCAGGCTCTCAGTTTTCGCGCCAACACAGATGGTTCCAGTTTCGTGGAAAACACACACTCGACAGTGGCGCGGCCATTGGTGAAAACATTCTGAAAACAGTCGCCCAGAAATTCTGTCGATGGTCCGGCTTCCTCTGGCAGAAATATCTTCAGCCGCCAGGGTCGCGCAGGCTGGTCTAGTTGAGCGCCGGATTCGATTGCGTGCTTGGCCTGCAAAACACGCTGGCGGGTCTCAGGCTTTACGTTAGATCTGTTGTTCAAAACCCGGTCAACCGTAGCGGTGCCGACCCCCGCAATCCTCGCAATCTCGGAGACGCGTGCCTTCTTTGGGATTATTACAGCCTCATCGCTCATAGACCCCTACTAACATCATTTTCGATCAAAAGCATCCTCAAACGATCTTTGAAGAACATCAAAAACCATCATTGCCGTCATTTGATGCAAATTTTCTTGCCACCGAATTGTGAGGGGGCTTATCCCAGCGTCATGCAACGGGATCAAGTCCCGTTCAGGGAGGATAGCATGACCTACACAGCTAAATTACTGGCCGGGGTTACCGGCCTAATAATAACGGCCAGTACAGCACTGGCGGCGGATTTCACCTTTAAATATGGCAATGAGCAGCCGGAAACCTCAATCCGTTCGCAGTCCATGGACTGGTTCAAGACCGAACTTGAAAAACGTACAGACGGTCGCATCGAAGTCGAGAACTTCTTTGGTGCCGCGCTTGGTAATGAGCGCGAAATGATGGATCAGGTGACGGCCGGTTTGCTGCAGGGCACGCGTGGCGGTTTCTTTGCCGACGCGTCCGGGGCATTCAACCTGTACCAGTTGCCGTTCCTCGTCGCGAATTGGGATGAGATGGAATGTCTGGTCGGTTCGGACTTCACCAAGGGAGTGCAGGCTCGTGCCGAGGCGAACGGATATCACATCCCTGCCACCGGTATCAGCCAAGGGTTCCGGGCCTACACCAACAACGTTCAGCCAATAACATCGGTTGCTGATCTGCAAGGTCTGCGCATCCGCGAACCTCAATCTGATCTGATGATCGCAACGGGCACAGCTATCGGGTCGGTTCCGGTCGCCATGCCGTTTTCAGAGGCATATCAGGCATTCAAACAGGGCGTAATTGACGGGCAGCACAACCCGCCGCAAAATATCTGGGACTTTAATATTCATGAAGTCCAGAAGTATCTGACACTGTCGAACCACATGACCGGCCCCGATCCTTTGATCGTCAACAAGACATGGTATGACGGTTTGCCCGAAGACCTTCAGGCCACCTTTGACGAGGTTGCGGTCGAAGCGATGGCGATGTCGGACAAGCTGTATCGCGATGCTGAAACGAACATCGTCGGCGAACTCGGTAAGCACATGGAGATCAACGAACTGACGCCCGAAGCCCTGGCGGGTTTCCAGGAAGCCGTCGCGCCGGTCTATCAACAGATGATCGACGCAGGTCATTTCACGATGGATGATATCGACGCAGCCCGTGCCGCAGCGGCGTCTTGCGGTTGATCTGAAACGGCATTTCCGGGCGCTTTAACCCTGCGCCCGGATTCCCTTCTTAACGGAACCGGTTTATGGATACGCTCTCTGCAATCGACCGTGTACTGACGCGCGTTATCGAAGCGCTGATGGTTGTGCTGTTCGGGGTGTTTCTGGTGATTGTCGTCACCAAAGTCCTGATGCGCCCCTTTGACATGGCGATCTACGGCGTCGACGAACAGGTCAAGATCGCGTTTCTTTGCACCTCGGCCTTGGGCGGTGCTGTCGCGATTACGAAGCGTGAGCATATCGCGATCACGTTTTTCATCGACATGATGCCCTATTACGTAAAAATGGCCTTCTACGTGGCAGGTCTTTTCCTCGTGGGAGTGATGAACGCGGCATTGGTTTGGCTGTCCATCGATTGGATCGCAGGGCCGGGGAAAAACATGTGGCAACCCTTTGGGATGCCTCAGGCTTATGTGTTCATCATTGTTCCAATCTCCTGTTCGATTGCTGTGTTCTATTGCTTTGTTCGTGTGGTTCTGACTCTGGGCGGTCGGGATTCCATCGATGTTCTCTGGATGCCGGAGGACTGACATGTTGATCCTGTTTGCCACGCTTGGAATATTGTTGGTCTGCGGAGTTCCAATTGCCTATTCTCTGGGGCTGGCGTCACTGGCGTATTTCCTGATCGAGGCCCCCACAGCGACCGGTTTCGTTGTTCAGCGTTTCTTTTCCGGCATCAACAATTACCCACTGGTTTCACTGCCCTTCTTCATCCTGATGGGCCTGGTGATGAATTCCGGGGGCATCACGCGGCGGCTACTGGATCTGTCCATGTTCTTCGTCGGTCGCCTGAAGGGCGGTTTGGGTCTGGTCAACGTGGTTGGCTCGATGATCTTTGGCGGTATCTCTGGCTCCTCCGCTTCCGACACCGCATCCATCGGGTCCGTTCTGATCCCCGAGATGGAAAAACGCGGATACCCCAAGAGTTTCGCAGCGGGGATCACGGTGGCCTCATCCACCATGGGCATGATCATCCCGCCGTCTGTGCCGATGATTATCTACGCTGTCGCCGCGGAAGAAAGCATCGGTCGCCTGTTTCTGGGCGGGATCATTCCCGGCATCATGGTTGGTTTACTTCAGCTGATCGTCGTGTGGGTGCTGGCCAAGAGGAACGATTACCCGACCGAAGACGTACCGTTCACATTGGCTGAAGCCGGTCGGCAGACCAGACGTTCTGCCGCCGTGGCGCTGATGCCGATCCTGATCGTGGGCTCGGTGGTCTTCGGCTTTGTGACCCCGACCGAGACTGCCGGAGCTGCGGTAGTATATGGCCTGATCATCGGCTTATTCATCGTCGGCTTCGGCGTTCTCAAAGAACTGCCTGGAGCCATGCGCCACGCCATCATCATGTCGGCCAAGATCATGATGATCATCGCGTTCAGCCAGGTGTTCATCACTGTACTGGCGCTGGAACGTGTACCCAATCAACTGGCCGATTTCGTTTCGGGCCTCGGACTTGGCCCGGTCGCCTTCATGGTTCTGACAGCCATTTTGATCCTGATGGCGGGTACGTTCATCGACGTTAGTCCCGCCATTCTATTACTGACACCGGTTCTGTTGCCGGTTGCTGAAAAGCTGGGCGTTTCCGGCGTGCATTTTGGTGTGGTGATGGTCTCGGGTCTCGCGGTTGGTGCATGCACACCGCCAGTAGGAAATTGCCTGAATGTCTGCGCTGCGATCTGCCGTATGCCGATCGGAAAGATTTTCGTCGGGGCCGCGCCGTTCCTGCTGGCAAATGTGGTGGTGCTGATTTTGATCGCGATCTTCCCGCAACTGGTCATGTGGATACCGGACGCGGTGATGGGACCGTAACGACACAGAATTGGGCAGCGGGGTGTCTTCCGGACCTGCCCGGCCTTGGTCAGCCAAAGCCTGAAATCCCCGCACACATCGACGCCCAAAAAATTATGGGCGCCAAACCTCAACGCCGGCCAAGCCGGGCGACACATTAGGAAGACAATTATGCAACGTGTAGGTGTCATAGGATTGGGAGACATGGGCAGCGGGCTGGCCAAGAATCTGATCAAAAACGGATTCGAAACCACCGGTTTTGATCTGAGTGAGGCGCGCCTGAATGCGCTGGGTGAAATGGGCGGAACGCCTGCAGCCAGCGTGGCAGATGTGGGGGCCAACGCGGATGCTGTCTATGTCATGGTCATGAATGGCGATCAGGCCAAAGCCGTCATCCTTGGTGAAGACGGTCTGGTCAGTCACATGGCACAAGGCGGAACGGTCATTCTGACCGCCACGATCAAACCGCGTGAGGCCCGCGAGATTGGCGAGGCCATGGTCGGTTCGGGCATCCACCTGATCGACAGCCCTGTCTCTGGCGGATTTCCAGGCGCTCAGGGTGGCACTCTCACCATGATGGCCGCGGCCCCCGATGCCGTACTGGACGAATTCCAACCAGTGATTGAGGCGGTCTCGGCCACCATTCACCGCGTAGGGGACGGGCCCGGCCAAGGTCAGACCGTAAAAGCATGTCTGCAGACTCTGATCGGTTCAATCTTTTCGGCAACATTTGAGGCGTCGGTTCTTGCCGCCAAGGCGGGCGTGAAGGGCGAAAACCTGTTCAAGGTCTTTTCGACCTCCGGCGCGGGATGCGGATGCACCAACACGGCGCTGATGAACATCATCGACCGTAAATTCGAAAACACTGGCTCGGGCATCGGCACCATGCACAAGGACCTGACCATCTCACTGGATCTGGCCGAGGAGCTAGGCGTTCCAATGCATACTGCTTCATCTGCCATGCAGATTTTCCATGCTGGCAAAACCAAATTCCCCGATGGCGACAACTGGGTCTGCACCCGCGTGATCGAAGACATTGTCGGCGCTGAGTTGCATCGCTGAGAAAGGACAAGAACATGAAACTTGGCGTTATCTGTGATGGCATCAGTCGCGACCTGAAACACGCGGTCGATGTGATGGATGAGTTTGATCTCGAATATGCCGAACTGCAATTTGTCGGCGATACGGAGGTTGGCGATCACACTGCTGATGAGATCAGGGAAATTGACACGCTGCTTCGGGATCGGGGCAAGCCTGTATCCTGTCTGTCGCGCCACATCTTCGCGGGAATGACCGGGGCGAACAAACCAGGGGACGACCTGCACAGCAAGCATATGGATGCTCTGAAGCGCGTGATCGACATGGCGCATGTGGTCAGCAGCCCATTGGTGCGCATTATGACTCCGAAGAAAGAGCAGATTCTGTGGGGGTCCGGAGGTGCAGAAAAATGGAACGTCGCCAAAGGCGCATGGGACGCGATGCTGCCCCTGATCGCACCTGCGATTGACGTTGCCAAGGACGGCGGTGTGACTTTGGTCGTCGAAACGGGCAACGGGACCATGGTGAATTCGAACTACACCGCCCGTAAGCTGATTGATGATCTGGATGCCAAGGACACGTTGAAGGTACTTTGGGACCCGGCCAACAATTGCTGGTGTCATGAGCAGGCATTCCCTGCTGGGTATGACGAAGTGAAAGATGGCTATCTCGGGCACATCCACATCAAGGACGTTCAAGTCGATACGCCCCGCGCGACATTATCGGTCAAACAAATGGGCGAAGGCCAACTGGCCGATCAGTTTCAGCCGATGGCGGATGCTCTGAAAACCGACGCCTATGATGGGGTGATATCATTCGAAAGTGTCTACCACCCCGGTAACGGAAATTTCGAAGACGGTTTCCGCCGCTGTATTGATCGCTTCAAGGAGCATTTTAGTTGAACCTCTGGTGAGACCAAAACGGCCAATCGATGTTCCTCCCAATACATTGTTCGGCCGAAACACAGACCCGTCGTTAGGCGGGTCTGTTTTGGTTTTCAGGTGAAAACCGAATAACGGTCAAAAGATCTAATTCTGCGGGACGATTGAGGAGATGTCACATTATTTGCTCGAAAAAAATTTTTCGGCAATCGTGTCGCAGCGAAAGACGGGTCACTAGGGCATCCCGGAGAATCTTGGGCAGCAAATTTTGTTCTTTGGCTTGGGTATGAAACCTCGAGATATCGAGCTGCACCGAATCCAGTTTTTTCCTCAACATCGTTTTACTGACCCTACAAATCACTCATTACTCGAAAGTGAGAGTCGTCGGTGTTCATTGTGTTTCGCACCATCAGTTCGATTGATTTGTCAATTTCCGGATCATCGGGTTCAAAGACGGCACAAGCCTTAAGAGCGTCCTTAATGTTGGTTTCTTTTCCGAGAAAACAATAGAGTACGCGCGCGCAAAGCGGTTCTCTGGAACTGCTGGTCGAAACGCCGAGTTTCAGACCGGGAAGCCGATTGTGACGGTTCTTGAAATTGGGATATAGAATTGTCTGACTTATTTCTTCGCCCGTGATGGCATCGAAATCGACCTGAAAGATGCGGTCGTTTAGGTAGAATGCCAGCCCGTTATAGCGACCATGCATACGGGCCTTGTCCCGGCCCTTGATCGCCATGTTTTCGATGCGCGAGTAACGCGTGACACCTCCTTCTGTCGACAATCGCACCAGGGTCCGCAAGATCATTCCCGGATAGGTCATGGCATAGGAATACTCGTGATAATAACCATCATACCGGGACAGGTCATTACGAGAGCGCTTGGCCAGTTGTTCCAGATAAGCAGAATAGGCCAGTGGACCCACATTGGCGTCGCGACGCAACCGGACCAGCTCTGCAAAATCATCGTGTGGCAGTAATATTTCGCCTTCTTCTACACCAAAGAAGTCGCAGATTTTCGCGAGGGCATGTTGCGAAGGCCGTGAGGCACCGTTGAGGTATTTGTTGAATTGTGATCGGTTTATTTCCAGCTGACGACAAACCTCGGCCACCGACTTGAAATGGTTGGTCAGCAACCTCAAGTTCCGTTGGAAATCCTCGGCCATACCTGAACTACCCCTTCTTGTTCGGATCGCCGAATCCCAAAAACACCAGATATTTCGGCCAACACCGGACAATAATGTGGCGCTACCTGGCGCTCATGCAAGACCTTTTTGCAACTGGTTGCAACACCTCACCAAATTGAGTCGAACGCAGGCCCGGTGCTACCAGACCTGATGCGGTGGGGCGATCATCCCATTGTCCACGACGCATCGTCATCACTAACAGGGAAACTCTGGATCATGGGAATATTCGACAGCCTGTTTGGCGCTATCAATGACCTGACATGGGGTTGGTCACTCGTACCAATTCTTGTCATCTTTGGCGTCTTCATCACTCTACTAACTGGGTTCGTTCAGTTTAAGTTCTTCAAGCGCATGTTCCGTGTGCTGTCTTCAAACAACCAAAGCGCCGATCCAAATGCCATCTCGGCACGGCAGGCGTTGCTGGTGTCAGTCGGCGGACGCGTGGGTGGTGGCAACATCGCGGGGGTTGCGGTTGCCATTACACTTGGTGGTCCGGGCGCGGTGTTCTGGATGTGGGCAATCGCGATTGTCGGCATGGCTACCAGCTTGGTCGAATGCTCGCTGGCACAGCTGTACAAGCGCCGTCAGGAAAATGGCGATTTCCGCGGTGGGCCTGCACGCTCTATCATCCATGGTCTGGGTGAGCAGTACCGTTGGCTGGCCATTGTTTACGCGATCTGCCTGATTGCGTCATTTGCCATCGGTTTCAATGCATTCCAGGGCAACACGGTTGCCGGTGCGGCAGAAGAAAGCCTTGGACTTAGCCGTTTTGTCACCGGTGCAGTGCTTACGGTGATCGCTGGCTTTGTTGTCTTCGGTGGTATTCATCGGATCGCTAAGGTGGCGGATGTGGTTATTCCGGTCATGGCGGTCGCCTATCTTCTGATGGCGTTTGTGATCATCCTGATCAACGTTGCGGACGTACCGGGTGTGTTCGTCTCCATAATTGCCAACGCCTTTGGCTGGGAAGAAGCAGTCGGCGGCGGCATGGGTGCTGCCATTGCCAACGGTTTGCGTCGCGGTCTGTTTTCGAACGAAGCCGGTCTGGGTTCAGCGCCGAACGTGGCCGCAACGGCTGACGTGCGCCACCCGATCAGTCAGGGCATCACCCAGTCGTTTTCGGTCTTCATCGACACGATCATTATCTGTACATGTACCGCTTTGGTCATCTTGCTGAGCGACGTGTATCAGCCCGGTGCGGATATTGATGGGGTGGTTCTGACCCAGCAGTCTCTGGTAAGCCACCTGGGCGAGTGGACCCAGTATTTCCTGACCTTCATCATCCTGCTGTTTGCGTTCAGTTCAATCATCTACAACTACTATCTGGGCGAAAACGCGCTGACCGTGATTACAAAACACCCGATGGCAATCAACGTTCTGCGCGTCGCCATTATGGGCATCGTATTCCTTGGGGCGACGGCGCCGGGTGCAACATCAGTGTTCGCTTTCTCTGATCCGGCGATGGGTCTGCTAGCACTAGTCAACCTCGTTGTGATCATGATGCTACTCCCGACATGCCTCCGCATTCTGCAAGACTTCCGAAAGCAGCTTGCAGCAGGTGTGGAACGCCCGGTTCTGAATCCGGATGATTTTCCTGATCTTGACCTTGATCGCACGGCATGGACCGGGAAAGTGAAAGACTGATTTTGTCTAGGTGCGTGACGAATTGGTGTTCGCCGACAAGACAGAAATTCTAAACAAACTGGAACCTCGCCAATCGTTGGCGAGGTTCTTCTCTTACTACAGAGAACAGGCTCAGTGTTCCAAATCGCAGGTGAATTTTGGCATGCGGTGTAGCTGTAGCGTGGAGATCTAAATGAACAGAATGTTGCATGAAATTGCCGCAGAGATTTTCAGGCAAGACGAGTGGGGGCAAACCGCCCGATACATTCCCGAACTTGCCGAAGTTGACCCAAGGCAATTCGCGATAAGCGTGTGTTTGAACGATGGCAGTATGTTCAGCGCAGGTTCAGCTGACACGCTGTTTTCAATTCAGAGTGTATCAAAGGTCTTTACACTTGTGGCCGCGCTTGGACGCGTGGGGGATCAGCTTTGGAATAGGGTCGGCAGAGAGCCGTCCGGCGCCACCTTTGACTCCGTTGTACTTCTGGAAAGAGAAAAAGGTCGACCACGAAACCCATTCATTAACGCTGGCGCAATCGTCACCACTGATGCTCTATTGTCGGGTCGAGAACCAAAAATAGCGCTTGCCGAAATAATCGGACTCGTTCGGCAAATGGCCGGATCAGACGAAATTCACATTAATCACAAGGTAGCAGCGTCCGAACAGGAGACGGGATCCAGAAACTTTGCGCTTGCGCATTACCTCAAATCCCACGGGAACCTGTTCAATTCACCGGAACTCACACTTGGGGTTTATTTTCATCAATGCGCCATCGAAATGACAACCAAACAGTTGGCGATGGCTGGCCGTGTTCTCGCTGGGTTGGACGAGGCGCCTCGCGTTATCTCGCAACATCATGCCCGCCGAGTGAACGCGCTGATGATGACTTGCGGGCACTACGATGGTTCAGGTGATTTTGCGTATCGGGTAGGTCTGCCAGGCAAGAGTGGCGTTGGTGGTGGTTTGCTTGTAGTCGCACCAAAAGTTGCGTCTATCGCTTTGTGGTCACCAGGGCTGAATAGCTATGGTAATTCGCATGCCGGAACACGCGCTGCTTCAATGCTCTCGCAAGCGACAAATTGGTCAGTCTTTTAGGTGGGCTCCAAGAAGGCCCTCCGGTCTCGGATTAAGGGGGCTGCACGCGATTTGGCGAGAAAGTAGCCAAACAGCGGGATTATCCGCATGCTGTAAGATTGAGTGGAACACTGAATTTGCTTGTGATTGGTGCGGCGGTGCCTTGGAGGACCGAGTCGGATGTCGGCTTTGGGCCGTCGCTACCAGCATCAATGTCTGCTTTCTGCGTTTCACTGTCATTCGAGCGGCACGCAGCATCCTGTGATATTGTATCGTGTCAACGTCGGGTTGTCGTTGTGGGTGGGCATGGCGGATCGGAGGATCAGCCATGGAAACCCCAAATTTACCTGCCATTCGTGCTCTTCGCCCCGCTTGGAACAAAGGTCGCATCGTCGGTCAAAAACGCCCTCTGAAACCAAAGCACGTCTGGGCGATCCGAGTTCGACTTGAACTGGCCGAAAACCATCGCGATCTTGCACTCTTCAACATGGCAATCGACAGTAAGCTCCGCGGCTGCGATCTGGTGAAGATGAAGGTGGCCGATGTCATGTCATCGGGTCAGATCAAGGAACGGGCTTCGGTCCTTCAAAGCAAGACGCAGAAACCCGTGCGCTTTGAAATATCCGAAGGCACACGATCCTCTGTTGAGAAGTGGATGGAAGATGAGCTGATGGTCGGTTCGGAGTACCTTTGGCCCGGCCGATTTCATGAACGCCTGCACATCTCGACACGCCAGTATGCACGGATTGTACGTGATTGGGTCACGTCGATCGGCCTCGAAGCAAGCGCCTACGGAACCCATTCAATGAGGAGAACCAAGGTCACTCAGATCTACAAGAAGACCGGAAACCTTCGAGCGGTTCAGCTTCTGCTTGGCCATACTAAGATGGACAGTACAGTCCGGTATCTCGGCGTCGAACTCGAGGATGCCCTAGCAATCGCCGAAGCAATAGAGATCTAACGCTAAAGGGTCGCTCGCAAGGGCGGCCCATTTCAGACCTCCGGCCCAGTGCTTTGTGCTGCGCTGCGGCTTCGCATAAGCGGACATAGTCAGGGCGCCTGAGAAGTGAAACTGGTTGGCGTTCAGCCAACTGCGCCGCAAAGTGTCGTGGAGCGAATCCATAGACAACGCTGCCGAACTGAGTATGGGCAATCAAACGGTCGGAATTGAAATGGTGAACCGCAAACAGAGTCTGAAGATTGCCAAAGAGCGCCGTGCACGAAAGCCATCCAACAAAAAGGCATGGGACGGCTACATAAGCCAAATAAATGCGATCACGAAGAATGCTCGCGCCGCGTGGCTTGTCGTACTCAGCGTGCTTGTCTTTATGGGCATCACATTGATGGGCATTGGGCATATAGATTTCTACGGTGCGGGCCGTCAGGTCGACTTGCCGCTCGTCGATATCTCGGTGCCGATCCGGCTCTTCTTCATAACCGCCCCGTTGATCACGGCCGCCGTTCACGCCTACTTCAACCTCTACCTGATCCGGCTTTGGGGTGTGTTGGGTCGGGCGCCCAGTTCAAACGAAGACTCTAATCTGTCCACGACCATCGATCCCTGGCTCATATCCGATGCGGCCCTGCTTGTCCGCAATACACTTCGCAGTGACCGCTCGTCGGAAGAGCGTGCCCTTGAGCGACCTTCCGCTTGGTCGAATCTACTGATTGCGTTTCTGTTTGCGCCTTTGGTCCTGGGCTTCCTGTGGTGGCTTTCGATGACTTCGCGAGATTTGTTGTTGTCGTCGATTGCCGGTCTCTCGCTCGTCTTTTCAGTTTCAATCAGCGCGGTCAGCGTCCTCGTATTGTTGCAGAAGATGGGCGACGGCGCACACCTCGCTCAAACGTGGCTTAAACGGTTGGTGTTCGGACTTGTCCTGTTAACGGCAATCACGATTGCTTATGTCACACTTGGAAAAGAGACCGGAAACTTGCCGGGCGTTCGGATATCAGACGTCAACCTTGCGCATGCAGACGTCGTTGTACGCCCGGACGATTGGGCACACTACGACGAGGCGCGATCTGCGTTCCAAGTGGAATGGTGCAAAAGGCCAAGCAATAAGTGCAACGGTGGCGTCATTCAGAGAGACCGCCCGTCCCCAATCAACATTTTCATGCCGAGCGATCCATTTGAAGAGGACTGGCTGGCATGGCGGCTTGGCAAAATCCGCGGTTTGCAGCGCCCTGATTGGGGCGCGCCAAACCCCGATGCAGGACCTGACCAGACATTCCCGACATCCGTACGAGCGGATCCGGATAATGCGCCGGCGCAGAACACAGATTTACGAGATGCGAACTTTCGCGGTGCATTCCTGGTCGGTGCAAATTTTTCGGCAGCAAACGCGACCGGTGCCAGCTTTGCCCAAGCAGAAATGGAGCGGATTGCCGCTGCTCAGTCCGTGTTTCTCCGCACCAACTTTGGTTGGACCCAAGCTCAGAATTCGGATATGCGAGGTTCCGACTTCGAGCGCGCCAACATGAGCTCGGTTCGCTTTGATTCATCTCATTTCATGAATGCAACCTTCATCGGCACCCACATGGTGGCCGGTAATTTCTCGCGATCCGTCTTCACGCAAACCAAATTCTCGGACGTGGATATGTCGACGGCCGACTTCTACAGCACGGCGTTCAATGGCTGCGAAATCACTGCGGTAAGAGCATCCGTTTCGCAGTTTGGATTTGCCGAGTTCAGCGGATGCGACATCAAAAGCTCCAAGTTCGATAATGCGCAGCTCTTTTCTGCGACTTTCAACGGTGCAAAGCTCAGCGACATCGAATTTTCCGGTTCGGGGATGGAAAGCACCTTCCTAGCTTTCGCTCATATAAAGGACTCAAACTTCTCGTCAACGGACCTGTCCAACGCGAATTTCGAGCACACATTTCTCCAAAGGGTCAACTTTGCTGCGGCGAATGCAAACGGCGCGAGTTTCAAAGGAGCGGTCTTGACCGGTGTCGATTTCTCCGAGATCGACAACCTTGATTTTAATAGTTTGAAAGACACGGTTGTCGACGCCTCAACCGTATTTCCAACCGGCTTTCTGGACGACAAAGAGGTGCCCTGCCAGTGGCAGCACCGGGATGAAGAACCCTGGACGGAGACCCAGCTAATGGGGCGCTGGAAGGCGTGGAACGACCAATCCCCCAAACCCAAAGTCTGGAAAGTTCTGGCTTCCGAAGAATGGATAGACGCACCGGTGTTGCCCTTGGAAGACGGCTGCGAATGGTCGACCGGCTAATCGGAATACGGACTGTAGGTCGGTCGAGACACTCATGTTGATCAAGGCCGTCACTGTACCCCAGTCAACAAGATTCTCGGCCCTTTGCTGCCACCTGTCGAGCGACAACGCGCTTCGGTGCAGCTTCGCGGACGCAGACGTTCATCCATGGTAATTCCTTTACGTTCGAGACGCCTGCGGCGCACAAACCACTCCCAACAATCTCTTTCACACCGAGTGTCCGCCTCCTTGATAAGAGATTGACTTAAGGTGACACATTCTTCTCGGAGGAAACGGTGTTCACTCGCGAGAATGCGTGCCAACCCGAGCTGAACCGCGAAAATGCATCCGGCCAAATAGTTGTCTGCATTAGCTTCTCTGAAACCAGTCCACTCGAAACTATACTCCGCATGGCGAATGCTCGACGAAAAGGGGCATCATAAAATAAAGGTAAGGGAAACGTATCTGAGAATAGGCTAATTCACCGCTCTTTGAAATTGCACTACCCCGCAAGGTTAGAACTGTTTGAAAAGCAACCAATTCAAGGAAGGCTAGGATTTTCTTGCAAAGAAGCGGCACCGGTTCGAGTCGCGTCCGCTCATCGTCAGACTTTGTTCCGCGATTGCGCCCACCACCTGTACGCGCCCTAGAAGAAGGCCCCAGTTTATCACACCAGACATCTGCCGGCCTTCCAACCTTCCGGTGAACTGGCCACGAAATCCCTGCGACTGACGAACTGGCCCCGCATAACGGTTGCCCCCCGTATGGCCCACGTTCAGCACACCGTTGATCTTCACGCTACCGATCTTGCTGTTTCGACCGCAGGTCGTCGTGAACCGCCAGGCACCTGTCAGGTTGCCGGGGCCGAGGGCGATGGGCGGCGGGGGCTGGTAGAGAGCTTCGTTCTCGGGGTCCACGCGCCACGCCGCCAGAAGACCATCCGATTGCGCCTGCAAACGGGCGCGCTGTTCGGCGCTCAGGTAGCCGTTCGCGACGATCCCCTGCTCGGCCTGCCAGGCACTCAGTGCCGCCCTAGTGCCACTCCCGATCACCGCGTCGATGCCGTTGGGATTGAAGCCCAGAACCAGCAGCCGCGCCTGGATGTCACGAATGTCCTGCTTCGAGAGCGCTAGCGCCTGTTCCACCTCGGGCGACCCCGGTGATGGGATTGGTGTATCCTCGGCGACGGTTTCCTCGCGGAGCGGTGCGTCCGAGGCGACGTCATTCCCGCCGCCGGCGATCAAAGCATTAAGTTCCGCGACATCGATGCTGCCGACCTGTTCGCCGAGCAGCACGCCGATCGCCAGATCAGATGTCGGATGTTCGGCAACGATCCGGTCCAAGATTGCTCGCACCTGGGACAGGTCGTCGGATGGGGCCGCTCCGCCCTGATAGAGCGTTTCCGCCTCGGCCAGCAAAGCCCCTGCCGTTTCCTGCGCCGCACTTGCCGTGGCAAGGGCGAAGGCAAGCGCAATCGACAATGCCACATGCTTGAAGCTTTCCCCCACGTGTCCCCCCAATCACCAAGTAACCGTTCGGAAACAATTCGAAAGCTTGCATAGTTTGTCAACGCCGGACTAGGCTCAAGGGGCTGGTTTCGGGGGTTTGTCATGGTTTTGATCGGGCGTCTGGCGGTTGTTCCGCTTCTTTGGGTGGGCCTTGCGCTTGATGTGTCGGCCCAGTCGCCGGACGAGATCGCGAACCGGCTTCTCGTCGATGCCCTGACAGCCGAGCTTTCCCCGCTGACCCAGAGACGCCTGCTTTCCGCTGTCGTCGAGGAATACCCAGATTCCGGAGCGGCGCGCTCCATCACCGCCGGGGTCGTCAACCTCCAGGACCTGCCGGAGGACCCGGCGTGGCAGCACCTTCTGGTCGAGGACAGCGTTCTGACAGGGCACGCGCACGGCGCCTACCCGTCCTACGGCGAACGGACACATCCGGGCATCGATATCGGGCTGCCCGGCGATGTCGATTGCGGGCTCCCGGTGGTGGCGCCCAGAACGGGGACCGTACGGCGGATCGTGGCGCACGACTTGCCTGCCGAAGAGCTGAACGCAACCGGCATCACTCCGGATCGCAACACGAGGGATTTGGAGCAGAATACTGGAAACGCGGTCGTGCTGCGCCATGACGACGTCGATCCGCCGGCCTATTCGATCTACCTGCACCTCAGGGAAAGCCCCGCCGATGCCGACGGGTCCCCCTGGCGCGTCGGCGCCACGATCCGGGCGGGCCAGCAGATCGGGCTGATCGGGGAAACAGGCAATGCGGACGGCTGCCACCTTCATTTCGAGACCCGGCGGTTCGAGGGGACCTACCGATATCTCCACCCGACCTATGGAAACATCTACCCCAGAGGCAATATCTCAGGGACTGCGACCTTCCAGGAGGACTGGATCGCGCCCGCGGCCTTCCTGAGGCAATCCTTCATCGCGCGGCATCTGTCCGGCGCGACCGAGGCCGAGGATCGTCCCGAACAGTTGGCGGTCGAGGGTCTGCCCGAGCCCGAGTTGCCGGGCGCGCATGCCAACAGCACGCCGCAGACGACGAATACAGGCGGAGTTGCCATCGCGGAAGCCACCGAGACCGCGGCTGCGGATGCCCAAGTCGCCGACGATGATCCCGGCGACTGGATCGAAACGCGAGAGCCCCGCCGCAGGCTTGTGGCCGGCAACGAAAGCGGCGACCTATCCATCGCGTCGGACGGTGCTGCGACTTACCGCAGACAGCAGCTTTTCCCGAGTGCGACAGGAGGCGATGCCTTCGAGCTGCAGGTCTTTTTCGCGCCCGATGTCCGGCACGCGCTGGTCCTGCAATGGAACATGGACCTGGGAGGAGTGCGCGCCGCGCTCATCGATCTAGAAGAGCGGCGCATCATCCGCAATGACCTCATTCCCGAGACATCGGTTCACGGGCGGGTTGCGGCGGACCAGGTGCTTATCGCCATGATGCCCGTGGCCTGGTCGCCCGACGGCCGGTATGTCGGGTTCCCCCTCTCCGCCGCCGAGTGGCAGGCCGACCCATTCCTGGTGGACACCGAAACCGGCGCCTCGGTCACGATGCTCACCGATGACCTGCAACAGGGGCAATGGACGTTCCCTCAATTCGAGACGCTCCGCTCGGACGGAGCCGACTGGATCGAACTCGACTACGACGTCCTGGCCTGCGCGGATGCAGACTGTACCCGGCCCGAAGTCGTCGGCTCGATCGGCGGCGGTCACCGCATTACGGCGCTTCTTTCGAATGCCTCCACGTCCGACGGCGACACCTCTACCCCGAGCCGGCCCGAGACATGGGGACCCGGCCTCGTCGCCGACGCGGAGATTGGGTATTACCCCTGCCGCGACACCGCGCGCGAGACACCGCAATGCCTGCGCGATCTCGGATTGTCCGACGAGGCCATCGCCTTTTCCTTCGCCCGCGATGGCGACTACTCGGGTTCGACGGTGGGCAGCGAATTCCTCGAACTCGGAGAGGTCGACCTCGCCGTGTCGCAATTCATCGGCAACACGGTCTATTACACGCCGATGCTCGTGAACGGTCCCGTCGGCTTCATCGAGGTCGGCTTCACGCGCAATCTCGGCCAGACCTTCAGAGACGCCACCAGCCAGCGGATGCTTCGCCAGTTTCCCCGGGCGATCAACATCGGCAGGCTCTCGATCCGGTCGCACCGCCGTCTTGCCGACGGAACGCAGCGTTTCACGCTGATGGAAGGGGTGATGGATGGCTGTCGCGCCTGCGAGATACTCGGGTCCGCGGTCTCGTTCCTCGAGATCGGACCGGCAACGGGAAACCGGCTGGTTCGCACGCCCGTGGGTCTTCTCTTGAGCGATCCGGACGAGATCGGGGACATGACCGCCCGCGTTATCCAGACCCGGCCCGAGAGCCTCCAGGTGATGCTCAACTCGCTCGGTTACGATGCAGGAGAAATGGATGGTTTGCCGGGCCCGCAAACCCGCAATGCCCTGATGACCTTCCAGGTCGAACATTGCCTCGCCCCCACTGGCCAGCCCGACGACGCCACCGCCGCCGCTCTTATGAACGCAAGCGGCTTCGAGACGCCCTGCGCGGGGACCCGACCACCGGAGGGGATCGCAGCGAACACGCCACTTCTGAGCGGGATTTACGTGGATGATCCGGCATATTGCACCAGCGGCGAGGTGCCATACGAGACCGCTCACTTGCAACAACGCATCGTGCGCGGCGAAACCATCACCTTCGGTGTGGAAGGCGGGTGCACGGCCGCGCGGACGGATATCCGCGATGGCGTGACACTGTTCCGCGGAACCTGTTCCGAGGCCAATGAAACGAACGATTTCCGGTGGCGCTTCGACGTTCTGTCCAATGAAAGTTTTGTCGACCTGGATATGCCGACCGCCATTCCACGCGATGCCACACCGCGTCGCTTCTCAAGATGCGCCGATGACAGCCCGCTGCGCGTCGCCTACCGGGCATGGTTCGGCGATACGACCGCCCGGACGGTCACGGCGTCGTCGAACCTGCCGTTCGAGGAAGGGATCTACACGACCGATCCACGCATTTGCCCACCCGGGGACGCGGGCTTCGTCGCTTCTCTCGGGCAGGCTGCCGGGACCCATCGCATCGACTTCCGGGACGGTCGCTTCACGCAGAGCGGCCAGACATGTCCGGTCACCGCCATCGAAGGTGCTGAGCCGAACGTCACCCTCGTCATGGATTGCCTCTATGGTGAGACGCGTGTCAGCTATCAATTCCCGCTGCAACTCAACGGCACCAATCGGTTTATACGCAACGGGCTTCAGTTCGAGCGCTGCACGGGTGAAGGCTTCCCGCTCGCGGATCAGATCGGACAGATGGCCAACAGCACGGTTTCGAGCCTCCCCGCCGACGAAGCGAGCGCCGCCGAAGCCCCCGACCTGCCCGATTTCCGGACCATCGTCGATGGGTTGGACTATGTCGGCGCGGCAGACAAGGCAGCGACCACCGAACTGCTGCAGACCGTGTTCACGCTTCTGGCCGACATGGAACCCGAGGGCACGGCCGAGCTTCTGGGGATATCCGCCAGCGACTTCGCCGCGGAATTCGTGATCGACCCCGAGGCGTTGCTCGCGGTGGTCGGCGCCGACATCGTCATCAGCGCCGGTGAAGCGGCTTTCGCCGAGGCGGCGGGGGACATCGTCGCGGGCTACATGTTCGCCTCCGGCCCCTTGTCTCGTTTGCCGGACGAATGGCAATCCCCCCTCAGGGCGCTGGTCGATGCGACCATCGTGGAAAGCGTCGGGCTTCTGGCCACGGGCACCAATCCCACGCCGGCCGCCCTGGTCGGACCCATCGTCGATCGCCTGCACGACGTCCACGAGATCTACGAAGCGACGAACGCACTCTCGCGAACACAGGCCAGTGGGTTGTTCGCCGTCGCCAACGGCGCCGAGATCCTGGCCGAACTGATGCGCGAGCATCCGGGCCCCCGCTCACAAGCGCTTTTCAACGACTGGTTTGCCCTGACCAGGACCAACCTCGTCGACATCGTCGGTGCCGATGATGCGAACGCGGCTTATTCGGTGACGGTCCTCGGTTATCGGGCGCTGGACGCGCTCGGGCGGGGCGACCGGACGGCGGCGGACGCCGAAATCGCGCAAATGATCGCGGTCGGCGCGGCGGAACAGGGCTTGACGCCGCTTTCGGCCGAAGGACCGATCGACCTGCTGGTCAGGATCGCGAGCGGCGGCAACGATGCTCCGAACGTCCTGGTCGAGACGTTCCTTAAGTCGACCGCGCTGCGCGACATTCATCCCGACGTGACAGAGGCGCAGGAGGCCCCTTCCGAGGATGTGGCCGCCGCGACAGGTTGGATCGGTCAGCCCGAGGTCACCGCGGCCCTCCGCGATATCGTCTCGGAGTATGCCCCCCGCAGCATCGGAGGCTGTGCGCGGGCGCATGGCCCATTGTCCGTCGAGTTTCGGCGTCGCCTTTTCGATGACGCGACCATGACTTTCGCCGATCAGCGCGGACGCGTGGCGGAACGTCCGGTGACACAGCAACTGATCGAAGGGGATCGGTTTTGCCTGCATCCGAACCATGCCCAATGCGCGGCGTCCAACTTCCAGCTCTATTACTGTTCCTCGGATGAGATGCTCTTCGTGAACCCGGGCGGCGCATTCTCGGGGTCGTTCAATGTGACCGCGGTCACGGAGCGGCGGCGCAACCCCCTCGTCATAGGGCGTTATACCGCGATCATCTATGGGCGGGACCAGCGCGACATCTTCTCCGAAGAGGCGCGGTGCGCGCTGTCGAACGGATGGAGCGAGGCAACGGGCTTCCGTTGGGATGGAGAGTGCCGCAATGGGCGTGCGACGGGACCGGGCACCATCCTTTGGCTGCGCGGTCCGGAAGTAATCTGGCGCACCAGGGTCGGACCCCAGTGGGGGGTCGTGCTGGAAGACGGCGTGCTGCGCTTCGACATCGATCTCGACGCGCTCGATGTCCGCCTCGCGAATTGCAGTCACTGGATATCCGGCTCGCGCGCGACCGACATCACCGTTCCCGCAGGCACGCCGCGCGCCTTCTTCGAGAACTCGTGGGTATCGAACGAACTGATGCGCCGAGGAGCGCTGTTCGCGCAGTCCGAATGCCCGTTGGACCCGAACGGATTCCAAAGCATCGTGGTGCGTGTCCTCTCCGGTGGTGAACAGATCCTTCGCGGGCGCAACTACGACAATAACGCCCTGACCTGGCGGGAATTCTCGAACCCAGTCGAGCGAGCCATGATGACCGAGTTGCAGAACGCCGAGCGGACACGACAAACCAACGAACGGCAGCGCGCCGCACAGGCGCGGGCCGATGCGCTGGCCAACGAGTTCCGGCAGCGTCGCGCCGGCCTAGTCGCACGCGCGGAACGCTTCATCGAGACCGGACGCGGCACGATGGAAGACCTCGCGGCGGCCCAGGAAGTTGATCACATCGGAACGCTTGATCGGCTCGAGCGGGGCGCCACGCTCAGCCTCGGGCCGGTCGAAGGACTGGCCACGGTGAACCATGACGGCCAGCGGCACTACCAGGTCAACTACACGACGACATCGCCCTTCCAGCGTCTCGAGAGTGAGTTCCGATCGCGCCAAGACTTCTCGTGGGAGAATTGGATGGCGATGACGCAATCCGGGCTGCCATCCCGCACCGAGGTGTCCTGTCTCTTCAGCCGCATCGCTCGCGTCCCCCAACAGGTCCGCGATATCCGGACAGAACTTGTTTCATTCACGCGCGGAAGCTCTGCGACACGCATTTCATTTGTTTGTAATTGAGTGGAGCAATTTGATTACGGCCCAAAGCGGACTCCCGGCACAGCTGCCGCATGCTGCAGTCGCAGTCCGCTTTCCGGACATTCGCTGCGAACGCAAGATCTGGTGATTATTGAGCTCATCTTCGGCAGCGCAAGGCAAGCTTTCGGTCCGCCGTGGATAAATGCATTCCAATTGAAACAAGTGCTACATCACGGCCTATTTCTGGCCCAAGTCACATTTTCTCTGCCACTTTCCCTGCGTTGCTCAGCACATCAACTGTTACGGGGCAAAACAACGCTCATTGGGGTTCAATTACTTATCAATTCTGGTGATCTTTGTCCCCTGTAGGCTTGTTCCAGCCATTAGACCTTCTTGCCCGAACACGATTGGCACGATGTCTCCTTGCAGGTCATTTGTTCCCATCGATGCAGACCAACCGTGATCGCCGCCAACCAGAGTCGGGCCCGTGCCTGCTTCCCAACCATCATTGTTGCGAAAGTACTCCAGCGCCGCATCATCCAGGAAAAACATCGCATATGAAAAATGCTGTATCCCTGCCTGAAACCCGTATGAAGCGCCTGCAATGCTGTAATATCCGGTAGTTTCGCCATTTTCTCGCATTGCTCCTTCACCAAATTGACCGCCAACCATCAGACCACCCTTGGTAATCGTTGGAAAAACAAGGATCGCAATCGATTTCTCTGATAGCGCTTTGGCTTCAGGTGAGCTCGCATAGAGCTGTTCAAGTGCTGCATCTACACCACTGTTGATCTCAGATGCAGTCGGGTTTCCAGCAGCTTCGAGGACAGCTTCACCGGCTGATCCTGCGGCTTCTCCAACCTTTTTGGCTGCGCCCGAGACGCCCTCCGTAACTTTGTCCAGTAGATTCTGTGCATGCGCAGTATGCTCTGTTGAGAGGCTCGCAAAAACAGCAATCGTAATTCCGACAAATAAATCAGTACGTAGCATCTAATCCTCCTCATATAGTAATACCAAAGCATCAAGGGCACACTGCAAGGACCGTTTGCCGCCAAAGACTCGGCCAATTCGTGTCAAAGGTAATTCAACTTCTTTGTGATCCAGAACAGGATCTCCGCCAAAGCTGAGATTGCCCCTGCCTCCTCAGTGATCACCAGCGCTGTACCAGACGCACCTAGTTTGGTTGTCTTTTCATTCAGTTCAGCCGGAATGTCGGCTATCAAGATAAACGCCGAAGATCCGGCAAGCTCGCCCAGTGAAGGCAGACCGTTTCGGGCGTCCAACGCACCTTCGCTGGTTGCTGGTGGGATATCCCGTATGGTTGTTTCGAACTCCTGCCCCGGTGCGCTGCGCATTGCGATGCGGATTTTATCGCCCACCGATACGTTCTGCAGACTACTCAAGGGAAGAGTTGCAACCAGAACCCGGTCGCCTGGTACTACGAAATTAACAGCACCTTGCATCGTCGTAACGCGGTTGCCCGGGCGCAGAGAAAGGCCTGTCACAAGGCCATCTGCAGGGGCGCGAACGACGGTTTGTTCCAATGACCAACGTGCTTGCGCCAGCATGTTTTCAACTTCGACGACACCAACATCGACACCATCAACCTGTGCCGCAATGCGCCGTTCAAGGCTTGCCTTGCGCGCATTGGCCGCTCGCAAACCAGCCTCAAGCTGTTCAATCGTTGAAACCGCCTCCTGCAGTTTGAACTCCGATGATGCTCCCCGGTCCGCAAGGCGTATGATGTCATCACGGCGTGCGATACCGAATTCCAGTTGCGCTTCGAGCGAGGCGATATCAGCCTCTGCCGCTTCGAGATCGTGTCTAAGTTGATCCGCTGAGGCTTGTGCTGAAGACAATGTAGCTTCAAGCTTCGCAACTTCAGCGGCTTGCTCCGTATCATCGATCCGGAACAGCACATCGCCCTTTGACACAGGCTGGTTCGGCAGAACGGTGACTTCGGTCACTGGACCGGAAACATTCGGAGCAATGCTGATTACAGCACCTTGGACGGACGCAGTGCCGCTTGGCGTGGTGTGGTTCAAAGCGCCGATCACGACAAGAGCGATCACGACTGCTCCACCATAGACAAACGTCTTGGAGGCGGTGTTCCAAGGCAGAATTCGAAGCCTGGAAAACACAAGCCAAGCCAAACCGAAATACAGCGCCAAAACAATAAGCATATCTAATGCCCCTTTGGGTAACCGACGATCTCGGAGCCGGTATGTTTCGCGAAAGTAGCCAACTTGTATCGCCGTTTCCTTTCACGAAACTCATAGAACAGTTTTCCCTGCTCGAGTTCTCAGAATGAAATCTTCGCACCAACAATCGGACCCGAGAACGACAAATCGCTTACGACATCGGAGTTGCCAATATCCCAAGCAAGGTGGCGGTAGCCAAAGCTCAGATACCAATTGTTGATCTGGTAATCGAAAGTCACTCCAGCCTGCCATGTCAGGTCGCTGTCACCCGTGCCCACATCAGCAATGAAGGAGAGCGCCCACTTGTCGGCCAGCGGCTGCACACCGCGCACACCGACAATTGCGTCAAGGTTCGAGATAGAACCTGAAACCCTCTGCGATCCGGCGCCAACAGCTAGATTCGCCGTCGTATCCAGATCGAGGTAGCGAAACCCACCATATCCGACGAGCTGACCTGGCTGTGTGTGCTTGAAATCATATCCCGCAGATCCCGAAAACACGAACCCGGTGACACTGGCATCAGCCGTTGCGGGAATGCCGGGACCAACAGCTGCATCCTGATCTGAACTCAGATCAAGATATTGAAAGTCACCCAAGATGGATATCGGACCTTTGTTGGCTTCCAGCGCCCCCATTAAGCCAAAGTCCAGATTATCCACCAGATCCGAAAAACTCAAGGTCATGTCCTGTCCGGTGACAGTTGTTCCGCTTAACTCGGGTGCCCAAAGGTAGATAAATGCCCGGAAATCCCATGTACCTTGCTCGGCGAACGCCGCGGTCCCCGCAAAGGCAAGCGCTGATGCCAAAGCAGTTGTTTTCATAGTCGTCTTCAAAGCGTAGCTCCATTTCTCAGATCAAGTGCTGATGTATTTTGGTATCGCAGGTTTGAGTTGGATGCGGCGGCCGATAAGATGGGCCACCGCATCTGTTTATTGGTTCGGAGCCTCTCGGCGGACGACAAATGCGTCTACCGCAGCTTGTGTTTCAGGCCGGATGTTCTCTACCCCCTCATAGGGCATACCGAAGGCAGGTGGTGTATCCGGGTAGTTCTGCTTACGCGCCTGATGTCGCGCCAGAATACGTACGAACTCCTGCCCGCCCCATGCACCGACTTCTGTCGACACCGAGTATTCTTCGCGTGTGTCGTGATAGAGGTTGTAGAACTTGGCCACGATCGGGTTTTCGCCAGGAGGCGGCAGCTTGAGCTTCAGCTGATCCTTGACGATCGCTTTCGGCTTGTCATCGGCATAGATGATGACGTGATCCCGACGCGCTTTTTGCTCATCGCTAAAGAGAAGCGCCGCAGATTGATCGACCCCATCCACCAAACGGTCACGCGGGATGAACTGATCCGCACCAGCGAAGCGCGCCAGTGTCGTGTACATATCCGAGACATGCACGATACTGTTGAGCAAACCGTCCGCTTCGATCATGCCGGGCCAGCGAATAAACGCGTCCGTGCGGACGCCGCCTTCGGTTGTGTCGGCCTTGCCGCCGCGGAAGATCATCGGTGTGTAGCCCGATTGTGGTGAGTATTTGGTGAAGTGCCCGTTGTCACCCATGACGACGACTATGGTGTTTTCTGCAACACCCAGCTCCTCCATGGAAACGAACATGGCCCCTAGCCACTCATCTACCAACTGCATCCGGTCGGCATACAGCCCGCCATTCGGCGATTGAGGGCCATCGCGACCAGCGCGCGTGTTGTCGAGAGGCAGAAGCGGCCAGTACTGCAGAAAGAATGGCTCTTCGCCCTTTGAGAGACGAGCGAGTTCTTCCATCGCCTTGTCCTGGAAGGCTTGGTTCATCTCGACGTATTTCTGGGCATTCCAACGCTCGCCGGGTTCCATACGTATTTCTCGGATCGGCCCGCCAGTTTCGCCTTCGATCGTGGTCATCATTGCAGAGGCATCAGGTCGAAAGTAACTGTCGATCGTATAGCTCGGTAGATAGTCGTTGTTGGCGACAGACACACCTTCACGGATGGCATCGTCATTAAAAATAGTCAGCTGCCCCTGTTGGTGCACAGCCATCTGGGCATAGTCGAACCCGTTGTTCATGGCCCAGCTTTCTGGGATGTCGCCCATATGCCATTTGCCGATATGGCTTGTGGCATAACCCGCTTCTTTGAGCACTTCTGGCAGGATGACTTCGGTGCCCGGCAATCCGAAACCAGCGATATCGACTGCGGTATCGCCCATACCCATCCGCACCGGCAATCGTCCCGTCATCTGAGCGACCCGCGTTGGCGTACAAGACGGTTCGGTATACATGCGCACCATGCGCAACGCTTCATCCGAGAAATCGTTGATGTTGGGTGTCTCATAGCCACGGAGCGCGTTAAGCTCGGGAATTCCCATGTCACCAAAACCCAAATCATCGATCAGAATATTGATAATGTTTGGGGGTTTGCCGCCGTTCTTTTCACGAAATTCCGCCAGCCGAGCGTCCACGGCAGCGTCATCTTCGGCCCATTGGTCACCATGCTCTGAGAGCAGAATGTAGTATTCTGAATCGTGGATGATCGGCTCCTCCTGCGCCAGCAGCGGATGCGCTGCGAGCACCAAGGGAACAATTGTGAGTTTGGTCAGTTTCATAGTCTCTCCGTTGATCTCAATTCGTTTTCAACCGTTTCAGGGGGCGCCGTTGAACTTCCGAGTTTGCAAAGTGAGAGAGCATTTCGTCTTTCAGTCCTGACAGGCACTCGTACACATGCGGATCATGCGCATCCGCCAGCTTGCTCAGCTTGTTTATCTCGACAAAGTCCCGGCACATCTCAGCAAAGCTCTGGTCGCTCAGAAAAAGCGCACGAACGCTGTCAAAATCTCCGGTGAAGCACTCTGACAATCCTTCAGTCCACAGCTCTTCTATCTCCATTGCAGGCCTCCGGTTGATGCCGCATGGAACTTGCCTAAACTCAGTATTCGAATAGATATATATTTTAACGGCATGTAACCGTTACATGCTGACGTAAGTCGCGGAATTGACTTCGAAAACCGGAGGCACACAAACTACAATGCAGGACGCTTCCTTAGGGTCTCCAAGTGAAGAAGACGTGCGGGATGCGTTAGATCGTGTCTTGTCCAGCGAAGTATTCGCTGGTGCCGACCGCCTGAAGGAATTCCTGCGTTACATTGTGGTCGAGAGCATCGAAGGTCGAGGCGACAAAATTCTTGGGAAACGGATTGCTCAAGACGTTTACGGACGCCGATCCGAAAAAGACATCGCCACGGCAAATGTCGTGCGCGTCGACGCTGGTCGCCTGAGGCGCAGACTGGATGCGTATTATCTGAAGGAAGGTGCACAGGATTCACTTCGCATCCACGTCGCTAAGGGTGGCTACGCGCCTCATTTCGAAACCAACGCACCAACAGCAAATTCGCAGACCGAAGCGTCGTCTATGCCTCAGATTGGAATGGTCGTTGGCGCGATCGTTGTTCTTTTCGTGGGGTTTGCAGCCGTCTTCTTTGGTTTTCGGACAGAAAAAACAACCCAGCTGTCCAGTTTCGATCCAGACCAGCGCGAGCAAGTCGAGC
Source organism: Ruegeria sp. AM4 (assembly GCF_056540665.1). NCBI lineage: Bacteria > Pseudomonadati > Pseudomonadota > Alphaproteobacteria > Rhodobacterales > Roseobacteraceae > Ruegeria > Ruegeria sp. AM4. Next base: position 10,014 of record NZ_JBQFXD010000020.1, on the reverse strand, counting down.
GCGCGGTATTATTCGAAGCATCCCCTGCTGCGCTTCAGGCCCGCAATATTGCGGAAGATGCGCGATCGTTGCTGTTTCCTGCCACTCAGCCAACTCGACTATTGGCGGTACTGACACTTTTCGAAAAAGCGATCGAGCTAAAACCAGATTACTTCGGTGGTTATGCCGGGGCGGCACAGGCGGCTACGTTCTTCGGAGGATTGGCTCCCGAAGGGCCGGATCGCGAACAGATGCTGGCACAAGCCCGGCACTATGCCGAAGAAGCAATGCGTTTGGCACCGTCAGAGGCATGGAGCCAGTCGGCCATGGCAACGCTTTTGATGTTTGAGAGGGAGTTTGACGAAGCAAACAGGTTCTCGGTTCGCGCGGTGGAATTGGATCCGAATGATCTAATCGTTCTGGAATTTGACGCGATCATTGCGTTCTTCTCGGGAGACTTTGAAAGAGCCGTCGCGAGTTCAGATCCAAAAATTCATGAAAACCGTCAAGGATCGCGGTTCCCGTGGCGAAATGTTCTTGGCAACGCCAATTATTATTTGGGGAACTACGAAGATTCGATTGATCACCTGATGGATGCAGCGGCCTCTGGCGAACCCGTCAGCGAGATTAACACAGCGCATCTGATTGCTTCACTACAGGCGTCCGGGAAAACGGCAGAGGCGCAAAAACGCGTTCAGGAGTACAAGAAAGCCTGGCCGGACAGCCGCATAGAAGAGTTCATGTTTCGGCTATTTCGCAACCCTGAGGACGCTGAGAACTTGATGAACCAATTGCGCCAGGCTGGGTGGAATCCATGATGCGTCGGCAATTCGTTTGAACAGAGGATTTCCATAGATCTTAACAATCCTCCAGCAAGTTCTGGCTATTTTCGGACTTTGAAGTTCCCCACAAAAATCGAGGCGACCGTCGTTATCGTGGCAACAAAAATCCCGATCCCGGCGACAGTGAAGATCATGGTGAAAACCTTGCCCACTGCCGTGATTGGCGCGATATCCCCATATCCAACGGTCGACATGGTGATGACAGAGAAATAGGCCGCATCCAGAATGCTCCAACCTTCGACCAAAACGTAGAAGCTTGTGCTAACGAACACCAAAGATGCCGACATGGCGAGCAAATGCAAAGACCGGCCATCAGTCAAAGCGCTCGCCAGTGCGCGAAACAGGCCAAGGTAGTTGAACAGAAAGTTGCGAACCATACTGCGTTTTGTCTATGAGGCAGAAACCGCTGCCAGTGTGCGTTCATCCTGTTCTTGTCTGCTGGCCCGCCATTTATTGACGTCCACGAAATCGAAATAGATTCCGAGCACCGTTGGGAACACGAAAATAACCAGCAAAGTGGATGCCAAAAGGCCAAACGCAACAGCTGCAACCAACGGCACAAGAACCTGGGCCTGAGGGCTGGTTTCAAAGAGCATCGGCATCAGACCGGCAAACGTTGTCGCAAAAGAAAGAACAACAGGCCGGAACCTGTGCCGGACCGCTTCAATAGCTGCCGTCAGATAATCGCCGTCTTCGATTTCATCTTCAAAGAAGGTCAGAAACAGAATGGCATTGTTCACAACTATCCCGGCAAGTGAGGCGAAACCAATGAAGCTGGGCATCGAGATATCTATTCCCAGCGCAAAATGCCCAAGGATGGTACCGATCAGCGCAAACGGAATGCTGAGCATGATCATGAACGGCAGAGTGTAGCTGTGAAACTGGAACGCGAGGATCAAGTAGACGCCGACCAGACCAGTCAGCAATGCGCTGGAGATTGAGGCCTGTGTCTTTTGCTGCTCTTCAGTCGCGCCACCAATCCCGATCGTGACATCCGGGTATTTCTGTTGCAACTCCGGCCCAAGCTGATCGGTAATAAGCCCCGAAATTACGGTCGAAGTCGTGGCCCGCCGGTCGATTTTGCCAATAATGCGTGAGATTGCCTGACCATTCTTACGCGTGATTTGCGCATAGGCCTGTGTCAACTCGATATCGGCGATGCTTGATAGAACCACCTGCTCGCCACCGGCCACCGCAATCGGGAATTGTTCCAGATCGGCAAGGGTTGGCACCGTGTCCCCCAATTCAACCCGAATGCTGACATCCGAAAGTTGCTGACGAAAACTATCAGTCTCAGTACCCGAAAACGCTGCACGCAGTTGGGTGCTGACGGCTTGAGGTGTCAGACCGGTGACATAGCCGAACTCCGTCAGGGACAGTCGAATTTCCGACCGACCCTTGGAAAAGTCCTGATAGGCTTCGGTCACATCGTCACGCGCGATCAATGTCTTCAGCAATTCGTCACTCGCAGCTTCCAATTGCTCGAGGTCGTGCGATGCAAGTTCAACATCCAGATCGTCCCCTCCGGGGCCAGCCGCAATCTGGGTGAAATTGCTTTGAACAATATCCGGCAACGGCCCCGACGCCTGCTTCCACAAGGCCAGAACTTCATTTGCTGTCACATTGCGCAGATCGCTTTCCAGCAAGTCGGCCGTAATCGTCGCCGTGTATACGCCGGTGTCTTTGACGTCCTGGTTAACCGAGTATTGGACAAGGATACGTTCAACCAGTGGCTGACTTCCTTCGGTGTTTGGTGTCAGCCCTGCATCCACGCGCTCCAGCCCTTTAATGATCTGGGCTACCGCGTCTTGGGTGCGCTGGATTGGTAACCCGGACGTCAGGGCAATGCGAGCTTCAATCGTGTCTCCTTCGGTTTCAGGAAACCCGACAACTTTGACCAGACCCGAGGCCAGCATGCCGATGCTGAGGATCAGGATGGCAAAGACCGACCCAAGCGTAGCGTAGCGCCACCGTAGCAGTACTGAGGCCACAGGGATGAAGAACCCGTCCCGTGCACGATCCAACAAGCGTGGAACAAACCGTTTCGCGTTTTTGGCTGCGTCGGCGCGCGTGTGACTCATGTGATGAGGCAGGATCAGAAAAGCCTCGATCAGGCTGGTGATCATGGTCAGCAGCAACACGATTGGGATGACCTGAAGAACCTTGCCGGTCTCGCCAGACAAAAACATCAGCGGACCAAAGACGCAGGCCGTTGTCAAAAAAGAAGACAGGACGCCCGGCATGACCTCGGTGGCACCTTTGATGGCAGCTTCTTTGGGGCCAAGCTTCTGGCGCCATTTGGCAATGTTGTCGGCGATGACAATGCTGTCGTCCATGATCAGACCAATCGCCATCGACAACCCGATTAATGAGATCGTGTTGATGGTCACCCCGACAAGGCCCATCAGGAATACCCCACCCAGAAACGAAAACGGCAGAGAAAAAGAAATCCAGATAGCTTCGGAAAAAGAGAAAAACAGACACATGACCAGAACGACAAGGATCAGACTTTGAACCGCATTTCCAAGCACCAGATTGATTTGGGTTTCTACTGTCTCGGTCAGGTTTTTTACCACCGTGATGCGGAACGGGTCCGGAAAGCGGGCCTCTTCCAGTGCAATCTTGTCGGCGACCTCTGCAAATGCCTTGATAGCATCATCTGTCTTGCGCTTACTCACCTGAATAATCGCCGCACGGTCCCCGTCGATATAGGATTGCTGTTCAGGCGACGCTTCGGTCAGAGTTACGTCTGCCACGTCCGTCAGCCGTACGATGCCGCCTTCGGACGTTTCGACCAGAACGAGGTTTTCAAGATCGACCGCAGACCGGCGCGCATCGAAATAGCGCAATGTGATTTCGCGACCGGTCGTGGCGACTGTTCCCAATGGTGCCCGCAAACTGCGTGCTTCGACCGCGTCGGCTACATCTTTCGGGCTCAGCCCGAACCGACGGAGAGCAAGTTGGTCGAAGGAAATACGAAACTCGGCTTCGGATACCCCGGTGACTTCTGCTGTTGCGATCATTGGCAGGTAGGCCAGCTCTTCCGCAAAGGCGTCGGCATATTGGATTAACCCGTCGTGGCTATCCACGCCCGAAACAGCGACCGAAGCAATCACTTCGGTTTGACCCAGAATACTGACCGACGGCAGCTCGGCCTCGATGGGCAGGTCATTGATGCTTGAGACCTCGGACGAGATGTCGTTGTAGAACTGTCCGATGTCACCGTTTTCAGCCATGGTCAGCGTCGCAGTGGCCAGGTTTTCAACAGACAGGCATTCGAAGTCTTCAAGGTTGTTCACTGCCCCAAGCGCATCGTCCAGCACCAAACAGATCTGCTCGTCCACGTCGCTTGCGGAAGCCCCCGGGAATTCGACCGAAACCGAAACCTCGGACGCTGTGAATTCTGGAAAGCTCTCACGCTCCATCTCTATTAGAGTGGATATGCCGATCAGGCAGACAGCGATCAGAATTAGATTGGCGGCAACCGGGTGGCGCGTGAAATACGAAATCATGATCTCTGACCCGAAGCTGTCTCGATGGGTTCAAGGAGCATACCGATAACTGCGGGACGCGGATCAGACAGCACAATTTGATCCTGTGTGGACAAACCTCCGGTGATGATAACTTCGTCATCCTGAATTGACCCGATTTCGACATCACGCCGCGCCAGCCGGGATTGGTCATCGACGACGTAGACAAACCTGATGTCTTGGTCCGAATAAACAGCGGCCCGCGGAATGCGCAACGCCTCGATCGGGTCCGGGGCAGACAGGCGAACTTCGACAAACATGCCATTTGTTAGCGGAGGCCCACGCCTATTTGGGTCAGGCAGGCTTGGATTTTCGATACGCACTACAAGGCCGACCGTGCCTGTTGTCGGATCGGCGCTGCCATCGAACCGGATTAACTCGGCAGGCCAAGTATAGACATCACTTGCCACTGACATGCGCACTTCGGCCTGAAGGTCGAACCTTTTGAGCACGTCAAACGCATCGGACACGTCCATGCCCTGTATCGCCTCGATCGGCCGAACACCCTCAAGCATCGTGAACAGATTGCCTAATACCCTGGTCTGGAACTCTGCCGTCACTTCTGAGGCAGCTGTGCTTTCAATTGTCGCAAGGGTGTCACCGAAGCGAACGAACTGCCCCGGTGACACCGAACTGGCAATGACACGTCCCAAGAGTGGTGTTTTTATCGACGTGTTGGCCAGCGCTCGCTCGGCTTCTTCGATCTCGACAACACGGGTGTCGATCGTCGCCTGCAGCGAAGCGCGTTGCGCAGGGAGCAAGCGCAACGCGTTTTCCAGATTGAGAACCATCTTTTCCTGGGCCAGAAGTTCCCTGACAGCAGTATCGACCGTTGCCTGAGCCGCACTGCCGCGATCCAACAGTTCCTGCTGGCGATCCAGTTCGGCTTTGCGAACCTCTTGAATCCGTGTTTCCAGCTGAATTGTTGACAGCGTGTTCGCCTCGGTTGCCTCCAGCTCATCCAATGCTGCTTGCGCGCTGTTACGAGTTGCCGTGGCGCGGGCCAACGCAATTTCGTAATCGCGTGGGTCAACGCGGACGATCTCGGTACCTTGCGGGATGACCGACCCGACCTCTAGGCCGGGCGCAACATATTCTGCACGCCCGTCCACCTGCGAGATCGCCTGCCAGCTGTCCTCGGCTGTCACGCGGCCGTAACCAGAAGCGGTCGGAACCGCCATAGACGGGGTTACGGTCATCGCGCGTACGACGGTCACCGTTTCCGTAGGTGGAACAACTTCCGTTTCGTTCGGACTGGTCAGCCACATGAACCCGCCGACTCCGATTGCCAGAGGGGGGAGGAACAACAGGGGGCGAAGGTTCATGGGCTATTCCTCATCATCTTTGGGGAATGAGTGAAATTTGCATTGCGTACAGATCTGACGTCATGCGGCTGGCGCTGATTGCGCGCGCTCGGACTTGGAAATACGGGGTTTGAATGCGCCCATGATCATTTCCGTCACCAACGGGATAACGTTCGACATTCCGACCAGCTTTTCGGTGTGCTCAAGATCCAGAAATGTCTGGCTCAACGTACCATCTGGGATCGATGCTTTGGCCAGTTCCAACAAGTCCGGCATCATCGGCACAAGGAAGACAAAAGCGTTGATCGTCAGAAACGCCGTCATTGCCAGCTTGATCCGCATCCACCAGGCGCGCTCGCCGAACCCAAAGAACAGGATCAGATCAATCAGGATCTTCAACCCAAGACCTGGCAGGATCAGGATGTAGGCACTTTGCAGTTTGTAGTCATAGATGAATGCAGCAGTTTCCGGCGTCGGATGTGCATTGATCGCTCCGATCACGATGTGGGACAGGATACCGCCCACATACATGATGGTTCCGATTTCGGCGATGAAGGAGAGAAGCTTTTTCATGGTGTTTCGGCTTGAATCCAGAGGTTTAACGGAATTCGAATGCTTCGGTGTGTATCTTGCGGCGCGGAACACCTTCGGCCTTGAGGTCTTTCATGAGGCCATCGACCATCGGTTTCGGGCCGCACATGAAATAGTCATAGCTGTCCAACGGGTCGGGCAGTTTCTGCTTCATCATATCGACCCGTGCAAAGTTTCCCTCATCCGAGAACAACGGCACCAAGGTCACAATCCCCAATTGCGCGGCCCGGTCCCTAAGCTCATCAAGGAAAATGGCATCCTGCGCCTCTCGCGCTGCATAGACCAAGTGGATTTGACGCTTGTCATCGGGCTGCATCGCGCGGATCTTCGACAGAAACGGTGTCAGCCCGATACCACCCGCCAGCCAGATTTGTTTGTCGCCCGCGCGGGTGGCATCAAAACGGCCATAGGGACCCCGCACATTGACATGACCACCGGGTTGCAACTCTTCCCGAACTTTACGCGTCCAGTCGCCCAGAACCTTCATTGTGAACTTCAGGTGGCCGTCACTGGGCGCACTTGAAATGGTAAATGGATGTGGTTCACTCCACCCTTTGCCCGCAATCTCGACAAAGGCGAACTGACCGGGTTTGAAATCAAGATGCGGCCCGGTCGGCTTCAGGACTACTTCCGTGGCCCGCTCAAGCGCGTTGACGGCCTCAATCGTGTATGGGAAAGCCGTGCGCTTGTTCATGCCAAAAATCGAGTAAACCAGACTCACAGCGCCAAGCCCTGCCGCAGCCAGCAGGAGGAGGCCAGAAGGGCTGAACTGCACAAAAAATATTTGCGGCGCTGTGAAGAAGTGTCCGACGATCAGGATGTAAACTAGCGCCATGATCTTGTGCGTCGGGCGCCAGAACGAATACCGGATCTTCCGGTTCAGCGCGATGAACAACCCGATCACAAGGAAGATCAGCCCCAACATGCCAAGAGGCGCGGATGGCACCAGCGGGTTTAGGGCTGGATCAACTCCTGCAGGAAGCTCTTTTGGCACTCCAAAGAAATGCACGAGCGCAAACAACGCAGCAAGCACGCCGATAACCCTGTGTGTTTGATACATGCGATCCAGCCCGCCAAACCAATCTTCCAGCACCGGTGCGCGAGTGGACAGTACGATCGAACAGGTCATCAGCAGAAACGCAATTCCACCAAGCAGCGTTGTTCCGGTTGCTCTTGGATCGTGCATATCTGGCGCAAAAACTACGTGAAGTACGGAAAATACTGCGATCAGACCTACGATCGCCAATACACCTTGCCACTTCAGCATCACCCTTACTCCTAATTGCCATTCAATCAGCCAAGGACCGCGCGTCAAAAAGCCAACGTTATGCGACTCGGGGTATGTCTTGACTTGTAATCGCAATACTTGCACTTACAAGAATTGTAAATGCAAAAGTTTCTGCAACACTTGCAGGCTGCAAGATTAGGGGTTAAGGCCATGATCAGGAGTGCATTCCTGATGACGCAAATGAAAAGCACCAAGCATATCCGTGAAAACAGTTTTGGGTTTCTGATCCAGACGTTAGCCCGCGACATCGACGCCAAGATGAAGCGCGCGCTAAAAGATGTGGATGTCGATGTGAAAGTCTTTGCCAACCTCATGCTGCTTGCGGATGAGGACGGGATCAACCAGCGCACATTGGGGGAAAAGCTCAATTTTCCAGAGTATTTTACCAGCCGCAATATCGATGCATTGGTCGAAGCCGGCTATGCCGAGCGCAGGCCCGATCCAAACAGCAGACGGTCATTTCTGATCTTCTTGACGGATGCGGGGCGTGAGAAAGCGACACAACTTCCGAACGTCGTACGACAGGTCAATGAAGAGACGCTTGGAATGCTCTCTAAGGAAGAACGCAATCAAATTGTCGATTTGTTGAAAAAAGTGGCACTTAAGGTTTAGACGCTCCAGCTAACGTAGATGCTGCCAATGAAATTAGGAAGCTACGAGGACGGCCCATTCCGGCCATTCACCCACTGGTCAGAATGCTGCGGTCACAGCCCGCATTGCCGCCATTCGCTGCGACTGCGAAATCTGGTCGTCGACGAACTCACCGTCCGCGGACTTTTCTGTCATTCAGAGCGTGTCGCAAAAGGTCAGCTTTACCCAGGAAAGCCGCTAGGGGTTGAAAGTAACCAACTCAACCTAGCGCTCGGCAATCCATCAATTCGTCTTCGCGATCAGCTTCAATGAAGTTCCTGATGGGCTTCATACAATGACCACTCTCCTGGCAAACCTTTGAGTGGTTGGTTTTCGATGAATGCAAGCTCGAGTTTGGAGCCAACGACCAGATCTTTCACTGTGCCTGAAACCCGTATCTGGCTCGGTAATGCAGTGTCCATAATTCGCGCTGCAATGTGAACTGCCAGCCCGCCAATATCACCGCCACGTCTTTCACATTCTCCAGTGTGGATACCGGCCTTCACTTTTAACTTGGTCTTGGCCAAGTCAGAGTTTATTGCGTGAGCACATTGAATTGCACGGGTCGGTCCTGTGAAAGCGGTGATGAACCCATCCCCCGTAGTGTTGATTTCAGAGCCATCGTAAATTCCCAGCTGTCGACGCACGATCTCATCATGTTGGTCTAGCAAGGCACGCCATTGATCATCACCCAAACTGGCGGCCAGTTCTGTGGAACCTACGATATCTGTCATCAATATCGTCAGCAGCACCCGCTCGCTTGGAGTGACGGTTTTTTGGCCCGTCGCAAACTCTTCGATTTCGTTTATCACCCGGTCCTGATCTCCATACCAGACCAGGTGATCAATGCCGGGAACGAACTTCAAAACCGAATTGGGAATAAGGTCGGCCACGAATTGCGCCTCATCTTTTGGATGCCAGACATCATTTTCGCGATTAACTATGAGCGTAGGGGCATCGATCAGTGGTAAGATTTCACGAATGTCGAGCTCCGCGTTCAATCGGGTTATTAGCTCCGCAGTTTTTGGACTTGCCGAATTGCGCATGTAGCCGCCCCACCACTCACATGCCTCAGCATCTTTTGCCATACTTGGCGCGGCTTCATCGAGCCCAAATGCACTTCCCCAGTTTTCGCGGAGATAGCTGATCGTATTCTCAGTAGCCTGCTGTGTCGGCGCCCAAGGGTAGTCTGGAGCCCAACTACCTTTAGCTGATGTTCCACTCAAAATGACAGCTCGTGTACGCTCTGGGTAAGTAGCTGCGAATAATGCACTTATGTTGGCGCCTTCTGATACACCAAGTAACACTGCCTGATCCGAACCGATGGCATCGAGCACAGCGGTGATGTCCTCAATGCGTTGCTCCAGCGTTGGAAAGCCAACATTGCGCTCAGAAAGACCGGTCCCTCGCTTGTCGTAGAAAATTAATCGGCAAAACCGGCTGAGTTTGGATAGAAAATTCGCATAGTGCGAGCTTTGCCAAGCATATTCGATATTGGTCAGCCAACCTTGGCTATACACGACATCTATAGGTCCATCGCCAATCACCTGGTACGCGATGGCAATGTCGTCTGCGAATGCATACTGAGTTTGCGGTTGTTTCATTGTCCGAATGAATAGGCTCTCAGGGCGCAAACCAACGTCCGAGCCCACCAGCTCAATTCATGCCAGACAAGTCCAAGCGGATCAACTTCCTGCTTCGGGCGCCCTGCTTTATCTGACTGATAGCGGACTTTTAGTTCAGTTCGCTGCTTCATACACTTTGGGCTTATTTTGTTGAAAAACTCATCCTTGATCGCCGCATGAACTGCTGATTCAATTCTTCCAATGGGCTGGAGGATTGGCGATGAT
>NZ_JBQFXD010000019.1:0-57893 GCF_056540665.1 Ruegeria sp. AM4 | reverse complement strand
CCGCTCTCGCCGAGTGGCGTCAACTTTGTTCCGGATAGGTTCGCGGTTCCCGCGGCACACTGAGACTGGTTCGAATTCGTCTGACAGCACCCCTCGTCTTTCATACCCATGAGGCGTTCGGAAAATCGAACTATGTCCATCGGGTCACTCCAGAAACTGCAAACCCACTATTGAGAATGAATCCATCCGCTACTGATCACAACCGCTTTCAATTTTCGTCCTTTGGTAAAGATCAGGCGCTCACAATAGCATGGCGAATATCCGGATCGATCCTGACAAGGCTTGAAAAACATATCTGGCCCGAACCTTGCTTGAGTGTATTCTTGTCACATTTTGGAGCTTTGGGGGGTTGAAGTGACTGATACAGCAGACTTTGAGATAATAGAACGCCAAGGATGGGCGGATACGTCTATTGCTAAAGGGTATGCCGACGGCTTTGAAATGGCGACGCGCCTGGTTGCCAGAAAGCTTGCAGACGGAGTCGCTGCTGGGCCGAATTGTAAAGCTCTTGATCTGTGCACCGGACGCGGTGTCGTGGCAGCAGAGCTTGTGGCCCGCGGCTCGGATGTAACGGGCTTGGATTTCTCTGAACCGATGATTGAGCTTGCCCAATCAGCTGTTCCAACGGCGCGGTTCGTTCAGGGTGATGCAATGGCAATGGAGTTTCCAGATCACACCTTTGATGCGGTCACAATCGGGTTTGGCGTCCCACATTTTCCAGACCCCGAACGCGGTCTGAGAGAAGTAAACAGAGTGCTGAAACCCGGCGGTAGAGTTGCCTTCTCGATTTGGCGTGGCAAAGGATCAGATGGTGCGTTTGGCTGGCTGTTCGATGCTGTTGAACGCCTGGCCGACCCATCCATCTCTCTGCCTGCGGGCCCGGATGCGCACATGCTCGTCGACAGCGGAATTGCCAAACCAATGGTCGAAGATGCAGGTTTCCACAATGTGCAGCTTATCGATGTTGCAAGCGAATTGTGCCTTTCAGATCCTAAAATGCTATTTGATATTTTGATGGGGGTTCAGTGCGTGCGGCATCGCTCCTCAAGCGCCAGCCGAAAGAACGGCGTGATGCAATACGTGCGGATTTGGCAACGCGCGTTCTGGCGGAAGCAAACAAAGACATTCGAGGTTACTTTGTGCCTGCCCCTTCAGTTGTTATCACTGCTTCGTCCCAAGCCTGAGCTGCTTCGCTGTAGATCGATTTCGCAGGATGATACTTGGAGGGGTCGTCCATTGATGCCGCATGGACGTAGATGCAGTCACTCATCCGTTCACTTCTACGGATCAGCGGTGAGCCACAGTTCGGACAAAACCCGCTAAAGGTCGACAGCCCTGATCTTCCTGCCATTTCAAATGTTTTGAGCGCATCACCAATCGAAACAGATTTGGCCACAAGTGGCACCATCTCTGAATGTCCCGAGCCGGTGAGCTGCTGGCAATCTCGGCAGTGACATCGAAACATCGGAAGGTCAGAGCGAATTCCAGAATATCGCACCAGCCCACATTTGCAGCCGCCTTCGATCTTATCACTCATGTCTTCTCCTCCACCTAGAAAGGATAGAACGGCCGGTCCTTTGTGTCAGCTTGAACCTGCCGCTGCGAGGTAACGAGGACCGGCTATCGGTTAGAACGGTACAGCCACGCTTGTTCAGAATCTCTGGCGGTTCGCGCCTAGATATGCCTAGCCGATACAGCAAATGCAGAAAGCGTCCGAACGGACAAGTAAACGCCTCAGTTTTGCAGAAGATCTGATCATTGTTATTGTGGATGCGGAGTAATGCCGGTGTTCGAGGGGTGCAAAATGGCGCGGAGACTTCCAGGCGAGGGTGACAAGAAATTTTTGGTTTATGCAGGTACAGGTACGGACCTGATCTTTAATCACGGTATCGAGCTTCCGGGTTTTGCGTCGTTTCCCTTGCTGGAGAAGCCTGACACCCGGGCTGTTCTGGCCGGACAAATGCAAGCGCTCGTGCAATTGGCCGACGATATGGGTGTTGGGTGCATTCTCGACGCACCGACATGGATGGCCAATACCGACCGTGCTGCACCTTTGGGCTACGATGCTGAACGTCTTCGTGAGGTAAACAAGGATGGTGTCGCACTGATGGAGGAGGTGCGCAAGACTTCTGGTCGGGATGACGTTTTGGTTTCCGCCTGCGTTGGTCCAAGATACGATCCTTACGCTGACATCCCGTCCATGACAGTTGAACAGGCGCGTAGTTACCACGGTGCGCAACTTGCTGTTCTGAAAGAAACCAGTGTTGATCTGGTGACCGCGTACACGTTCAACCGCCTAAGCGAGGCTGCTGGCTGTGTTCTGGCTGCAAGAGATATTGGTTTACCCATCATTTTGTCATTGGTCGTCGAAACCGATGGCTGTTTGGCTGACGGCACTAAGCTTGTTGATGCCATAGATCAGATCGAAGCAGAAACTGACGGCGCGGCTCAGTTCTACATGGTCAACTGCGCACACCCGACGCACTTTGCCGACGCGCTCAACGCGCATCCAAGGCTCAAAGGTGTTGTTGCCAATGCATCAAGTTGTTCGCACGCAGAACTGGATGAGGCCGGTACCTTGGATGAAGGAGATCCCGTGCAGCTCGGCAAAGAAATTGCGGATGTCATGCGGGAAAACCCGTCGATCCGGGTGTTTGGCGGTTGCTGCGGTACGGATATGCGACACCTAAGGGAAATGGCTTTGGAGGTAGATCGCGGATAGCGCTGCTGTTTTATTTACGGCGGCGTATCACCGTATGGTTGAAGCTTGATGATAGGCTTTAACGGGAAAAACAGTGATCCGAGAAGTAATTCCGATGAAATGCTGGCGAAGCGTCATGACAGGTGCTTGACTTTGCTTTTATAGACCGTGGACCAAACGTGTTCTACCGTCTCGATCACGCAACTCAATTTGAGAAGCTCAACTGACACCTTCAGGATGGAGACTGACGATGTTTGCTGGGAGGATGACAAGCTTTCGCACTCACATGAAAGAAGCCGGAATCGACGTTGCTCTCATCACCGATGACGACAACGTTTATTATCTGACGGGCTATTATGACTACCTGCATATGGAGTTCGGGCGTCCAACCATCCTGATTGTGCACCGATCAGGCGAAAGCCTGCTGATCACGCCGACAATAGACCTGAACGCGGCACGTTCGGCGGCTCATGTTGATCGTATCGCGGCCTGGAATGACGGTATGGGCGAAGAGTGGAGATCGGAACTGCCTAAAGCGGTCAAAATGGCAAAGCGCGTCGGGATCGAGCCTGATCACATGCCGCCTGCTGTGCGGACATATCTGGAAACGTTGGTCCCGGTGGAAAACCTGGTCAGCGCCACACCGATATTGGCTGATATGCGAATGATAAAATCCGCCCAGGAACTCCAATTGGCGCGGCATGCCGGGCAGGTGGCAAGCGCTATGATGGACGCCGGGCGCGACGCCATAGCAGATGGAGTGCCGGAGTTCGAAGTTGCGCTTGCCACATCCCAGGCCGGAACACGAAAGGCCGCCGAGCTTTTAGTGGCGCATTACGATGACGCGGACATGTCGCCCAACACTCATTTTCTGCAAATAATGGCGTCGGGCGACACCATCACCAAAACCCATCATCGCGCCTCAACCCGGATCATGAAACGAGGCGAGCCGGTGTTTTTGTGCTTTTGCGGCATGACCAATTTTCACCGCTTCAAACTGGGTTTTGACCGCACCTTTTGGATTGGTGAGGTGGCGGACAAACAACAAGAGAATATCTATGAGGTTGCCGTGGCAAGTCAGGCCGCCGCACTGGCAGAGCTGCGCCCAGGTGTGACCGCCGAAAGTGTGCATACCGCCTATGCCGAGGTTATCCAGGGGGCGGGTTTTGAATACCCGTTCCGGTGTGGTCGCGCGACCGGCTATAGCTTTTTGGAGAAACCACAGCTCGTCACCGGCGACACGACAGTGTTGCAGCCAGGGATGGTTTTCGCTGTTGATGGTTCAGTGTCAGTCGATACATTTCGTGCGCAGGTTGGCGACAGTTTCATAATCACCGAAGATGGTTGGGAGGCAATAACGGAACATCCAAAGTCCTTGGATGCCGTTATCCTTTGACCTTCTGACCAACGCAGTCTTTTGAATGCATTGGCGTGGCGAGCGCCTGAAATGGCGAGCCGGGTCTTAGGATTTTGTAAGTTTTGCTCCACGAGCTCGCGATTGCGTTGCATCTTTAGGCATCCGCAACGCGATAAGGTGCGCGAAGTTGGAAGCACCTCCGGCACCTTCGATAGCGCAGATTCAGAGGTAAATAAGCCACTTTGGGACCCGGCAATTGGAATGTATAACTGGCAGTGCATTGGAGAAGAAGGCGTGGCGGAAAACTTGCGTTAACAGCCATTGTTCGATTGGGGGTAGATGGAAAATGAGTGATGATTCTGAAACCTACCAAGGAATCTGCTATTGCGGCGCATGTAGTGTTTCTACTGTCGGTGAGCCGATGGTCATGGCATATTGTCATTGCCACTCTTGCAGAAAATGGCATTCGGCGCCGGTCAATGCCTGGTGTCTCTGGTCGGCTGACAATGTCTCGTTGTCAGGACCGACGGTTCAATCGGACAAGAATGATGAAAGCCATCGAGTTTCCTGCGGCAAATGCGGGGGTGCATTGGTGAATATCAAACCCGGAAAGGAAATCGTCGCGGTCTACGCAATGTCGCTGGCCGAATCCGGTTTGAGCTTTGAGCCGACCTTTCACATGTTCTACGGAGAGCGTGTTTTCGACATGGCCGATGGCCTGCCGAAATGGCAGACGGTCCCGACATCATTCGGTGGGGATGGGGTTGCTGTGGCTGAACCGGCTAAAACCGGTTGGATTTCCTTGAACACACGAGCCGAAGGGTGAAACGCAAACTCACTTCGATCTTGGCGGCTGACATTGTCGGCTTCTCGCGGCTTGTGGAAGCCGCCGAGGAAGCGACGCTGGCCCGTCAGAAAGAACTGCGCGTGTCCGTGTTTGATCCCGGTGTTGCGCAGGCAGGTGGTAAGATCATCAAGTCAACGGGCGACGGATTTCTGGCCGAATTTTCAAGCGTTGTGGAAGCGGTACGGTTCGCGATAGCGGCGCAAGAAGCGGTTCGCGCAGACGAAGAATCCGTGCCTCAAGATCAGCAGATCAGTTACCGCATGGGCCTTCACATAGGCGATGTGGTTGTTGACGACGGTGATATCTATGGCGACGGTGTGAATCTCGCGGCTCGTTTAGAAGGCGCTGCCCCAACGGGCGGGATCTGCATCTCCGGGGCCGTCCGTGACCAGATCGTTGGCGTAATGGACGAGCTGTTCGCTGATGTCGGTGAGTTGACACTGAAAAACATCTCGCGCCCGATCCGCGCCTTTGTCTGGCCTCCCGACCAAGGTGGTGCACTGAACAGTGCCACCACACCGTCCATCGGGGTTACGTCCAAAAAACCAACGATAGCCCTCGCTGCGTTCGAAGCCCTCGGCACCAATGACGATGCTAAGATGCTGGCAGAGGCCTGCAATCACACCGTTGAGGCGGCGCTTGCCAATCTGACGGGATTGGATCTGATCGCTTTCGACGCGGACCCGGACCATATCGCTACGGCGGTGTTTCAGGCCTCTGGGAACCAGGTCCGCGCGACACTCAAGCTGCGTGAGTCGAGTACATCGGCAACCTACCTGACCCAGCGGATGAACGGTGATCTTTCCGATCCTTTCGTGGCAGAAGATCTGTTGTCAGGTGAAATCGCGACAACGATCCGATACGGAATTCTGCAGCGAATTGCTGAGCGCGCAGCGGAAACGGAGACAAACGACCCCGAGGCAATGCTGAACCTTGCGGCGCATTACATGATGGGATCGCAGCCCGAAGAATGGGAGGCGGCGGGCCGTCTGTTGGATAGGATCCTGACGGTCCAGCCCCGCAATTTCATGGCCGTTGGGATGAAGGCGAACACGTTGATTGGCGAATTGGTTTGGGGCTACCGTCCGATAAGCCCGGAGGATATCGAAGCCGCCGACGCTGGGTTGAGCAAGGCTGTATCGTTGAATGATCAAAGCGACTACCTGCACCTGATCCGGGGGATTTTTCACTACGGTATTACCGGCGATTTGGATGCGGCGGTGCGGTGTGTCGAACGTGGGTTCGAAATCAGTCCGCAGTTTGCCCAGGGACATATGGTACTGGGCTGGATTCAGAACCTGATGGGCCAACCAGAGTTAGCGCTGAACTCCATCAAAAAGGGCTCGTTTTCTCTGGCCAAGAACCGGATTTATCACCGCGTTCCACAAGCGTTGGCCCAGACTTATCTGGTTATGGGCGACTTCGAGAATGCCATCGCCAACGCCAACCGAGCGCTGCAGAATTCGCCGGGACTACCGGTCGCACAATTGTATCTTGCCAGCGCGGCTGGTCAGGCTGGTCTACCTGATCAAGGAGAACGGGCGCGGGATGCCCTATTGGCGTCCGATCCTAACTTCCGGATTAGCGGCGTGCGCAGGTTCCATTTTCAGGACCCCACACGTTGGGACGCAATCCTGGATGGGCTTCGTTTGGTGGGGCTGCCCGAATAGCTGCTCAACCGAGTAAGTGCTATGTGCTTTTTTTGCTGGATGCGATGATCGATTTCCAACTGCACGTGAAGTGCACATGATCCGGAAGGTTTAGGCCTATGGATGATCGAAACGGAGGCGAAAGTTATCGTAGGTATCGTTGGCCTGATGCCGGTGTCCGGCCCGCTTGTCGACACTCCGGGGATGGCGGGTGGAATTGAACCAACTATTGCAGTCGATCCAAGCTTCTGGGGACAAGGACTGGCGCGATTGGCTTTGTCCGCTGTGATTGAGCATGCTCGTGAAACTCTGGGTCTTTTCAAACTGGTTGCCGCAGTTGATGCGCCAAACGAAGCGTCTCACCATTTGCTGCGATCCTGTGGCTTCCAGGAGCGTGGCAGGTCCTCCGGCGTCGCGCATGAGTTAATACTCGACGTTCTCCCGTTGAAGCTCCCGGTAATGGGCTAGGCTCGGGATGACACCTGCAAGACCTTTTGTTTTCTTCGCCCTAACTAGCGTGGTGAGCATTCCTTTTTGAGGAATTGTCTGAGCGATACGCACGCCAGATTGACCTATGAAAAAAATATGAAATCTGGCCACTACATGATGTTTGACGATGTATTTGAGGCTCTGATCCGCATTTAACTTGGAAAAGCTTGGGTGTAGGCTTGGCGCAGCATTGGACTGCGCCGGCCGAAAAGCGAAGCAGACACCGCCGAACCAGGTAATTCCCATACTCCATAATCCGGTCCAAGTCGGTAGTCGCCAAGACGGGTCATTCCTAGGTCCTGACACACCTGAGCCCCGCCAGGCGAACAGCTAATTGAGCCCAGTCCATGCAAAACAATATCGCGACGAGCCAATTGCTCTAGGTATGTTACAAAGGACGACAACAACAAAGGCACTGCACTTTCGTGACCGCGGCTAACAATTAAGGCTGGGCAATAGCCGAAGTAAGTACCCGGCAGGATAGGTTGTCGTACGCGCTCGACGGATAGATTTGATTCACGCAGCCTACATGCGCGAAATTCGGCTTCATCTTCAGGGAAAAGCAATAACAGAGCCCATTTTGCGACCATCCGACCATCCCTGATAACCATTTGCCAATGATCGCCGTAGATTTGATAGATCGGCAGGAAAACTCTCTTATCAGCGGCCAACTCATCGGGTAATCGACCCAATTCCGTGTCCGCGGTTGAGATCATGTGGCAGATAGCCTCCCGGTAAGACCCGTTATAATGCCTGTCCACCAGCGCATCGTCCAGCAATTGGTACTTTGTATCGACAAATTTTTCCTTTCGCGCCTCCCAATCCAGCCGACAAGCTAGTATCTCGTCAATGCTCCACCCCAGCCTTTCCGACAATCTGTTCTCCAAGTCGCCTCGAATGAACGACAGCGAGCGTTCATATTTGCCGATTGCATCTACACTTACATCTAACAACGCTGCCAATGCCTCTTGTGTGATGCGACCGTGGGTGCCGTTGTCGAAACGCCAGCGTCGCAGCTTTTTAGCAAACAGAGAAGTTTGAACTGGCATACAGACCCACAAATGTTAGAGGACTTCGCGATTTAGCATGCCTGTTGAAGTCTATTGTGCCAAGGGACTTACGGATGACTTACGGGTAGTCCGGATCATGTCAGTGGTTGGTTAGTGATGAGTTGAGCAGGGTCGATCCATATCTTTAAAAAATGGAACCCTGCCAATGTCTCGACGTATCTCCTCGATTCCAGGTGCAACAGAACTTCTGTTTCCCTGGTTCTGGCCAAGAAAAGATATTCGTAAACCCGAACCGCGTTTCGACGAAGGCCATCCCGATCGTCGCAGCGGTGAACCTGGTCCTGCAGACAGGCCCGTCCGATGGTTTTCGTTCAACCGTTCAAATCGGTACTGAACCAGTCGCGATCTCAAACTCAATTGCACAATCTATGAGTTCGACGAGTCCTTGGCTTTGCGCCGGCGACGAATGTCTTGTATGGATGTCTCCTGCATAGCAGTGATAGACAACTGCATTATAGCGCATTGCGACGCCGGTGGAGCAGGAGCCATCAACCCCATCCTGAATGACGGGCCGCAACGCGGCATCGCGATGAAGGAACCAAGGGCCGGAAAGGGCCGGAGCCTTTTTGCATCAGGCATCCGTCATATGCCGGACCAGTGAGGTCAGCTGTCTGTCGCCGTAGCCATCGTCCCAAGCCGTTTTGGTGCGGTCATGCATCAACTGGATGAAATCAGCGGGTGCATTAAGTGAGAGATAGGTCTTCAACGCATCCTCTTGCGCCATCGCGTAAACCTTCAGGGAGGCTTCCGCACTGTCGTAATCCTCAAACGGAACAGTTCTGGCAAAGAGATCATGGTAGTCATTGAC
This sequence comes from Ruegeria sp. AM4, assembly GCF_056540665.1. Lineage (NCBI taxonomy): Bacteria > Pseudomonadati > Pseudomonadota > Alphaproteobacteria > Rhodobacterales > Roseobacteraceae > Ruegeria > Ruegeria sp. AM4. Next base: position 48,972 of record NZ_JBQFXD010000019.1, on the reverse strand, counting down.
CAGTTTGATCGTGGTAGGGAGTTGGTCGGCATAAACCTGCATCGGGATGCCCGCTTTTTGGCAAACAAGTGCACCATAGATCATTCCGAACATGAACCCCTATCGAACCGTGAAGAGGCCGGCAAAGAGCGCGGCAAGTGCCGTTGGTTTCTCTCCAACATTGGCGGACTTTCTACCCAATTCTCTGATGATACTGCCATAGCGGTCCCAGGTTCCGGCACTGCCCACCGTAAGGATTGTGGTTTCGTCACCACCAATGCCGGAAGGGTAGGCATTGATCATGCCCAGCATGTAGCCAGCCCCCTATCCCTCAAGGATGGCGACCAGTTTATCGGCATCCAAGGTATCGCCCGTGCTCATGTCACAGATGGTCTTACCCTTTAGCGAGACGCTCAGCCCGTTGACCAGTTCAACAGTTTCCCTGTGGCTCTTGATACAGATGATGACAAAATCAGACGCCGCAATAGCATCATTCGGTGAAGAGCAGATCGTGGCTCCAGCCCCAGCAAAAACCTCTGCCTTTTCCGATGTGCGGTTCCAAACGCTGACTTCGTGGCCTGCCTTGAGCAAGCAATGCGCCAGTGCTGAGCCCATATTGCCCAGTCCCAAAACAGCAATTTTCATGATGTTTGCCTCCGGTGGTCGCCGATGAATTACTGCACCAGCATGCGCCGGCTTCGGGGGTTCACATAGTTGTAAATTTACCTATATTGTTAGATGATCTTACTTATGGATTGGCGCACGCTTCCCTCTTTGACATCTCTCAGAGCCTTCGCCGCCGCTGCCGAGTTTCGAAATCTGACCCGGGCGGCAGAGGCACTGAACGTGACGCATTCCGCAGTCAGCCAACAGATCCGAGTGCTCGAACAGCGTATCGGCACCCGGCTTATCACCCGTACCCGGCACGGTATTTCTCTGACATCGCAAGGCGATTTCCTGTCGGCTGGCCTGCTTGAAGCCTTCGCGCAAATGGCCTCCGTGACTGAGAGCGTGTCGAATGCAGAATCGGTTCGGCCGTTGGTAGTCAGCGCAACTCCGATGTTTTCAAGCGCGTTCCTCATGCCGCGTCTGTCGACGTTTATTGACGAATTTCCCAATATCGAATTGAGGATCGATTCAACGATCCAGGCTGTCGACCTCAAGCCGGGCGGAATCGATATGGCCATCCGATACGGAACGGGTCACTGGCAAGGGCTTGTCTCGCAGATGCTGCTGCCAGGCTGTCTGACGGTCGTCGCGTCCCGCGAACTAGTCGGAAACCGGGTGCTCACGAATCCTACAGAATTGCTTGATTTCACGCTTCTTCAGGAACAAGCGTCAGTCGAGTTTGACCTGTGGTTAGAAAAGGTCGGAGTTCCGACCGACGCCGACCGGAGAGTTGTCCGCGTACCGGGCAATATGCTGCTGGATGGCATCCGTCGCGGTGATGGTATCGGGGCGACGGTACCGGCTTTTGTTTCTGACGAGTTGAAGTCGGGACAACTCGTGGCGCTGTTCGACGATCCGATACCTCAGATCGGCTACTACCTTGTCACTTTGCCGGGCCCGGTTCGACCAGCGGCAAATCTGTTCATGCAGTGGCTCTCGAAATCAATTACCGAATACGAGAAAAGCCTTTTCCGATGGACGCCCTCTCACTTGCTGTAGGCAGAAAAGAGCACCGACTAGAGTCAAATTAGGTCTGACTTGCCGTATATGACTGTGCGTACAGTGCGCGAATTGGCGCCGGATATGGTCATGTTCCCGCAACTTGGCGTTCATAATCCACACCATCATACCAACCGAGCGATTTGGTGACGTTCAGGTTGTCGTCTAAGTCCCATTCTTCCCAGCCCGAGAAACGAACATGGTTACCAGTCTCTTTATGATGGCCTTCGAAAGTCCACGCATAGACCATGTGGTGATCGGCGACGAGAACCGTGTCGAGGTTAAGAACGAGGTCAGGGAAGTCAGCCATAAATCCCGCCGCCATGTCGCCAATCTCCGTCCGGCTCTCCATTGGGTCGCCACCGTTCATTATCATGATTGTATGTTCAGCATATCTTCCTGCGACATCGTCAGGTGCCCGGTTTGTCCAAGCAGCGCAATGATCTTGAGCTATGCGACGGGCGGTTTGTACATCAGGTGTCATCTATATCTACATGTCCTAAAAATCGCGAAAATACATGGTTGCAGAAACGTTAGTCGGGTCTCTGAAAGCAATCAAGTTTGCTTAACAGCGCTTCTCAACGATGGCAGGTTTGTTCGTCTCACGGCCATCCGCTCATTGAAATTACTGCGTTTTGAACGAACGGCAGTTCTCGGAAGGTCGATGGGTGGACTCTGAGAGAAATCTAATGCCGGCTGTGGGCCGTCCACACCTAAGCAAGGTGGGGCCATCGAAAATATGACGCGATCGCTCCGACGTCAGCAAGGAAGCCATAATGACAGGTGCTGCGAGAGGCATGAATGGCGGAAACACGTGCATAGTAACACTTGCAAAGTTCAGACGTATTCCCGATTGTGGACATCTGCGTCGATTGCGGCAAGCGGAATGCCGGATGCTCTGAGTTAAAGTAGTCTGTAGTACTGTCACAGCCTGCCTTGCGCAGCCTTTGTCGCGACAGTCATTCCAATTCAGCCATTCAAATCTTGGTTTCCGGGACCCCTAGTCTGCGTAAGTCATCCAGCCATCGGTTGAGGTAATCGTCACTCTCGAACGGCGCATTCCTTGCCTCTTCGATGCTGTAGCTAGGGTTGTCTTCCAAAAATTGGTCGATCATCGTTTTCGCTTCCTCTTCTCGCCCCAACCGCAAGAGTATCGGCGCAAGTGTGCGCCTTAGGCGATCGGGGACCTCGTTCATCTTTTCGATCGAAGCAAGTGCGCCTGCGTAATCCTCCGCAAAATACTGTGCCCATCCCAGATTCCACAGATACCAATCGGGATGATGCGGGTTGATGCGAATGGCCGAAAGCATCCGTTCAACGGCTTCATCGGCGCGTCCGCTATAGACCAGCGGGTCAGTTGAGTTCACGAGGGTTCCTGCAGAGTTCGGATTTAGAGAGATAGCCTTGTCATACAGCGTCAACGCCCGGTCGAGATCGCCGCTATACATCGTCACATAAGCCAGAACGGCGTAGCCGGCGAAATCGAGTGGTTCCAGATCAATTGCCTTTCTGGCCATTTCAAAGGCAAGATCGAGCGATTCTTCGCGTGAAAGGTCTTCGCTCCAGCCAAAGCGGTAACCAAAGGAATGAGCCCAGGCAAGTTCGGCATATGCGCCCGCGAAGTTTGGATCTAGCGCAATTGCTTGCTCACTCAGTCGCTGGGCTTGAATATTGTCCATCTTGCTGAATCTAAGCGAGTGTTTTTCAGCGCGTCTGGAGAGTTCATAGGCCCCGAGGCTGTCAGTGGGCTGGTGCTTTAACCGGTCATACTCCGCGAGATCGATACTGGTACTCAAAGTCGAAGCGACGGTACGGGTAATCTCATCTTGAACGTCAAATATGTCTTGCAGATCGCGGTCATATTGATCGGCCCAGAGATGCTTGCCTGTAGTGGCATCGACTAGTTGTGCGTTTGCGCGCAAGCGTTCCCCTGCGATCTGAACACTGCCTTCGACGATGTATCTCACGCCAAGTTCCTGCGCGATCTGCTGCACCTCTGCGGGCTTGTCCTTGTATGAAAAGGTCGAATTGCGCGCGATGACAAAAAAGTCGGAGAACCGGGACAGCGCCGTCAGGATGCTCTCACTCAGGCCATCGCTCAGGTAATCCTGGCTCGGATCGTTGTTGAGATTGTCGAAAGCCATAACCGCGATGGACGGCTTGCCAGACACAGGCAAATACTGGTCGCCGTTGACGGAAGATATCGCATCCGGGCTCCAAGGCTGCCACCATGCCATGACGCCCAAGAACAGGGCGAGCCCGACGCCGATGGCAACTACCAACCGACGTTGTGAAGGCTTTTCTGCAGTCCTCACGATGGGTGATACTAAAGTCGTGGCCTTTTCATCAAGCGCCAGCCTGAACACGTGCAGTGGGTCTGCCATGTTCTTGACCTGATGCATCCCCGTATCTTCAATGGTGAGGTCAAGTTTGTCCTTAACCTGATCGAAGACGTTGAACGACATGCAGATGCCGCACGGTTCGGCCAAGCTTTCCAGTCGAGCGGCGATGTTGACGCCGTCGCCTTGAATGTCGTCCTGATCAACCACGATGTCGCCGACATTGAGCCCTATCCGGTATCGAACCTGAGCGTCGTCCGGTAGGCCTATGTTCTCGATCCCGACATAATGCTGCATTTCGACTGCACATCGAACGGCCTCGACGGCGCTTGCGAATTCGATCAGCAACCCGTCACCCATCAACTTCACAATGCGTCCGCTACGCGCCGATACAATTGGCTCGAATAGACGTTCGCGATGCGTTTTGACGATCTCCAGAGTACCGGCTTCATTATTGCGGATGAGACGGCTGTAGCCAACAACGTCGGCGGCAAGTATCGCGGCGAGGCGGCGTTCCAATTTCCTACCTCCAAAGGTTGAAGACAGGCTAGGCAGAAAGCTACAACTAATCCAGAAACTTTATGACCGTTGATACGTGCCCCTAAAGCAACCTTTGTCAGAGCCACTGCTGGTGAGCCTCCCTCACTGAAGTGGTCCTCCGCTATGTTTAGGAAAATGGAGGAAACCGATGGCAAACAAGCGACCGAAGCCGGAAGAGATTGTCACGAAGTTACGGCAGGTTGAGGTTCTGACGGGGCAAGGTATGCCGCGTCTTGATGCGATCCGGCAGATTGGGGTGACTGAACAAACGTTCTACCGCTGGAAAAAGAAGTACGGTGGAATGGGCACGGACCAATTGAAGGAACTGAAGCGTCTGCAGAAAGAGAACGAGCGGCTGCGCAAGGCTGTTTCTGATCTGACGCTGGACAAGCTTATCTTGGCGGAAGCAGCAAAGGGAAACTTCTAAGCCCCGCTCGTCGCCGTGCCTGCATTGATCGTGTCCGGAGTGAGCTGAATATCTCAGAACGTCGTGCTTGCCGCGTTCTGAGGCAACACCGATCCACACAGCGCAAGGTACCGGTTGGTCGTGCTGATGAAGAACGATTGGTGGCCGACATGATCGAACTGACCCGACAATTTGGCCGATACGGCTATCGTTGGATCGCGGCGCTGCTGAGAGATGCTGGTTGGCATGTGAATGACAAACGGATCGAAAGGCTGTGGCGGCGAGAGGGGCTGAAAGTGCCTATGAAACAACCCAAGAAAGGGCGGCTCTGGCTCAATGACGGATCGTGCGTTCGGTTGCGGCCTGAACACGGGAAACACGTTTGGTCATATGACTTCGTGCATTGCCGCACTGATGACGGAAAGGCGTTCCGCACGCTCAACATCATCGATGAGTACAGCCGAGAATGCTTGGCGATCCGCGTCGACAGGAAGCTGAACTCGGGCAACGTCATCGATGCCTTGAGCGACCTGTTCATCCTGCGCGGCATCCCGTCGTTCATTCGGTCTGACAATGGCCCGGAGTTCGTCGCACAAGCCGTGCAGGATTGGATCAAAGCCGTCGGTGCAAAGACGGCTTACATCGAACCAGGGTCGCCTTGGGAGAACGGATATTGCGAAAGCTTCAATGCCAGGCTCCGTGACGAGTTCCTGAACGGTGAAACCTTCTATAGCCTGCGAGAAGCCTAAATCCTGATCGAAGAATGGAGGAAACACTACAACACCAAACGACCCCATAGTGCTCTGGGATATCGCCCTCCGGCTCCTGAAACCATCGTCCAGATGGACCAGAGACCGGTCATGCACTAACTTTCAAATTGGACCACTCAAGTGGGGCTGATCAGGACCAATCATGCACTAACAATCAACCCGGACCAGTCAAATCGGGCCAACCAGAGGAGTGGACAGCGTTGCCGTTCGCCGCAACACGCGAATGACGGCTATCGTTTCTTCACACTTCTCAGATCAGATTCTGTTTCATCCGGTCTTCGTCAATTCTCAATTCAGAAAGCATCCGCTTTGCCCATGAAAACGCACCGGAGGTCAGCATGAACACTTCGGGTACCACGACCCACTCGCCTACCCAAACGCCGCCAGAGCGCTCATGTTGGTGCAAGGTAAGTTCCCCGATTTGCTCCGACCGTTGCCGCCCAAGCCTTGCAACGGCTTCGGCAAATTCACTGGCCCGCTGGTTGCGCTTATGATGCATCGAGGACGACGCACCCTTGCCGTTTTCATGGCATTCGCGAACCTCACCAATATCACTGGATGAAAGCAGGTTGATATTGTGGGCTATTTTGCAGATCGTCGCACACAGCGCACCGAGGGCGGTGACAATATCGGCCACGCCGTCACGCGCGTTTTGCCAATGAGGTTCCGCAACGCCCAGACCAAGCGCCTCTGCCATTCGCGCCTTTATCTCTGCCCCCTTTTCATCATCATAAATTGACAAATCCCCTAACGGCCCGCCGATCTGAACCAGCGTCCCGCGCCTTTCAGCTTCGGTGATCACCTCGCGGCGACGTAGAAGCTCCGTGCGCCATACTTCAAACTTGGTCCGGAGCAGCATCGGGATCGCGTGTTGCCCGTTGGTGCGCCCCATCATTCGCGTGTTGAGGTGCGCCTCGATCAGACCCGTCAGGGAGGAAACGAGCTGATCGAGGTCACTCAACACGGTCGCCAGACCGAGCTTCATTTGCATCGCAAGCGCAGTATCCATGATGTCTTGTGTCGTGCTTTTGAAATGGACGAACTTGGCGAGATCCTTACCGACATGTTCGCGCAGTTGCCCGACCAGCCCTACAATGGGTCGTCCGACAAGCCCCATGTCCTCTCGCAAGCGCTCCTGATCTAGCTTTCCAATGCAAAACCCGTCCAGCGCAACGACGACTTCACTCGGCAGGAGACCCACATTACTTTGCACGCGCGCCAGGGTTTGTTCGACTTTGATCCATGCGGAGATTGTGGAAGATTCCGACCAGATACGGCGCATTTCTGTGCTGGAGAAGCTGCCTTGCATGAGCTGCCATTCAAGCATCACCCAACCCTCCCTGCGCCAGTTTACGTTCTTTCATGATGCCGCGAATGCGGAAGGCAATCGCCCCGGCACCAAGGATCAGGAAGGCAAGCGCTATGGGGCGTTCGACGAAGATCAGTGCACCGGCTTCGGACATCAGCAAGGATTGCCGGAACGTCTCTTCTGCGCCTTTTGCCAGAACGAAGGAGATCACGAAGGCCGCAATGTTGAAGTCATATTTGCGCATCAGCCAGCCGACGAAACCAGCACAGGTCATCACCGTCACATCGAACATGGAACCACGTGCCGAATAGGCCGCCACAAAGGCCGTCATGAAGATCAGCGGATAGAGCACATTGGTGGGGATTTTCAGGATCAGTCGGGCGACTTGCGTGGCACCAAAATAGCCGATCAGGCCATAAGCGAGGATGCCGAGCATCCCGCAAGCAAAGAGCTTGTAGACCAGTTCCTTGTCTGTCAGGAACAACGTCGGGCCAACCTGTATGCCGTGGATCAGGAATACGCCCAACAGGATCGCCCCAATCGTCGAGCCTGGAATACCCAATGTCAGCAGCGGAGCCATGGAAGGACCGGATACCGCGTTGTTGGCGGCTTCGGGTGCTGCAACGCCTTCCAATGCGCCCTTGCCCCATTGTTCAGGGTTTTTCGCGCGGCGCTTGCCTTCCCCATAGGAGATGAATGCGGCAATCGCAGATCCCAGACCCGGTAAAACACCAATGCCAGCCCCGATGAACCCACCCCGCACGGCATGGGGCAGGCAAGGTTTGTATTCCTCCCATGTCAGGTCATTGCCGTCAGCTGAGCTTTCGTTTTCCTTGGTCTCGCCAGTTGCTTTGCGGCGTTCTTCAAGCTGCGCAAAGACTTCGCCCAAGACAAAAACGCCAATCATCAACGGCACCAGGCCGATGCCATTGGATAAGTCGAACGAGCCGAACGTGTAGCGCTCTTCGCTGGAAATCGGATCGAGTCCTACCATTGCCACCAAAATACCCAGGAGCGCAGAGGCAAGACCTTTGACAATGGATTTTCCGATTACCGAGCCGATCACCACAAAGGCGGCAAAGTAGATGGCAAAGGTCTCTGGTGGTCCCAGTTTCAGCGCAATTGCGGCGATGAACCCCACGCCAACAACCAACAGAATGTCGCCCATGAGATCGCCGATCACGGAGGAGATCGTGGCAACCTTCATTGCTTTGCCCGCTTTACCAGCGCGGGCCAGTGGATAGCCGTCAATCTGCGTCGCGGCGCTCGCGGCAGTGCCAGGCGTATTGAACAGGATCGCCGCAATAGAGCCGCCATAGCGCCCGGATTTTCCGATCACATAAAGAAAGGCCAGCGCAAAGAGCGGCGACATATAGAAGGTGATGGGCAACAGCATTGCGATTGCAGCCGAGGCTGTCAGACCGGGCGTTGCGCCCACGATCATGCCCACGGCAGCGGCAAGGACGATGGCAAAGAGCAGCATTGGGTCGGTGATGACCGAAAGAAGGGCGGGAAAAATTTCCATGAGACTTACCCCTGTATCCAGTTGAGCAGGTCAAACACTTCGCCATAGGGCGGGAAGACACCAAGCAGCACAAAAAAGATGAGGTGGAACACCAACGGGCAGATGACCACGGAAACCGCAAGACCAATCCAGCTCCGCACACCGAACAAATAAAGCACGATGGGAGCCACTATGGCCGTGGGCATCAAGTAGCCAAACCAGCGGAATGACTGTTGGTAGATCAGCGCAATGATGAACAGCGCGATGATCTGCATAGTGGCACCGCTGTCTCCGCTTGCTGTAGTGACATCTCCGGTCTGACGGGATGCACCCAGCAACAAGAGGCCCGACAAGCCCAGAAGAGCTACGGAGGCAGCAAAGGGCACGATCCCGGCCCAAGTGTCGCCGGGCGATGCAGCGGGCACCTGCCACGCGCCCCAGATGGCCACAAGTGAAACGATGGCCAGCACAAGACCTTCGGCATAAGCGCGCATGTCATCCTCCCTGAATAATGCGTGGACAGAAAGAAGCCGGGAGATCATCGATCCCCCGGCCATGAGGACTTAGTTGGTCAAGCTATCAACCAAAGGAGTGGCGTCCTCTTTCATAGAGCTCAGCGTTGCTTTGGCGTCCGCGCCGCTCTGATAGACAGGGCCGGTCCCACGAGATGCCAGCAGCTCGGCGAACTCAGGCTTGGCCGCAATCTGTTCCAGCGCGGTTTCCATCGCTGTGACAACCTCGGCAGGCGTGCCCTTCGGAGCAAACACGATCACCGGCGAGGAGACTGCGGCAAATGGAATGCCCAACTCTCCAAAAGCAGGCACATCTTTCATGATACCATCGCGTTCTTGACTGTTGACGGCCAGAGCGCGCAGTTGATCTTCGAACCCGGCAAGCTGTTGTACGCCCAGGAAGCCGAAGTCGGCTTGTTCCCCGATCAGAGCAGCGCGGGTTGGCCCGCCACCTTTGAATGGCACATCCTGCGCTTCGATACCGTTATTGGCCAGAAAGCCCAGACCGCCAACATGGTGGAAACCACCGCGGCCTGAATGCGCCCAACGAAGTGAGCCAGGATCGGCCTTGGCCGCGTCGATCACGTCCTGAACAGACTGGAACGGGCTGTCTTTCGGGACCATCAGCGAGGTTCGCAATTGGCCGACCTGCGCAACGAACTCAAAGCTGTCCAGTGCATCAATGTCTGTGTCGCGGGTCATGGTGGACAGCAAGAATGAGCCACCAGAGGTCATCATCATCGTGTAGCCATCAGGCCGTGCGCCAACGACAGAATTGGCTCCATTCAAGCCACCCGAGCCGGGTTTGTTCACGACAACAACCGGCACATCCAAAATGCCTTCGGCTGCCGCTGAGATAGCGCGGGCATAGGCATCAGTGCCGCCGCCTGCCTTGTAGGGTACAACCAGGTTGATCGGGCGTTTGGGCCAGTCAGCCGCAAAGCTGGCTGTGGCTGATGCCACAAGAGCGATGCCTGCCAGTGCGGCAGAAATGAGTGTTCTGCGTTTCATAGAGTCCTCCCAAATTTCTCTCCTTTTCTCACCTAACAGATCACGGAGATTGCGAAAAATGCAAATATGTTTAGTTTACTTGCAAATTTTGTAAGTGACGGTGGCGAACATGAACATCAAAGCGCTTCGTGCATTCAGAGCAACGCTGTCTGAGGGATCACTCGCAGCAGCAGCAAATATACTGCACCTTTCGCAACCAGCGGTCAGCCGGTTGATTTCCGGTCTTGAGGGAGAATTGCGGCTTGATCTCTTTGATCGCAGCGGTCGGAACCTAACCCCAACGCCCGAGGGGCTGGCCTTCTATCGCGAAGCGGGCCGCATCCTCGATAACCTGGATGAGATCCCTGGCATCGCCGCTGAGATTCGTGCAGGCCGCACCCAGAACCTTCGGATCGTCGCAATGCCGCGCATCGCTCGCGCTCTGGCTTCCCCTGCTGTCGGTCAATTTGTTAGGGCAAACCCTGATACCAATGTCAGCCTCGATGTGCGCGCTCGCAGAGAAGCTGGGAAATGGCTGGCGGGTCGGGAATATGACGTAGGCATTGGTGCGCTTCCCGTCGAACACCCCGACATCCAAACCGAGCTGCTGTTGCGCGTGAAAGCACAAGCCGTCGTACCAATTCATCATCCGCTTGCCGATCTGAAGGAAGTTTCCATTGACAATCTGGCTGACGTTCCCGTTGTCCGCCTCATGCACGGATTGCTATTGCGCGATCAATTGGATGATATGTTTCGATCCGCAGGGATACTACCAAAACAGACTTGTGAAGTCGCATCTTCTTCGCTGGCATGTGCTCTCGTAGCAGATGGCGGTGGTGTCACAATAGCAGATGAACTTGTTGCGGCGGATGTAGATAAGACCCGCGTTCAGACGGTCCCAATCACACCTGAACGTTGGATGTCGTTTGGGCTTCTCTTTCCACTGCATTCAGAACCAAACGAAGCGCGCGACCAGTTCGTTGACGTTCTAAAATCTCATGTTGCAACACTCGCGGCATCGAGCCAGTCGATGGAGGTAGTTAGTTAGCAATTTAACTAGTCCCACTGAGCATTCACTTGGAAATTCGACTTTCAGAGAGCCCAGCATCCAGGAAGCTGTCATTGGTGGACAATGCAGCATCGGGCTCGAACTGAACCACTGCCGCGTTGCGACCGTAGGTCTGGTCTGGATTGGCGAACGGCAAGTGCCGCCCGCCAACATGGTTTATATGTCGATTTGCTCGGCGATGCTCAACGCATCTTCAAGTGGTGCGCTATTCTTTCTTTTTAACGCATCACTCTGGACACGGAACGATTGTTAAGAGCAAGGGCAGCTTCTTGCCCTTGCTGGGTCGGTTCCTCAAAAAGGGAACCGATGGTGTGAAGGAGGCGGGTGCTCAACCTCCGGTGGAAGGCCGACGTCCTTTCTCAGGTGAGCTGGCAACTCGGTTCTTCTGCGCAAAACAGGCCGTTCCACGCTTGATCGCCGGGCGAAGGTAGCCGTTAGCCGCAGTAAGTGGCCACGCGACCGGTTGATTGGATTGTAAAGTGATAAGCTTGGCATTGTTCTCTCCATGAAATGATGGAAAGCCGCCACATGAGAAAAACACAAAAAAGGCCGCTCACGAGGCGGCCTTCAGATTGGAAATCTGTCAGACCGCTTTAACGGGCTACTGCGCCTGCCGCGCGAAGCATTGAGGTCTGACAATTCAGCATTTCTGAACTCTCCTGTATCAGGGTGTCCGGTTGGCTAGTTACCAGAGGAGTGGTCTTAATTCAACACCCCATACATGTATTGGTCAAATTCCGCCGGATAACCAGCTCGCAAGCGTTGGGAATAAACCAACGTATTGTTCTATTTGCAACCAGTGGCGACGGCGGCGGCATTTGACATTTCTCAAACGCTGCGTTCGCAGCGAATAGCGGCTCTGCCTGGCCGCATCGCAGCATTGTGTTAGCGTTTCGGAGATCCACTTTGGGCCGTTTGTGATGGCGTGGCGGCTACTCACGTGCGGTTGCGGAAAGCCATTGACCAGAACTCCCTTGCGCTAACATAACGCAAAAGCGGCCTCAGTCGTTCCTGGTAATGTGCTAGACTGCCGTGAAACAGAATGGGCCCTGACATGATTTCGCACGAGAACACGCGCAGGCTCTTTGAAGTTGTTGGTGAAAATCCAAAAGCCCATTTGAGCCCGTACTGCTGGCGCAGTCGCATAGCGCTGGCACATAAACAACTGAGTTTTGAATCAGAGCCATGGCACATAACCGAAAAGCAACGGATCGCAAGATCCGGGGGTGTGACGGCGCCGGTTCTGGTGGATGGTAATCAGTGGGTCCGGGACAGTTGGTGCATTGCGTCTTATTTGGATGACACCTATCCGGGCCATCCACTTTTTGCCAGCCCATCCGACAAGGCAAAGTCGCTATTCGTCAATCACTGGGCAGACAACACGCTGCACCCTCTGATCTTTCGCGCTGTCATAGCGGAGCAATTTCCCCTGACGGCGAATTGCGACAAGGATTACTATCGGGAACGAACCCTGCGCAAATTCGGCCAGACCGTCAAAGAGATCGGAGCTGACCCTGAATTCTCACGTCACGCGATCAAACAAGCACTGAGCCCGCTTGAGGCAACGCTCGCCGAAATCCCGTTCCTGGGCGGCGTAATGCCAGATTATTCGGACTATATACTGTTCGGTACATTCCAGTGGACCCGGGTTGTCAGTCTGACGGCATTCTGGCCGCCAGAGAACGCTCTGCACCGCTGGTTCGAAGAGCTGCTCGACGCATTCGATGGAATGGGGCGGGCACAACCGCCGCGCAGCGCTCTTTAATGCAGTAACTCCGATCGGTGAGTGCGAATATAATCTGCCGTGCGAAACACCAACGCAGCCAGCGTAGCCGTCGGGTTGATGGCGCCGGGCGTTGGAAACAGGCTTGCGCCGGCGACAAACAGATTGTCGATTTCATGCACCTGCCCATATGAATTCGTCACCGATGCCGATGCATCGTCGCCCATGATTGTTCCGCCCATCATGTGCATAGGATTTCGCGGGCCCGCCCAGGCATCAGTAGCCCCCGCCGCATTGAAGATACGAAGACCCTCAGCCCTGGCCAGCTCTGATCTGGAGGCATTTGCCTGTGGAAGAGAGTTTTGCACATGGGCTTGCGGTAACCCATATCGATCTTTTTTTGATCCATCGAGCGTGACACGGTTTTCCGCAATACTATCTTCCTCGCACAACACTGTCATATTACCATAGTGCAAACTGGCTTGACGCAAATATGCGTCCAGAGCCTCGCCGTACAATTCGGGTTTGGCCAGAGCAGTTCCCAACAGATCGTTGGGTTTTGCAGCCTGCCCGACAAGCCAGGCGCGGCTGCCAAAGGAACCCTTTGCCGGTTGCTTGTCCTCATAGCCATCCAGGCAGAGCGTATTTGCACCGGACACACCCGAATGCGGTTCCGTTTCCTGCGAGAAAAGCCCGTGGATGGTCGTGAGGGCATGGGACGTGAAATAGCGCCCCAATGCCCCGCTGCCATTGCCCAGCCCATCGGGATGTTTGTCGCTGGACGACAACAGCAGCAGCCGTGCATTCCAGATCGTGTGACACGCCGAGATGATAATGCCTGCGGGTTGCAGGTTTTCTCGGCCCTGTTCATCAAGATACACAACCTCGGTTGCCTTAGACCCCGAAGGGTCTGTTTCAACCCGCGCTACATAGGCGTTGTGGCGAAGTTCGACCCCAGCTTTTCTGGCCCGCGGCCATTGTAGTACCAGTGGGTTGGCCAATGCCCCGATTGGGCAGCCCGCGTCGCACCAGCCGTCAAGTAAGCATCCTGACCGGCCATCATAGGGAACGGAGTTTACTGCCAATGTGTTTGTCGTGAGTTTCAGCCCTTCGGCTTCAAACCCGGGCTTGATGGCCTGTGACTGTTTGGAGATTGAAATGGCAGGCATGGGATAGGGCTCGCCGGGCGGCGCATTAGTATCTTCATCGCCAGAAACGCCAAAATAAGACTGCGCGTGGTCATACCATGGCCGCATGTCATCATATCCGATGGGCCAGTCCAGACTACGCCCGAACAAAGACCTGACTCGAAAATCGTCAGGATGCAGCCGATACCAGTTCGCATACCAATGCAGGCCCGCACCACCGGTCCCCCAACCCATGGCAAAGTTTGCGGCCCCCACCAGATCGCCTGTTTCCCGGACCTCCGGCCCTGCCCATCTGAGACGTCGAGACCAGATCTGCGAGCTGATCATATCCGAAAGCTGGCGCTCCGGCCCGGCCTCCAGAACTAGAACATTGAACCCCGCCTCACCTAGCTCGGCCGCCATCGTGCTGCCGGCGATGCCAGAGCCGATGATCACGACTTCGACCTTATCGTGTAAGATTTTGGTCATTGGTCCTCTGTGTTTCGGGTTTCTCCTGGGTTAGCAGAGTTGCTACCAAGGCCGGGGTGGCGGAATATGCGCAAGATAGGGAATATTCAAATTCGCAAATCCCGCCTGCGTGCCATAAACAACATCCACCGCGTCGCTGCGTGAAATGAAGTAAAAGAAAATCGGATCTGGATCGGTCCAGACCTGCGTTTCCGACGCAATTGCCGCCTCAATCAGTTTCATCCGCTGACCAACCGTTGACCGTGCAAAGGACAAGCCAAACCGGTGCAGGCATTCTATTTCAATGCCCAAAATCCCTTTGCGGTAAAATCCTGCCATGTCGCTGGCATCGAGGTATCTGAGAAGTAACAGGGACGCGGCCTGATCTCCTGCGAGGTTTTCGTCGACAAACCTGGCGACCCCGGCCTTGTCTGCGCCAGAAACGATGGACGCACACCATGCAGCCAGGGTCTCAGCTTCGGTTGTTGTGAGTATCTTGTAGCTGTCGTTTTCGACGGTCTTTGCCTCCGCGTTTCTGGAAAGGCTGCGCATTACGATGTTTGCCCAGAACGTCGTCGGGATCACACGAGTCAAAAAGCGTCGTCTTCCCATCATTCGATCTGTCTCCACCTATCGCAAACAGAAACTCTGATCACCGGGCTGTGCCCACCTTATCAGTTTCCGGTCAAACCGTCATATACGCCTGACTACCGACGGAATCCAAACTCGGTGTCAAAGATTGCGGGAGACATTCCTTTGAACAGATCGCCCAGCTTTTCAAGCTCAGCCTGAGGGCCATGTAACTCGACCCCGGTGATCTCGACCAGCTGTTGCGTGGACTCAAAGATATGATTGCCCAATTCCATATGACGGATCACTGCATCGGCGTTGTCATAGTCTTCGCGGGATACAACTTTTCCACCGGCACCGAAACTGTAGGCTGACGCCAAATGGCCGGGTTCTTGCCTACGCAGTTCAATGATTTTGGAACAATTTTCTCTGAATGCCGCTGCATGTGATTCTAGAATCGTCATATAGCCAACGACTGTTACAATCTGCGGGACGGACACAATAGTTTCTCCTACAATTCGAATTTGAATACACCACAAGACTAAGTGTATTCCACCCGCAGGTAAAATGGTGGTGGGTACCCGAGTTCGGACACCAAGGAACACAGATGTATTCGTCCATGAGTAAAATCGTACATGCATAACAAGAACATTCAGCACTGGTTACCACCGTACTCCCAATCTCTGGGCCTCGAACTGGTGTCCGTTTCAATGGAGGAAGTGGTGGCGAAACTGCTGGTCCGAGAAGACATGGGCAACCGAAACGGGGTGATGCATGGTGGTGCGATCATGGGGGCAGCAGACTCCATAGGAGGAGTAGCAGCAGCAGTGAACCTTGACAAAGACGCCAGTACAACAACCCTGGAGAGTAAGACGAACTTCATCCGATCGGTGCGGATTGGCGACCAGATCACTTTGACCTGTATTCCCCTGCACCGCGGTCGAAAAACAATGATTTGGCAGACCACGATTGCCCGGCCCGATAGTCGTACTGCGGCGATTGTGACCCAAACGCAACTCACTCTGGATTGGAACGGTTAAACCACCAGGTTCATAGCTGGCTGAGCTTGCAATCAGAAGCCATAATCAGGATTTGCCCGTGATCTGTGAGTTCGGCGCTTTCATAATTCGCACGTGCAGTGAAAGGCAGCAAAGCGGGCTGCGCGCGCAGCAACTATGCACCTCACTGAGTGACCGCATTGGGCCGTCCGCGTGGTCAATTATTTGCGGGGCAGGGGGGCTCTGCTGCAGCCGCACCAAGGTTCAGAAGAGCCCATTGTTGACGTTCGCAGGGTAAGTTTCCTCAGTCATGCAGGGCGATGAGAGCGCATTCACTGCGTGAACCCACACGTCACAAGTGGGGTCAGAATCGGAAGCTAGCTTTCAACATTCGCTGCAAAATCTGTATTACCGCTAGACAATCTGATTGCCCAGAACACATTCGCCAATTGGCGCAAGTATCAAGCTCCGCGCATTCGAAGGCTATGGATGAGCTTGCGATCTTCCTTTGAATAATGTTTGCAAAGGTGCTCCGTTTGGATCGCACTGATTTTGTCGCTCTGCAAAAATCCTTGCGAAACAAGCGTTAGAGTGGTCAGACTTACATAGTCACAAAGAGGAAAAGCCGTACCGAGACTGGTGAAATCAGAAGATGCCACACTTAAGCGTGGCCGCCCTCACAGGTGACATGACGGTTCCCGGCTCAAAGCTGGCAGCTGGATAATTATGGGAGGAAAGATTTTGAAAGAACTTACAAACACACTTGCTGGCTCACTGATCGCATTCGCCGCTTCCATGGGTGCTGCGCAAGCCGACAAGCTGACATTCTACTGTTCGGCGCAGGAAGACTGGTGCCAGCTGATGGCGCGCAGCTTCGAGGACGCCACCGGCATTGACGTGAACATGACTCGCAAATCCTCTGGCGAGACCTTTGCGCAAATCCGTGCGGAAAGCTCAAACCCAAAAGGAGATGTCTGGTGGGGCGGCACGGGTGACCCGCACCTTCAAGCGGCCGAAGAAGGTTTAACTATGGAATATGTCTCGCCCATGCGTGACCAGTTGCATGACTGGGCAATTTCACAGGCTGAAAGTGCTGGCAACAAGACCATCGGTATCTATTCGGGTGCGTTGGGCTATGGCTACAACTCTGACCTCCTGGCAGCCAACAACCTGCCTGAACCCGCCTGCTGGAAGGACCTGCTCAAGCCGGAATATAAAGGGCACGTTCAGATGGCGAACCCGAATTCGTCCGGAACTGCCTACACGACGCTGGCGTCGATGGTGCAGATCTTTGGCGAGGACGAGGGGTTTGAGTTCATGAAAGGCCTTCACGCCAACATAAATCAGTACACGAAATCCGGTTCAGCACCCATCAAGGCCGCGGGTCGTGGCGAGAACACGATCGGCATTGTCTTCATGCATGACGCGGTCAAGCAAGCGGTGTCAGGCTTCCCTGTAAAGGTCGTAGCCCCCTGCGAAGGCACTGGTTACGAGATCGGTTCGATGTCGATCATTGAAGGCGCTCGCAACGAAGAAGAAGCCAAGAAGTTCTACGACTGGGCGCTGAGTGCCGAAGCGCAGAACCTCGCGCTTGAAGTCAATGCCTTCCAGGTCCCATCCAACAAGGGTGCGCAAACATCTGAAAGCGCCCCGGATATGAGCCAGATCAAGCTGATCGACTATGACTTCAAAAAGTACGGCTCCTCTGATGAGCGCAAGCGTCTGCTGCAAAAGTGGGACGAAGACGTTTCGGTGCTGCCGCAGTAAGTGACTAACACTGCGAAAACCAGGACCCACCCGGTATTGATCTTCTGGATCATTGTCGGGTGGGTCGGCTACGTCCTGCTGCCATGGTACATGGTTGAGGATGGCCTTTGGTCATTTCAATGGCTCTTTAGTGGCTATCCGTTTGATGAAGATTTTGCGCCCGCTCTGTTTCTGATCGGGCAGGGTGAAAAGCTCTGGCTTGCACCCTTGCTGATCCCGCTGGCATTGCCGATTCTGGTGTTGGGGAAACCTAAATCTGATCCGATCTACGCTAAGATCCTGATACTTGCGGGTGCACTGGGCTTTGGCTGGCTGATTGCGCAAGGCTTCGGGATCGGCATTCGCGGCTTCAACTTCGACTGGCTCAAGGTCCTGTTTGGCGAGCCAAAAATTCGACAGTTCGGTATGGGGTATGGCGCGATGCTCTGTGCGTCTGCCTTCCTGTTCCTGCTCACGCAGGGCATCGCGGCGCGCGGTGCAGTCAACGGCGATGTGTTTGTCGTCAGCGCGATCGGCGGCGTCATTACAATCGTCACGGCCTTCGTGTTCTTTCCAATTGCCAACATGCTATTTTCGGCCTTTGTGACCGAAGACGGCGCCTATTCGGTATCTGTATTTGCCTCGAAATTCTTTGATGACCGTCTCTGGGGATTGGGTTGTTTTTGGGGTGCGAAATGCGGCGCCGCGTGGAACTCCCTCTTTTTGGCCATTCTCGTCGGCCTGATCACCACGGTTCTGGGACTTTGTTTTGCACTTGTGGTCACCAGGTCAGGGTTTCGGTTCAAGCGCGGGATGCGCGCGCTGACGGTTTTGCCAATCATCACGCCCCCCTTCGTAATCGGGCTGGCCTTGATCCTACTCTTCGGTTTATCCGGGTCGGTCACAGTCTTTTTCGCCGATCTTTTTGGCGTGCAACCGTCGCGGTGGCTCTATGGAATGCCGGGTGTCCTGATCGCCCAGACGTTGGCCTTCACCCCCATCGCATTTCTGGTGCTGATCGGTGTTGTCGAAGGCGTATCGCCGTCGATGGAGGAAGCCGCCCAAACGTTGCGCGCCAATAGGTGGCAAACCTTCCGAACGGTGTCGCTGCCCCTGATGAGACCCGGTCTGGCGAATGCCTTTCTGCTCGGCTTCATCGAAAGCATGGCCGACTTCGGCAACCCGCTTGTTCTAGGCGGTAATTTTGACGTTCTGTCGACCGAGATTTTCTTTGCCATCGTCGGCGCGCAATATGATCAGGGTCGGGCCGCCGTGCTGGCCATGGTGCTGCTCTTCTTCACGCTGTCTGCCTTTTACGCGCAGCGCGCCTGGCTCGGTAAGAAAAGCTACACCACCGTTTCCGGCAAGGGGGACGCCGGCGTGCATCCGCTGATGCCCAATGGGCTGGCAATACCCGTGCTCGCCATCGCGACCATCTGGGCGCTGTTTACAGCGGTTGTGTACGGCATGATCATTTACGGCAGCGTCGTTGAGCTTTGGGGCGTCAACAACACGCTCACCTTCAAACACTATGTCACCGCCTTCTCAGTGCGCATTGAAGAGGAAGGCATCCGCTGGACGGGTGCTGCATGGGACAGTTTCTGGACCACCATCAGCATTGCGGCAATAGCGGCTCCGCTGACGGCAGCTGTAGGATTGGTGACCGCCTACTTGCTCACTCGCCAAAATTTCGCCGGAAAGAACGCCTTCGAATTCGGAACGATGCTGTCCTTTGCCATTCCCGGTACCGTCATCGGGGTCAGCTACATCCTGGCTTTCAACGTTCCCCCGATCGAAATTACAGGTACTGGTGTGATCCTCGTGATCAGCTTCATTTTCCGCAACATGCCCGTTGGCGTGCGTGCGGGTATCGCATCCATGTCGCAACTGGACAGGTCGCTTGATGAATCCTCGCTGACGCTGGGTGCAAACTCGTGGCAGACGTTCCGACGCGTGATCCTGCCCCTGCTCAAGCCCGCCATCCTAGCGGCACTCGTCTACAGTTTTGTCCGCGCGATGACCGCGATCTCTGCAGTCATTTTTCTGGTATCGGCCGAATACGACATGGCAACCAGCTACATCATCGGGCGCGTCGAGAACAATGATTACGGCCTTGCCATCGCCTATTCCACCACGCTGATCTTCGTGATGCTGGCATCTGTAGGGCTTTTGCAATTCCTCGTGGGCCGCGTGCAGATCGGTCGGCGCACCCAGATCGGAGCGGAAAGAACGACATGACGGATACCAACATTGCTAGTAAAGCCGCGCCGGTTCGGTTTGAAGGAGTGTCAAAAGTATTTGGCAAAGATGTCGTGGCCGTCGACAACATCGACCTGCATGTGGAAGCAGGTAAACTGGTGACGCTCCTGGGACCATCGGGCTGCGGCAAAACAACGACGCTGCGCATGATTGCCGGTCTGGAGATGGCCAGCTCGGGCAGGATCGTGATTGGCGATCGCGACGTGACCAAGCTGCCCGCGACTGATCGCGATGTGTCTATGGTGTTTCAGTCTTATGCTCTGTTCCCACATATGAGCGTGCTGGAAAACGTGATGTACGGTTTGACATTCTCTGGTTTTGACAAGAGCGAGGCCAGATCGCGCGCGCTCAACGGGTTGGAACTGGTGGGCCTCAAAGGCTTCGACAACCGTTTGCCTAGCGAGCTATCAGGAGGCCAGCAACAACGTGTCGCAGTCGCCCGCGCGCTGGTGCTGGAACCGCAGGTGCTGCTCTTCGACGAACCCCTGTCGAACCTCGATGCCAAACTGCGCCGACAGGTGCGCGAAGACATTCGCTCCATTCAGCGGGACCTCGGACTGACGGTTGTCTATGTAACCCACGATCAGGAAGAAGCGCTTGCCGTGTCTGACGAAATCGTCGTCATGCGTAACGCCGCCATCGCCCAGATCGGCACACCACGGCAACTCTATGACGCACCAATCGACCGCTTCGTGGCTGACTTCATCGGTGAAGCGAACCTGATCGAGTGCAAAATCGTCGAAGTCGATGGCGATCAGGCGACAATCGACATCGAAGGACACCGCCACAGCTTGCCCTCTCGCGATTTGCCCGTGGGGCCGGCAACGCTGGCGGTGCGTCCGTCCCGCATCCTAATCGGATACGAAACCGGCATCCCGGCACAAGTCTCCAAGGCTACCTATGTCGGCGTGCGCATGGAATACACGCTGACCGGCGCATTCGGACAGGTGTTTGCCGTGCAGGACGACGTGGATGACCCGTTGCAACCGGGCACTGACATCAAAATGGCTTTTGCAGACCGGGGACCGGTTTTGCTGCCAAAGGGCTGACATTGCCGAAACTCGTTATCATTTCGCACCCGGAAGTGGTCGTGAACCCAGAGATCGCAATCACCAACTGGGAACTGAGTGAGGTGGGCCGCACCCGGGCCGAAGCATTTGCAAATGCGCCGATCATGGCCTCGGTCAGCGCCATCTGGTCCAGCACCGAACGCAAGGCAGAACAGACAGCTGCGATCCTGGCCAAACCGCACGGCCTTGAGGTGAAGGTAAACCCGGCGCTGGGCGAAAACGACCGCAATGCCACCGGTTTCCTGCCACCGCACCAGTTCGAAGCCGCCGCCGATGCATTCTTCGCTGCACCCGACGTGAGCTTTCGCGGCTGGGAAACCGCGACAGGTGCTCAGGCCCGGATTGTCGGGGCAGTCACGTCAATCATGGACGCGCACGATGGTGGTGATCTTGCCATCGTAACCCATGGCGCGGTTGGGACGCTGCTTTGGTGTCATCTCTCCGGAGTGCGGATTGATCGCCAGCACGACCAGCCTGGGCAGGGGCATTTCTGGAGCGCTGACTTGGACACGCTGCGCTGTGACACCGGCTGGCGGGCTATCGCCTGAAGCAAATCAGACGTGCCATGCCTTCTCGCAAATTGCTTTGAGATCATCAAAGATCTTTGGCGTACCGGCAATGACGCGGCCACCATTGCGGATCATTTCATTGGCGTCCTGTTCTTCGACGACACCACCGGCCTCTGCGATCAACAGTTGACCGGCAAGACAGTCCCACGCGTTCATATGCTCTTCGACGTACCCCAACAGCCGGCCTGCCGCGACATAGGCAAGCGACAGCGCGCCGCTTGCATTGCGATGATACATGGCCCCGCGTTCGATGATGGCTGAAATGATTGGGATCACCTTTGCCGCTTCGATGCGGTTCGAATATCCGACCGAGACGGTCCCGCTTGCCATATCGACGCCTGATGCGACCTGCATTGGCTGCCCGTTGAGCGTTGCTCCCGCCCCCCGCATGGCGACATAGGTCTCAGCCACGTTCGGCTCGTGAATGACACCGATTTGTGTTTGTCCCTCTGCAACAACCGCCAGGACGATCGTCCACGCCGGAATGCCGTTTACGAAGTTCGTGGTGCCGTCAATTGGGTCGATCACCCAGTCAAACCCGCTGGACCCTGATTTCGCATCATGCTCCTCTCCGAAGATTCCGTCATCGGGATAGGCCTCGGTTATTTTTTCTCGAACATACGTCTCGACATTCCGGTCGGCTTCGCTGACCCAATCCTGAGCACCCTTTGCGTCCACCACCAGAGTGTCTCTATTTCCAAAATATCTAATAGCCAACGCGCCTGCTTCTTCAGCCACTTTGGTGGCGAACATACTTCGATCAGAGATGCTATGCACTCGACCCTCCTGCCGTTAAATTCTGTTTCTGATTATGAACAATAGGCGGTGCCGGGCGTCAGCACCACCAAGCAACATCGAAACCCTTTCGTCGATTTCTTCAGATACATATTACGACAACGAAATGAAGCCCCAAACTAATGGTGGACAGCGGACCTATGCAATTGATGTCTCTTACGTGAAGGCCCGCTTTGAGCGCGTTGTAGCCCAAAGCTGACTAATTTCCGACGGTACAGCATAAGCCCAAAAAACCCTTGACTGACCATAAATGTAGCGACTGCTTTGTCCGCGATCTGTGAGTTCGACGAGGCCCAGAGTTCGCGGTTGCAGCGAATGACCGCAAAGCGAGCTGCGTCCGCAGCATTTGGAGTCCATGCTCAAGGTTGGCTTAGGGCCGGTCTTCATATCTGTCAGGTTTGAGGCAGACGGTATTCTGCACCGCCTCGAAGCTTAGCTTAGAAAGCTGTTACACGTTCAGGCTATGCGGGTCTCTCTTCTTTTTGTGACTACAATTGCGGCCAGTATAAAAGCGCAAGCAATGGCTTGGGGCGTTGTTATTGCCTCGCCAAAGGCAAAAAAACCTACTGCAAACATTGTGGGCAATTCTATGCTGCCAGCAATCGCAGTCTGGGAGGCGCCGATCATTGGTGAGCAGACAGTGTAAATAAGCTGAGGGACAAGCGCAGTGACTAGACCTATTCCAACAATCAATAGCCAGTCGGACGGGTTCCGGGGAAGTAACTCCGTCATTTCAGCAGTCAAAACAAGCGGTGCAAGACCGATTATGGAGCCAAGTGAAACAGACGCGATACGTGCCAGTGGCGCGATCCGAGACAGCCGATGCACCAGTACGCAAATGCCAAACCCAAATCCAAACGGAGCCGCAAGTGCGATCAGCAGCGTTGGTATATGCTCTTTGGATGCGGATGCGGGTGATCCTGCGATGATTGCTGCCATCACAATCAGACCAGAGGCCAACAAAGCGCGACGCGTGGGTGCATCAGCGAATAAAACCCAAGCGATCACAAGAGTGAACACAGGATAAGTCATATAGAGAACGCCCACGGTCGATGCGGGTAGCGTCTCTAGCGCCGTCACGTACCCGATCCATCCAAGTCCCATCACCGCACCTGCTGACAGACCCCAGACAATTACGCGCCATGCTTTTCGGTGTGAGATTAGAACTGGAAGGAGCAGAATTGCCGCAACAATATAACGATAGAATGCAACTGCATAAGGTGCGATGCCCTGCTCAGTCAGCGCGCGGCTAAAGTACGGAACCAGCCCAAAGCAAACGCATGCAAAAAGAACACCCAGCATTGCCAGGCCATAAGGAATGGCTGGCTTTTCTTGCGTCGAAGTATTTGTCATGTACCGGGGCTACCATGCGATTGCGGATGTGTCTTTAGAGGGTTTTTGAAAGGTCGAATGGGCTCTTGATCAGGGTTTGCCCACGCAGGGACTACGGTATTCTGCAATGCGGGTTGCCGTCGCTATATCGAAGACAGCCGCTGGCTGGTCAATCTGGGTCAGGGTCGAATTTAGCAAATACCAATTCATATTGCGTTAAGTCACTCAGGTATTGCCAAAGTAGTCTATCGACACTCAAGACTTCTTCTGGAGAATCTCTATCATCAGATGCTGGAGCAGGATGATCGTCTTCGCGTCACGAATGTCACCGCTTTCAATCATTTTCATCGTTTCAGAAAGGGGAACCTCCAAGACCTCAATGTCCTCTCCTTCATCAGACTTTCCACCGCCGTTGGCGACTTTATCCGATGCTGAATAGACACCTTTGAAAAAGGAAAGATACTCGGTGACGGAACCAGGGCTCATGTAGACGTCGAACAAATGCGTCAGAGTTGACGTTTGAAATCCCGTTTCTTCGAGCAGTTCAGCGCGCATCCGACCATCGGCGTCCGATCCTTCCAGGAGTCCCGCAGGTGCCTCGATCAGGGCTTCTATCCCACGATTCAGAAACACCGGCAGTCTGAATTGACGGGTCAACAGTACACAAATCGTTTCGGGATTAAACAAACGGCAAGTTGCGCCATTGCCCCGGTCGTAGGTTTCACGCGTCTGACGCTGCCATTCGCCGTTTCGGCGACGCAGTTCGAATTCGTATTTTGTCAGAATCCCCCAGTGGTCCGCTAGAATTTCACTTGAAATCAGCCGAAACATTCGTTTTCACCTTTCGATTGCGTCGGTGATGCGCATGTTCAATTCGAACTGCGATACCGTAGGTTCAGCGCCTATTGCTTGAAGAAACGCGTGGAATTCATCCGACCTGCCATCAACATTTAGCAAACGCAATTTGTCACCTGGGTGGCAGGCTGCAATCAGTGACTGGGCAATTCCCTCGCGACGGCGGTCTTTTCGGACCCCAATCTGGGCAACTGTTCGCATTTCGGGGCTTGCAACGACATAACCCGCCAAACCGCGGGTGTCTGATACAGTCCAACACTTCACATCACTGGCAACCGCCGCAATCGCATCGGAACTGTTTTGCCAGGATGGCAGCACCTCTGCCAACGCTTGCGCCTTTCCTTCGATTTCCGCCCAGGACGTCTGCTGCACATCATGTTCGGGTGATCCCGGCAAAGGCGGCAGTTCATAGCACTCCAGTCGTCGCGCAATTACCATTCCTAAGGCAGTGTAAAGATCGAGTGCTTTTTGGTTGCCTGTCAGAACTTCGGTTTGGAAGTTGGTAATGCGTTCGTTTCTTAAGCCGACCAAACAGTCTTCGGCAAGTTGACGAGCCAGCCCCTGACGCCTGAACTCGGGGCGTGTTCCACTTGAGATCAGGTAAGCATGGTTGTCGCGCACGGCCATCAACCAGATTGCTGCAATATCTCCTCCGACGAACGCAATGCGTGAGGCCTTATGGCTCAAGCCGCGTTGCCGCATCATAAGGCTAAACTCCCGGTCCGATAGTTCCATCGGCACCGCGTAGTCCGAAAATGCCCTGTTCATCGCATCGCGCAGGACATCACCTGAAACATGCTCGGCTGTTTTGATTTTCGCGTTCATCATCACCAACTTTGGCTATATTAGTATAACGGGCGCTGCGGGGGATCAGCGAAGTCCATCCCGATGTCTTTCTTCATATGACTTGACCAGTATTGAATGTCTTCTGGCTGGGGTCTCCGTCTTGGCGAGAGTAGGAAGTTAACATGGAACAAAGCCAGAAATCGTTTAAACAACGGCGGAGTGGGCATATCACTCTCCCATTTGTTGAATTGATGGTTTATGCTGATCAGCGCAGAAAAATATGAGATGAACCAATTTGCATTGGTGCGTAGGCATAAGGACTGTTTATGGTTGATCGAACCACCTTGCCTCCGCTGGCTGCGATCCGGGTCTTTGAAGAGGCCGCGCGGTGCAAAAATTTCACGCTAGCGGCAGACAAGCTTGGAATGACCCAAGCGGCCGTCAGCTATCAGATCAAGATTCTTGAGGAACGGGTTGGCGCGCCGCTGTTCATACGTGAAGCCCGCGGTGTGTCACTGTCAGAAATCGGAGATGTATTTGCTGAGAAAGCCACTGAGGCCCTCAACATCCTGAGCGATGCCTTTGCCGAAGCTAAGGGTATTTCGCAACAGACATTGGCGATCAGTGTCATCCCGACTTTCGCCACCAACTTTCTGGCGCGAAAGCTGGGCGGGTTTCAGATGGAAAACCCGAACATTGCGGTTCGAGTCGAAGTCAGCGAAAGCCTGGTTGATTTTTCAGCCAGCGGTTTTGACGTGGCTGTACGCGGCGGTCAGGGAAACTGGCGCGGGCTGGCAAGCCACCTTCTGATCCCAACTCGTTTTACCCCGATGCTCAGCCCGGACTTGGCCGCCACGATCGGGGGCGTCCACACGCCTGAGGATCTTTTGCGGCTGCATATCCTTTCGCCCGCAGACCCTTGGTGGAACCGTTGGACAGCAGCCGCAGGATTAGAGGGCACTGATCGGACCGGCGAAGTCCGGCAACATTTTGGTCCCCAGGTTTTGGAAGCCAGCGCCGCGATTGCTGGGCAGGGTGTCGCGATGCTGACCCCCGCTTTTTTCCAGGATGAGTTGAAAAGCGGGCGGTTGATACAGCCCTTCGGTCTGACATGTGAGGATGGATCAGGCTACTGGCTGGTTTTTCCCGAAAGTCATCGGCATTCGCAAAAGATCAGGACTTTCAGGAAATGGTTGGACATAGAAACGCAGGACTGGCGTACCTGATCAGGTCACCCGTCTAGTCCAAGGGCGGCAGCCTGGGTTCGAAGACGAATGATTTCACGATCGAAGTGTTCGTTTCCGCCCGGTCATGAAAAGGCAGAAGAATCTCGTCCAACTCTGCCACATCTTTCAGCAGCAGCCGGGCAACGTAACAATCGTCACCGGTAACCCGGTCGCAGGACGAAAAACGGGGCTGTTCCTCGATCATCTTCTCAACGATGTGCAATTGCCCGCTGCGTGGCTTGATCCGGACAAGAGCCTGAATTGTATAACCAAAGCGGCGTAGGTCTATCTGTGCACCAAACCCGGCAATGAACCCGTGGTGTTGTAGGTTGCGCAGCCGTTCGCCGACCGCCGGGCCAGTGAGGCCGACTGCCTTACCAATATCGGATAGGCGGGTACGGCCATCAGATTCGAGGATCTCTACAATCTGGCGGTCCGTTTGATCCAGTTCTTTCGACATGAAGGAAGACTACCCAAAAGGGCATCGATGCAAAAGAAGTTTCAGAAAACTGCCTTCGACAGGGTTGGGACAATCGAACGCCATTCCCCTTAGGATTCTGACAACGATAGACAGGAGTTTCCCATGAACATTCAAAGAACCGCGGCGTTCAGCCAAGGATCAGAGGGCGGCAACCCGGCAGGGGTTGTGCTTCTGGAGAACGCGGTCAGTGAAGACGAGATGGCGCGCGTCGCGTCCGACGTCGGGTATTCAGAGACTGCTTTTGCCGTGGCGCAAGATGATGGGGGCAAAAATTGGAGGGTGCGGTACTTCTCACCGGAATCTGAGGTGTCGTTTTGCGGCCATGCCACAATCGCCCTTGGCGCCGCATTGGGTGAACAAAACGGTGAAGGCACATATACACTCGTTCTGAACGAAGCCACAATTACTGTGGATGTCGCTGCCACTCCAGAAGGCATGTTCGCCACTCTTTCATCGCCGCCTACGAAAAGTCGTTCTATGACAGAGGGCGAGGCTGAGGATGTGCTGGCGCTTTTTGACCTGACGTCAGAGGATCTCGATCCTCGACTGCCGCCGGCGCATATTCACGGTGGTGCCAGCCACATCGTGCTGCCTCTGAAAGGCCGCGCGCGGCTTGCTGCGATGGACTATGATCTGGACGAGGGCCGCTCGGTGATGCGCAAACATGATCTGGTGACAGTGATGTTGGTGTATATCGAAGATTATCAGTCCTTTGTGGTGCGCAACGCGTTCGCCTCGGGCGGTGTGTTAGAGGATTCAGCGACTGGTGCTGCCGCCGCCGCTTTTGCCGGTTACCTGCGCGACAGCCAGTGGCCTCATGGCGGCAGCTTCACTATTCGCCAGGGCGAAGACATGGGTAGCCCGTCTTTGATCAAAGTCACATTGGACAATACGAAAGGCGCATCTGTACAGGTCTCGGGCAGGACGCGGGATATCCTATGAACAGCCTGCCCGGCATCATCCAATCTTATGTCTATGCCTACAATCGGATGGACGTGGCTGCCATGTTGGCTTGCCTTTCGGATGACGTCACATTTTGCAATGTCTCGGGTGGGGAAGTCACGGCTGTAACCTCTGGCAAACAGGCATTTGCAGAACTGGCAAGTCTCGGTGTTCAGGCATTTGCGAGCCGCCACCAAAAGGTCGTGAATGTCATATCCGTCGTAGATACCACGTTGATGGAAGTCGACTATTCTGCCGTGGTTGCCCTCGATCTGCCCAACGGATGGAAAACCGGACATAATTTGCAGTTTCGTGGTGCGTCGGCATTTCGCATCGCGGACGGATTGGTGGTCAGTATCGTCGACCAAAGCGGACACAGCGAAAAAACGGGCTGATGTCGAGCAATCTCATTTTGTTGGTCCTCACAGCAAACCCAGTCTAACCGACTGTGGCCTTAACGGCGACTTGGAAACGGAGCAAAAAATGATCACACGATTGGCCCCAAACACATTGCGTGCTGTGCCGGAGCAGTATCAGGGCATTTATGTACATGGCACTCAGATTTCGGCACCAAAGACACTGATTTGTCTGTCCGGACAGATTGGTGTTTCACCCGATGGCGAGACCCGTGAAGGGTTCGAACAACAGTGTTATCAGGCGATGAATAATGTCGAAGCTCTGCTTGCCGATGCTGGGCTGGGCACCGCAGACATTTTGCGTGTCATCTACTATGTGACCGAAGCTAAATACCTGCCGGCGCTGTCCAAAGCTCGTCAAGCTCGTTGGAACCAAGGGCAAGCCCCTGCGGTCACCACGTTGGTTGTGGCAGGTTTAGCGGCACCTGATCTTCTTGTTGAGATCGAAGTAACAGCCGCACGGTAATTGCGATGCCCGATCAGATATGGGCACTTGTTATGTTTGCTTTGGTGGCCACTGGCTCTCCTGGTGGTGCGACCACGCTCGCCACCGCATCTGGTGCGTGGTTTGGATATGGACGCAGTGTTCCACTGATCCTTGGTATGGCGCTTGCGCTTGCCGGGTTGGTGGGTGTGTCCGGGGCCGGTCTGGCCAAGACACTTCAAACAGCACCTGTTCTGGAAATGAGCGTAAAGGTCATCGGTTCCATATATCTGATTTGGCTTGCCGCGAGAATTAGTTTGGCCGGTCCTCCTTCGCCAACGCAAACTGATGAGGAAACTCCAATCAGTCTTGTGAGTGGCGTCATACTTCTCATGGTAAACCCAAAAGCCTGGGCTATGGCTTTGGGCGTTGCCTCGTCGTTTTCCAAGCTGGCCAGCAGCCCCTTGGTGTTGGGTGGCATACTGGCCCTGGTATTCGCTCTTTCGGCTTGTCTTTCCCTGACGATCTGGGCGCTGGCTGGCGGCCTCGTTGCCCGTTGGCTGAGCGCCGAATGGCACTGGCATTTGTTCAACGGCACCATGGCACTGCTGTTAACAGTTTCAATCGTACAGTTGTGGGTTTGAGGAGGCTGCCCCTTAGGCCAAGCCACAAATCATCATTGACATCAATGATGTCATTATGACATTTTTGATGACATTATGAACGACTCGACAGAACTTTATGACTTCATTCGGCTTGTGCGCCCGCTCTACAAGGTTTTGGAAAGCGCTGTTGCACGTGAATTGGGTGGCACCGGACTGACCGTTACAGAGCGGGCGGTGCTAGAGCAACTCCATGACCATGGAACACTTCCTGTGCCGCGGATTGCTGACCGACTAATCGCGCCCCGGCAGTTTGTTCAAAAGACCGCGAATGCGCTGATTGAAAAAGGTTTGGTCGAGCGCCGCCAAAACACCGCGCATCGCCGTTCAAAGCTCCTGGCGCTGTCACCAATCGGGGCCGAATTGATCGAAACTGTTTTGGCACGCGAGGCGGTCAACATCGCGCGCGTTTCAGAACGCTTGTCACCCGAAGAGATCGCGACCGCTGTGCGCGTCGCAGAAGCGATGATTGAGGGATTTGAAGAAAAGGAGACGAAAGATGATTGATGTCTTTGAGGGAGAGTGCCTTTGCGGTGCCGTTAAATACCGCGTAAATGCTGCCCCAATCATATCGGGCGCTTGCTACTGCCGTGACTGCCAGAAGACCTCTGGCGGTGCGGAAGCTCATGGAATGATGTTTTCTGCATCAGCGGTAATCGTTGTACGGGGAACACCAACGACATTCAGGCGCAAGGTCGAAAGCGGAAACGATGTGTTTCGGCAGTTTTGTCCGGATTGCGGAGTGCACGTCATATCCTGGAATAGTGCCGCGCCAGAATACAAAGCAATCAAAGTCGGAACGTTGAAGGATCCGTCGGTTTATCAAAGTCAGGGCAGTTTATGGGTTTCTTCCGCTCAATCTTGGCATCGTCCTGACCCGAAGTTGCCTCAACATGCAAAGATGCCATGCGTTGCGGAGCTGTCGACGGCTCAGTAAGAACCTGGCACCCTCTTTGTTGTTATGGCCGCGGAATGAATTCGAAGGATTCTGTAGAGCCGTGAGCCGTTAACCAGCGCCGAAGAAACGACGCATGAGTTTGAATACCCACTGATTTTGCGCTCGCAGCGAATGTCGGGAAAGCGGGCTGCGCACGCAGCATTGGCACGACAGGCTGAATGTCGGCTCTGGGCCGTTCGGTATTAAGGAGTGGTGATAGGCGGAGTCTCTTGTCGCTTAGCTGACAGCGCATTTCCGGCGATAGCGGCTAGCAGAACAGCACCACCGATCAACGTGTACAGGCTCGCGGTTTCCCCAAGAAACAGCCAGACCCATAGCGGGCCGAGTAGGACTTCGGCCAGAGACAGAAGAGCGAGCTCTGCTGCCGGGAGGCTGCGGGAGCCCAGCGTGTATAGGATCAGCCCTGCGCCAACTTGGAACACACCCATGCCCACCGCGATGCCGCCGTCATTGGGGCTCGGTACGATGGAGAGCCCAAGGCTAAGGCATATCGCCAAAGTAATGACGATCGCGAAAAGGCCCGACAGGAAAACTGCGGGCAGCATTTCCCCTGTGCGGCCCCAGCGTAAGGACACGGTGAAGACAGCAAAGCCGAGGGCCGACCCGAGCGCGGCAAGGCTGCCCTTCAGAGCCACACTGCCGGATTTGTCGGCAAACATGATTCCAACTCCTCCGATCGCCACCGCGATCGCCACCCATGTTACGATGCGAACGGGTTCCCGCAAAACGATCCATCCGAGCACTGCAGCCATGAAAGGCGCTGTCGCAAATAGAAGCATGGCATTCGCAACCGAGGTATTCTGGATCGCGTAGATCCCACCGGAATAGGCTGCAACCAGTGAAAGCCCCGCCGTCATGACCGGGGTGCCGATGCGGCGGATCTGAACAAAGGGGCTTTCGCCGGACCGCACCCTGATGAACACGTACAAGAACAGCGACATGCTAATCGACCGGTAAAGTAGTATCTGCCACACTGCGGCGTCTTCGATCAGGCGAATTCCAAGCCCGACTGTTGACCACAGAACCCCTGCCGCGAAGACGAAGAGCACGCCGTATTTGTGGGCGTCTGTGTCTAAAGATGATGGCGCTAAGGGAGTCATGTTGGGTCGATCAATGAAGTGGTTCCGTTAAGGCTAACGCTTTGGTGAGTGCTTCGACCACTTATTTGCGACATTTATGCGATTGGCCCCCTGCGGCGATGGACATCGAAGCTGCCGCGTGAATTACGAATGGCTGCAACGGTGACACTGCGCCGCCCCATCTAGTTACAGCGGCAAAGTCAGGAAAAGGGCCGACCCTTTAGGTGCGGATGGCATTCCACGAGTCAGGTATTGCGGTGCATCCGAAGTCTTCTGTGAGCCTGTAGTCAACCTTGGAGTAGAGGGATGAAACTTGTTTTGTAGTGCACCAAGTTGGCAGGCGATAATAGTGCGCCCAACGCGAAAAGCCGTAGCGCGCGTCGCGAAAAGCAGTAAGCTTTCTACATGAACAAAACCCTTGACCAAGACCCTCACGGCACGTCGCTTTTTCTTGAACGTGAATTGGAAGTCGCGATTGGGCGGCAGGTCCGAAACCTGCGGCTCAAAAAGGGCCGCAAGATCGCGCAGTTTGCCGCCGAGATGAACATAAGCGAGGGGATGGTCTCGAAGATCGAAAATGGACAGGTGTCGCCGTCGCTGTCCATGTTGCGACGGCTGGCGAGCAATCTGTCGGTGCCGCTCACGACCCTGTTTCAAGGTTATGATGAAGACAGACCCGCCATGCACGTGCGAGCGGGAGAAGGCGTTGAAGCCGATCGTGCGGGTACCCGGGCCGGTCACCAATACAATTTGTTGGGTTTGCTCAGTGCACAATCCAGTTCAGTCGTTGTCGAGCCCTACTTGATCTTGCTGACAGAAGCCTCCGACACTTTCGAGACATTTCAACATGACGGTATGGAGTTCCTCTACATGTTGGAAGGCGAAGTTACCTACCGTCACGGCAACACTGTTTATCCGTTGAAACAAGGCGACAGCCTCTTCTTTGACGCCGATGCTCCTCACGGGCCGGAGACACTGGATGCTCTGCCCGCAAAGTACTTGTCGATCATCTGTTATTCTCAGGAATGAAAAGAGGGATTTTTTTCCGGATAGGAAATAAATCTTCATTTCGATAAACCTGTTCTGGACATGGATCCCAGCTTCCCTAGTCTTTCGCGAGACATTCATGAGGATGCTATGTGTGGAATTGTAGGGCTGTTTCTGAAGGACAAGTCGTTAAAGCCGCAGCTTGGGGCCATGCTCACCGATATGCTGGTGACCATGTCAGATCGCGGCCCAGATAGTGCGGGTATTGCCGTCTATCGTGAGGGTGCCACAGGAGAGGTGAAGATTACGCTGCAATCGGCGGATCCGGATCGGTACTTTGCGGGGCTGGGTGAGGCGCTGGAAGCGCAGATCGCAGTGATCGAAACCCATGCGATCGTGACGGTTCCAAGCTATCGCGTTGAAGACACGCTCGCGACGATCGCACGGGATCATCCGCGTTTGCGCGTGATGTCGCACGGGGATGCGATTGAGATTTACAAAGAAGTCGGTCTGCCAAAGTCAGTCGCAGAGCGCTTCGATATCCAGTCCTTGTCGGGCAGCCACGGGATCGGCCACACGCGCATGGCAACTGAAAGCGCCGTCACGACTCTCGGCGCGCATCCATTCTCCACCGGGGCGGATCAGTGCCTTGTGCACAATGGGTCCTTGTCCAACCACAATCGGCTGAGACGTCAACTGGCACGCCAGAACATCACGGTGCAGACCGAGAACGACACCGAAGTGGCCGCAGCCTATCTGACATACCGGATGCAGCAGGGAGATGATCTAGGACAAGCGCTAGAGGCTGGCCTCGATGATCTCGACGGTTTCTACACATTTGTCGTCGGCACCAAAGACGGCTTTGGCGTTCTGCGGGATCCCATCGCTTGCAAGCCGGCGGTGCTGGCCGAAACTGATCAATACGTGGCGTTCGGGTCCGAGTACCGCGCCTTGGTCAACCTCCCGGACATTGCGCACGCGAAGGTCTGGGAACCCGAGCCTGCAACGGCCTACTTCTGGAAGAACTGATGCACGAACTTGACCTGGAACAGCAAAGCTTGCGCGATGTGAACGCCATCCTGCAGGCGCAGTCCGAAGGGACAAACGAAACGCAATGGACCATCGCTAATCCACGCGGGAGCCATGCCATTGCCTGCGGCCTCGACGCAGAGATTAACGTCACGGTTGAGGGTTCGACAGGCTACTACTGCGGCGGGATGAATAAGCGGGCCACAATCCACGTCGAAGGATCAGTCGGGCCAGGCTGTTGCGAAAACATGATGTCTGGCACGGTGATCGTTGACGGAGACGCCAGCCAATATGCAGGGGCGACCGGGCACGGCGGGCTACTTGTCATCAAGGGGAACGCCTCGAGCCGCTGCGGTATTTCGATGAAGGGCATCGACATCGTTGTGCACGGCAACATCGGCCACATGAGCGCATTTATGGCGCAATCCGGGCGGTTGGTTGTCTGTGGTGACGCGGGTGCAGCGTTTGGCGACAGCATCTACGAAGCGCAGCTTTTTGTGCGCGGGTCAGTTGCCTCGCTTGGGGCGGATTGCATCGAGAAAGAGATGCGACCCGAGCATATAGAGGCGCTCGCCGCGCTGTTGAAAGAAGCCGAAAGCGATGCTGAACCGAAGGATTTCAAGCGCTATGGTTCAGCGCGCAAGCTATACAATTTCGATATCGACAATGCAGGAGCCTACTGATGGATCAGACACTTAAGACCCATCCAGTGAAACCCTGGACCTTCGACGACTATACTAACTCTTACATCCGGCGTGCGGCGGCAACCGGCATCTACGACATTCGTGGCGGCGGCTCGAAGCGTCGGCTGCCGCATTTCGATGATCTGTTGTTCTTGGGTGCCTCAATGTCGCGCTATCCACTGGAGGGCTACCGCGAGGCTTGCGGTACAGGCGTGGCGCTGGGCACGCGCTTTGCCGAGCAACCCATCGAACTTGACATCCCGATCACAATTGCGGGTATGAGCTTTGGCGCATTGTCCGGCCCAGCGAAAGAGGCGTTGGGGCGCGGTGCGTCGGCGGCAGGTACGTCAACCACCACTGGCGACGGCGGCATGACACCTGAGGAGCGCGGGCACTCGACCAAGCTTGTCTACCAATACCTCCCCTCGCGCTATGGCATGAACCCCAACGATCTGCGGAAGGCGGACGCCGTGGAAATCGTCGTGGGGCAGGGAGCAAAGCCGGGCGGAGGGGGCATGTTGCTCGGGCAGAAAATTAGTGACCGCGTGGCCGAAATGCGGAATCTGCCTAAAGGTATCGACCAACGATCTGCCTGCCGACATCCGGATTGGACCGGGCCTGATGACCTCGAAATAAAGATCCTTGAACTCCGCGAAATCACCGGTTGGCGCGTGCCGATCTTCGTCAAGATCGGCGGTGCCCGCCCATACTTCGACACGACACTCGCCATCAAAGCGGGTGCCGATGTTGTCGTTCTGGACGGAATGCAGGGCGGCACTGCGGCCACGCAAGACGTGTTCATCGAACATGTCGGACAGCCGACCCTCGCCTGCATCCGCCCCGCCGTTCAGGCTCTGCAGGACCTTGATATGCATCGTAAAGTTCAACTTGTGATCTCGGGTGGTGTGCGCACTGGCGCCGATGTCGCAAAGGCGCTGGCCTTGGGCGCAGATGCGGTTTCTATCGGCTCGGCGGCCCTAATAGCTATTGGCGACAACGATCCCTCATTGGAAGAAGAGTACCAGAAAATTGGCACGACCGCCGGGGCCTATGACGATTGGCACGAAGGCAACGACCCCGCGGGCATCTCCACGCAAGACCCCGAACTCGCCG
Organism: Ruegeria sp. AM4; assembly: GCF_056540665.1. Taxonomy (NCBI): domain Bacteria; kingdom Pseudomonadati; phylum Pseudomonadota; class Alphaproteobacteria; order Rhodobacterales; family Roseobacteraceae; genus Ruegeria; species Ruegeria sp. AM4. The sequence continues at coordinate 13,588 of NZ_JBQFXD010000019.1, read as the reverse complement.
CCCGGTTGGATCCGGTCAAGGCCGGTCGCCGTCTGGCCAACTACCTAAAAGTCATGACACTCGAAGCGCAAACAATTGCACGAGCCAACGGGAAAAGTCATGTTCTGAATCTGGAGCCTGAAGACCTCTGTGCTCTGACGATCGAGGCCGCTGCAATGGCGGGCGTCCCGCTGGCAGGAACCGATTGGATACCGGGAAGACAAGGGAGCTTTTGATGACAGACCTCGCAGCATGGGCCGCCGACAAAGGCGTTAAGTTCTTTCTGTGCAACTTCACTGACTTGTTCGGAGTGCAACGGGCCAAGCTTGTCCCGACCGAGGCCATTGCAAGCGCGCAGGAAGGCGGTGCTGGCTTCGCCGGTTTTGCCGCGTGGCTGGACATGACCCCGGCGCATCCGGACATGCTGGTGATGCCTGATGCGGACAGTGTGATTCAACTCCCCTGGAAGCCTGAACTCGCCTGGGTCGCGGGTGATCCCTGGATGGATGGCAAGCCGGTGGAGCAAGCGCCACGTCTCGTCTTGAAGCGGATCAACGAGAAAGCCGAGGCCATGGGCTACATGATGAAATCCGGCGTCGAGCCCGAGTTTCATCTAATCAACGCCGACGGCTCCGGCATTTCCGATGATCGCGATCAGCAGGAGAAGCCGTGCTACGACCAATCCGCCCTAATGCGTCGTTATGATGTGATCTCCGAGATCTGTTCGACGATGATCGCCCTCGGCTGGGGCCCGTACCAAAATGACCACGAAGACGCGAATGGTCAGTTCGAGATCAACTGGGACTTCGGCCCCTGCCTGCAGACAGCCGACCAGCACGCGTTCTTCAAGTTCATGGTCAAAGAAATTGCAGAGAAGCATGGGCTGCGGGCGACGTTCATGCCCAAACCGTTCTCCAACCTGACAGGCAACGGTTGCCACGTGCACCATTCGCTTTGGACGACCGACGGCAACACTTGCGTCTTCGAGGGCGATGAAGAGATGGGGCTGTCGAAGCTGGCCTACCACTTCCTCGGCGGCCTCATGGCCCACGGCCAGGCGCTGTGCGCCATCACTAACCCTACCGTTAACAGTTACAAGCGCATCAACGCCCCAGCAACGCTATCAGGTGCGACGTGGGCGCCGCAGTCGGTGACCTACGGTGGTAACAACCGCACTCACATGGTCCGTATTCCAGATGCCGGGCGGATGGAGTTCCGCCTTGCCGACGGTGCTGCCAATCCATACCTATTGCAAGCCGCCTTGCTTGCTGCAGGCTTGGACGGCATCGAGCGCGAACTTGACCCCGGCAAGCGGCTCGACATTGACATGTACACTGAAGGCCACAAGGTGCGCGGCGCGAAGAAGCTGCCGCTCAACATGCTGGATGCCCTGCGCGATTTTCAAAAGGACAAAACGCTCAAAGGCGCAATGGGTGACCAGTTCACAGACGCGTTCTTGAACCTGCGGATGCGGGAATGGAACAAGTATTGTCACCACCTCACCCAATGGGAACGCGACACGACGCTTGATTGCTAAAGGTAAGTCCGCGATCGGCTACTACGTGCTCAACGGTTCCTCAGGTCTTATCACAAGAACTTGTCCGCAATGCGGGCTGCGAGCGCAGCATCTTGATCGGTCGGTGAACGGCAGGATTGGGCCGTCCTCGTCTGAATGCGACGCACCGGGCGATAAGATGCTACACTTATTCCGAAGCCCGCATGGTTCCCACTTGGGCGACTGATACTTAAGCCGTGAATGGTAGCGACGGCCACGAGCTGCCTTTTCCAGCCCGAAGCGGACTTCGCGAACCCGCTTCTGCGTGAAAACGGAAAATTGGAAGCCGACCCGCAGCCGATTTGTCAGCACTATGCTTCAACAAGGAAAATCCCCAATCTGATGGCAGGCTGAGGCACGGCCTGGGATCTGGACAAAATGGCACGTGCGACGGATCGCAAGGCGATATAGTGATCCGTAGATGGACAGTGTATTCACGAAGTGTTCAAACGCGTTCGCGCCTATTTGGTCACGTAGCCTTCGGGCCTACTGGATCTTTGCTACGGTCTGGCCCGTACTCTACATCGTGGTCGCTTCGATAGGTCGGTAGCAGTAGGAAGCAGGCGACTGTCTATAGCGGTGACGCTTGCTTGGAAGCAACTTGAATGGAATTTCCAGTAATCGCCACCTTGCATGCCTAGATCCGCAACCATTTTAACTTGGAGCGATCCTTCTCTAGCCAGGACACTTTCGTGCAGACACGTTCCGCCGCTGCTGCCGAATGATGCGAACTCGGTGCTGGACACAAGGCAGCTTTGCTAGGCTCGCTGAGACCGGTTCGAATTCCTCTGCGCGTGCTGCTGCAGTCCGGTCAGAGTAGATTGTGCCCTGAATTTCAGTTTGCTAACGTCGGACACGCGCTGGGGAGGGCGGGTACACCTATATGCTGGACTATTCGCACAACGCCTGGCTTGTGGCGGCCTCTTTGGCCGTGGCGCTGATGGCCGGATTTACCGGCCTATATCTGACGCATGGCGCGTCCCGGCTGGATAGCCAACGCCGCAAGCTTGTCGTTGCTCTGGCTGCGGTCATTCTGGGAGGCGGTATATGGTCGATGCATTTCGTTGCCATGTTGGGCCTGCAGCTGCCGATACTGTTTTACTACGACGCTCTGATCACGCTGATCTCTGCGCTTGTAGCGATCCTGATGGTTGGGCTGGCGTTGCTGTTGCTGCATTTCCGTCCGCGTACGCCTCAGACAATGATCGGATCAGGGGTGATCGTAGGGCTGGGCATCGTGGTGATGCACTACATTGGCATGGCCGGAATGCAGTTATGCCGCCCTGTTTACAATGTTCTGGACGTAACTCTGGCGACGTTGGCCTCGGTAATCCTGTCGGTCGCGGCTATTTGGGTTGCTTATGGCAACCGCACGCAACGAAATATTCTGCTGGGCACAGTTTGTTTTGGGCTGGCCGTTTTTACAATGCACTTTGTGGCGACCAGTCTGACCGATTTTGTGGCAAGTGACACAGCCGGCGGTGCGGGGCCTGCGCTGGACAATCAGGTTCTGGCGATGGGCGTCACCGTTTCGGTTTTCCTGATCTGCGGAGCTTTTTTACTGACCGGGATCTCGTTCATTGAACCGAAGGAAAAGTTGGTGCCCGAACGCACGCCGGAACCCGCAACCCTGCGCGCTGGTGTTCCGTTCGAGCGTGAAGGCCAGACATATTTCACGGAGCCCGCCAGCATCGCCGCCATTCGGGCCGAGGGGCACTATACCGTTCTCTATATGGGTGCTGAAAAACTTTTCTGCCCTTGGTCGATCACCGAGGCCGAGAGCCGCCTGAAACCAGACGGGTTTTTGCGTGCCCATCGCAGCTATCTAGTGAACCCCAAACACGTCTCTAGCTTTGAACGTCACAAGGACAACGGCACCTGTTTTTTTGACGGTGTCGACGCGTTGACCAAAGTGCCGGTCAGCCGCTCCCGCCTGACGGATATTCGCGAGGCTCTCGGCCTCTGATCGCAGTTCGTGCAATCTATTCGCATTTCGTGAAACAAGCAGCGCGACCTGTTCCCGATCGCTGGAAGCCTTAAGTCACACGTTCTTTCCTACCTCGTAGGATCCCCAAGGCACACCGCTTGGACCCAGGGAGGAAAAACATGATACCAGCCGGTTTTGAGTATCACCGGCCAGGCGATATCGCCTCGGCCATTGGCATTCTACAGGAACACGGAGATGAAGCGCGCGTGATCGCGGGCGGGCACAGCCTGATCCCGATGATGAAGCTGCGCATGGCCGAGATGGGCCATCTGGTTGATCTGCAGGCCATTGAGGAATTGAAAGGCATCCAGATTGGTTCGGACACCGTCTCGCTTGGTGCGATGGTTACACAGCATGAGTTGATCACCCATGATGGTCTGGCTACAGCCATTCCGCTGATCCGCGAGGCTGCTCTGCAGATTGCGGACCCTCAGGTGCGTTACATGGGGACTGTCGGCGGCAATGTCGCCAATGGTGATCCTGGCAACGACATGCCCGGGCTGATGCAATGCCTGGACGCGACATTCGAGCTTTCCGGCCCTGACGGCACCCGCAGTATGGCGGCACGAGAATTCTACGAGGCGGCGTACTTTACCGCTCGTGAGGATGAGGAAATCCTCACCCGGATTTCAATCCCCGTGCCGGGTGCAGGCGTTGGTCAGGCCTATGAAAAACAGAAACGCAAGATCGGCGACTATGCGACCGCTGCGGCTGCTGTGACGGTAGGCAACGGTCAGGCCTCGGTGGCGATGACCAATCTGGCAGACACCCCCATCTGGTCCGAGAGCGCAAGCAATGCGCTGGCCGACGGAGACGTCAGCGGCTGTGTCGCCGCGATGCTCGACGCGATCGACCCAGTGGCCGACAACCGCGGCCCCGTCGAATTCAAGAAACACGTGGCCGCCGTAATGCTGCGCCGCGCCATCGACCGTGCGCAAAGCCGCGCGGGTTGAGGGGAGGAAATCATGTCGAAAATGCACGTCAAACTCACCGTGAACGGCAAGCAGGTCGAAGGTCTGGCCGAGCCGCGCACGCTGTTGATCCACTTCCTGCGGGAAGATCTGAAAATCACCGGTCCTCATATTGGGTGCGAGACCAGCCATTGCGGGGCTTGCACGGTGGATATCGACGGTAAATCCGTCAAATCCTGCACAACTTTCGTAGCGCAAGTGAACGGTGCTGATATCACCACCGTCGAGGGGCTGACCAATGACAATGGCAGCCTTGGTGTTCTGCAAGAGATGTTCCGTGAACATCACGGGCTACAGTGCGGCTTCTGCACGCCGGGCATGATCACCCGCGCACATCGCCTGCTGCAGGAAAACCCGAACCCGACCGAGGAAGAAATCCGCTTTGGTATGGCCGGAAACCTCTGCCGCTGCACCGGGTATCAGAACATTGTTAAGGCGATCTCGGCCTCGGCTGACATGCTGAACGCTCAGAAGGAGGCCGCGGAATGAACGATCAAACCATGACCCCCGAAGAACGCGCCGCCAACCTCAAAGGGATGGGAAGCTCGCGTAAACGCGTCGAGGATGTGCGCTTTACCCAAGGCAAGGGCAATTATGTCGATGACATCAAGCTGGACGGGATGCTGTTCGGCGCGTTTGTCCGCTCGCCTTACGCACATGCCCGTGTCGTCAGTGTGAACAAGGACGCCGCGCTGGCCATTCCCGGTGTGGTTGCTGTGCTGACAGCCGCAGATCTGGCTCCGCTGGGTCTGCATTGGATGCCGACGCTGGCCGGTGACAAGCAAATGGTGCTGGCTGATGGCAAAGTTCTGTTTCAGGGCCAGGAAGTCGCTTATGTCGTCGCCGAAGATCGCTACATCGCAGCGGATGCGGCAGAGCTGGTCGAAGTTGACTATGAAGAGCTTCCCGTCCTGACCGACCCGTTTGAGGCTTTGAAGTCAGACGTCGTCCTGCGTGAAGACCTTGCGGGTCAGACAGAGGGCGCACACGGGCCGCGCAAGCATCACAACCACATATTCACCTGGGAACAGGGCGATAAGGATGCAGCCGCGGCCGTTCTGGGTGAGGCCGATGTCGTCGCCGAAGAGATGGTTTATTACCATCGGACCCATCCCTGCCCGCTGGAGACCTGTGGCTGTGTTGCCTCGATGGATAAGGTGACCGGCAAGCTGACGCTGTATGGCACCTTCCAGGCCCCCCACGCGATCCGGACTGTTGTGTCGTTGATCTCAGGTCTCGCCGAGCACAATATCCGGGTGATCAGCCCTGATATCGGTGGCGGCTTTGGTAACAAAGTTGGCGCCTATGCGGGCTATGTCTGCTCGGTTGTCGCCTCGATTGTCACCGGCCAACCGGTGAAATGGGTCGAGAACCGGATGGAAAACCTGATGTCGACCGCCTTTGCCCGCGATTACTGGATGCAGGGCAAGATCGCTGCGACCAAGGATGGCAAGATCACGGGTCTCTGGTGCCATACCACAGCAGATCATGGTGGATTTGACGCCTGTGCCGACCCGACGAAGTTCCCGGCCGGGTTCATGAACATCTGCACGGGGTCGTATGACATCCCCACCGCCTATCTGGCTGTGGATGGCGTCTACACCAACAAGGCACCGGGCGGGGTGGCCTATCGCTGTTCCTTCCGCGTGACCGAGGCTGCGTATTTCATCGAGCGGATGATCGAGGTTCTGGCAATCAAGCTGAACATGGACGCGGCCGAGCTACGCCGGATCAACTTTATCCGCAAGGATCAGTTTCCATATCAGTCCGCGCTGGGGTGGGAATATGACTCGGGTGACTATCACACCGCTTGGGACAAAGCGCTGAAGGCCGTGGACTATGACGGTCTGCGGGCGGAACAGGCGCAGCGGATCGAGGACTTTAAAGCCGGAAAGACCCGTAAACTGCTGGGCATCGGCCTGACGCATTTCACCGAAATCGTCGGGGCTGGACCGGTCAAGAACTGCGATATCCTTGGGTTGGGAATGTTCGACTCATGCGAAATCCGGATTCATCCAACCGGTTCCGCCATCGCACGGCTGGGGACGATCAGCCAAGGTCAGGGCCACGCTACGACTTTTGCCCAAATCATCGCCAGCGAGATCGGCCTGCCTGCCGATGACATCACGCTGGAAGAAGGCGACACTGATACCGCGCCTTATGGTCTTGGCACCTATGGGTCTCGGTCGACACCTGTGGCCGGCGCGGCAACGGCGATGGCCGCCCGCAAAATCCGTGCCAAGGCGCAGATGATTGCCGCCTACCTGCTTGAAGTCCACGACGACGACGTCGAATGGGACGTGGATCGGTTCTCGGTCAAAGGTGCGCCTGAGCGGTTCAAGACGATGAAAGAAATCGCCTTTGCCGCATATAATCAGGCCATTCCGGGGCTGGAACCCGGTCTGGAGGCCGTAAGCTACTATGACCCGCCGAACATGACCTACCCGTTCGGGGCCTATATCTGCGTCATGGAGATCGACGTCGATACCGGCGAATGGGAGGTCCGGCAGTTCTATGCGCTGGACGATTGCGGGACCCGGATCAACCCCATGATCATCGAAGGTCAGGTCCATGGCGGCGTGACCGAGGCTCTGGCAATCGCTATGGGTCAGGAAATCGCGTATGATGAGATGGGTAACGTCAAGACCGGTACGTTGATGGACTTCTTCTTGCCCACCGCGTGGGAGACGCCCAACTACACCACCGATCACACGGTGACGCCGTCTCCGCACCACCCGATCGGTGCAAAAGGCGTTGGCGAAAGCCCGAATGTCGGTGGTGTTCCTGCGTTCTCGAACGCGGTGCATGATGCCTTCCGTCCGTTTGGTCTTGTCCAAAGCCACATGCCGCATGACCACTGGCGTATCTGGAAGATCGCCAACGGTCTGGGAATGCACGGCTAACAGGAAAAGCTGCCGCGCTGGAATACGGCGCGGCGGCAATCCGGGAGAATTGCATGAGCTTGCAGCACATTCAGCAAGGCTTGGCCGAGGTGGGCTACGTTGCCGATGACCGATTGGCGATGGCGCTTCATTTGGCGCAGTTGCTTGGGCGTCCGCTGCTGTTGGAAGGGCCAGCAGGGGTCGGAAAAACCGAGGTCGCAAAGGCGTTGGCGGCACAGCGCGCGGCACGGTTGATCCGGTTACAATGCTACGAAGGGCTGGATGCCAGCCACGCGATATATGAATGGAATTACCAGCGCCAGTTGCTGGCTATTCGTGCAAGCGAGGCACAGGGTGGCACCAGCGAAGCTCAGCTATTCACGGATGACTATTTACTGAAGCGACCTTTACTAGAAGCGATCAGCGAAGAAGAACCACCTGTTCTTCTGATCGATGAAATCGACCGCGCGGATGAGGAGTTTGAGGCCTATCTGCTTGAGGTTTTGTCGGACTTTCAGATCACCATCCCCGAGCTTGGCACCATCAAGGCGCGTTCGCGGCCCATCGTGATCCTGACGGCGAATGGGACGCGGGACCTTTCGGACGCGCTGCGGCGTCGTTGCCTGTATAGTTTCCTTGATTACCCATCGCGTGAAACGGAAATGGCGATCCTGAAAGCCCGCATGCCCCGAAGTTGAAGGGCTGTTGGCGCGCCAGATTGTTGGCGTTGTGCAGGCGCTGCGCAAAGAAGACTTGGAGAAAACCCCTGGCATTGCCGAAATGTTGGACTGGGCGGCGGCCCTTTCTGGGCTGGGTGTAAACGACATGGCGCAGTCCCGCGAAGAGGTTCAGGCGACCCTTGTTTGCCTTCTGAAAACTGCAGCCGATTACGACGCTGCCCCGCCAGAGGTAACGGATCGTCTGATCGGAAAGGTGGCGTGATGCAGGTCACCCGGTTCCCCACTCGCGCATCTGGTTTGTCGGAACGAATGTCCGGTTTCATCGCGCATTTGCGTATGAACGGACTGCGTGTCGGGCCGGCTGAAACGGGCGACGCATTGGCCGCGCTGGCGGCCGTTGACGCGATGGATGTCAGACAGGCCCAGCAGGCGCTTTGCGTCTTGCTGGCCGGTGACGCCGACGATTGGCGGAGGTTTGATGACCTGTTCGAAGCCTATTGGTTCAACACCGGCAAGCAACGCACGGGAACCGCCCAAACCGCGCACGTGCGAGTTCAATCCGCCAAGCCGATGATCTGGCAGCAAGAGAGCCAGGATAGTCAGGAATCCGAGACCGGCACTGATCAGGCCGCCGCACCTGATACCGGCGACGGGGAGGCCGTGGGGAGAGACGGGAAGCTGATTGCGACCCGTACAGCCAACCTGTCGCGCCGGGATTTGCGCGAGTTGATGGATGAAGACGCGCTGCGGCAGGCCGAACAAGCCGCAACCACCATCGCGCGTGCGATCCGCGACCGGCGCTCGCGTCGGCAGAAACAAGCGTTACGTGGACCGGCTCTGGATATGCGTCGGATACAACGCGCCAGCCTCGCAAGAGGAGGAGAGCCGATGGATCTGTATCGCCGCGCTCGGCCATCACGCCCAATGCGGATCGTGGCCTTGTGTGACGTCAGTGGATCGATGACGGTCTATTCGCGGGTTTTTCTGGCCTTCCTCAAGGGTCTGATCGGCAGTGGAACAGAGGCGGACGCCTATCTCTTCCACACCCGCCTGATGCGCGTCACGGATGCGCTGCGCGACCACGACTCGTTACGCGCGGCAGGGCGGTTATCGCTGATGGCCGAAGGGTTCGGCGGTGGGACCGACATCTCGGGAAGCCTTGAGAGGTTTCTGAACGGATACGGTGCCCGCGCATTGAACGGGCGGACGATCGTATTGATCCTCTCGGACGGTTATTGCAGCGCGTCACCTGAGGCCCTGGGAGATGCTTTGGCTCGGATTCGGCGCACGGCGCGGCGGATTGTTTGGCTGAATCCTCTTAAAGGATGGAAAGACTATCAGCCTATTGCTGCGGCTATGCAGGCCGCAGAACCTTATCTGGATGCGCACCTACCGGCCAACACGCTCGACGCGCTGGCGGCGTTGGAACCCGAATTCCGAAAACTGTGAAAGGACACGTCGATGGCAGGTTTCGACATTTTCGACACGATTGAGGAGTTGCGCCAAAAGGGCGACGCCTTTTGCGTGGCAACTGTCCTTCGCACTGCCGACGCAACCTCGGCCAAGGCAGGTTGCAAGGCCGTGATCATGCGGGACGGGTGTATTTTGGGGCATCTGGGCGGAGCGTGCGTGCAGCGCGTCGTACGCGCATCGGCGCAGGAGGCACTTGCGGGTGGAACTCCGAAAATGATCCGCGTGAAACCTTCAGACAAGGTAGTGGCGATGACAGACCCGGATGGTGTTGAGACCTTCAAAAGCGGTTGTCCTTCGGGCGGATCGGTCGATTTGCTGATCGAACCCTATCAGCACGCCCCGCGCCTGATCATTTTTGGAGACTCTCCGATTGCACACGCGCTCGCCGCGCACGCGGCGCTGATCGGGTTGCGTGTTTGCTTGCCTGAAGGTTCCGAAAGCTCGGTGGAATTCATTGGTTTTGATCCAGATAACCTAAGCGCATTGGGGGTTGAACCACGCGATTTCGCGGTGGTCGCCTCACAAGGAAAGGGCGATGGCGCAGCGCTGAAATCTGCGCTTGAATCACCAGCACGACGCGTTTCGATGGTCGCGAGCCACCGCAAGGCCAAGGTGTTATGCGAGAGGTTGGAAGCGCAGGGATTGACCGCTGAGCAAACCAGTCGGCTCAAGTCACCGGCCGGTCTGGATATCCATGGAATCGACCCACACGAAATCGCCCTGTCGATCCTCGCCGAGATCATCCTCTGGCGGAATTCAGACAATTCCGAGGAGACGTCGCATGATGAAAAAATGGCGTAGATGGTTGCAAACCCTTCGGACTGTGAAACCGGAACCGACCCCGGAAGAGGCGACCGAGACCGCACTTCGCGTTTTCCCAAGATGCTGTTGAGGAAAGGACTCTCAAATGGAACTAAATGACGAAATCCGTATCTCTGCTCCGCGTGACGTCGTGTACCGAGCGCTGAATGATCCGGATGTGTTGAGAGAGTGCATACCTGGGTGTGAGGAACTGATCCAACATTCTCCCGAGCACTTGGAGGCCAAAGTCGTGCTCAAAATCGGCCCCGTCAAAGCTCGGTTCAGCGGCGAAGTGACGTTGGACAACTCCAAAGCCCCGGATGAGTTTTCCCTGACTGGTGAAGGAAAGGGAGGCGCCGCGGGCTTTGCCAAAGGGGGAGCGGATGTCCGTCTAAACACTGAGGGCGAGGAAACGGTTCTATCCTATACTGCCAAGGTCACAATCGGTGGGAAAATAGCGCAATTGGGCAGCCGGTTGATTGCAGGGACTGCAAAAAAACTTTCAGCCAAGTTCTTCGACAGGTTTGGGGAAATCGTCGCCGAGCAACACGTCGGCTAGGGTCAGGACTTCGGTAACGGGGCCTTCCCAATCAAATGGTTTTGCGCGAATTTATTGATTCGCCGAAGCGGCGTTGTCAGGTCTGTACTTGTCCGCCCAGCTATGGAAGTCGATTATGGATACATTGAACGAAAGCGGAGCTGTTCCTCACAACCTGTAAATGATCGACAGCACCGTGATCCTCGCCCATCTTCCAATGCCCGGCAGGACATTGAGGCGGCAATGTTCCGAGGGGGAGGAACCGGGCGTCAAACCATGGCCGCGATGAGAAGTTACACCTTGGCACACACTTGTTGCTGATCAGACGCTGGCTGCAGTGATCGCGCTGCGTGAACGTACACAATTACGAAAAATGCAGTCGCGGCGAATGTCAGCAATACGGGTTGCAGACGCAGCATCGCCACTATCGATTCAAGGGCCGGTTTGGGCCGCTTAAGTGGCGGAAAGAAATCACGGTATCACCTTAGATATCAGCGCTATCGCTCAGATTAAACTAAGTTGGCTATGCCAATTCGATGGCCATCGATTTCAGGTGGCGCATGTCAGTACCGCAGCACCCTCCAAATACTTGGATCGACGGATTCTGCCTCGCAATCGAGGCAATCTGTTTACCAAGTTCAGCCGGATCGCCTTCGTCCAGCTCATCTGCTTCGTCAAGTTCCGCATGCGAGCAACTCGAAGCGTTTGCCACCATGCCTTTAAGTCGGGGGTGGTTGCCAAGCGCTCCGGCGAAATGGGTCGGATGAGCGCAGTTGACCATAAAAAAACAGCGCCGCCGAGTCGGTTGCCTCGTCGATCTGATCAATTCCGTCCACAAGTTTGGTCCCGTCCGCCAGACACCCGTCCGTTTCGACAACCAGAGACATGATGATCGGCAGATCTGCGTCTCCGGCGGCGAGGATACATCCCGCAGCCTCACTTGGACGGTTGAACGTATAAGCGGTGACCAGGTCGACGCTTGTATCTTTCAGGCTGTGCATTTGAGCGGCGTGGTATTGGCGTGCATCTTCGACCGTCACCGGAGGGATGTCGGCGTAAGGGTCATAGCGCGGGCCGATACAGGCCGACACCCGTACATCATCGCGAGCGGCAGCCTGGCGCACCTCCTCCATTAGACTGACCGCATCTTTGTTCACCTCAACGAGCCGGTCTGTATCGTACCCCAACGGCGCTGCCCGATCGGCGTTCGCCATCCATGTGGGTGCATCAAGGATGCATCCGACACTCATTTCATGGGCGAGATCGACAAGTGCCTCCATTTGACCGGCCAGTATTGCCCTGGTGCCAGGTTCTTCCAGCAATGGAAACGATGCGAAACCGGGTAAATCAACGCCATGATTGAATATCAGGTCGGTGCCAGTGCCGGCATAAACCAGAAAGGTTTTGTCACCTTCGAGCGGGAACTGTCGCGCCATTCTGATCCACACCTATTGACGTCAAGTCTTCATAGATACCTACGTTATCTCGGGTCTCCTGTGAACCTTAGTGCGGCGACAGAGTGTATTCCGTGAGCATGACCTCATCTTCCCGGGCATCTCTCAACCGCAGCGAAATTCTCCTTCGGCGGGCCACACTGCAGCGTCATCAAGCCTTAGCCAATGGCAGGTTTGGACCGGAGCCTTTTTGCATCAAGCATCCGTCATATGCTGGACCAATGAGGTCAGCTGTCTGTCGCCGTGGCCATCTTCCCAAGCCGTTTTGGTGCGGTCATGCATCAACTGGATGAATTCAGCGGGCGCATTAAGTGAGAGATAGGTCTTCAACGCGTCCTCTTGCGCCATCGCGTAAACCTTCAGGGAGGCTTCCGCACTGTCGTAATCCTCAAACGGAACAGTTCTGGCAAAGAGATCATGGTAGTCATTGACCAGTTTGATCGTGGCAGGGAGTTGGTCGGCATAAACCTGCATCGGGATGCCCGCTTTTTGGCAAACAAGTGCACCATAGATCATTCCGAACATGAACCCCTGTCGAACCGTGAAGAGGCCGGCAAAGAGCGCGGCAAGTGCCGTTGGTTTCTCTCCAACATTGGCGGACTTTCTACCCAATTCTCTGATGATACTGCCATAGCGGTCCCAGGTTCCGGCACTGCCCACCGTAAGGATTGTGGTTTCGTCACCACCAATGCCGGAAGGGTAGGCATTGATCATGCCCAGCATGTAGCCAGCTCCCTGTCCCTCTAGGATGGCGACCAGTCTATCGGCATCCAAGGTATCGCCCGTGCTCATGTCACAGATGGTCTTACCCTTTAGCGAGACGCTCAGTCCGTTGACCAGTTCAACAGTTTCCTTGTGGCTCTTGATACAGATGATGACAAAATCAGACGCCGCAATAGCATCATTCGGTGAAGAGCAGATCGTGGCTCCAGCCTCAGCAAAAACCTCTGCCTTTTCCGATGTGCGGTTCCAAACGCCGACTTCGTGGCCTGCCTTGAGCAAGCAATGCGCCAGCGCAGAGCCCATATTGCCCAGTCCTAAAACAGCAATTTTCATGATGTTTGTCTCCGGTGGTCGCCAATGAATTACTGCACCAGCATGCGCCGGCATCGGGGGATCGCATAGTTGTAAATTTTTCTATATTGTTAGATGATCTTACTTATGGATTGGCGCACACGGTCTTGTCAGAAGAACTTTGGTTGAGCGAGTTAGGGTTGTTGCGTAGCTTTTGCCCATGACCAATCCGGCCTCTTTCAAGTACTTCAAAA
>NZ_JBQFXD010000018.1:0-82675 GCF_056540665.1 Ruegeria sp. AM4 | reverse complement strand
GCCACTTCCATTTGGAGTATGCTCTCATTTGCTGAACACGCTTTCTTCGGATCTCAGCAGCAAACACTGGGCCAAACCTGTTCCACCAATACCGGACAGTTTCGTGGCTTACGTCGATGCCTCGCTCGTGCAACAAGTCCTCGACATTCCGAAGCGAGAGCGGGAATCGGATGTACAGCATCACCGCAAGGCGGATGATCTCGGGACTGGTTTTGAAGTACTTAAAAGAGGCAGGTCTGGTCATGGGCAAAAGCTACGCATCCGCCCTGCCCGCCTCAAGCCAAGTTCTTCTGACAAGACCCTTGAAAGTAACTTCGCTTTGGTGACATGTTGTCATATTTAGGAAGCATCAAACATAATGACAATACGTTGTCAAATGAAATGAGGAGTCGATATGCCTAACGAGCAAAGGACCGAAGCAGGAGAAGCCGTGACAACGCTGATACTGGATGTGTTTCGGCTGAACGGTCGATTGCAGATTGCCGGTGATCGCCTCGTATCAGAACTTGGTCTGACAAGTGCCCGATGGCAGATCCTTGGCGCCATCGCCTATTCTGATCGACCGGAATCCGTTGCCTGGCATGCACGGACGATGGGCGTTCACCGGCAGGGCGTTCAACGGATCATCAATGAAATGAGCAAAGAAGGCATAGTGGAGTTTCAGCCGAACCCACACCACAAGCGGGCACACTTGGTTGTCATGACTCGAAAGGGGCAGGAGTTGTATGAAGCCGCAATTGCGAGGCAAATCCCATGGGTGAATGAACTCTCGAAGGGCCTGTCGCCAGATGTGATTGCGACAGCGCAAAATGTTGTTGGTCGCCTCAAGGCACGTCTCGAGGAAGCTTCAACGCGATAAGATCAGAACCCGACCCAAAGCTGACGCTCATAGAGAGTGCAGCATCGGTCAATCTGGGCTCGATCCGCCAGTTCGCCGCATCGGACACGAGTGGCCGGTTCAGGACGGACCCGCATTTCGCTGCGTCAGGCACGAACTGGTTGGATGCGGACAAACCTGCCATCCGAGAAAAGAGACCTTTGAATTTGGCTTTAACCGAAGCTCGACTTAGCGTCCTATTCGACCAGTCCAAGTTGTCGCGCAATGGTGGCGCTGTCATAGTAGTCACGTCCCTCAACCACCTTCCCGTCCTTAACACGCATCACCGAGCAGTAGCGGACTTCGGCCCGCCTTCCAGTTGGTGGGAAATCTCCGAGGCTTGAGCGCAGTGTACCGGTGTGCGTGCCCGTGTTTCGGAACTCGACAGTAGCCCATTCGCCGCATTGGCTGACCACAACATTCTCAACCTTGCACAGCCCATCTGGGAAAGCCTCGCGCCAACGGTGGTAGTCTGCTTTGTATGCTTCCTTTCCGGGAAGTTTCTCGCCACGCGCGATGTCCTCAAAGTCGCAATCCTCAGCAATTACAGCTGCGCCTCGGTCGGGGTCACGCATATCCCATGACTCGTGAAACTGCCGAACTATTTTCTCCGTGGGGTGCATTGCTTTCATACCTCTCATTTAAGTGTAGGCAGCGCGCACACGCTCTTACACCGACGATTAGAAGACCACTCATGGGAAGAGAATGGCTAAAGAAACTTCTATGTTTTAACGGGTCCACTTCCGCATCTCGGGATAGGACGACCGCGATCAGCATATGCCAAAAACATGACTATTTCTTCGGGGCGCGGCCCATCCGGTACACAAAGCGTCATTGTATCGAAATGATCAAAGGACCAGGGGTTGTCTTTGTGGCCAAGCGGCAAATCGATTGAAGTTCCAGTCGCTCCAATCTTTACGTTGGATGGAATGACGGCGTCGCCTCCATTGGCAGCGGCTCGCATCGGAGCGCCGAGTTTGGGATGTATGACTGCGCCACCGTGCTCCATATCTCCGGAGACCCCTACAATCGCGGCCTTCCCATAAGATACGGGCGCTCCTTCAAGCTGCGAAACGGCTTGTTCAGCGAGATGTTGCCCAAGTTCAGCCCCGATCTCAAAAAGCGTTGTGAGGTCAGCTGCGAAACGGCCTGCAATCGGGTTTCGAAAAACTGCAGCAGCCGCAACGCGGCAAACCTGTTCGCATGGCTCGCCAAAGGCATCACGCGTTATGTGCTCTCGCACTATTACAATCTTGCGCGTTTCGACCATGAATACCCCCCATTTGCCTTGTTGAGGCATAGTGCTGACAATTCAGCTGCGCGTCGACTTCAAATTTCCCCATTGTCATGCAGATTATGGTTCACGAAGTCCGCTTTGGGCTCGATGGTTGAATCCGCCGCGCTCTGTACGAACGGCTGGTCTGGCAAACGTTAGTTATGTGGTGAATTGCGACCCGCTTGAATTTCCTGAACGCGCTCAGGCCAAGTAGACCTTATGTAGGCGAGAATGTCCCAAATATCGTCATCGGTGAGGGTATCCCCAAATCCGGGCATACCGCTCGCAAAGCCGTCGACGCCGCGCGCGGCCAACGCCGCTTCGCCGCCCAGCAGGGTGTATTCGAATAGGAGTTGGTTGTCGTGGTGCCAGGTATGCCCGGTCTCGTCATGGGGTGGCGCAGGCAGAATGCCGTTGTCGTCAGGCGTCTGCCAATTCGGCTGTCCTTCGAGATTGGCGCCATGACAAGACGCGCATTGTTCAGCGTAGAGGGCCTGCCCTTTGACCAAATCCCGGTCGACCATTTCGTGACCAGCACTTACACTCGTTGCGAAGCTGAAAACTGTGACGATCAAAAAATCCCGCCTGCACATGGGATACCTCAATTCGGTAGAGTTAAAACGCTGGTGAGCGTTGCGGTTGCTGCAAGGACCACCAGAATGATTACGACTTCGATTTCAATGGAGCGCACCAAGTTGCGAGCGGCTTTATTGTCCCCTGCCTGCATGGCTGGAACGAAACGGAGTTTGTTTGCGGCGGCCAACGTCAGGACCACGCCCACGAGCGCGAGTTTGATCAGCAGGGTTTGCCCATAACCGGTTGTCATTAACGCCCACATATCGCCAAGCAACATCCAAGCCATCAGCAGTCCCGCCAAAATCAATGCGGGGACAATAACCGAAGCTGCCTGCCCAAACCGATGCCCTAACATGGCTGCGTTGCTCAGACATTCTGGCCGTTGCGAAAGAGCACGCAGGGGTCCAAGGATACCGATCCAGAACGCTACTCCCAAAAGGTGCAGGAGCAATAGAAACTGGACCCCCGTTATCTCCAACTCGGGGACATGCCCGATCTGGGCGAACGACCACAGCGCGGTCATTCCACCGGCAAGCGCGATCCATTGGCCGATTAGGGGCGTGAAAACCCCGACGATCATCAAAACCGTCCCGACAATCCGATAGACCAGAACGTCGCCAACCGGGGTCTGCCACAGCAGACCGAGCATTTCCGGATCGGTCATGCCATCAACTCCGCCCGTCAGGGCTGCACCGCGCAGCATGAACCCAAGGATAGAGCCCGCAAGCGCGAGCCCTGCCAACATGACAATCTGATCACGCATCCTATCGCTGAGAGGCGACACAAGGTCGGCAAAAGCAGCCCGAATGATCAAAAGACCAGTCGAACCGACAATGCCGACATAGAGCATCAACTTGGACAGTATTGCGCCTATTCCCCAGATATCGGGCATGGTCAGTCCACTGTAAAAGTGAACACGCCCTGCATGGCGTGACCGTCCGCGCCCAAGCCCCGCCATTCAATGCGATAGGTGCCTTTGCCCATGCTTTGGAGCGGGAGCGCGAACGCGCGGCTAAAACTTGTCTGGTCTCCAAGATCGAGCGTGACGCTATGAACATCCTGATGGGTCATATTAACTTTTGTCAGACGAATATCATCTGCGAAATCGAAACTGATCTCAGAAGGCACTTCGGCAACCGTCGCGCCGTTTTCGGGTGTAGTGGTGTTCACGCTCGAATGGGCAAAAGCGTTTGTGGCAAGCATGGAAATCAATGCAAATGTGGTGAGCTTCTTCATTGGGAAGTTCCTCAGTTTATTCCATTGGCGCGCTGGATCTCGCGGATGTAGTCGATGACCATAGCCACATCGCCACGGGTCAAGCCTTCAACTGGAGGCATGTCGCCAAACTGCCAGTGGTGGCTTCTGACACCCATCGCAACAGCGCGCTGAAAGGACTCATCTGCATGGTGGCTGGGTTCGTAGATAATATGGATTAGCGGTGGTCCTGCGCCTTCTACGCCGACCGCGTTGCTGCCGTGGCACGCGGCGCATGCGTTTTCAAATATTCGCTGCCCGATGGCCGCATTCCCTTCGATAGGCGGTATTTGAATTGCCACCATCGCACTGCCCTCGGCGGGTGCCGATTGCGCGGCTTCCTCAACTGGGGCGGGGCGTAGAGTGATGTAGGCAGCGACGGCTGCCACGGCGCATGCGCCGATCAGGAGATATTTTCGATTCATGTACTGGTCCTAACCTTATGTAACAGAATGGTGCCGCAAATAATTCGCAGCACACCGGAACGTGTTCACTGCCGTGAACCGCGTCGGAAGTCTGTTTTAAGCGTTAGGTGGCCTGTCCGGGTTGTCCGGTTCATTAAGCGTTGAAAGGTTTGAGGTCTGCCATGCTGCTACAATCACGGATCGGTTAGGTGTCCCTTGGAAATCCTGCGCTGTGAGCGCAGCGGCATTACAAAGGAATGGATTACATCCTTCGTGCGTCGTGCCGTCTGGCTCATGTGGTGCACTTCCATTCAGCGCAACTGAGACGTGGTCAACATGGTGATCGTCTACAGACGTATGCAGGTGGTGTTCGCAATGCCCACCATTGCAGTTCTCCAGCATCGCATGCGCACGGTCGCCGAACCCTGTCATCAGGACCAACAAAACAACAAGAAGTGTTGCGGGTATGGCTCGAGCGAACTTCACACTGGGAACCTATCTTAGGTCCTAATGCAATGAAAGCCGACATTGATGCATCGTGCAGCATCGTTAGGTTCGGGCTCTTCTTCCTCTTTCGTCGCACAGGGAACGAACGGCCCCTATCCCACGAGCGTAGGATTTCTCTTGATTCCAGCAATTGAGCCCAGTGGACCCAGAAGACAAGAGTCATAAGGCCCCCCGACAGTTGCCCGACTACCGTTGCCTCAATATCCTGACCGCAACCGGTCGTCTTTGATCCCCTGTCTTCCGAAACTGAACAATCACGTCAATCATTGAGCGACAGTATTCGAGAATCTCCGAATATGTCAGCCCGGCATCCGCCTGCAGAACCATCAGAGCCAGGCGTGACAGGGCGGATTCCGGTGATGCTGCGTGCAGGGTGGAAATGCCGCCAGGATGACCAGAGTTAATCGCGGACAGGAAATCATAAGCCTCAGACCCGCGCAGCTCGCCCATGATGATCCGATCCGGCCGGAACCGCAGGCAGGCTTTCAACAGATCGCTGCTTGATGCGTTCTTGTTCACGACCAGAGACACGGCATTGGGCTGACCAGGCCGGATCTCCAACACGTCCTCAATGGTCATGATCCGCTCGGAGGGATCGACCTCTGCCAGGCAGGCGCGCAACCAGGTCGTCTTGCCGGAGGATGTCCCCCCCGACAAAAGGATGTTCCACTGGGCCTTGACCGCCGCGCGCAGAAAATCTCCAAACCCGCCATTGTCAAAGGCGTCGAACACAGCGGCATCAGCCGGGTCCACACCGGATTTCAGATCAGACATGTTGGCATTCAGGTCAGGTAGCCCTGCCATCAGATCATCAAGCGACATTTCCTTGGCAACGGCCCGGCGCAGGGCAAATGCAACGCCATCTTCAACGGCGGGTTTAACCGCGATCTGGGCCCGCCACAGAGATCCGTCGATTTCAAACTGAGAACCGGCCAGTGGAATTTTCGCAGAGATGGGATTATCGCCAGCCAGATCCTGCGCAAGTGCCAGGGCATCGTCCTCCCCCATGGGATCGTCAAGCGGGCGCATAGCAGGCTCGCCGCTGCGCTCGACCCAGATCCGCCCGTCAGGGTTCAGGACAATCTCAGACAAGAGCGGATCGGAGAGCAATTGCTCTCCGAACACGCGATTCAATGTCGCGACAAGGTGGCGGCTCATCGGCTGACACCCCGATCCCCCTTGGCACGATCTGCGCGTTCGCGGCGCAAGCGCTCTTGCACTGCAGGGTCACGGTCAACCTGTCGATCGACGTTCTTCACATCCCAGGCTTTCCGGGTGACATTGACGCGCTCGAGCTCGTCCGTCTCCGGGTTTCTGCGCGAGCGCGTCACCTCTTCCTTGCCCGCTTCGACAAACGTAACCTTGTCACCGATGGAGATGTTGTTGCGCGTCATCTGGTCCTGCAAGGCCGTGCCCCAGATCCGTTGCGGATCTTCTTTGCCGTCGACCTTCATATCCACATAGAAGGATTTACTGTTGGGATCGTCGGGACGCACCAGGCTTTCTTTCGCGTCGATGATGACGCCGGTGACGCCGGTTTGCGCGATCTGTTCGACACGCTCGGTGCCCTGCTCGATGTGCGGGGGTGTTCTCGGCCGGGACGGGTCGCGGAGAGCGTCACCATTGGGCGGCAGCTGCTCGCCACTGTTCTGCGCTCTGTCTGCTTCACGCGGCGCGTGGTCGATATCGGTGGCTTTCCAAGCACGGCGTTGCGCCTCGATGTTCTTCTCTTCGCCGGTCTTTGGGTCGCGCTTCGTCACCGTCACAACTTTGTAGCCGTCATGGGCCAGCGTAGCGGTGTCGCCGACCGCAAGGTCCTGACGGTTCATCATGTCGGGCAGATCGACACCCCAGACGCGATACGGCTTGTCGCGGCCTTGCAGTTTCAGATCGACATAAGGAGACTGGCTGTCCTCGTCGTCTTTGTCAAAGAGCGCATAACCGGTGGCAACAACCTGGCCGCGCACGCCAGTCTTGAGGTCAGGCCGAGCCGATGCTGGTGTAAATGTGCGATCACCGGCATCATCAGCTTGCCGTTCCGGGCCCGGACGCGCTTCGGCAGCACCGCGATCCGGTGCACGGCCCGTCACCCGCTCCTCCACCCGATCCTCAATCTCAAGTAGACGCCCACCGATCGCGGCCCGATCAAAACCATGCGCCTTCATGGTCTGGATTTCGTTCTGAACGCCGCTCTTGATCTTCTCTTGCAGGAAGTCTTCTCCCCTGCCCTCGGCAAAGGCACGGTTGATGTCGCGGATCTCGCCACGTGCGTCACGGTAGGTCTCGGCAGCATCTTTATACGCAGCCTTCATATCGATCCTCGCCTGGCTCTCGCTCAGCGAATGCGCGTTCGCCAAGGTCCGCACGTCCCGTTCAAACCAGTTCTGACGGGTTTGCCGGTCTACATCAGCGCCATTGCGGATGCGCGACAAGACAAGATCGCCATTGATGCCCATCGCTTCGAACCGCTCAGCCACCTGCCTGTCGGCATCCTTCAGCACTGCCTTGGTCGCAGTACCGCGTGGATCGTTTGCATCGGCACGCTCCCGACCATCTGAGCCTGCCTGCTCCCGTCCGATAGGTTGGCTGCGAGTTGGATCTGTTGCATCCCGTTCGGCAGCACGGCGCTGGCGCGTCGGATCAATGTCATCCCGACCGACTTCAACCTCATCGTCCCGCTCCAGGCGCGGGCCAAAGAATGTCCTGGTCTCCTCATCCATCAGCGGTTCATAGTCCCGCAGAACACGGGATATCGCCGCCTCTGTCTGGCTGCGCTTGTCCTCATCCTCCATCGCATCGGCCTTGATGGTCATGCCCCGGATAAAGCTGCGGATGTCGCTGCCAATTGCTTTGATCTCACTGTCAATGGTTGACGCCTGTGCCGGATCTAATTGTTTGTCGACTTGAGCATTCATGTCGATGTCCTCTTTCTCAAGAACCCCGTCCGGCAACAGGGTTTTGGCTGCGCCGAGAACAGCCGTTGCAAGGGTGCCCAGGGTCTCGGCCCGCCCTGGGTATTGCGTTGTGAAAATGCCATGCGTGACCCCGGCCTGATGCGATCGGAGCGTTTCGCCCAGGGCGGCATAATCTGCGTTGCGCTGATCTTTCATCGCCTGCAGCTGGTCCGGCGCGACCGGTTGCTGGCGACCGACCCCAAAAAATGGAAACCCGGGCCGGCGTTCCTGAACGGGCCGCTCGCGCAATTCCCGACCATCCCGCCGTGCATAAACTCGGGCGCTGCTTTCGCGGTCGGGGCGCAGATTGCGGCTGAATCTGCTGGTGGCGGTCAGGACAATACCCACGTCCCGCGCGGTCTCCACCTGCAGCTCGCGCAGATCCTGGGGCGTAACGCCGTACCGGCTCAGCTGGAGGGTCCTCCCCAACGCCCCTGCCCTGTTGATGACCAGATGGGTATGCGGATGGCCAGTGTCATCGTGATGCGCCATGACGTATTTGTAGCGATCGCCATACGCACCGTTTGTTAGCTGTTCCGCAAAGCTGCGGGCGGCCTGCTTTGCGGCTTCCCGGTCTGTGCCTTTTGGGTAAGACAGAATCACGTGATAGGTGTAGTGCGTCGTGCGCGCATCCATTCGGGCCCAGTCTTTCGCCCATGCGTCCTGGACATCGCGCAGCGCGTCCATGCCGTGCGTCAACTCTCCAGTATCGCCGCGCTCCATCTCCACTGTGCCCTTCCGGGTGATGTAGGACAGCTGGCCCCCGAGGCGGCCGGATTTCGCGACACCGCCACCACGGACAACTTTGACCACCGCCTGATTGGTCAGCAACGCGTTGGCGATCATCCCGGCCGGTCCGCCCGAATTGCTCTGTCGTGGCGCAGGCCGCCGTCCCGATCGCGTAGGGTTTTGACCTGGTCGCGGTTTCAGGTTTGGAATGAGTTGAAACTCACCATACAAGGCCTCCCATGCGGGGTCATATGCGGTGACAAGGCTAGTCATCCCCTGGCCTTTGCTTTGGGGGACACGCGCGCTGCCCGTCGCTTCTCGGCCCGCCGCTCGATCTCAAGTGCCCGTGTAAACGATCGCTCGCGGGCGGCATCGGAGTATTCTTCGAACAGACGGCGCAACGCGCGGATCTCATCCTTCATCGCCTCGATCTGATCGGCGCTGCGATTGTTGAGCTGCAACTTTCCGGCATTGGCGTCACGTGTCATCTGGTTGAGGGAGTTTGCCATACGCACCAACTGGACCAGATGTGCTTCGAAGTGTTGGGTCCTGAACTCTTCTTTGGTGGGGATTCCGAAGGCCACGCGCAGGCAAACGCGCACCAAACCCGTCACACTGCGCAGCTGCATCGCCTGGCTGCGCTGCTTGAGGAACGCCAATTCGTCCTCATCAAAACGCATGGTTGTGGTGACGGATTTTGGCTGGCCGGTTGGCATCGGGGCGGTTCTCCACGATCAGAAATCGTGCGAGGCCCCGGCAGACCGCGCGTTAGTAAGCTCAAGTTTAAGTTGAAGATAGGGCCGACTGTAAGTCCAACAGATTGTCGATAGCACAATCTGTATTATCCCGCAAAGTAAGCGTAGGATGTAGACTGTTGGTGACGCGAGACACAGCCGATTGCAACCCGTGGCAACCAGTCTGCAACGGTTGCAAGTCGGGGCGCAACCGCCCAGCGGCAACGCTCGTCCGACTGTCGGCGGGCTCCTGGTGGCTGTCAACCAACCACCTAAAGCTGCGCTACGGTCGTTGGTGGTCGACTGTCGGTCGTCGGCTCTAAGCGGTTGCGTGGCAGTCGTAAAACAGCCGTTGCGGATTGCTTAGAAAAGCAATAGCGTAAATTTTAGCGCGGGTGACGGATCGTGCGATAACTTTTAATCGCGAGCCCGGTTGTGGCACGCCGCTCTGCGGCGTGGCTTTCGGGCACAGACCCGGAGACCAAATTGAAAATCTATGCAGCCGTAAACTCCAAAGGCGGGGCGGGGAAATCTTCCATGCTCGTCGCCTTCGCTTCCGCCTTGCACCATCAGGGCAAACGTGTCCGTATCCTCGATCTGGATTCACAAGGTACACTCTCGGAATGGTTGAATCCGAATAATGGGCTGGAGCCGATCCCCGCAGATGAACTTCTGATTGAGGCCGGTCAGTTTGCCACAGAAGATGCAGAAAACGCAAAACTGGCTTATGCCCACATTCTGGAGGCGGAAAAGGGGGGGGCTTTGACTATCTGCTGATCGACACCAAAGGCGAGCCCAGCATGACGGCCGCAATGGCGATGGCAGTGGCCGACATGGTGCTGTGCCCCTCTGACGGCTCATCGGCGGAATACAATCCGATCATGGTCACATACCGATCTTGTGAAGCGGCATTGCAGCAGATCGGCAGCAAAGCGGACCCCAGAAAAAAATTCCGCATCATGTTTACCCGTCAGTCCGTTGCGCAGTCAGCCGGTATCCAGAAGGGCAAACAGGCTTTGGAAAAGCAATTCACCTGCATCGGTGGTATCGCCGATTCCGCCGCGATGGATGACGCGCTTCGGGCGGGGACAACAATCGGGCGGTTGATGGGCTTTGCTCAGGAAGCCATGGAACAGGCAGACACGCAGTCAGCCAGGTCGAACGCCCGGCGCATGGCGGATCGGTGCCAAAAGGCGTTGAGCAATGCTGATTATGTCCTGAATGCTCTGAATGCAAGCGAGGTGCACCATGTCGCGGCCTAAGAGCATTGAGAACCTGTTTGAGGGGGCCGAATCCGAAATCGCACCAACCGTGACAGAGCTCAAAAAGCAAAGGCAGGCTGAGCCTGCTGAACCAAAGCCTGAGCCTTCTAAACAGGCGCAAATGTCTACACCGCAACGCAAGACAAAAGCCCCTGCACAGTCGTCGCCCAAACCGAATACCCCGATCCGGTTTCAGATTTCGGCCCCGGAAGGCGGTGAAGTGGAGCGAGCTCTAGCGGATATTCTTGCCTCAATCCCTGAAGCCCTGCGTTCAGGCATTAGCATTAGCGCTTTATTCAGGCAGGTCATGATCGAAAACGACGAAGAGATTGCCAAAATGATCCGCAAGAGCGTTGGAGGATAAGACCCGTGGGTAAAAAGAAAGTCGACAGCGCAAAAACCAAACCGATCACACCAGCAAAGGGCGAGGAAGGGCAACCTGTCCGCGTACAAATCTCAACCTCTGACGGCTCAGAAATTGCCGTTGCGCTTGAAGAGATCCGCAGCAACATACCGGTCGCCTTCCAAAAGAGCTTTAATCTGGGGGCCTATTTCAAAGAGGTTCTGCGGAACAATGACGCAGAGATTGCAAAAATGATCAGAACGACGATAAAGGATCGAACACTGCATTGATCCCGTTTTGTTCTGTCTGTGCAAAACTCCAAACTCGCGTTGGAGGTCAGGGTATTCCCGGCCGAGGGTTAACCACAGGCTGACGCTGAGATATTTGGTGTCTCTGCTTACAGCCTGCTCCGGTCAGGCCAATTTCGCCCAAGGTTGAAATCGACCGGACTGGATAACCCACGGCCCCGCCAGCTGAGAAGGCATTCCAAGACTCTTGGGCCAGTGTTTGTTGTGAGGAATGAGCCAGCCAGGGAAAGGCCAGAAAGTGCGCGCGTGGGATTACCTTTTCGATATCGTCCGGCTCAAATGCAAGGTTTGCGGACGATACGGCCAGTATCCAAAAGAGCGGGCTGGCGATGCACAACCGTTGCGGGGTCAGCTATCCAGACTTATCGGAACTGAGAAACAAGACGTAGCTCAACCTCAAAAGAGGCTAAGCTGGTCACCTTGGATCGCAGGGCCATCACCCAGCGCTTTGACTCGTTCCTTGCGGTCCGCTTTGTCTTGCGCTGCCTTTTCGGCCTCGGCTCGGGCCTGTGCTTCGCGTTCGGCCTTCTGCTTTGCGAAAGGATCGCCATTGGCACCTACGAAAACGGGCGCGGCGGCGGTGTAAGCACCTGTGAAGGTCTCCAAGTTGATACTGTTGCCATGTATGATCAACCCAGCAAGACCGCGCGCGGTGAGTTGCAGATAGGCCATGTGATAGGTTGCGCGTGACAACTCGGTTGCCCGAATCCAGACGCTTGTTTCAAGTTCAAACCCCATACCCTCGATGGTGTCGGCCACGGCCAGCAACATGTCGCCCGCCCCGGCGGCGGGCTCGTCAATCGTTATGAACCCTTCCGCCTCGATGGTGGCTTTGGCATCGGTCAAGGTCATTTCTGCCATCATGCGCGACACTTCATAAGGCGTGAAAAACTGGCCCAGCTTAGCATCCAGTACGCCAAGCTCACCCGCGACCATACCGAGAAAATCACACCCACCGTTGCCGAGCGTGCTCGCCATGATCGCCAGCAGTTCGGGCATACGGCGGATGTCGTCTTTGTTGCGATAGCGCCCCGCGACTTCCATATACTGCGTCTCAAGCGCGTCTCTTTGGGCCTCATCAGGGCAGGCGCGCTTTGCCAAAGCACAATAGGCCAGTTCGCAGAAATCGCGGAAAACCTCGTCCCGGTGCTTGGATCGGTCAAGCTCGTTGATGATCCGGACAAAATCTTTGACCGCCGCAATCATGTTGATGCCCTGATTGCGGATGGGTCTTCAACGGTCTGCTCATAGACTGAAACCGAATGGACGCAATCGTCACAGTCCCATTTGTCATAGACGGCGGAAAGCTCCCATTGCTGAAGCTCCGGGTTCCATTCTGCGTGGGCATCGCGTTTGACGTTCTGCCCGCCGCAGTTCGAGCAATGGACGGTAATGGGGGCGCTCATGCGCCACCCCCTTTCAATTCGGCCATTTTCTCTATCAGTGTCCAAAGGGCACGATTGAGCGCTTTGTTCTGGTCGATCCCGGCAACGGCACGGGTCCGTTGTCGCCGGGTCCGGCCATCTGCTGTCCGGGCACGACCGCAAATCCCACCTCGGATGACATTTTCCTGAACCACGTTGAACGCGGTCCACAGATCAGCCGAGCGGTCGGCGTTGCGGCGCGTGCTGAGCAACCGTGACGCATCAATCGGCGCGGGTTTTCCGTCCTCTTTGGCCGCCTCGGGAAAACGCAATTGGTGCGCGGCTTCGGCCAAAATCTTCCGTTCCGCGTCGTTCACGGTAATGGCCTTGAAGTCTTGCACCTGCTCCGTGATTTCTTCGGCATCGTCCAGAACGGTAAACGCGCCCTCGATGACTTCGGACACCGCATTTCCCGAGTGTCGCACCTTCACTTCGTTAAATGTATCACCCACCATCAGGCCATTCGCGCAGACAAACCGGAAATAACCGGGGATCATCTGATAGCTGCTGGTCCCGTCATTAGCGTTGACCAGAACTATTTCGAAGGACTCGCCATCGCTGTTCGTGATCGATCGGTGACGAAGCCGCAGCATGTGTTTGGTAAACGCGGCCTTGCCCGGAACACGGGTGTTCGCCTGCTGCGCATAGAACGGGTCAAACCCCTCTTTCCGCAACCCGTCCAGAACGTTCACGGTCGGAACCGGCACAAAGCGGTCAGAGCGGCTTTCGTGACCTTCGGTTGCGAAAATTGACGGAACAGCTTGGCGCAGCTGGTCGTTTGTCAGCGCCTCCCCTGTCACCAGTCCACCGCATGACATGCCCCGCATGTAACGATTATAAGTCATCAGGAATGTTCCTCTGTGGTGATGCGGTGGCCGATCTGCTGTGGAACGTCACTAATCTTTGACTCAATCGGCCACCAAAACCTCAAGAAACACGTAAATCGCGTCTTTCAATTCTGACCCAAACGTCAAGCATTTCTGACCCAGAACGAGCAGCGGCCCTTCGTCGGAGATACGGCGAAGGCGCCGAAAACACCCGATCCAGACATTACAAAACTCTTCTACACACACTTACAGAGCGCTTTAAATCGCGACGGCAAAAACGGCTGACTTTGGATCGCGGCGAGGCAAGTGGTTTTCAAATCGCAAACAGCCGTGGCTGGTTTGTGAAACGGATTGTATTCATCGGCGAATCGCCGGAATAGAATTTCAACGTTTCACGTCAGACGGCCACGAAATGTCTCGCGCTGGTCCTGCTGCTTTGCGAGTTATGTTGATCTAACACGCTGTTTTTTCATTGTTACTCACATCGATGGCAGGATTTCTTGCCAGATTATGGCCCGAATGGTAAAAAAATGGAAACGTTTCCATCGGGAGGGTGGAATTTGCGTCAACCGGCCACAATCAAAGATGTAGCTCAAAAAGCCGGCTGCGGCGTAGCAACGGTGAGCCGCGTTTTGAACAAGACCGGACCAGCCAGCGCGGACATGCGTGATCGGGTTATGGCGGCTGTGCGAGAGCTTGATTTCCAGTTCAGCGAGGTGGGTCGCTCGCTTCAAAGCAGTACCACCCGAACCATCGGTTGCGTAGTTCCCTCAATTGCCAACCCGGTTTACGCCGATGCCGTTCAGGGTGCACAGGATGTGTTCTTGCCCGCCGGATATCAAACGCTGCTCATCTGCACGAACTACGATACCGAGATCGAGACACAGGCGATCCGAACGCTGATTGCCAAACATGTCGATGGCCTCGTACTGACTGTCAGTGATCCAAAAACAAGCGAAGCTCTGGCCTTCATTGAAAGCCGGCAGGTGCCGCATTGCCTTCTGTTCAACATGGCGCCGGCCAATCACAAGAGCTGGTCTGTGCACGATCAAGCTGCGGCCGGTAGGGTCGCGGATGCCTTTTTCGAGAACAACCATGAGCAAACCGGATTCCTCGCGCTCAAATTCCTGAGCTCGGACCGCGCGCGGCAACGTTACAACGGGTTCGTTGAAGGATGTGCCCGCAACGGAATGCACGAACCCGCGTTGCTGGAAATTGACGAAAGCAATGAAGATTTGACCGACTTGCTCCGCACGTTCCTACAGGACAACCCGAGCATAACCGGAATTTTTGCATCTAACGACTTTCTGGCCCTGGCGGCCATGCGTAGCGCTCGCGAGCTTTCCCTTGACGTTCCCGGAGATCTTTCGATCGTTGGTTTTGACGGCATCGGGTTCGGATCGATGGTCATGCCAAGTCTGGCAACAATCGTTACTGATCCCCGGATGCTAGGGAGCGGTGCGGGCGCGACTGTGCTTTCCATGATTAACGGTTCGGCGACGCCACAAATGCCCAGCCCAGACCAGACGTTCCATTTCCGCGCCGGTGGCAGCCTTGCTCCTCTGGTTGCAGAAGGCAAAGACGACGGGAAGGTTGCCGCCTTCCCGTCGTCAAATAATCCAACCAGCAAGAAGTCTAAATCCAACAGGAGAGATTAAAATGAGATATAAACTTGCAGCCGCCTTTGTGGCAACGGCAATCGCGACCCCGGTGTTTGCCGAGGATGCGGTGTGTTATAACTGTCCACCGCAATGGGCAGATTGGGCGTCCATGCTGGAAGCGATCGACAAAGAGATCGACATCCAGATGCCCCATGATAACAAGAACTCTGGCCAGACGTTGAGCCAACTCCTGGCCGAAAGAAACAACCCGGTTGCAGATGTCGCATATTACGGTGTGACCACAGGCATCAAGGCCGGCAATGAAGGCGTTGCGACAGCCTATAAACCTACGGGTTTTGACGACATTCCGGACGGTCTGAAAGACCCCGAGGGCAAGTGGTTTGCCATACATTACGGAACGCTGGGTCTGTTCGTGAATGTTGACGCGCTTGGTGGCGCCGAAGTACCGCAATGTTTCGCCGATCTGAAAAAGCCGGAATATCGCGGTATGGTTGGTTATCTTGACCCGTCTTCGGCATTTGTCGGTTATGCCGGTGCCGTGGCGGTTAACCTCGCTTTCGGCGGTGATCTGGACAATTTTGACCCCGCAATCAAATACTTCAACGAACTGGCCGAGAATTCGCCAATCGTGCCCAAGCAAACCTCATTTGCACGCGTGGTGTCCGGCGAGATTCCGATCCTGTTCGACTACGACTTCAACGCCTATCGCGGAAAGTATGAAGAGGACGGCAACTTCGAATTCGTTCTGCCTTGCGAGGGCTCCGTCCGCGTTCCTTACGTGATGAGCCTTGTGAACAACGGCCCGAATCCAGAACTTGGCAAGCGAGTACTTGATTTCATCTTGTCCGACCAAGGGCAGGCAATCTGGACCAATGCCTACCTTCAACCAGCGCGCCCGGTCGAACTACCGGCAGACGTAGCCGCGAAGTTCCTCCCTGCCAGCGACTACGAACGCGCCGTGGCTGTTGACTACGCGAAGATGGAAAAGGCACAGGCCGGATTCGGCGAACGCTACTTGTCTGACGTCAAGTAAACCTTTCCACTAAAGGAGGGGATGGGTTCGTGCCCGTCCCCAACGGCTAAACAATGTCAAATCGCAACTTCGTTCTGGCGTGCCTCACGCCCTTGTTCATCTTTTCTCTCGCGTTCCTCGCATTGCCCCTCGTGCGCCTGTTTCTAGAATCTGGCAGTGGGGATGCTGGCTGGGCGATCTATCTGGATATCCTTCGAAAGCCTCGGTATCTCAACACGCTGGTCCTGACGGTGCTTGTTTCACTGGCGACGACCTTTGCCGCGCTTGCCGTTTCTACGACTGCTGGAATGTTCCTTTCGCGCAACCGATTTCGCGGCCGGGGAACTTTGCTGTCGGTGTTGACGCTGCCGCTTGCTTTTCCCGGTGTGGTCATCGGTTTTCTGATAATCTTGCTCGGCGGGCGCCAAGGGCTGGTCAACCAAATTACTCCGGGCCATGTAGTCTTTGCCTATTCTGTTATTGGCCTTTTTTTGGGATATCTCTACTTCTCTATCCCACGCGTATTGCTGACGGTGATGGCCGCAGCAGAGAAACTTGATCCGGCACTTGAAGAAGCCGCCCGCACCATGGGGGCGTCCCCGTACCGAGTAGTTATTGACGTCATTATTCCGGGGTTAATGCCATCGCTTATTGCATCTGGCGCGATCGCATTTGCGACTGCCATGGGGGCTTTCGGCACAGCGTTCACTCTGGCGACTGATATCGATGTCATCCCGATGGTGATCTACACTGAATTCACTCTGTCTGCCAATATTGCCATGGCCTCCGCTCTTTCCATCGTACTGGGCATCGTCACCTGGGCGCTTCTTCTGATCGCCCGCAGCCTGTCGGGCTCCACCGTGGCCGCAGGAGGTTGAAATGTTCAAATCAAAAACCAAACTTCTGCAACTGGCAGTTACGCTTTCAGCCTGCGCTTTTCTTCTGGTGCCAACGATACTGTCGGTGCTGGCGGGTGTTACGGCCAACTACTTTCAGGGTATTTCGTCGGGGCTTACGTTAAAGTGGGTATTCGAAGTCTGGGAGCTTTATTCCGACAGCATCTTTTTGTCGATATGGCTAGCCATTGCCTGCCTGGTCGTGACGCTGATCATAGGGCTGCCGGCCGCCTATGGCCTGGCACGCCATCCCGGTTGGTTGTCGCGCCTTTTGGAAGAGTTTATTTCGCTGCCGCTCGCGGTCCCGGGTCTGGCAATCGCGCTGGCGCTCTTGCAGCTTTATGGCTCGATGCAAGGTTTTCGGGCCTCATGGACCTTCATCCTAGTCGGTCATGTGCTTTACACATTACCGTTTATGGTCAGATCCATTCTTGCTGTTCTGGCGGCAATGGATCTCAAGACACTTGAAGAAGGTGCAGCCTCTCTCGGGGCATCGCCCTGGCAACGTTTCCGGGACATCGTCATACCCAACGCGATGCCTGGCATTCTTGCCGGAGCGCTCACCGTTGTGACGCTTTCAATCGGTGAATTCAACATCACCTGGATGTTGCACACACCCCATCTCAAGACTCTGCCTGTGGGACTTGCCGACAGTTACGCTTCGATGCGGCTGGAAGTGGCTTCTGCCTACACACTCGTCTTCTTCATACTCATCGTTCCGCTTCTAATGGCCATGCAATGGGCGTCGGCACGTGCTCAAAGGATAACCAAATGACCCTTCGACTTACCAACACCGCCAAAACCTATCCGGACGGTACTAAAGCTCTGTTGCCCACCGAACTGTCCGTTGCAAAAGGTGAGATCGTTTCACTTCTTGGACCCTCTGGCTGTGGTAAAACAACCTTGCTTCGTATTATCGCAGGCCTGGAGACCCCTGACGCTGGTAGCGAAATCTGGTTCGATGATGACAATGTCACCTCGTTACCTGTCGAACGCCGCAAGGTTGGCATGGTTTTCCAGTCCTATGCGCTGTTCCCGAACATGTCAGTACGTGCCAACATTGGTTACGGGCTGAAAATGCAGAAATTACCTAAGGACGAGATCGAGAGCCGCGTCACCGAAGTTCTGGAGCTATGCCAATTGCAGAAGTTCAGTGCGCGGGCAATCGACGCGCTATCAGGTGGGCAGCGCCAACGTGTGGCGCTGGCACGCGCGATCGCGCCGCGTCCGAGGATGCTATTGCTCGACGAACCGCTTTCTGCGCTAGACGCCGCTTTGCGCGAGGCCCTACGCGATGAACTAGCAGTGCTCTTGCGCGAATTCCACATAACCGCAATTTTTGTCACACACGACCAGGACGAAGCCATGGCAATCGCCGACCGCGTTGCCGTCATGTCCCACGGACATGTCGTTCAGAGCGGTACTCCGGAAGAGCTTTATCGAAATCCAAATTCACCCTTCGTTGCTGGATTTGTAGGTAACGCAATGCGTCTTGAAGGGAAAACCGGTGGAACGACTCTAAACCTCATTGGTGGAGCACTTGCACTGCCTCGCGATGGGGCTGGTCACAACGTTTTTGTCAGAGCAGAGGACGTCCAAATCGACGGCGAAGGCCCACTCAATGGACAGGTGGAAACGGTCACGTTTCTTGGCACCCATTACCGGGTCGGTATCTCTGGCATCATGCCCGATACTCTGACCGCTACCCATGCAGGCCAAAACGCCCCGAAAGTAGGAGAGGCTGTCAAGGTCTCGATCAAGCCGGAGGCGTTGATGCTTTTGCCTGAAGGGGCGGAGACCTGATGTCCAAGATCATTCAGATCTCGGATCCACATATCGTGCCACATGGTCAGCTTGCCTACGGGCAGGTCGATACGGCCACGGCGCTGGCCAACTGTGTCGAAACCATAAACCGGATCCTTCCCGACATCGGCCCGGTCGACATGGCATTTGTTGCCGGTGACTTGACGGATTTCGGGACAGAAGAAGAATATCAGCGGTTTCGAAAAATCATGGAGCCGCTGGCCGTCCCTTTCCGCGCTATCCCTGGAAACCACGACAATGTGGAAGAGATGCGGTGTTGCTTTGCCGATCAGGACTGGATGCCGAAAAAAGGCCCAATCACCTGGACGGCTGAGCTTTCCGGTCTGACGCTAATCGGACTGGATACAAATGTAAGCGGTCAGGCGCATGGACATCTGAGTGACGTTTCACTGGATTTTCTGGAAGCCGCGTTGGCGTGTGCCAACGGAGATCCGGTCATAGTTGCCACCCATCATCCACCGGTCCTGACCGGTATAGAAAGGATGGATATCCAGAACCTACGTGAAAGCAAAAGACTGCAGAGCATTCTGTCGACCTATCAGGGAGAATTGCGATTGGTCTGCGGCCATGTTCACCGCAATATCGTGTCACAATTTGGCAACGTGATTTGCCAAATCGGACCAGGCGTATCGCATGCTGTTTCCATGGACCTGCGCGTTGGTGCGCCGAACTGCCTTACCAAGGAACCCGGCGGGTTCCTGCTGCATGAAATGCGTGGCGGAATTCTGACCCACAGCATCCCTGTAGGTCATTTCGACGGCCCATACCTGTTCTATCCGGACAAATGACCGGCATCATGAATTTGAGATCGCATCAGTAATGGAAAATACGAACATTGTCTTGTTCGCTCTGCACATCGCAGGTGCCGCCGCGCTGCTGATCTGGGCAGTTCGGTTGCTTCGAACCGGAGTCGAGCGGGCGTATGCCGTCCAGCTTCGCTCATTTTTGCGACGTTCGAACGCAAGCCGTTTGCAGGCCACAGCCAGCGGAGTTTTCGCGGCTCTTTGTCTGCAGAGTGCGACGGCGGTGGCCGTCTTGGTTTCGAGTTTTGCTGTGAAAGGCGGAATGGGATTGTTGGCCGGATTGGCCATGCTACTGGGGGCCGATATCGGGTCTGCGATCGTTTCCCAAGTCCTGCTGGTTCGCCAGGATTTTCTGATCCCGTTGCTTCTGCTTTGCGGTGTCGTCCTGTTCCTGCGCAGCTCGAAAAACGAGGTGCGCCAACTGGGGCGTATCCTGATCGGGATTGCGCTGATCTTTGTTTCTCTTGATATGATACGCACCGCCACTGGCCCGCTGGTTGACAGTCCGGTCGCGGTCAGCGTGATGCGTTATTTGGGCAGCGACGTCGTAACATCTTTCGCAATCGGAGCGCTTTTCGCTTGGGCCGTGCACTCTTCTGTTGCCGCGGTATTGTTCTTTGTCACCCTGACAGCCCAAGGGCTGTTGCCCGCGAGCGGCGCGGTGGCCATGGTTTTGGGTACAAATGCAGGAGGCGCATTTCTTGCCTATTTGCTGACGCTAACGGCACCGCTCACAGCTCGCAGGATGGTCGTAGCCAATCTCGCGCTGCGAGGTGGCGGAGCTGCCCTGGTGCTTGTGCTGATATCGCAAGGTACCGGGGGACTGACATGGCTAGCCGCACCAACGAATTTCATTGTGGCCGGGCTGGGCACCTGAAGATCAATGAGCTCGCAGATTTCCTGCTCCGTGTCCGTCGCCAGTGCGTGCCTGTACTTATGCTTGAGATGCCGCACGGCAGTGGTTTTCCCGCTCCCCGACGGTCCAACGAGCATGATGCTTCTGGCTGTGAACAGCACACCGTCCGCATCGTCTGCTCGGCGCTGTTCAAGGAGGGCGCCAAAGCGCGCATCAAGTTTGTTAAATTCTGGCCGGGGGATGTAAAGTTTCCTCAAACACTGCACCAATTTGCGGATGTCCTTGTCAGTCCAAAACTTCTTGCTGTGCTTAAAGAAGGCCGCAAAAAGCGCCTGCTTCATCTCGTGGCCTTTTCCTAGTTCCGTTGCCCAGTCAATCAACTGATGCGCTCGGAAGGTGTTTTATATCCGCATGTCATCGGCGTAGTTGAACTTGAACCCAAGTGCTGCGCCCATCTCGCTGAGGCGGGCACGCGCCTTGATCGATCCTTCCAAAGTGGTCCCGTATTTTGCCGCCAGATGTTCGCGTAGGTTCTCGCCACCCTCGGCCATCTGCGGGTTCAGCTCGAATGGATGCCAATGGATATCTAGTTCGATCTGGGTGTCGCGCGCGGCTTTGGCAAGTTGGTGGTAGCCGATCACACACCAAGGGCAAACAACGTCTGACACGATATCGACGCGAATGGGCAGAGCAGCTTGCACGGTTCAGGTTCCTTTTACATCGCTGGAAAAGCGCGACGCGTTTTCCTTAGCAAAGGCGCTGGCATCTGCGTTGGCATCCCAGAATTGGGGGTTGGCCTTTGGGATGGTCAACGCCCGCTGCACGGCCGGCCGGGCGTCAATACGGTCGAACCAGGCGTTCAGATGCGACAGGTCCGACACATCTACCCTTGCCCAGACATATGCACGCGCCCAGGGGAACAACATCATGTCAGCTATGGTGTATTCGTCTGCAGCAATCCATTCGCGCCCGTCCAGACGAGAGTTCATCACCTCCATCAAGCGGCGGCTTTCGTCCACGTAGCGACGGATTGAAAAGGGCTCTTCATGGCCATTAGGCGCAGCGATGTGCTGGAAATACATCGCCTGTCCCATCATGGGCCCTACGTGCCCAACCTGAAACAGCATCCATTGCATGACCTCGGACCGTTTGACCGGGTCCGATGGTAGAAATTTTCCGTATTTCTCGGCCAGATACCACAGGATCGCGCCGGATTCGAAAATCGCGCGCCCTTCCGAACGGTCTTCGATGGTCGGAATTTTGCCGTTGGGGTTAAGCGCCAGATAATCCGGCGCTTTTTGTTCCTGTTTGGAAAAGTTGATGTGAGTCAGGTCGTAAGGGACACCTGCCTCTTCCAGAAAGATGACCGGCTTGTAACCGTTCATCGTACCGGCGGTATAGAGATGGATATCAGGCTGGGACATGTTCAACCTCGGCAAACGTGGTTTTCAGATGCGCGTCAAATCGAGCGAAATCGGTGTCGATTTCCGGGTTCTTCATTACATCAAATGCCGCAAAGGTCGGAAGCGGCTGCATCGCAAAGAACTTTGCGTTCAGGTGCATCGGGCGCAGCAAATCATCGACGCTACCACCGGCAAAGAACGGTTCGGCCTCATTGTTAAACGCTTCTTTCGGGGCGTTGAACGTCACTGAAAGCATGTAAGTCTTATCGCTCAGCGCACCTCCCATCCCATAATTGGCCTTCGGTGCTTCTGCCGTCCGACCGTCACCGGTACTTAGCCGCCCATCCATTCCAGCGGTGTAAACTTCATCCATGTATTTCTTGAAAACCCACGGAACGCCCATCCAATTCACCGGAAACTGCATGATGACCGTATCGGCCCACATGTGCGCCTCAACCTCAGCATTCGCGTCATAGCCGTCGGCGACAGTTGCCACGCGTACCTCGTGACCCATTACGGTAAGCATGTCGCGCGCGCGCTCCGTTAGGCTGGCGTTCAACTGCCCGGGGGCGAATTCGTAGGGCTGAGTACCGTTCACGATCAGGATTTTTCTCATGTCCATATCCTATTTGTGTAATCTTGAACCCTTGACTTTCTTCGGGCTCAGAGAGCATTTGATGGTGCAGGTGTTGGAAATCAACTAGTATACTTTTGGTAACCTAGTTGCCTAAGCTGAAGGATGACGATGCGAGCGCGGATTTACGAAGATGCCAAAGGGCGCCGACTGGTCTCGGAGGTGTGTGTGGAGCCATGTGCAATAGAACGAGGTATGCGGATCATTGGCGGAAAATGGACCGGGTCTATCTTATGGCACCTCAAAGATGGTCCTGTGCGTTTCAACGATCTGTCGCGCATGATCGGCGGGGCAAGCAAGAAGATGATCACCGAGCGATTGCGTCAACTTGAGGAGCAGGGCTTGGTTGCGAGGCAAGTAATGGATACTGCCCCTATTTCCGTTCAATATTCCATTACCAAGTTTGGCAGAACGGCGCTTGGGTTTCTCGATGAACTGCGAAAGTGGAGTGAGGAGTTACCCAACGGTTTGAATCGATAGCATCTGTGTGTGTTATTGTTTCTTCTGATCGCCGTTTGTCAAAATGCAACGACTCGATTTTGATGTGTACAGTTCCCTTCAGACGTCTTGGTTGCGTCAGAGATTTCTTCCGTCATAGATTATCTCAGGTAGGCGAAGAGCGTCCAACTCATCTATGCATCCCAGGTTAACTCGATAGTGGCCCGGGTTCAGTCGCGTCTCGACGAATGTATGAATTCCGCAGCGACTGCAAAAATAGTGCCGCGCCGTTTCTGTGCCAAATTGGTAAGTTGACAGAACACCCTGCTCACACCTGATTTTAATTTCTTCAGGCGGGATAACCGTTGCACTCATCACCATGCCTTTGCGGGAACATAGTGAACAATCGCATCGCATTGCATGATCGATGTCGGGTATCGAAAACGTGAATTTTACAGAACCGCAATGACAGCTGCCTTGGAATTTTTTCACCTTTCACTCCACCGGTTGAGTGCGGAAAGAGCGCCCACAAACGATCTGTAGTCACTCAAGGATTGTTCACACTTTTATTCGGCCACAATTGGGCCCGTATCCGGAACTGTAGAGGTAAGACCAACTGCGTTCCGGCGGCTAACGTTGATGATTGCCTTGATCAGAGCAAAGCCGATCAGCGCCATTGCCAGCCTTCCGGTCATCTGGACCGGAAGGCGTAAGGGTATCAAACACTCTAGCGGAATTCACTTCCAAGCTTGGAATTCGTTACCGCCTGAAGCATTCTTGGAAACGTATGTCACTACGCGTGCCCTCTCGAGCCTTAGAACCATCATGTAGGTTTCAGTGCCAAAGAAGTGACCCGCTGGCCCAACCTCATTGATGGCTTCCAGCGCAAGGTCTTCCGGGCTGGTCGAAACCGGCTGAAGAAATTCCGTGACCATCTGCAGCAGGTCGATATCAAGCATCACCTTCTCATACGAGCAGCACAGCCCTCCTTCGAGCCACCCTGCCCCGTGCATGAGCATCTTGGCGCCGCCATTGATCGCACCCCAAAGCGAGAAGACCGCCTCATACGCCGCTTTCGAGTCGACCGTATTGGCCGCGCACACATTCGAAGAGCGATACGGAATGCAGTAGCTGGTGCCCCGCCATCACGGCGACGCCCTCGGCGTCCGCGCGCCTTTCACTGCACTCGGGCCGCAGGGAGAAAGGGCATGTCTGGTTCGGGGCGTAAGCCGGTAAGTTCGGCTGGAGCCAAGCACGCGGTCACGCGCTGAAGGCGCGGGATTTGCCCACTACCAATATGTCAGGTATGCGGAGAGGCTGTGTGAAAACTCTGACCGGTTGGCGAAATAGGCCGAAAATACCCTTTATGTGCGTTCTCTCGCGCTTCTGAGAGAGCATTTGCACAGGAACTGAAAACGAGCGTTACGAGAGAGTTCGTGGGCCGGAGTTTTCACACGGCCTCCGGACAAAGCCGTCGCAGGCCTGTCAGGCAGAGATCATGACTTCGCCCTCAATTTCCATTGCGAAACCGAGCGGTAGTCCAGACACACCGATAGCAGAACGCGCATGGCGACCGATGTCTGGGCCGAACACCTCAATGATCAAATCGCTAAAGCCATTTACCACAACATGTTGATCCGAGTATCCGGGCGCAGATGTCACCATACCAAAGACGCGTACCCATCCAACAATTCTTGACAGCTCGCCTATTTCTGCTTTCAGGTTAGCCAGTACCGTTAGTGCCACTTCGCGGGCCTCAGCATACGCTTGATCCGTAGTAATATTGGCTCCGACAACTCCAAAGGGCCCGGCCAGACTACCATCCATTGCGTTTTTTGGGTGACCTGAGAAAAGTGCTCGGTCACCTCTGACATTAACAAATTCGAAGGGTATGTGCAGGCCATCCGGTAACTTGGTAGGCGCAGGCAATTTCAAGCCCAATTCTTCAAGCCTGCTTTCTGGCGCCGGCATAGTAATCCCTCCAACTAATGCATGACCTGCAAGCTAGGCGGAAAGAATACCAATGTCATCTTCGGGCTCAATCCATACCTTTGCGGCAGCTCAACCAGACGACGCCTGTAGTAAAGCGGCGGATCTACGACCGGCCAGAAGCCGGAGCACAGGAAAGGGCGACTTGCGCCGCCCTGCCCTTCGGCTATTCGGTTACGCTGTCCTCGTCATTCCGTTTTGGGAAGGCCACCATTTCAACGCTGGGGAACATGCTGTGCTTTACGGTGATCGACTTGATTTCGCCGGTTGCGTCGTCGGTGTTTACGAAGAGAACCCCGCAGCGGTCCCAGTAGTTCGTGCCATCTTTTTCACCGGCTTTGACGTTCAGCTTCAGAGTTTGAGTTGCCATTGTTAGATCCTCGCTATGACGTGTTTCGATGAACATGGCTTTTGCGGGCACGAAGGGGATGTCAGCGGCTATTTTGTTTCGCGATGCAAAGCCGGGCTTGCCCGGCTGCGGAAAATAGCCGTTGAAGCTGCTGATCTGTTGCCAGATCAGCAGCGCCAAACCCGACTGCTCGCATATGTTCATCTTGAAGGAACACAGGGAGCGAGGATCTTCATTGGCAACGGAGTGAAGATTGTCAGACCGGCACAAAGGCACGAACTATCGGGGCGGCTGCGAGCGCAAGGCTTGAACACCGATCCACATCTGATGGTGGCGAAACCAAGTCGATCCATCACACGCGCATTGCGCTGTTCCGCGAGCTAGTGGCCTTCCTGAAACGGAATGACCTGAAGGAGATTGGTACAGCGCGTGGTGGCGCAAGTCGCCCTTTCCTATCAGCGGAGGAGGAGGGCCGCAGTTGTTCCTGGCGTCACGGTTGGGACAGGCACCGGCCGCGGTGGCGGCCATCAAAGCGAAGCGCCAGTCGCGTCGGCGCGTGGGGCGCAGGCCCCAGGTGCCAAGCGACACCAGAGGAACATCGCCGCCTGGACATCTGCCAAAAAGAAAGGCCCACCGAAGCGGGCCACAAGTACTACCGAAGGAAAGTCTTGAGGTATTGCTCCAATGCTACCGCTTGCGCGCCCGATCCACAACGCCGTCATGTGTGATTGCCGCAATGCGATCGTCGGTGCGGCGGGACATTTCGATCCCGTCGCCGGTCATCATGGCCTCTGCGTGCGGTGTCCATTTGAAAATGCTGCCGTCCGCTTCAACATGGGTTTCATCTTCGGCGGACCGGCGTTTGATCGATCCATCATGCCGGATTTCAATGATCGTGTTGTCAGCCATGCGGACGGTCACGGAATGATCGTCCACAGCAACACCCTGCCACCGGCTTTCCGCATCCCGACGCACAACGATCCGGCTGGGATGCAGCTTGATCTGCACATCCGTCGTGTCTTCCGGGTCTGCGGCTTTGACCACCACAATGGCCTCCTGCTCGGCGATATCATCATGCAACGACGCGCTGCCGTTCTTCGGTGGCCAAAGCTTCGGCTCCTCGCGTTTGCGCTTTTTCTGGTCCTTGTGGAACGCGATATACATCTGCGCAGATTTCCACACGCGGCGGATTGCGCTCTCTGCAGCGGTTGGCGTGGTGACTTTGGTCATGTTTGCCAGTCCTCATAGATCAGATTTTCAACCCGGCGAAACTCTTTGACGTTGTTAGTGATAAGCGTCAGGGACCGCGCAACCGCCTGCCCCGCAATCAGAAGATCATATGCCCCAATGGGCTTGCCTTTCCTGTACAGATCAGCGCGGATCAGACCAGCGGCTTTTGCATCGGCAGCTGACAGGTCCAGCACTTCGAACCGGAGCGCATCCACACGCGCAACATTCTCAGCGACTTTTGTGCTTTTGTATGCGCCCCAATAGAGTTCATACATGACGACAGACGGCACCGCGAAGTCGCTTGGAACATGCTCGGACAGCCGGGAAATCAGGCTGCTATTGGCCGCGATGATGCCAATGACGGCGTTGGTGTCGAGCAGGAATTTCACTTGAACACATCCAGTTCGGGGCGGTCCTGCGGCGGTACATCTTCCTCTGCAGCCCCCGCGGCATCCTCATCGAGCGGACCCAGCTTGTGCAGCTCGTCCAACCATTCCCAATCGTTTTCTATGGGTTCAAGAATGACCTTTGAGCCTTCGGCCCTGATCCGCACTTCATTGGTCTTGAACCGGAATTCTTTCGGCAACCGCACCGCCTGAGACCGGCCGGTCATGAACACTTTTGCAACCGCAGTATCTGGCATTGTTGCCTCCAATCGGTATCTATCATTAATATATATCTTTCACGTATTGCTTTCAAGCTAGCACCGAATGAAGCTTAGGCATCATGGGCGGGATTCCGCGCTTACTTTCAACATGTTATCGCTCGGTGGAATATGTCCGGAGTGGCAGGGCGCTTGTGCGCCCCGCCTGTAGGTCTCAGACCATGCCTTCGGGCACCCATGTGGCGACCCGCTTTTCGACCGCTTTGCTCAGCTTCATCGCCTCACGGGTCTCCGGGTCATTGAACAGCGCATCCAGCTTCTTGCGCTTGGCCCTGCCGCACGCGGCCCAAAGCGGCCATTTGCGTCAGCCGCATCGAAGGTCAGGTTCGAGCCCATTCCGTTCAGTTTCACGCTGGTCCCCAATGTCTGTAATCGGAGTTCCGTGCAGGTTTTTAGGGTATCCTATGGGCGTGGTTCCAGGCCTGCTTTTGCGGCTCTGTGCCAACTGTTCGCGTAACGTTGGTAGCTCACGTCGGTCTTGTGAAAATAGGTTTCGACGTCGAAGGCCGCGCGCTCGGGGAGTGCGCCTGTCGCCAAGAGGGCGGCTCCCTGGCTCGTCCCTGTTGCGGTGACGGTCGCGTCGACCCTGCAGTTTGTCGCCGCGGCGAGCATACTGGCGAAGCCTTTGTTCTTGGCAAATGGACCTTCGACGATAATGGGGCCCTTGTGTCCGGTCAGCGACAGGCATTCCGCGGTCATCAATCCGAGGTAAAAACTCACCGCCGCCGCGCGTTCCTGGGTTCCGGGCAAAGGCTCTGACCCCATCCAGCTGTGTTTTTGCCCCTGAAACGGTCCGCTGTCCGGAACCATTGCGGGCAAGAGCATGGGGCCGTCTTTCGCGACCAGGTCAAGGAATTGCTCTGCAGATTGGGTGGTTTGACCAATCATCGCCAACTCGAACTCGCGTCCCCCCATGAAACGGGCGGAGGGTACCGGGGCACCCAATGCGTTGACGTTAAGAAGCGTGTCACGCGAAGGTTCCAGAGTTACTTCTTCGCCGCCGATGGTCATGGCAATGACCCAAGTCCCGGTCGAAACAACGGAAAACGGCCCGGTTCGGGTCAGTACATGAGGCAAAAGCGATGCGTTTGAATCGTGGATGCCGCAGTGCACTGGCGTGTCAAAGCGCAGGCCGGTTTGCGATGCGACCTGCGGCAACACGGGTCCGAGAACCTCCGCAGATTTGCGCGCGGGCGCCATTTTTTCAGATATGCCCAACCGTTCGACCAACGAAGAATAGTGCGCCTTGGACGGATTCCACAGATCGGTGTGACAACCAAGGGACGACACGTCGCTGGCGGGCATTCCTGTCAGGCGATGCCCCCAGTACTGCGGATAGGTGACAATGGTGGCGGTGCGTTCGCGAAGCGCGGGGTCCTGCTCAAATTGCCAATGCAACTGCGCACCCAGGTTCAGACCCATCGGCAACCTTGGCGATCCGGTTTCCTCAAAGGGCGGGCGGATGGCGTCGTAAGCCACGGCCAGATCATCAGGGCCTGTGTGCTCATAGTCGAGGATCGGGGCAGCGAGCGCGCCGTCTGGCGCGATCAGGGCGCAAGACGCCCCGTGGGTTGTGATGGAAATGGCATCTACGCCGTGCGCCTTCTGAAACTGCTCCAACCCGTGCAGAACGAAGCGCCAGATAGCCTCAACATCGAAGTGCGGATAGGGTGGAGCGGCGAGAACCATGTTAGGCCGGGTCAGCACCTCCACTTCGGACATGTCAGTCGCATCGACCAGCGCAATCTTGGCGTTGGTCTTGCCGATGTCGATGACGGCGACGTGCCGGGGGGTCATGGCATGTGGAAGACGGGCGTCAGCGGCACCGCCACGGGTTCGTTGTCGGGCTTGGTTTCCATAATGTCCGCCATATGCGCCCACCATCGCTGCATGATCTCGTGGCGGGGCAAGGCATCCATTTTGTGGTCGTCGGTGCGCCAGAGGACGCCAAAAAGAATGTTCGTTTCTTCGTCCAGATGGATCGAATAGTCAGACACGCCCGCGTCTTTCAGCAGCGTGGCAAGTTCTGGCCAGATCTCATCGTGGCGCTTTTCGTATTCATCCCTGAAGCCCGGGTTGAGCTTCATCTTGAAGGCGTATTTTTCCATGTCAGCCCCTCCACATCGACCAGAGCCGGGGCAGCGCGATGACCGAGATCAGCAACGCCCCGATAACAATCGACATCACGATACCGGGCACGTTCAGCAAGCCAAGTCCGAAAGTCACAAGCCCCATGACAAAGGCCGCGACCACAACGCCGAGGATGGAGCCGGAGCCGCCCAGGATGTTGACCCCGCCAAGGACGACCATGGTCACGATCTCAAGTTCCCACCCGAAGGCAATGGAGGGTCGGGTCGAGCCGAGGCGGGATGTCAGGCAGACGGCGGCGACCCCGGACATCAGGCCCGTCAGCAGGAACAGGGTGAACTTCACCCGACCCACCCGAATGCCCGAAAACAGCGCCCCGGTGGCATTGTTTCCTATGGCAAAGACCGCGCGGCCGAAATTGGTCATGTGCAGGATGACCGCGTAGATCACCGCAATGATGGCGAAGAGGACGAATTCGAAGGAAATCACCCACCAGACATAGCCCTGCCCGAAGAAGGCGAAATCGGCTGGATAGCCCTTGTAGACCTGATCGCCCAACACGATGAAACTGATCCCGCGGAAAAGGCTCATCGTTCCGATGGTGACGACGATGGATGGCAGGCCAAGGCCGGTGACGAGGAAACCGTTTACCGCCCCACAGGCCAGACCGACGGCCAGACCGATAAGGACCAGCCCCTCTGTCCCGACACCCGCCTGCACGGCGGCGCCCATGGCGGTCGAGGCCAGTGCGATGATCGCGGCGACGCTGAGGTCGATTTCGCCAGAGATGATAAGCAGGGCCATGGCAAAGGCGATCATCGCCTTTTCGGTGAAGTTGAAGGTCGCGTCGGAGAGGTTCCAGGCATTCAGGAAATAGGGTGAGGCGAAACTGTTGGCGATGAAGATGCCGATTGCGACCAGCATCAGCAGGCTTTCCCAGCTTTTTAGGTTCCGCTCCAACGGCGAGCGCAGGCGATCGGGGATCGAGCGTGTCGTCGTGGTCATGTCGCGTGCTCCGCGCGTTTCAGGATGACGCGGCCCTTCGTCCGGTTGGCCTGGGCGTTTAGAACAACCGCGATGATGATCGCACCGCCCGAGATGGCCATCTGCCAGAAGGGAGAGATGTTCACGACTGGCAGGGCATTGGCAATGATGCCGAGGAACAGCGCTCCCAGCAGCGCGCCGGGGACCGAACCGATGCCACCCATGATCGACACGCCGCCAATGACGCAGGCTGCCACGACGGTCAATTCAAACCCCCCAGCAACATCGACATAAGCAACCGCGAAGCGAGAGACCCAGAGGTAGCCGGTCAGACCGGCCAGCGCGCCAGAGATCGTGAAGGCCCAGAACTGGGTCCGGCCCACGTTGATCCCGGCATAGGTCGCCGCATGGGGGTTGCCCCCGGCAGCGTAGAAGGCGCGGCCCAGGGTGGTGCGGGTCATGACGATGGTGAAAAGGATCACCGCCGCGATGGCAAACCAGCTTAGCACCGGAAGGCCAAGTAGCTCGGTGCGCGGGAATGCCTTGAAAGTGTCGCTCATCTCGTGGCTGTTGACCCATTTGCCCTCGGTCAGAAGGAAGATGGTTCCCCGGAAGATGGTCATGGTACCAAGCGTCACCACGATAGGCGGGATGTCCAGTTTCCACACAAGGATACCGTTGAACATTCCAAGGCACGCCCCGAACCCGGTGGCCACGACCAGCGTTACGATAATCGGCAGACCTGGTGCCGAGATATTGATCAGGGACACGACCATGCCGGTCAGCGCGAGGTTGGCGGCGACCGAGAGGTCGATGCACTTCGTCAAGATCACGATCATCTGACCGATGGCCAGCAGGATCAGCGGCGAGGTGTCGTTGAAGACGGCAGCCAGGTTCCACAGCGTGATGAACGCTGGGAAGCGGTTTGAGATGATGCCAAGCACCAATGCGATGGCGACCAGCAGCAAAAGTTCGCGGGAGGCGAGAATACGTTTCATTGCGCGGCCTCCCTGATCCCTGCGGCGTGGCTGACAAGCGTTTCGGGCGTGATCTGGTCGCGGGCCAGTTCCGCCACTAAGCGCCCCTCACGCATGACGATCACTCGATCGGACATT
Source organism: Ruegeria sp. AM4 (assembly GCF_056540665.1). Taxonomy (NCBI): domain Bacteria; kingdom Pseudomonadati; phylum Pseudomonadota; class Alphaproteobacteria; order Rhodobacterales; family Roseobacteraceae; genus Ruegeria; species Ruegeria sp. AM4. The sequence goes on along the minus strand of NZ_JBQFXD010000018.1, from coordinate 51,293 downwards.
CCCACGATCTCGGGGATTTCGGAGCTGACCATGATGACGGCGAGCCCTTGCGCGGCAAGCTCCGCCATGAATTCATGCACAGCGGCCTTGGACCCGATGTCGATGCCCTTGGTGGGTTCGTCCAGGATGATGACTTTGGGCTGGGTGGCGAGCCATTTGGCGATCACGACCTTCTGCTGATTGCCGCCCGACAGGTTGCCGACATCGGTGTCCAGCGAAGCGGCGCGCAGGTCGAGACGTTCGGTATACTCCCGCGCCAGCTTGAATTCCTCGGCCAGCCTGATGAACCCCTTGCGCGAGGTGCGAGAGAGTGACGGCAGCGTCACGTTCTGAAAAATCGGCAGCGCGCTGATTGTGCCTTGTTTGCCCCGGTCCTCCGGGACATAGACGATGCCACTTGCGACCGCGTCGGCGGGCGATGCAATCGAAACCGGTGCCCCGTCGATCCTCAAGGTTCCGCCCGAGGGGCGGGTGATCCCGAAAAGGGCCTGCATGAATTCGGACCGACCTGCGCCGACCAGCCCGTAGAACCCGAGGATTTCGCCGCGCCTGAGCGTGAAACCGATGTCCGCGAATTCGGTCGGGTGGTCGTACCCCGCGACTTCGAGGATATCGTGGCCGACGTTGTGGTCGCGTTCGGGGAAAATCTGGCTGACGTCGCGGCCTACCATAAGCTTGACCAGTTCCGGCTCGCTGACATCTACAATCGCCCCTTCGCCGACCATCTGGCCGTCGCGATAGACGGTGTAGAAATCGGCGATGCGGAAGATCTCGTCAAACTTGTGGCTAATGAAGAGGATCGCCTTGCCTTGCGCCTTCAGGCTTTCAACGAGTTCGTAAAGCTCTTCGATTTCTTTCTGACTGAGGGCTGCGGTCGGTTCGTCCATGATCACAACGCGCGCGTCGATGGACAGCGCCCGGGAAATGGCAACCAGGTGCTTGTTCGCGGTTCCAAGGTCCTTGAGCGTCGCGCCCGGATCAATCTTGGCCCCGATTCCATCCAGAATCTCGCGCGCACGGGTCGCCATGGCAGTTTTGTCGATCAGGCCAAATCGCCCCTTTGGCGCATGGCCGAGAAAGATGTTTTCCGCCACCGTCAGCTCGTCGAAAAGGACGGTTTCCTGATGGATGGCGGTCACGCCAGCAGTTTCGGCGGATTGCGGTGTCGGGAAACTGAGAGCCTCGCCATCGATCCGGATGTCACCCTCGTCGGGTTGATAAATGCCCGTCAGAACCTTCACCACGGTAGACTTGCCAGCACCGTTTTCGCCCACCAATGCCGTGACCTTGCCCGGGTAGAGGTTTAGCGAAACATCTGAAAGGGCCCGCACGCCGGGAAATGTCTTGGTCACGCCGGACAGGCTCAGAAGCGGTGTAGGGGCGGCGGCGTTCGACACGTCTGGTCTCAATTCCAACTGCATGGACGGTGTTTCTGGATGTGGGAAGAGTGGGGTGTCGGGGCGTGGGTCATCGCACACGCCCAGACACGTCGTTCAGATTAGAAGATCGACTTGAACTGTTCGATGTTCGAGCTGTCGTAGGTGAACGGATCAGCCATGGCTGCCGAGCCGGTGTCATCCAGCGTCACCGAGCCCATGCGGCCCATCGGGATTTCGACACCGGCACCGGTTTCAGCACCGTTGGCGATTGCGTGCGCAAGCATGGTGGCCGAGTAGCCAAGGTCAATCGGGTTCCAGATTGCGAAGCTCTTGGTTGCACCGCTATCAACACAGCCTGCCATCTCGGACGGGAGGCCCAGACCGGTCACGTTGATCTCACCGATCTTGCCCGCGTCGGTCACCGCCTGGCAGGACGCCAGGATGCCAACGGTCGTTGGCGCGATGATCGCCTTCAGGTTAGGGTAGGATGCCATGAGGCCCTGTGCTTCTCGGTAGGATTTGTCGCTGAGGTCGTCGCCATAGACGGTGGCCACCAGATCTACGCCGTCATAGTTCGGAAGAACTTCTTTCGCGGCCTCGATCCAGGCGTTCTGGTTGGTTGCCGTGGCCGACGCCGACAGTATCGCGACTTCACCACCATCCGGCATGTGATCCGCGGCAAGCTTGATGATCGTATTGCCGATCAGCGGGGTCGAGGATGGGTTCAGGTGCATTTGGCGTCCGCCTTCAGACACACCCGAGTCCCAGGAAATCACGGTGATACCGCGGTCCATCGCGCGTTTCAGCGCTGGCACAAGTGCATCGGGGTCGTTTGCCGAAATCGCGATGGCGTCGACACCCTGCGCGATCAGGGAGTTGATGACCTCGATCTGACCTTCCGCAGTGGTGTCGGTCGGGCCGGTGTAGATGATCTCGACATTGCCAAGCTCTCCGGCAGCCTCTTCAGCGCCTTCGGCGGCCGCTTCAAAGAAGCCGATCCCAAGCGCTTTTACGACCAGAGCGATGCGCATGTTGTCCTGCGCCATCGCCGTGGTGCCAAACATACCGGCAGCAAGGCTCATCCCTGCGACAAGTGATGTGAAAGTACGACGCTTCATGATAGTTCCTCCCAGAAAGTCATGTTTGGGTCTCGGGTTTCGGAGGCGGTCAAGAGGCCACCTCGTTTTCTTGAACGCTGCCCGACTGGGCAACGATCAGATTCACATCGGCAGCCTCAAGCATGGCCGCCGCCTTGTCAGGAATTCCTTCGTCGGTGATCACGGTCGTGATCCGGTCCAACTGGCAAAGCACCAGGCTGGAGCGCTGCGCGAATTTCGAACTGTCGACCAGAACGATAAGCTCATCTGCCTGTCCGATCAGTTTCTGTTCTGCCTGGATCAAAAGCGGATCGGCCTCCATCAGGCCGATGGGGCCCAGCCCCTGCGCCCCCATGAACATGCGCTTTGCATAGAAGTTGCGGGTCACGTCGTTGTCAAAGGGCGACAGGATTATGTTCTGTTCCCGGTAGATCGCGCCGCCTGACAACATGATCGTGTTCTTCGAATGCTTCAGCAGGTGCTCGGCAATCGGGAACGAATTGGTAAAGACCTGCATCCTGCGGTTGGCCAGCGGATGCACCATCTGAAAGGTCGTTGTGCCCCCGTTGATGATGATGCTGTCACCTTCGCTACACATCTCAACCGCCGCGCGCGCAATCGCCTGCTTCGCTGCGATATTCATGGTTTCGTTGACGACGAACGGACGGCCCGCCAGCCCGGCGAACTGCGGTGGCGTTATCGCCTCAGCGCCGCCTCTGACACGGCGTACCTTCTGTTTCATGTGAAGTGTTGAAATGTCGCGCCGGATGGTGGCTTCGGACACGCCGGTCAAGGTGCACAGGTCCCCAACCGTCACGACTGGGCGATCCTGCACCGCAGAAATGATGATCCTATGGCGTTCTTTTTCGTGCAAAGCCACCTCCCATTCACTCCACGCTGCGCAGATTCGCCGCAGCTGTCAATCATTTTCGATCACTTTCAATCATTCTGCATTGCAGAATGACTGTTTGTGATTGTTTTTGATTGACATAACGATGCACACTACTAAGCCTAAATGCGATGGTGCAGTACCGACCGCTGCATCGTGAGGAGGGCAGAACGTTGAAATCCATCGAAAATCAGCTTCTTGAGAACCGCTGGGATGACGCTGTGGCAGGTGGTATGTCCGAATCGGAACTGCTTCTCTATCGCTCCAACACGCTGGGATCGGATAAGCGCGTCACAAACTATGGCGGTGGCAATACCTCTGCGAAGGTCATGGAAACCGACCCACTGTCCGGCAAAGAGGTCGAGGTGCTCTGGGTCAAGGGTTCCGGCGGTGACATCGGGTCCATGAAACTTGACGGCTTCTCCACGCTATACATGGACAAGCTGAACGCGCTGAAGGGGCTTTATCGCGGGGTCGAGTTTGAAGATGAAATGGTCGGCTATCTGCCCCACTGCACCTTCAAACTGAACCCGCGCGCGGCTTCAATTGACACGCCCTTGCACGCCTATGTGCCGCGCAAACATGTCGATCACGTCCACGCCGACGCGATTATTGCGATCGCAGCGTCGAAGAATTCGAAGGAGCTGACCCAGGAAATTTTCGGTGACCGGATCGGTTGGCTGCCGTGGAAACGGCCGGGGTATGAACTGGGCCTGTGGCTTGAAAAGTTCTGCCTGGAAAACCCGGATGCCGATGGCGTTGTCCTAGAAAGTCACGGATTGTTCACATGGGCTGACACGGCGAAAGACTGCTATTACTGCACCATCGACGTGATCAACGTCGCGACCAAGTGGTTGGCCGAAAAGACCGCCGATGTTCCGGCCTTTGGCGGAGCGGTCCACCAGGGCCTCGCCCGGGAAGGTAGGCGGGCCGTTGCCGCCAGGCTGATGCCCGCGATCCGTGGCTTTGTCAGTGGCAACCAGCTCATGGTCGGGCATTTCAACGACAGCGACTCGGTGCTTGAGTTCGTGAATTCTAAGGACATGGAGGCGCTGGCGGCCCTTGGTACGTCCTGCCCCGACCATTTCCTGCGCACTAAGATCCGTCCTTTGGTCGTCGGCTTCGACCCGGCCCACAACAACATCGACGCAGTGCTTGAAGGCCTGCCCGCGCAAGTCGCGGCCTATCGTGAGGACTACACGGCCTACTACAACCGTTGCAAACACGATAACTCGCCTGCGCTTAGGGACCCCAACGCGGTTGTCTACCTGATCCCCGGGGTTGGCATGATCACATTTGCCAAAGACAAGGGCACGGCCCGCATTTCCGGCGAATTCTACGTCAACGCGATCAATGTTATACGCGGGGCAAGTGCCGTCAGCGAATACTGCGGCCTGCCAGAGCAGGAAGCTTTTGACATTGAATACTGGCTGTTGGAAGAAGCCAAGTTGCTGCGCATGCCGAAGCCAAAATCGCTGGCTGGTCGCGTCGCGCTGGTCACCGGCGGCGCCGGCGGCATAGGGTCGGCAACGGCAGAACGTTATCTGTCCGAGGGCGCCTGTGTCGTGCTGGCCGACATCAATCCTGAAAGCCTCACCGCGACGGAAGGGGTCCTGACCCAGCAGTTCGGCAAGGACGTCGTTTGCACCGTCCTGATGGACGTCACGGATGAAAATGCCGTGGCCCAGGCGTTGGCTGAAACATCCGTCGAATTTGGCGGCATCGACATCCTTGTCTCGAACGCCGGGATCGCATCCTCTGCCCCGGTTGAGGAAACGTCCCTCGACCTTTGGAACAAGAACATGGACATCTTGTCCACGGGGTATTTCCTCGTCAGCCGGGAAACTTTCAAGATCATGCGGGTGCAGGACATGGGCGGATCTATCGTTTTCGTGGCTTCTAAAAACGGGCTTGCCGCCTCGCCCAATGCCTCGGCCTATTGCGCGGCGAAGGCCTCGGAAATCCACTTGGCCCGTTGCCTTGCGCTTGAAGGTGCTGAGGTCGGGATCAGGGTCAACGTTGTGAACCCGGATGCGGTGTTGCGGGGTTCCAAGATCTGGGAAGGCGATTGGCTGGATCAGCGGGCTTCGACCTACGGCACGGATAAGGAGGGGCTGGAAGAGATGTACCGCAACCGATCCATGCTGAAACGCTCAGTCCTGCCGGAAGATATTGCCGAGGCCTGTTATTTCTTCGCCGCCGAGACGTCGGCCAAATCCACGGGTAACATTCTGAACGTTGATGCGGGCAACGTTCAGGCCTTCACGCGATAGGGAGACGGTCCATGAGCTATGAAAGCGCCAAAGCGCAATTCGCTGACTGGGGCGTCGACACTGATGCTGCAATCAAGGCTCTGAAGGACATCCCGATTTCCGTTCACTGTTGGCAAGGCGATGACGTGGTGGGGTTCGAAAACCAGACCGCCACCTCGGGCGGGGGCATTCAGGCAACCGGAAACCATCCCGGCCGGGCCCGCAACCCCGACGAACTGCGGGCGGATCTTGAGTTTGCCTATGCAAATATCCCCGGGTCACATCGGTTGAATCTGCACGCGATGTACATGGACACAGACGATACCCCGGACCGTGATGAGATCGAGTATCGCCATTTCGCGCCATGGGTCGACTGGGCCAAGGGCATCGGCATCGGGCTGGATTTCAACCCGACTTTCTTTGCCCATCAAAAGGCCGATGACAACCTGACGTTGGCACACCCCGACAAGGGCATCAGGGACTTTTGGATCGAACATGGAAAACGCACGCGGGACATCGCGGCGCAGATGGGAGCCGCGCTTGGTTCACCCTGCATCAACAACATTTGGGTTCCGGATGGGTTCAAGGACCTTCCTATCGACCGTATGGCGGCAAGGGCCCGGCTTGAGGCCTCGCTCGACACCATGCTGGCCCAGGCGAAATCGGATATGCTGGATGCGGTCGAATCCAAGCTTTTCGGCATCGGGGTCGAGGCCTGCACGGTGGGCAGCCATGAGTTCTACATGGGCTATGCGATCCGCAACAAGACACTGCTGTGCCTCGACATGGGGCACTTCCACCCGACCGAGAATATCGCCGACAAACTGAGCGCCGTGGCCCTGTCTCTGGATGAGCTTCTGCTGCACGTGTCGCGCCCTATGCGTTGGGACAGCGACCATGTGATCATGCTGAACGATGACATCCTGGCGATAGCACATGAACTGGTCAGCGGCGACCTGTTGGGCAAGACCCATATCGGGCTTGATTTCTTCGACGCCACGATCAGCCGCACGGCCGCTTGGGTTATCGGCACGCGCAACATGCAAAAGGCGCTTCTGCAGGCGCTTCTGAAGCCCTGGGATCGCTTGCGAGCAGCGGAGGACGCGCTGGATTTCACAAGCCGGTTTGTTGTGACAGAGGAACTGAAGGACCTACCCTACGGAGCGGTGTGGTCTGAATTTTGCGCCAGAAACGACGCGCCTATAGGTACTGAGCTGATCACTGAGCTTGACGCTTATCAGGCCACTGTAGCGGGTCGCTGAGGCACGGCCCAATTTTGTGGAAAGTCTCCGTCTGGACAATCTATGTTGGAAAGAACGCCAAGATTGCATTCGAAAGCAAGCGGTCGTCGCGCCGGTGACCATTGAGCGGCCGCATTAGTCCGCAATGCGGTCATTGGCGCAAAGCGCAGCGAATGCCTGCTTTCCGCCCTCTGTGCAGAATCTAGCGATCTAACAGCAAAGTAGGTTCGGTTGCTTGCCCGCCCCTACCCTGCCCGCCTGATGCCACCAATTTAAACTCCTGGTTTCAGTAATCCGCACCCTGCCTGGTATCCCAGAGACGAAGAATCTCTATCTGAGTAGGCATTACACGATAGATTAGCGTGAATGGGGTTCGGGGTACTGAAAGCTCCCGTATGTCTTGCCGTGTGTCACTTGGGTGACCAGCATAAGGGTTGGCTGCAAGAGTAAGCTGAATGGCTTTGAGCTGAGCTCGTGCCCTTTGGCTGCCTTCAGGAAAAACTGACGTGTAGTAGTAACGGAACCACTGAATGTCCCTGGCCGTATCTTCGAGAAATACAATCTTCATTGGCTGTTGGATTGCCCGCTTGCTACCGGAGCCGAAAGTTCATTCTCGGTATCCCAGCTGTCTATCCAGGCATTCATTTCGTCTGCCGTGATGAACTTGCCTTGGTCTGCTTTTTCAACAGCCGCATCAATGGCTGCACGTTTAGCGGCTTTGGATTCTAACATCATTCTAATTGCCCGTACGGCGAGTTGTGCAGGCGGTCGGTCTTCGATCGCAGCTTCCCGTTCCAGGGTCTTTCTCAGGTCTTCATCGAGACGGATTGAATATGGGCTGGTACTCATCGCAATCACCTGTTTCCGTGTTGTAGTACAATGTAATACATCTGAATGAAATTCACAATAGACCGATGGCATGTACCGCACCTGTTGTTCTAAACTCATGAGCGTGAGGAGAAATCATGGGTGCGGCCTTCACTTCTGCGGTTATTTTGAATTTTGCGTCAACAATGCGGTTGGTTGTATGTCTCCTTGATCGATTTTTGAAATCAGTGAGATCAAATAGGCTTGATGGGATTTTATGTTCTCCGCTCGTTGGAAAATATATCCGAGCACTAAGAAACGGAGAGCTGGGCCATATGCCGATTTCATAGCATACCAGGTCTGACCAAATCTTAGGTACTCGGCGATATCGTCCATAAGACGGTCACAATGTGCCTGATCCCGGGCAAAGCGAAGTTCCGAGCACAAACGTGGAAAGCTGCGCTCCATTTGATCTGGAGAAACTTGAATCTGAGAATATTCTTCTTTCTTAACTATTGGATTCAAAGAGTCCTCTTTGTGCCCCTCAATTTCATGGTCACTGTCCCTCAAATTATCTGAATCTGTCCGTTTTATCTCAGAGATTTCCACAGAGATTTCAGCCAGCAGTTCGCTGAGTACATTTGCATCTGGTTTGCGACGCAGAGCATTGCGTGCGGTGACCATCAAATCTGAGATTGTGGCGTCGTTTGCCACGAGCTTTCTGAGACGCGCCAGAGCTGTAGAAACCTTGTCGCGGAGCACCGTGAACTCCAGAACTCGATCAGCATGCCTCTGGGCTTCCTCGATGAACTCAGCGTGCCGTTCAGACAAAGGCATCAGGGACAGTCCAGTTGCTGCGACCACCCTGCCCTGTCGATCCCGGCGTGCCCAACGTTTTCCGTTGGCGCTCATGACGCGGCGGATAAGCCCAAGCTCAACCAGCGCCGAGATATGGCGTTCAACGGTCTGTACACTGACGTGAGTTCGTTTGGCGATCGCAGCGTTGGAGGCAAAACAAACATGGTGATCATCCTGGTCTGGTGAAATCTGATCTCCAATCACAAAGGAAATCATCGCTCTCAGGACGTTGAGGGAAGTGGATTTAAGCCCAAGCGGTTCTCTGGCTTCCTCGACGGCTCGAAGAAGCAACCATTTTTTAGGCGTACTACCCCCCTGCCCTGCCGTTCCCAACAAGGTTGCTCCGTTTGGAGCCAATGCTGTTACTGTTTTCATAATTTTATGTCAGCAGACAAAGAAAACCTATTCACCCAGAGGCGTTTTTTGTTGTCTCGTGATTCGCGGGCTGTTAGGGTTTAGGTGTCAAATCTATAACCACTAGTTGGTTTTCAGCCCTCGGAGCCTTAGGTTTCGGGGGTTTCTTCTTTGCTTTCCTCCTCTTTGCTCGTTGCCTCATGTAGAGTTAACAATTGTTAACTCGCTTACTCCTCGGCGTTTTCTTTGAAGCGCTCGTAGGATTCCTGAATTAACTGAGCAAGGTTTTCCGTAAGCCAACGTGAGTAGGCTTCATTCTCCCCTGCTCTTTTGATCGTCATATTCACCGCTGAATTGCTGGTCTTGATAACAACGTCGGGTGCCGGTCGGTTTTCTTGTGCTTCTTTTTTTCGAGCCAGGCTGCCTAAAAGCCCATTTAACCGATCGTCTGAACTACCTGGGTTGAGTGTCTCCAAGAGCTTCATAGCCTTGTCCGCTGTTATCACCTTTTTTCGTAACGCATCGGCGAGTGCCGTCCATTTGGGCCGTCCGGATTTCGGTGCTGGGCCAATCATATCGCCAAGATCTTCGGGAATATCGTTTGTAATTCGCTCCAATTGCGACAGCGTGTTTTTAGAAATTGCCAGCGCCGTGATCGCTTCCGAACGGTCATATCCTTGGTTCAGAATCTCTCGAGCAAACCGGGCTCTCTCGTAGTAGCTGAGGTCAACACGAGAAGAGTTCTCTAAACCTTTTGCCTGAAGCGCCTCTTTGTCATCGAGAGTCCGTACAAGCGCGCGTACAGGCTGATTTAGATGCTGACAGGCCAGGATACGGCGGCGGCCGTAAATAACTTCGAAGTGGCCGTCCACTTCCTCAGACGGACGCAAGAGGACAGGAACCTGTTGGCCTCCTGCGTCTTTGATGCTTTCGGCCAGCTCCAGAACAGCTGCATCGACGTTGGGCTCGGCTTTTGAGTTAACAGGTGTTAACTCCACTCCAAGCCTGTCCTTCGGACCCCAAGGCAATATGAGCGAGGTATCAATTTCTTGGATTCCGCCGGCGCCAACACGGACGGAGGCTATGGTGCCTCGTGGAAGCGCGGCATTGGCACGCTCGGTTTTCGTAGGCGGAATGGGAGGGTTTCCGGCTGCCGCCGCTATTGCTGCAGCCATGCTGGTTTTGTTTTGTTTAAGTGCCATTTCAACGGCCCCACGCGGTTTGAATCATGTTTGAGACTTCGTGCCCGACGGCATCCATGCTCGATCGGGCGCGGTCATAGGTAGACCGTGTCATTTCTGATCGAACAACTTCGTACATTGTCATTTTCAGCATCGCGGCATCGGCAATCGCCGTGCTTCGCAGCGCAGTTGCTCCGATTACTCGATCCTGAAACAGCGCCCGCATAAGGCTTACAATTTGCTGTGATGGGGTATCCGAGGGGTCGTCCCGTGTTATGAGGAACCGGAAATTGTCATGGACAATCGGAATCCCGGAGTTCTCAAACTCTTCCAGGTATGCCGAAGTCATCTCAAGAAACTGCTGGGTGGAGGCCACGTCCAACATGCTCGGTGTCAGCGGTACGATCACAGATGTTGCCGCAAACAATCCTGCCAGCGTCAAGAAACCCAAAGAAGGCGGGCTATCGATAATGATTACATCATAGTTTGCTTCGACTTCTTCGATTGCGCTGGCAAGACGATTATAGAAGGGAACGCCTTTGCGGGCGTAGACAGCGGTTTCCGTTTCAAACTCTGACAGGATCAACTGGGCGGGGGAAAGATCCAAGCCAGGGAAGTAAGTGGTCCGGACGCACTCTGACATCGGGACCGAGTCCTCGTAGCGCAGAGCATCATAGATCGAATTCCCCTCAAACTCGATTTCTGGCTGAATTCCACAGAATCCGGTCAAGCTGCCTTGTGGGTCAAGGTCGATAGCCAGAACGCGATAACCTTGAAGTGCAAGATAGTGGCAAAGGTGAATGGCTGAGGTGGATTTCGCACTACCACCCTTGAAGTTCATGAGTTGAACAACCTGAAGCTGGTCGGCATCGCGACGACCGGGAAGGTACTTTCCGGGCTTTCTGGAACTTCCTTCAAGGATCTGGCGCATTGCTTTGATTTCGGCTCCGGAATAAAAGCGACGTCCGTTCTTGTTGAACTCCGGCTCTGGAAGAGAGCCCTCAGCATGGCCCTTTCGCAAGAACTGTCCGGTTGTGCCAAACAGGTCGGCAACCTCTGTCGCGCTGAAGAGTCGGAGGGTCTTTGACAACTCAGGGGAATACGCCTGAGTTAAGTGGGTCGTCAGTGCAACTTGTAGACGATCAGAGATTTCACGTGTAACGTGAGACTGCGTCGTCGCAGCAATTGGTGTGGTTTGTAACATAGTTGCAGATTTCCTGCTCTTTTTTGTTTGGTTGCGCAACTTGAGTACATTTAGGCACTCGTATTCCGATTCATGTCAAGAGAAAAATCAATAACTTGTGGGTCGTTGCGAAGCCTGCACAAGCGTCCCGAAGTTAACAGCTGTTAACTCACGTCTCCATTGGGTGCTTAAGAGGCGCTTTGAGGTTGCATGCTTGCGGCAAAAGTTCGCCTTCGGAATTCGAGATTAGAGGGTTGCCAGACGCCGGCCACTTTGTCTTTTCAGCCAAGCGAAATCCTGCCAGAAATACTGCAATGCGCTCACGTTTTGCTCAAGTTGCAGATGATTAAATCAGATTAGTATTGAGCCCCACTCCACTAAAAAGCCCAATTGGTGGTTATTCTTGAAAAGTGCTGACAAGCTCATTGTTTTGCCAGGGCAGGGCGGTGTTCTAGTAGCTGACTTTCTGTGTCCGCTAATTTGATGGTGTAGTTAATACTCTTCCAGTGCTGGTCTTTGGAGCAACTGCCCTGTGAACCAAGGTATACTGAAGTTGCTTATCAATTGGACCGATGTTGGTTTCATTCCAATAAATCGGTTGCCGGATTGTCGGCGATATCGTCGTCGTCACCGCATTTCTGGGCCAGTGCGATAGGTGCAAGTCGGTCTTGATCGGTGTGCCTCCTGCGGGGCTTGAGTAAGGAAACCCGAACGCAGCCCCTACGGTGAGGCATAATCCTACGGTAGTCCTGTTAGCTTCAGTCAGTGTTTGTCGATCTGGTCGATGGCGTCCGGGTTGAGGCGGCGCTTCCGTATCCGGCCAGATTTCGAGACCGAGTGAAACATGGGGCTGTCCTCGGCGTGACCCACTTCGATCCAACACGCCAGCGGCCTCGCTGCGCGACCCTTGCGCACTAACCGTGGAGCCTCGCGTTTTGGGGTGGTCTCAACTACCTGCGGCGACACCTAAGTTAGGTCATTCTCGTTGAATTTCTTCAGCGACACTCCCGCCTCCAAAATAAGGCGCGCCGAACACCGAACGCTGCCATCTAACTGAGTTCAGTCCGGTAATAGGATCGTCCGGTCAGGGGAGTCCCGGCGCGAACCTTGGCTGGTGACCATCTGATGTTCGAGAATATCAAGGGTGATCAGATAGGCGTTCGGGGCAATGAGGTCGGCCCAGTGTTTGGAATGTGCGAAAGTGGAGGGGTGATGGCTTACCCAGCCACGACAGTGGGCACTCAACTGCTCCGTTAGGCCGGCAATAAGAACAGCTTGACTAATTTGCCGCGTGTGGAATTCCCAACTGTTGAACCAACCTCCTCTTTGGCATATATTGCCAATCAGGAGGCTTATGCCATGGTAACCCGCAATGTGGTACTTACAGAATCGCAGGATCAACTAGTGCAGAATCTGGTTGCGTCCGGTCGTTATCAGAACGCCAGTGAAGCGCTGCGTGCCGGGCTTCGGCTTCTAGAACGGGAAGAAGCGGGACTGGTGTCTCTCAAACAAGGCCTGCAGGAGGGTGTGACGCAGGCTCAGACTGGAGATCTGGCAGAAGGCAGCGGTTCGGATGCGATCCGTCGTGCCTTTGCAAGGGCACGTTCCAAAGCGTGACCAGACCCTTTCGACTGACACGCCGTGCTGAATCCAGCCTGGTGGAAATTGCCCGATGGACAATTGACAAGTTCGGACCGCATCAGGCCGATCTTTATGAACAAGAATTGATAGCGCGATGTCAGGCCATCACGGAGGGCAGGGTGGCCAGCCGTAGCTGTTCATTATTGGTCGAGGAGGCGGCTGATCTCAGATACGTACAGGCAGGAGAGCATTTCCTCGTCTACCTGGACCAGCCGGATAGTGTGATCATAGTCGATATCTTGCATTCCCGTTGTAATTTGCCACGACATGTTTCCGGGCTGGTCACTTTGATGGATGCGGCAGGGAAAAAGACATAGGCACTGCAGTCAGAGTTTCCCTCAGGCTGAGATTTCTTTGAATAATCAGTAAGTGATCACCCCAACAGGTCGGTTGCCGGGTTTTCTGCGACGTCCACATCATCATAATATTTCTGCGCCTGCGCCATGGAGCGGTGCAGGGACAGGCGCATGGCGGCCTGGATCGGGGCACCGTCCAAAGCGGCCTGGGTCAAGAAACCCGAGCGCAACCCGTGGGGCGAGGCAAAATCCTCCGGCAGTCCCGCCAGTGCCAGCCGGTGTTTGACGATCTGGTAGATCGAATCCGGGCTGAGACGACGCTTCAACACATTGTCAGCCTTGGAGACAGGGCGGAACAGCGGCCCGTTCGTGACTTGTCCGACCTCGATCCAATGCACCAATGCTTGCGCGGCGCGACCCTTCAGCACCAGCCGTGGGGTTTCACCTTTCCGGGTGGTCTTGGTCTCCAGCAGTGAGAGCCAGACCACGCCGGTCTTGTCGAATTCCTTGAGAGAGACATCCTCACGCATCAGCCCGGTGATCTCCGACCGCCTGCGCCCACCGCTGGCCCAGCCGAGCATCAGGATTGCCCGGTCGCGGCAATCGCGCCGCGACCCCCGGCAGGTGGCCAACAGTTGCTCCAGAACCTCACGGGTGATCGGGTGCTGCGACTTCGGGGCAGGGGGACGGGCGGCGGCGCGGCGGGCCTTGGCGCGGGCCTGTTTCACCTGTGGCGCGCTAAAGGGGCTGGCGAGGTTCTTCATCCGGTGAAAGGCCAGCCAGGAGGCGATGCGCCGGTCCAGCGTCGAAGGGGCCGGGCAGGCCAGCGATTTGCGCAGGCCTTGCGCAATGAGCGCTTCTGCGGTTTCGCGCGCCACATCCGTTTCTGGTGCATCATTCAGATCACGGGCGTGATCAAGGATGAAGGCGAGGGCGGTAGGCTCGCTCTCCGGCCAGTCCAACACCGCGCCAAAGCGCGCTGTTTTCCAGGCGGTGATGTAGAGCAGGTCGCGCTCATAAGCCCGCAGCGTATTGGCCGGCGTGCCGCGGACATAGAGATCCGTGAGCGCGTCCTGATCTTCCTTTGAAAGGGCAGGGGGAGCGTCGGGCAGGTATGGGGCAGGGGCTGTCATGGGGCGCATTTTGCATCGCTTCGCGGCAAATTTCAATCATACGTAATAAGGGGTACTTATCAGATGTAAATGAAAATTTAAAAGGCGGCGGATGTAACGAGCAAAATAACGCTATAATGAGCGCAAAGCAGATAGGAGATTTGTGCTGTTACGGAAATCACTTGTGCCGGGAGAGTAACTGCCAAGTAAAAAACCGACGGAAAGATCTGAAGGTGCAAACGCACCCGCCGGCCTCGATGTGTCGTTGTGAGTTCGCTACAGCGCCCAGCCAAACACCACTTTCAGCGTCAGATAGATCTGGATGGCCCTGCTGCCGATCACGCTTTCCAGACGGCGGCGGAGTCCAAACCATTCCAGGATTACACCAGATCGAATGCGATCTGCGTTGCTTCAGTACCGTGTTGTACGAAGGCCATTTCTTGGTCTTGTACTTCGTAGGGACACAACGGCTCATGCTTCCCTGCTGTCATGCTAGATTCATGGAGTGAATCCTTAAGCCAATTTGTGCAACAATGCCTTTTAGACACGCAGTCAGTTTTGAATCACACGTTGATCAAAATATGCGATCACGGTCTTAATGGCACCATATTCCAAAGAACTTTTTCTTACATGTATTCCGGCATCGCGCGGTTCCATCCGGTGCAACACTGGACGGATGACGAGCCCTTCTTTTGCCACGACCTTCGCAAGCAGGAGCGGGGCGGACATGACAAATTTTCCTGATTTGACGAGCTGAAGCCCCGTTGCTAGCGATGTCGTTCGTATATTGATCAGTGATTTTTTTGCCCCCTTAGGAAGCGTGAATTTCTCAATTTTCTGCTCGGTTACAGGATCAACCGTGAAACTCACCCACTTATAGCTGGCGAGATCAGCCGGATTGATCGTATCGGCCTGAGAAATCGGATCATCCTCACGGAGGACAATCCCATGTTCAACTTGCGTGACGTGTTTCACAAAGAGAGACGCGTCCATTTCATCTTTCGAAAGAATTCCGAGATAAACGTCTAGCTCTCCGGCCATCAGTAGCTTGCCCATGCTTTCCCGGTGTTCGGTCTTGAGATTGAGCCTCAGATCGGGAAATCTCTCGATGAGATCGGCAAACAATCCAGCCACCCAGTTAAGGTGAAAAATCGGCCCAGCTCCGACGGTTAATTCCGACATGCCTGCGGATGCTATGACCCCGATCTCCTCCAACCCGTCGCGATACTCACGTTCTATTCGTTCCGCCCGCACCAGAAATTTCTCGCCTGCCTCGGTTAGCGACATGCCGCGCCGATCCCGGTGGAACAAGGGGGTCCCCAATTCGACCTCCAGACTGCTGATGCGTTTTGTCACTGATGATTGCGCAAGGTTGATACTCAATGCTGCGGTGGTAATGGACTTGTCCCGCGCAACGGCCAGAAACGCCCTGAGTTTCTTGTCCATGATATTCCTTTTTTGAATACACACCTCACTTAAATTCACTATGCAGAATATATATCCACATGGCAAATTATTAGGGAACTGACGAAGGGGCGACCAATTTCATGAAAACGATATTTGTTTTGTTTGACTCCCTGAATCGTCTGGCGCTTGGTGCCTACGGTGGAACATCGGTTGCGACTCCGAACTTTGACCGCTTTGCCGAAAAGTCCGTGACGTTTGACAAGCATTACGTCGGTTCACTTCCCTGCATGCCCGCACGGCGCGACATGCATACGGGGCGCCTGAACTTCACCCACCGTAATTGGGGCCCGTTGGAGCCTTTTGATGAAAGTTTTGCGCAAATTTTGAGCAAAAACAGCGTTTACACGCATCTGATTTCGGACCATCTGCACTATTTCGAAAACGGCGGCTGGGGATATGCAAACGCCTTTGATAGTTGGGATTTCGTCCGTGGACAGGAATACGATGCGCTGAAGGTTTTGGTTCGGCCACCTGTTGAGCGCTATAAAGAGCGCTTCGATGAGCGGCACTATCCGCTAGATAAACTGTCCAAGACCGGATCTCTCACGACGGGCAATTCCGACAGAATCGCGTTGAAGAAACTGCGTGGCGCCATCTCCGAGGAATGTCTGGTCGAAGAAAGCGATTTCCCGACAGCGAAGTGTTTTGCCAGCGCCTTCGAGTTTCTCGACATCAACAAGGACGAGGACGACTGGTTCCTGCAACTTGAATGTTTCGATCCGCACGAGCCCTTCGTTGCCCCCGAGCGATTCAAGACAGCCTATGACACCGGTTACAACGGTAAGATCCTCGATTGGCCGGCCTACGAAAGGAACGGAAATTCGCCAGAGGAGGTTGCGGCAATCCGGGGCAATTATGCCGCGCTGGTGGCAATGTGTGACGAGTATTTTGGCAAGCTGCTGGATTACCTTGATAAACATGAGCTTTGGAAAGAAACGGCGCTGGTGCTGACCACGGATCATGGTTTTCTGTTGTCGGAACATGACTGGTGGGCCAAGAACCGCATGCCGTACTACGAGGAAATCAGCCACATCCCGATGATGATCTGGCATCCCGATCATGGTGATCAGAGTGGCACACACCGAAAATCGCTGACGCAGACCACCGATCTGATGCCGACATTCCTGGATATCCACGGCTGCAGCATCCCAGAAACTGTGACAGGTGGTTCACTGTTGCCGATGTTGGCCAGTGATGTGCCCACTCGCGATAGTCTGATCTTCGGCATGTTCGGCGGACCGGTAGGCGTAACGGACGGCACGTATTCCTATTATCGTTACCCCGAGGACCTCTCGGGGCAAAATCTGCATCTCTATACACTGATGCCCGCGCATATGACTGCTCTTTTCGATATTGGCGAATTGCAATCAAGTGAACTGGCTGCACCGTTCAATTTCACGAAGGGCGCGCCGACTCTCAGGATCAAGCTGGATCCGAAGAACACCCAGGTTGGTCAGGACGGCGATACTCTGGAGGATTGCGAGACCGCTCTGTTCAACGTCGAAATCGACCCCCGTCAAGAGACGCCATTGAGCGACCCTGCCGTGGCAGAGCGGCTTGGAAAAGAAATCGCGCATCACTTTTCTCTGCACGACGCGCCGCCGGAACTGTTTACGCATTTCGATCTGGCACGACCCAAGGTCGCGCTGGCCGGGGAATAGCACACATTCTGTTCGGAAATCTCACAGGAGGAAAATCATGAAACGTATTGGACTATTAAAAAGCACTCTTCTTGCAGGTGCGTTTGTGACGGCATCAGCCCTCACAGCGCTCGCGGAATTCCCCGAGCGGAATATCGAAGTCATCCATCCTTGGGGTCCGGGCAATGCAATGGCCATGAGCCAGGTTGTCGCCAAGGCCATGGGCGAAGAGCTGGGCACAGACATGCCAGTGATCTCACTGCCGGGAGCGGCCGGAACCAAAGGTCAGAAGACGGCCATGGGCAAGCCCGCCGATGGCTATACCATATTTGACGGCTATGTTGCCCCGTTGGTTTTACAGCCAATCTTGGGCAATGCAGACTGGAGTTACAAAGATTTCAAACCGCTCAGCGCTGCGGTTGCCAATGCCTTTGCCATTGCAGGTCAGCTTGATGAATCGCGTTGGGCGGATTTTCAGGAATTGATGGTCTATTGTAAGGACAACCCTGGCGATCTGCGGTATTCCTCGGGATCACGGAACAATTTGCCTCATATGGTGATTGCGAAGGTGTTGCAGTCACATGGTTGCGTCGCCCAGAACGTACCTTACACTCAGGACGGCAATGTTTTCAAAGACCTGGGATCGAGGGTTTTGGATTTTGCGTTCATCAATGTTGGCAACTACCGGGCAAACCCGGACAAGGTCAAAATCCTGCTGGTTCTGTCTGAGCTGGAGAGCTCGAAAAAAGCCTATGACGGGGCGCCAACCATCGGTGAGCTGGGAATTGATCTGGGCCTCTCGAACCTTGGGCCCATGGGTTGGACCTGGTGGATTGTCAACCCTGACACGCCTGACGACGTGACCGAGAAGCTGCGCGGCGCGATGGAGCGCGCAATGGCCAGACCGGACGTTATCGAAGCCATTGAGGCCATTGGCTTTGTCCCACTTGATTGGGATCACACCAGATACGAGGAAATCGTGGGCTCGGTCGACGCACAGCTCAATTCTATGGGCAACGCGCTGGCGTGGGAAGAAGAAGAACTCGGGAAACTCAATTAAGGAGAGGGCGCGATGGCATCGTCAAGATTACTGAACTTAGCTGCTCTGGGATTTCTTCTCGTTGTCATCGTAACCATCTTTTGGCAGATCGAAACTGATCTGAAAGAACAGGGGATCGCCAGTGGCGGTCCCTACGACAACGCAGCCACATACCCGCGTATTATCGCGTCATTCATGGGGATCCTTCTGGTTGTTCAACTCGTGACCGAGTTCATCAAGAAAGGGGACACATCCGACGCCAGCGACGTTGAGCTATCTGACTTGCGCCGCGCCGGTATGTTGATCGTGGTTTTCGCCGTCTATCTCATGAGCCTGACGACACTGGGCTATCACCTTGCAACCACCCCGATGATTTTTGCGATCATGTGGATCTGCGGGATGCGACAGTATCTGAAAATGGCGATTGCGTCCTTAGGCATCGCGACTGTCTTTGCTTTCTTTTTTGAAGTCTTCCTGAATGTCGTCTTGCCGCTCGGCATCTGGAATATCTTTATCCCCTGGTAGGTGCATTGTGATTGTAGAGTTTCTTTCCGTCGGACTTGATGTATTCCTGTCACCGCTCGCCTTAGGATTCACGTTCTGTGGCATCCTGGTCGGTCTGTTGGTTGGCGCCATGCCCGGCCTTGGTCCGTTGATGGGGATCATACTCTTGCTGCCTGTGGCGATCGGATTGCCACCCGTTGCAGCGATGGGATTTTTGATCGCGATTTTTGTAGGCGGTTCCTGTGGTGGATCGGTATCCGCAATTCTGTTGCGTATTCCCGGCACACCACTCGCCGCAGCAACACTGTTTGATGGGTATCCGTTGGCCCAGAAGGGCCGTGCATCTGATGCCATCGGCATCGCGATTACCAGTTCTGCCATTGGCGGGTTGATCGGCGGTGTTGTTCTGATCTTTTGCGCGCCAATTCTAGCCAGCTTTGCCGCGAATTTTGCGCCGCCTGAATATGCGATGCTGGCGGTTCTGGGATTGTTTGCAATCGTGGTGATTTCTGGCGGGTCCATTGTGAAGGGCCTGCTGGCGGGATGTTTCGGCCTTCTCATTGCCACTGTCGGAACGGATTCCTTTTCGACCGGGCTGCGGTTCACATTTGGGTCACACAATCTCTTGAATGGTTTCCACATCGTCGCGGTCGTCGTGGGATTGTTTGCGATATCCGAGATGGCCGCCCAGATGCTGGGCCGGGACCTTTTGCAGAAACCGGACGTCAAGGTGGAAAGGCCGGGTCTTGGGACCATCAGCATGACGTTGAAGCATTATGTCAATCTGATCCGCTCCTCGGCCATCGGTACATTCTTTGGTGCGATCCCGGGAGCGGGCGGGGTGATCAGTTCGTTCACCAGCTATGCAGTTGCGAAAGCGGCTGCAAAGCCAGAGGAGAAATACGGTGAAGGCGCCGAAGGTGGTGTGGTTGCAACGGAATCCGCAAACAACGCCACCGTTGGAGGCACGCTGGTGCCCACTTTGGCTCTTGGCATCCCCGGCGACGCATCCTCTGCGATGCTATTGGGCGCGCTTCTGATCCTGGGCTTCATTCCGGGGC
Organism: Ruegeria sp. AM4; assembly: GCF_056540665.1. Classification (NCBI taxonomy): domain Bacteria; kingdom Pseudomonadati; phylum Pseudomonadota; class Alphaproteobacteria; order Rhodobacterales; family Roseobacteraceae; genus Ruegeria; species Ruegeria sp. AM4. Next base: position 31,292 of record NZ_JBQFXD010000018.1, on the reverse strand, counting down.
CTGCGATGTTCGAAAACAGCCCGGACGTAGTTGGCGGCATCTTCATGGTGTATTTGACATCAAATATCTTCCTGCTGATCGCAGGAATTCTTGCCACACCGCTGTTTGTCTATGTTCTGCGCATTCCAAAGGTCTACCTGATCCCCAGCATCCTGCTGTTGTGCTCCATCGGCACTTATGCTCTTCAGGCGTCTGTTTTTGATCTTCAGATCATGCTTGTATTCGGCCAGATTGGCATCCTGTTCAGGGCTGCGAACTATCCTCTTGCACCCGTGGTTATCGGCATGATCCTCGGCCCGATCCTTGAAGACAACCTGCGACGCTCGCTTCTGATCTCGCGCGAAGGTTACTGGATATTTGTAGACCGTCCGGTCTCGACAATTCTGGTCGTCGTCAATGGACTGCTGCTGGTGACGATGGTGTATCTTACCTTCAAACGGGCACGCGGTTCGAAGCAAAGCGAACTGGCAAAGGCGCTGTCAGCGGATGAATAATACAGTTCTAACGGGCAAGTCTGTGCAAGGGGACTTTCCAACCTCAATCAGTGCGGTAGAGCTATATGGAGGGAAAAAGCTCCAACCCACTGAGTGTTGTTATCAAAGAAAGAAACCTAATGACCTTGCCCAAAGAAAGTGAAGTGGGGCGAGCACAGTGACCCCAATCGCGAAGTAAGCTAGCAACAGGCGAACCGCCTGCGTTGATGGAATTCGACCGATTGACATTGTCAGAAGCAATGGCGGAACCAGATATGGAAACGGCACGAGTATCCATGTTGGAACTTGCGCCATTAAGACCCACTCAATTGGCCAGCCAGTGGCTTCTGCCAACTGCCCTGCCAATGGAGTCATTACACCTGGCGCGGTCGGAACCGTTGTGCACACTGCCACCAGTGATCCGATGGCGGCCAGAGAGGCAAAAATAGCCGTATTGCTAGAAAGATTTGCTTCATGGAACATGCCCACCAGATACTCTCCGGCCCAGGCACTTATACCGGAGTGAAAAACCACGGCTCCGAAGCCAATGACCCCGGAAACAAAGAAGATTGGCGCAATGTTGATTTTCTGAGGTAAGTCGCTGACGGGGATGACACCAAATACAGGCAAAGCGCAGATCAGTGCGGCCCCAAGGGCGACCCACGCAGGTGCGATTCCATGCCAGCTGTCTGTTACCCAGAGTAAGATGGTCACCACAAGTACTCCGGATAGCCGGAGTTGCGATCCTGTGAGTGGTTTGGGTTCAATTGAAATCGTCTGGCGTTTGGGCGATTCTCGAAAAAACCACCAGTTCAGGCCAATTGTAGCGACTAGGCTTAATACACCAAGAATTGGGAAATTCAGGACCAGATACTGCGCGTACGTGAATGAGATGCCATAAAGTCCCTCGGCAGAACCCGACATAACCAGGTTCGGAACGTTCGATGGCAAGATGGTGAAAGCGGGAAGAGATGTACTCATTCCAGCAGTCAGAACCAGCCCTGCTTGTCCCTTCGATCCTGGTTCAAATCCGAGCTGTTTGGCAAGGTGAACCGCGATTGGAGCCATAAGGACTACGCGCCCGATTGCGGTCGGTATCATAAACGACAAGGCAAGACCGGATAACGCAACCGTCGTCAAAACCCCCAGGTAACCCGGCGCAGACAAAGCAAGAAGGCGATTAACCAACCTGTCTCCAAGACCGCAATGTGTTACCGAATGGCCAATGACGAGACCTCCGAAAATCATCCATAGCGCTCCGGACTGAAACCCCGAAAACACCACCTCGGGCGGCGCGATGGCAAGCAGCGCAGACAGGAAAAGGAATAGTAATGAGGTGAAGAATTCGGGGACTACACCGGTGATCCAGAGGCCCAGAGTGAAGACTACGACGCTTAAAGCCTGGATCATCGTATGATCAGAACCCGACAGCACGGTGTCATTCAGCGCGCCTGTCAGGATGACAAGCCCTGTAATTGTTGTAAGCAAAGCGACAAGGTTGGCAGGCTTTAACCTTTTGGGCCCGGCCAACCAACGCTGACGGCCAGCTAACAGCTTTGCCATCTCGATCTCCTGATATCCAAATTTGATCCAAACAGAATATCGAGACAAAGCATGAAGCCCATTCATAGGGCTTTATATTCAGTATTAGGTTGTTTTATTGTTCCTCGATCGCATTGTGACTGTCCAAGCGAGAGCTGGTCACAATTCCTGCATCAATTCAGGAATCTTTGATGCGATTTCGGATATTCTATTGCGTAGCCAGATATGTGCCGGATCATTTGTGCTGCGCTCGTGCCAGATCATGTAAATTGTGACGCGATTACTTTTGAAGGGCAGGGGGGCCGCGTCAAGTTCACGCAAAGTGTGCAGGCGCATCAGGCTAACTTCGGTGGCGATCATTTGTGTCCCTTTGATAAAGGGGGGAATTGCGTTGAAATTGGGAACGGATACACGCGGTTCGCCAATCTGCGATGCCTCAAGATCTGTGATGACCTTGATAGAAGTCCCGCCACCCGCAAACCGGACTGTCAAATGATCTGCGTTGCAATATTCTTTCCAGGATTTCGGCGGATCACGCATTTCGGCGTCGTAGAAACACATCATCTCACCTGAAAACAATGGTTTCTGGAAAATGTCCGGGCCATCCGGTGGCAGAGGTGTCAGCGCAAGTGCGCACCGAGCCTCTCGCATCATGTTAACTGTTGGCTGGCCCGATGGCAGAAACTGGAAATCAACTGAAATGCCATCGCTCCAAGCTTCGCGTATGAGCTGGGGAAAGACGAGATCGCGCTGCATATCGTTTGCTGCGACTACAAATTCCATATTCTCAGCTCTTGGATCAAAGATACGATCATCTGTCAGACATTTGAGCCCATCAATGGCTCTTTGCACCGGTTCCTTCAATGCAAGCGCTGTCTCTGTCGGCATCAAACCCTGCCCTGATCGAACGAACAATGGATCGCCCAGAATATTACGCAGCCTGCCCAGAGTGTGGCTGACTGCAGGTTGTGTGACCCCTAATTGTTCTGCTGCGACGGAAACAGAACTGTTCTCGAGAATTGCCAGAAATGTTCGAAGGATATGACCATCTAGGTCAAGGAAATTAGTTTTCTGCATGAGATATATAAATACACATAAATAGATTGAATGTCGAGCAATGCGTAATCTGCCCTGATCATGAATGCCGGGAGGAACGCGATGAAACTTTCAAACATACTTGGTGCCCTGACTGTCGCAGCGTCGACGGCTGTCGCCTCATTCACGCATGCGGAGGAGCTGTCGGTTGCAACCTTCATTCCGCCGCAACATCACATCAACTCGAACCTGTTTAAGTGGTTCGGTGAAGAGTTGGAAAAGCGGTCGGACGGTACTCTGACGATGAAGCTTTATCCTGCGGGTCAATTGGGTGCTGGGCCGGTTCAGCAATATAAGCGCGTGGTTGAAGGCGTGGCTGACGTTGTCTTCGGCCTTCAGGCTTACACGCCAAACATCTTCCCGCGAACAATGCTGATTATTCCGCCGGGAAAAGCCACGAGCGCAAAAGAGTCCACGGAAAGGATGTTGAGCGTCTATGAGGAGCATCTCGCTCAGGAATATCAGGATGTTAAGCTGTTGGGTGTTTTCACCACGACCGGGAACGTTTGGGCTGCAACCAGCGACGTGTCGACCATGGACGGCCTTAAAGGCAAAAAAATGGTGCCGTTCGCGGCGATGACTACACCGATCATTGAAGCACTGGGTGCTGTGCCAGTTCAGATGCCGGTCACCGAAATGTATACTGGTCTTTCGACCGGAACCATCGACGCCACCACCGCCACGTACAACAATATCACGGCACCGTGGAATTTCTGGGACGTCTCCAGTCATCTCGTCACCAACGTGCCAGTGCAGTTTGCCGTGTTCTTTGTTGCGATGAACAAAGAACGTTACATGGATCTTTCAGATGAGCATCGGGCCATTATCGACGAACTTGCGGGCGAGACGTTCTCGTTGCAGGGGGCGGCCAGCTTTGACGCGGCCGACGGGCGTTCGGAGGCCATGTTGGATGGTGCAGAACAGATGGCCAATATCAAGCTTGTGGAAGTCAGCGCGGAAGAGCGGGCCAAGATGGATGAAGCTGTCAATCAAGGTCTGGACGTGATTTTTGCGGACTATGAATCGCGCGGCATCACCGGTGCGCGCGAGATCTACGAAGCCATCAACCAGTAATCGAGCAAAAAGCGCCCGGTTCGGCCGGGCGCGTCTTTAGCTTTACCCCATCGTGGAGGATGACCATGTCTGGCAAAGAGTTGTTGCCCGTACCGATCCGGCTGATCGATAAGTTTCTGCTTGGTATTGCCTTGATCGGCGGCGGTTTGACGTTGGCATTCATGGTATTTCTGAGTGCGGCCAACGTGTTGATAATGCGAAAAATATTTGGTGCACCGATCAAAGGGGCCGAGGATTTGTTGATCCTTAGCCTTGTGATCCTGGTCGCACTGGCCATTCCACTGGGTGGGCGAACGGGCGCACACATTGAAATCGAAGTATTCGAATCCCGCATGTCGGCTGGTTTTGAGAAGTGGTCGATGGTGCTGCTGCGGCTTATCGGTGGCGGGCTGATGTTCGTCATGTCATGGCAACTGATCCACGCGGGGCAAAAGGCTACGAAATTCGGTGAAACGACGCAGCAACTGCTGATCTCGTATGAACCTTTTTACTACCTGTTGGCTATCAGTTCCGGGCTCTATGGGATCGTCCTTGTTTTGGATGTGTATCAGCGCCTGTTCCGCGGGTCTGTACGCCTTCTTAATCTGGGAGGCACAGAATGAGCCTAACGCTGATTGGAATACTGGGGCTGTTGTCTCTGTTTGTGCTTCTTGGGCTGCGCTTTCCCGTTGCACTGTCGATGATTTTGGTAGGCGTTGTAGGCACAATTGTCGCGACGACGCAGAAATTCTTGTTGGTCGGTATGGATTCTGACCAGGCATTGGCCCGCGGCCTTCGAACAGCTATGTCGAACATGTCCGGAGAGACATTCGAGGCAGCATCGAACTACAACCTGCTGGTTATCCCAATGTTTGTTTTGATGGGCAATCTCGCGGGGGTTTCCGGTATGTCGGCAGACCTGTTTAACGCCGCCTATCGCTGGATGGGCCACTATCGCGGCGGGCTGGCGTCGGCGACAATTGCGGCTTGTGCAGGGTTTGCTGCCCTTTCCGGGTCTTCACTTGCGGCTGCCATAACGATGGGTCGTGTGGCGCTGCCAGAGATGAAAAAATTCAACTATTCTGACAGTCTGGCAACAGGGGCAGTCGCCGCGGGCGGAACCCTGGGGTTTCTGATCCCGCCGTCTGGCGGCATGATTATCTATGCGGTGCTCACCGAGCAGAGTATTGGGCGCTTGTTCATGGCCGGTGTGATACCCGGTATCGTTCTGACGCTTTTGTTCATAGGCGCGATCTATCAGACGGTGTTGCGCAAGCCAGAGGCCGGGCCTGCGGGCGAACGCGCATCTTGGCCAGACAGGCGAGACGCGTTGGTCTCGGCATTACCTTTCGCATTTGTCGTCGGCATCACAATAGGCGGTATGTACACGGGCTTTTTCACACCGGTTGAGGCCTCTTCGGTCGGTGCTTTTCTTGCCCTGATTGTAGCTGCCGTACGTCGTACCCTGACCCTTTCCGCGATCAGAGAGGTCGTATTGCAGACGATGAAGGCCTCGGCCACCGTCTTCCTTATCCTAATTGGCGCCTTCATCTTTATTCCATTCATGTCGCTCACTGAACTGCCTGGCCAACTGGTGGTTCTGCTGACATCCCTGCCGATAGGGGATTATGGAATTCTGCTAGTGATTATCCTCATTTACATGTTTTTGGGCATGTTTCTGGAAGGCATCGCAATGCTGGTTCTAACAATCCCGGTTGTGTTGCCAATCATCGCCGCGCTTGAATTCGGGTTCGATCCGTCGATGGCCAGCATGAAAATGATCTGGTTTGGGGTACTTGTCGTGATCGTTCTGGAAATGGGAATGATCAGCCCACCGGTCGGCATCAACGTCTTTGTCGTCAAATCCATCGCGCCTAATGTCTCGATGGCCGAGGTGTTTCGTGGAATTTGGCCGTTCTGGTTTGCGATGGCCCTAATGCTGCTGTTGTTGATCCTGTTTCCGCAAATCGCCGTCTGGCTTCCTCAGACGATGATTGGGTGAGGATGGCATGGCAGGTCATTCTCATACCAAGCTTAAACCGAAATGCCCGCTGTTAGATGCGGATCTACTTGGGAAGACGCTCACTTGGCGTCGTCGGCGTTCAGTGTGCCCCCGGTCTCTCACCAGCTTTGAAGGAGCGAAACCATGAGCAACATGGATAAGGTCATTACAACTGGAATTTTTATCAACGGTGAGGTTCGCGATGCTTCGGATGGAAACGTTTACGACATTCACAATCCGGCCCGGCCCGAGGAATTGGTCGGCCATGCCGCCTCTGCCACCGAACGAGATGTCGAAGACGCAGTTCAGGCCGCCCACACTGCATTTCCAGCCTGGTCCGCGCTAAGCTTTGGCGAGCGTGCGGCGCTGCTGCGCGAAGTCGCCCAGAAGCTCACAGCGGATGATGACGACGTCAAATATCGCTCGCGCCTGTTCACACGTGAACACGGCAAGATCGGGCGTGAAACACTGCTGGAGATGTCCCGATTGGGGGACCGTTTCATGCAGGCCGCCGCGTTTGCCGAGCGTATGGCGATTGATGAACAGATCAAGGGCCCTCCGTTTGACACGCTAATCGCACGCCAACCGCGCGGCGTTGCAGCGCTGATCGTCCCATGGAACTGGCCGCTGTCGATCCTGGGCGCCAAATTACCTGCGGCTTTGGCCGCAGGTAACACAGTGGTTGTCAAACCTTCGGCCAATTCGGCGCTGGCACCGAGTCTGACCCTGCAAATCATCGCCGGATTGTTGCCACCGGGCGTGGTGAACATCCTCACCGGTTCTGCGTCGACCATCGGTGATCCGCTGGTTGGGCATCCCTTGGTGCGTATGGTGAACTTTACAGGCTCCACCACCATCGGGCGTCACGTCATGAAGGTGGCCGCCGACAACATCACCCCGGTCACATTGGAGCTGGGCGGCAACGACGCCGGGCTGGTTCTGGACGACGCCGTGTTGGATGATGATGCATTCAATCGGATGTACTGGGGTGCCTTCGGATCGTCGGGTCAAATCTGCATGGCTCTGAAACGGCTTTATGTGCATGAGAGCCGATATGACGAGGTGATTGATGGTTTAACTGCGACCTGTGAACGTGCGGTTGTTGGTGACGGTCTGTTGCCGGAAACCACCATGGGGCCGGTCAACAATGCCAAGCAGCTGAGGGTGGTGACCGACATGATCGCCGAGGCGCGTGCCAAGGGTGCGGAAGTGCGCGAATGCGGTCAGGTGCCGGACGAAGCATTGTACAACGGTGGTGGCTATTTCCAGAGACCTGCATTGGTCTACGATGCCGATCCATCGCTTTCGGTCGTACATGAGGAACAGTTTGGTCCGGCTCTGCCGATCATGAAGTTTAAAACCGATGAAGAAGCCATCGTCAAAGCCAATGACAGCATCTATGGCCTGTGTTCTTCGGTTTGGACGCCGGATCAGGAACGTGCTGTTGCGATCTCGCGTCGGATCGAAGCCGGCTACACCTATCTCAACGCTCACGGCCCGACGGCACAGGATTCACGCGGACCGTTTGGCGGCTTCAAGCAATCCGGGATTGGCCGCAATCTGGGTTACGATGGTATTCTGGCCTTCACCGAAGCGCATACCATCACAGGCCCCGAGGGGTTCTTGCTATGAGTGCTCAACTTACATCAACAGCCCGCATCGCCCTTTCCCCAGCGTCGCGGTATCTGCAGCAGCTCGCCCAGCATTTCGCACATAAAGTCGACGTAGAGCAGACTAAAGCAACTGCAAAGGTAACCCTGAGCTACGGCTACTTTGAGCTCAGCACCGAAGGTGACGATACCCTGATAATGCAGACATTTGCGGATACCGACGAACACCGAAAACGACTGGAACATGTGGCAGCATCGCATCTGGAACGGTTTGCGTTTCGCGATCCGCCCACAATTGTTTGGTCTGAGGGTGAGTGAAGCGAATGCATTTAAATTCGGGCAGTTCCGGGAAAATTCGCGTAACGCGAATTAACCTGGCTGTTCGTTCTGATTGACAATCATCGTGGCCGCGCCATGGATAACCTGATCGACTTACGCTCTCCGCATTTTGTGGGAGACAAATATGGCTATATCGAAGAGCTTCGAAATCAGTCCCCAATCGGGTGTGTGGGCCCGTTTCAACGCTGTTTGATCGGGTCCGAGACGTTGATTGTTCCGCCCTTTACGACCCGACAAATCAGCCCGGCTCGATCTGCAAGTGGTACCGAGACCTGTTTGCGTGAAGCGACATTCAGAAAACGGCACGTGTTGCAGGGGCGAAGGCCTTCCAAAGTTACTGCTCCTACAGTAAAGGTTTTGCCGACAAGCTGCGCCAATGCGACACCTTCGGTCGTCAGGTTGCGCCTATGCTCCTTGGGCTGCAACTCCAAACCGTGCTCCTGTTTAAGGGCTTCCAACACCTCATTTTCGAATAGAGTAACGTCACGAGACCCAGGCGAACGGGAAAAACGTCCGTCACCCTTTAGATACCTGTCGCCCTCTAGTCCCGCATCTGCAACGGCGATGGCGCTTTCGTGCGAAACCATTGGCCGCCCGGTTCTTGCGGCTGTGTGAATATGTAGGAGTTTTCCGTTATTCATGAATTTGCTCTCGGTTTCTGTGTCCGGGTCACCGCCTAAAAATCGGGGAACACTTTTGAACTTTTGTTTTCGCACCATGGTGGGTGTTACAGAGGCTCGGCGTTAGGCAGATGGCTTCGCCCCGTACTTCTCTTCCAGCCGGTGCAAAAGCTCCATCGATCTGGGCAGAAAGAAATAGGAGTTTAGAAGGATGTTGCAGATCAGAAGTAGAACTGTCCGCGGATAACCAACTGGAAATTCGGGGGAAATCTGATCGGCTATCCAGCTTAGACATGCCCCCACGACCAGAACCCAAAAGGTCAGGACCGATACGGTTTTCCATTTCTGATGGACATGGCGCGCGCCGAGGCCACCCAGCAGAGAATCGAGATCCCACAACCGGTTCTTGACCACTTCACCTTCGATATATTGCGCTAACTCTTCCACTATTTCCTTGCGCGTTGACGACTGTTCCCAGGCGATCAGATCTTCCAGCGTGGCAAAGGAGATTACGGTCGCAGAAGTCCCACCGGATTCGTTTGATGGTGCATTGTGGCGGACTTCAATGAACCCCGGTTGCGATTTCAGTGCCTGCTCGAAACGGGCAAGGACCTCGTTTGCTGCATCCCGTTGATTTTCGCGGAATTTGCGAACGATGACGGACAGGACAGGCGACGTATTTGACATTCTGTCACTCCAACTCGGGGCGCATTCTGAGATGAATTCTGACGCGCTAAAATCACCTTCAGACTAAGAATGAGACTTTGATCTCACAAGAGCCTGGCCGGCTGGGCAAAGGCTCAAATTCGTCATCACTGAGATTTTCCGCATTAACGCCGAGGGCACGGGCTTGGCAGTGAGTAGTTTCGAGGACACATCGTAAGTAACGGAACACAAACGGATTTCTTAACGGATGCGGTAAACGCTCTGCTACCATTAGGCGGATGTTTGGGGGGCGCACAAGATGTATTTATAAAAGTTAATCATAATAAATATCACTACCCATCAATAGATCGAATGAATTTCGTTGCCTAAGATCGAGTGAACAAGCCGAAGTTCAATACCGACAGAAGGTGAATTCAAAATGCTTACAAACAAAAAGATCGTCGTGACCGGATGTGCCTCAGGTATCGGTGCGGAAACAGCACGTCTTGTCAAAGAACTCGGTGGCACGGTTCTTGGTGTCGACCGGAATGAGGTCTCTGAAAATGTCGATACTTTCTACAAGGTCGATTTTGGCGACAAGTCGTCAATCGATGCTTTGGTGGATGCGCTTCCCGACGGTATCGACGGCATAGCAAACATCGCCGGTGTCCCGCCCACGGTCGATGCCGAAACGGTTATCAGAGTTAATCTTGTTGGCCTGAAGTACTTCACAGAAAAGATGATCGACAAGCTGGCTGATGGAGCTTCCATCGTCAATCTGGCATCACTGGCGGGGCTGGGCTGGCCAAATTCGGTGGACCAGATCAAAGAAGCGGCAAATCTGGAATTTGGACAGGTCGCTGATTTTGTAGCCCGCCACGGCATCGACAAGGAACAGGCCCGTTCATATTTCTTCGCGAAAGAGGCGCTTGTTGTCTGGACCATGCAGCATCGTTGGACCTGGCGCGATCGTGGTATTCGCGTGAATGCCATCAGCCCCGGTGCAGTGGAGACGCCAATTCTGAAGGACTTCCTTGAGACATTGGGCGAGAAAGCTGAACAAGCCCGCAAGGTCATGGATCGCGCTGGAACTCCGAAAGATGTGGCGCCGGTCGTTGCCTTCCTTCTTTCCGATATGACGCCCTGGATTCGCGGCACAAATATCGCCGTGGATGGCGGTCAGGCCGCAAATGCTCTGTGCAATATGAACGGTCTGTAACCTTCTCTCCCTGGAAGGAACCCGGCTCGGTTCACGCCGAACCGGCCGGGTTCTTTTCTAAAGCCCAACCAAGTGGTCCAACACCTGCATTCCGGAGAACCAATCATGACGGATAACAAGAGCGCGCTTGTCATCAGTGCTCATGCGGCAGATTTCGTCTGGCGCTGTGGTGGCGCCATCGCCCTGCATCAGGAAAAGGGGTTTGATGTTACCATCGCCTGCCTTTCTTATGGTGAGCGCGGAGAGTCTGCAAAGCTATGGAAGCAGGATGGCTGCACACTTGACCAGGTGAAAACAGCGCGTCGGGCCGAAGCTGAAAAAGCCGCGGCCGCTCTTGGGGCACATGACATCGTTTTCTTTGACGCAGGAGATTACCCGCTTGAACTAAAGCGTGAGCAGAAATTTGAAGTTGTGGATCTGATCCGCAAGGTACAGCCCGACTTCATGCTGAGCCATTCGGCCTACGATCCCTACAATACCGACCATATGTACGCGACCAGTGTTGCTATGGAGTGCCGGATGATAGCGCAGGCTTGGGGGCACAATCCGGGCGAAAAAGTCCTTGGCGCACCGCAGCTCTATTTGTTTGAGCCGCACCAAACCGAGCAGATGGGCTGGAAACCGGACACTTTCCTCGACATCACATCAGTCTGGAACAAGAAGCGCGCGGCAATTGAATGCATGCAGGGTCAGGAACATCTGTGGGACTACTACACCAATGTCGCTCGTAACCGTGCCAACCATTTCCGTCGTAACTCAGGGGGAATGGCCGGGGGTCGTAAGGCCGAATACGCTGAGGGCTTCCAGTCGATCTACCCGCGCACGGTGGATGAGTTGTAATGGGTGTGGTTGTGCAAAATATCGAGCGCGCAGACCCGGCGGTCATAACCGGGCTGGCTGAATGCGGTGTTGCGACTGTACATGAAGCACAGGGGCGCAAAGGTCTTTTGGCGTCCTATATGCGCCCCGTGTATCCGGGCGCCAGGATTGCGGCTTCGGCGGTGACTATCTCGGCTCCACCGGGTGACAACTGGATGCTGCACGTGGCCATCGAGCAATTGCAGGAGGGGGACATATTGGTATTGGCCCCAACATCTCCGTGCTGCGACGGGTACTTTGGAGATCTTTTGGCCACATCGGCCAGATCACGGGGCTGTGCAGGCCTGGTTATCGATGCTGGTGTTCGTGATATCCGCGACTTGACGGAAATGCAGTTCCCGGTCTGGTCCAAGGCAGTTTTTGCCCAGGGAACAGTCAAAGAGACATTGGGGTCGGTCAATGTCCCGATTGTGTGTGCTGCAGCTCAAGTCAATCCGGGCGATGTGATTGTCGCGGATGACGATGGGGTTTGTGTTGTTCGTCGGGAGGACGCCACAGACGTACTGAGCAAGGCGAGGGCGCGTGAAGCTAACGAGGAAAGCAAGCGCGCACGCCTGGCCAGCGGTGAACTCGGACTGGACATTTATGACATGCGTGGTCGCCTTGCTGACAAAGGCCTGAAGTATGTCTGAAACGCCTTCTTCAGATGCAATAAGGTGCATGTGGATGCGCGGAGGCACGTCCAAAGGAGGGTATTTCCTCGCTTACGATCTGCCATCAGATATAGCAGAGCGAGACGCATTTCTGCTGAGAATTATGGGTTCCCCCGACCCGCGCCAGATTGATGGCATGGGGGGCGCCGATCCGTTGACTTCGAAAGTGGCTGTTATTTCGAAATCGACCCGGCCTGGTGTCGACGTAAACTACTTGTTTTTGCAGGTCTTCGTGGATCAGGCGATTGTAACTGACGCGCAAAACTGCGGAAATATACTCGCCGGGGTCGGGCCATTCGCAATCGAGCGGGGGTTGGTTCAGCCAAAAGATGAAGTTACGCCTGTTACGGTCTTCATGGAGAATACGGGCCAGATTTCGACCCTTCAGGTACAAACGCACAAAGGGCGCGTGGTGTATGCCGGGGAGGCGAAGATAGACGGCGTGCCAGGCGCGGCCGCACCGATACCGATTTCATTCACTGATACGGCCGGTTCAACATGCGGCGCCCTGCTTCCAACCGGGCAACCGGTAAATGAAATCGACGGAATACAAGCCACGTTAATCGACAACGGCATGCCAGTGGTCGTGTTCCGCGCCCGCGATGTTGGCATCGAGGGCACGGAATCCCGCGATGAGCTTGATGGGAACGAGGCCTTAAAAGCGCGACTTGAAGGTATTCGCCTGAAAGCCGGACATTTGATGAATCTGGGTGATGTCTCCAGCAAATCAGTCCCCAAAATGACGATGATTTCCTCGGCAAAAGCCGGGGGTGCGATATCAACTCGCACGTTCATTCCACACCGTTGCCATGCATCTATTGGTGTTCTTGGCGCGGTCAGTGTCGCCACCGCTTGCCTGTTAGACGGTGCGCCAGCAGCGACTGAGGCAATTGTACCGCAGGGATCATCCATATCTCTTTCCGTCGAGCATCCAAGCGGTGAAACAACAGTTGTGGTTGAACTGTCAGAAAATGGCGAGATCGAAACCGCAGGAATTTTACGAACCGCACGCAAATTGTTCGATGGAATGATTTTCGCAGATTGAAGGACATTAACATGGACGCCGACTATCTTCCTTTTCATCCGAACCCGTCGAACCCAGCTTTCAAAGTGCCGCTCGGAGCAGTCGACGCGCACTGCCATGTTTTTGGCCCGGCACAACAGTTTCCCTACGCGCCTGAGCGTAAATACACGCCTTGCGACGCTGGAAAGAACAAGCTGTTTGCCCTGCGAGACCGACTTGGATTTGCTCGGAATGTGATCGTTCAGGCATCGTGCCATGGTCGCAACAATGACGCGCTTGTGGATGCGCTAAATGCAGCCGGGGATCTGGCCCGTGGCGTTGCAGTTGTCGACCCTGCCATCACGGATGATGAGTTGAAGCATCTTGACGCAGCCGGTGTACGAGCCGTCCGATTCAACTTTGTGAAACGTTTGGTCGACAGCACGCCCAAGTCGGTGTTCCAGGGAATTGCCGAGCGCATCGCCAAGCTGGGCTGGCATATAGTCGTCTATTTCGAAGCGCCCGACCTTGAAGAACTAATCCCGTTTCTGACCAGCCTGCCCACAACGGTTGTCGTCGATCATATGGGGCGGCCCGACGTAACAAATGGCATAAATCACGAAGATTTTCAGCGTTTCATACGACTGATGACGGAACATGAGAACTTTTGGACCAAGGTAAGCTGCCCAGAGCGTCTGACGGTCAGCGGCCCGCCTTATGACGATGTCATCCCCTTTGCCCGCGAACTGGTCGATCTTTTCCCTGACCGTGTTCTGTGGGGGACAGACTGGCCCCATCCGAATATGAAGTCACACACTCCCGATGACGGCCAACTGGTGGATGTCATACCCAGAATAGCCACCTCACCAGCGAAGCAGCAGGCTTTGTTGGTCGAGAATCCAATGCGCCTTTACTGGGGTTGAGATCGGGACACTAAGGATCGGATCCCAAAGGGACAGTTTGCTGAGTTAGTTTTCAGGCAAGCGCCAAAATCACATCGACAATTCTGACTTGAAAAAGAGAGAAACACTATGCCGGACAGCAAAAAGATTGCAAACGCCAAGGGCCTGTATCTGGAAGGTATCCGGGATGGAAACATACGCCAAGCGTTGGATAAGTTCACTGGTGCCCGCTATACGCAACATTCCACTGGCGTGGGTGACGGCAAGGAGGGTTTCATTGATTTCTTTGAGCCCTTCGTGAAGCGAAACCCTGTCAGGGACATTCGGGTCATTCGCGCCATAGAAGACGGAAGGAATGTATTCCTCCATGTTTACCAAAGCCTGAACAACGGTGAAGCAGAATGGGTTACCGCCGATATGTTCGATACTGATGATCAGGATCGAATGATCGAACACTGGGACGTTATTGCGAAGTATGAGGGTGAAAATCCGGCGGGACGTACTATGGTCGACGGTCCGGTTGATATCGAAGATCTGGACCGCACTGCTGAAAACAAAGAGATTGTGCAACATTTCTATGATGACATCCTTCTGAACGGTCGGTTTGAGAAGATCACCGAATATATCTCGTCGGACCAATACGATCAGCATGCTGCCGGAGCCAAAGATGGCATCGAAGGGTTGAAGGAACACGTTCATAGGCTGTTGGAGACGCACGGTTTCGCGAAGTATCACAAGTTGCACAAACTGATCGGGCAGGGGAATTTTGTGGTCACGTATGGGCATCTACAGCGCGGTGATGGTCACTATGCAGCTTTTGATATTTTCCGACTGAAAGATGGCAAGCTCGTCGAACATTGGGACGTTTTGGAGAGAATCCTCGCGCCGGAGGAGTGGAATAACTCCGGAAAGTTCTGATCTCTGTCGTCTTAGTTCTTTGCTGAGACGCCAAAGAAAGAACTTCGATAACTTTTGAGCCCCTGAGTTTGTGATACGATCAAAATTTACAGGGCAATGCGGCGTTCGGCCTGGATGGATTTGTGTTTGTCGACGATATGCTCGACGAGCATTCTCGTTATGGCCTTGTGCCCGCCAATATCCGGCCAGACCGCAAAAATTCCCATGTTCGGCAGTTTCCAGTCCGGAAGCACTTCTTGCAAGCGGCCTTCGGCAATGTCGTCGGCGTATAGAAAACTGGGCCCACGATGAATCCCCAACCCGGCCAACAACGCTGAGCGGATTGCGAAAAAAGAGTCGACTCTGATGCGTGAACCGGATGGCAAAAAGAAAATCTCTTCATCCTGTCGGGTCAATACAAGCTTGGCCTGAAGTCCCTGAAAAGACAGAAACTCGCACCGGGAGAGATCTTCGACTTCCAGTACCGGGCCTACTTGTTGCAGATAATGAGGTGCGCCGACCAGCGTTCGGCTGAAGGTTCCAATGCGGCGGCTGCGAAGGTTTGAGCTGCTCAACTCCCCAAGCCGCAGGGCCAGATCAACACCTTCCTTCACCAGATCAACAAGGTGTTCGCTGTACATGACGGTCAGGGAGACACCTGGGTTTTCCCGCGCAAAATCCCAGATCGCATGTTCATATTCGGTGTTATTCATGAACGTTGGCATCGTAATTGTTAGCTCACCAACAATACTTGGACCTGAATCAACGATGCGATTCACGCCGTCTTCGGCAGCGCTCAACATTCGCTGCGACGCTTCCAGCAGGCTCTTTCCGTCCGCTGTCAGTGAAAGCGCTCGTGTTGAACGGTAGAACAGAGTGGTTCCAAGGCGCTTCTCAAGATTGCTGACATGCTGACTGACACCTGATGTGGCCAGCCCTAGCCTTTTTCCCGCAGCACTGAAACTGCCGGCTTCGGCCACAACCGAAAAGATGGCCATCCCTCGCAGATAGTCGAACATCTTTCACATTATCGGAAAATTATTTTCATATTTTTCAGACTAACAGCAAGGTGGTGACGTGTCTAGATTTCATTCGCACAGGCGCGGGGCGAGAGTATTCAAGTAACTGACCAACCATGGATCAGCTCTTCCCTGGAAGTTTCAAGATTGCCCATGTGCTTTTACAAACTGAAATGAACAGGAACCGAAATGCGTAGAATTTTCTTGTCAGCAGTGTCGATGGTGATGCTGGCGACGACTGCCCAATCCCAAGATTTGTCCAACGGCGAAAAAGCTGCGGCTGTACTGCAATCTTTCCAGACTGGTGATGCGACCGCAATGAAAGAGTACGTCAATCCGGACAAGTATATTCAGCACAACCCTTATTTTCCTGACGGTATCGCGCCTGTAATTGGTGCGGTGGAATCGGGTGCATTCCAGGGGACACTCGTGAACTCCTACCGAACACTATCCGACGGGGACTTTGCTGTTGTGCAATCCCTATACAGCGGCGCGTGGAATAACAAATCCCCACTGGTCGTGATTGATGTGTTCCGTTTCGAAGACGGGCTGATTGTTGAACACTGGGACAACATGATGCCGTTGGCCTCAAAGCCTAACCCCAGCGGAAATACTCAGCTTGATGGTGCTACCCAAATTGTCGACGCTGATAAGACCGAAGAGAACAAAACGAAAGCACACGATTATATCGACACCGTTCTTGTAAAGGGTGAGATCGACAAGATCGGGGATTTCGTCAAGGGCGACAACTATATTCAGCATCACCCTGATATCGCAAATGGCGTGTCAGGGCTGAAAGCGGCGTTGGGCGAATTCGCCAAAAAAGGCATCACAATGGAATATGACAAGATCCACGCCGTACATGGTGAAGGGAACTTTGTTCTGGTGATGTCCGAAGGAAAATTTGCTGGCAAACCCTTTGCCTACTTCGATTTGCTGGGGCTGAGCGATGGCTACGTCGATCAGCACTGGGGGATCATGGCGGCAATCCCACCTGAGTCCGACTGGAAGAACGACAACGGAAAGTTCTGAAAATTCACTCGTGGAACTGGGCGCAATCGCCAAAAAACATCTGCGGGGCGCATATCAGCGCCCCGTTTTCTGGTTGAAGGGAACAAAGACCTGAACCGCCCATAATTCAATCCGGTGAACTTAAGAATGTGGATATATAATGAAAACTGTCAGGCTAGAGGCGTTTAGCGATGGTGTCATTGCGATCATCATCACCATCATGGTTCTGGAGTTAGAAGCGCCAGATGACGTCTCAGCAATAGCTTTGCTGGGGCTTGCTCCAAAGTTCCTAAGCTACGTAATGAGCTTTGTTTACGTCGGAATCTATTGGATCAACCACCATCATCTTCTTGCGGTTACCCATCGGGTCAACGGTAAAATCCTGTGGGCCAATTTACATTTGCTGTTCTGGCTTTCGCTAATCCCATTCGCGACGTCCTGGGTTGATGAAAATCTGGGGTCCGCTCTCCCTGTGGCACTATATGGCGGCATTCTGTCGATGTGTGCGCTTGCGTATATGGGACTGCAAAGCTCGATTGCAAAACACGCTGGCGATGACTTTGTTTTGCGCGGGTCGATCCTGAAAAATCACCGATACAAGGTTATCTTTGTTTATCTATTCGGAATTGCGGCCGCCTTCGCGGCCAGTTGGGTCTCGATCATTTGCTATGCGGTAGTCGCTCTTATCTGGGCGATGCCGGAACGTGTTCTCGAAGAGGTCAGCGATGCAGCGTGATCCGGCACCTCGCAGCACGTCAATCACCTTCGTCTACGAGTTCGAACAAACAAAGGATCAACGACATGGCGCTTGAAATTCACGAAGTAGAGGCCAAAACCATCATCTCATCCACAAAGGTTCCGAGCGCTGATTTTGTTATTAACCCGTATACTGGTTGCCAATTTGCATGCAGCTACTGTTTCGCAAGTTTCATGGGAAGGTTTGTCGGCGAAAGCATCTCGAATTGGGGTAACTATGTCTACGTGAAAACCAATGCGGTGGAGATATTCGAAAACGAAATTCATCGCCTGTTAAAAAAGAAGCCACATCCGCGTCTCTCAATCAGTACTGTTACTGACCCTTATCAGGGTGTCGAAAGAAAGTACCGCCTGACCCGTGGTGTTCTGGAGGCTTTGGTCAGGCATAGATATCGTGGGCGGGTCAGTATTCTTACAAAGAGCCCGTCTGTCATGGATGATGCAGGCCTGTTGCAAGAGCTTGAAAATGCAGAAGTAGGGCTTTCAATAGCAACAACGGATGACGCTCTGAGCCGAAAAATGGACATGAAGGCACCGTTGGCAAGCGCAAGGCTGGGCGCACTACGCCGTCTGAATGAGGCCGGGATAAAGACTTATGTTTTCGTCGGGCCATTGTTGCCCCATATGCACTTGCGCCCCTCATTGATCGATCAGCTTTTTTCAGAAATCAAAAGCGCCGGGACATCTGAGGTCAAAGTGGAATTTCTGAACATGCCACGCCATGTGAGCACGCGTCTGAATGCCTACCTAAAGGATGAACCCACTGAGATTCAGGAAGTTTACTCGAAATCTCAAAACGCGGATTACCGGAAAGTTCTTGAGGATCAGATCAGAGCCTCGCTTGATGCGCACGGGCTTAGGATGCGATTTGACGAAATAGTGCATCACGCCGGAGCGCAATCTTTGGTGGAAAACTGAGAGTCACGGTGACTGGAACGCGGTCGAACAGGCGTCTGCCGAGCACACTACCTGCAGATCAGATTGAAGCAGTCGTACACTAAACGGCGTGCATAATTATAATGATAATCTATATAGATTATCATTTCACATGAATAGCTCTTATGGATTGCGACCGCTAATCTAGGCTCAGCAATTTGGCATTGGGAGGAGATCGACTTCGTCGGACGATGCCAATCCGGCGGTGGCGCAAAGCTGCCCGGTCTGTTCTTTGGCCCGTCGTTGAAATCTCCTCCCAGTTGCCTGAGCAGAACTGCCGCGAGAACTTTTTTCGAACGGCCAGAGCAACGGACATTACGGTAAAAAGGAGCAACTCAATGCATGTCCCCGTAGCCATAATCGGAGCCGGTCCATCCGGGTCTCTTCTGGCCTGGATTCTCCGCCAGCGCGGAATCGAGAGCATCGTGTTCGAAAACCGTAGCCGCGCCTATGTCGAGGGCCGCATCCGTGCTGGCGTGATGGAAAAAAACGCGGTCGATCTGATGATCCGCGCCGGTGTGGGTGAGCGGCTTCAGAAAGAATGCATGTATCAGCGTGGTGTCGAGGTCGGCATCAACAATACTCATCATTTCATCGATTTTGAAAAACTGATTGGCGTGGGTGTCACCGTTTATGGTCAGTCGGAAGTGACAAAAGACTTACTCGGCGCTCTGGACAGCGTGGGTCACAACGTACTCTACGAGACCCCTGTGACCGGAGTGTCTGATCATCATGGCGACAAGATCACTGTAACCTATGAGGAAGGTGGCGTCGAAAAGACCTTGACTGCCGATTTCGTGGTTGGGGCCGATGGCTATCACGGCGCGTCGCGCAAATCGCTCCCGGAAGGCGGGATCAGGATGCACGAAAAGACATACCCGCTGGGCTGGCTGGGCATCATGGTGAAGGCGCCGCAATCCAAACCGGTCGCCTTCTTCACCTACCATGACCGGGGCTTTGCGTTGCTGAGCATGCGGAGTCCGGAGGTTCAGCGTCTCTATCTGCAGGTTGCCAATGATGAGAATCTGGATGAATGGTCGGATGACCGCATCTGGGATGAATTGGATGCCCGCATGGGTACCGAAGGGTGGGAGCTCATCCGCGGCGAAATCTTCCAGAAAGATTTGGCACCGCTGCGCAGTTTCTTCTGCGAAGAACAGCGTTATGGCCGCATGTTTCTGGCCGGTGACGCAGCCCACATCGTACCACCCACAGGCGCAAAGGGTTTGAATTCGGCTTTTGCTGATATCAGCGTGCTCTCGGCCGGTTTGATCCAGCACTATACCAAGGACGACTCCTCCATCCTCGATCAGTATTCCAGGCTGGCAGTGGAACGGAACGTCCAGACCCAACGCTTCTCGTGGGCGAATACCGCCAAATACCACATCTTCCCAGGGACCAATTCCTTTGAACGCCGAATGCAACAGGCCGAGCTGGAATATCTGGTGACCGATGAAACCGCGCAGATCTCATATGCCAAGCAACATACGGGTCTGCCTTTCGCTTACTGGCCGGAACTGTGAGCCAGCGCAGCGACTGTAGTGGCAGCCAAGGGTGCCAAAACTGCGGCGGCTGCAATCCGACCGCCCGGTTCTTCGAACCAGGACCGGGCGATGAATCCGTTCAAACTCTCGCTGGGAAAGGAGCAAAGAACATGAGCAAAGAAACCGGACACTCGGACCACATTCCGGGCACAACGGTGTTTACCGGGCAACGGTCGGCAAAGGGTCTCCAACTGAACAAGTTCGCGTATTCACTTCGCTTGGCCGAAAACCGTGCTGCGTTCGAAGCGGACCCTGAAACCTACATGAACAGCTACAAGCTTTCGGATTGGGAAAAGCAGAAGATCGTCGAAAAAGACGTGAAGGCGCTGATCGAAGAAGGCGGCGGCAGCATCTACATGCTGATCAAACTTGGCGGCGTCACCGGTGAGGGGCTTGCCTCTATGGGCGCTCAGCAACGTGGTGAATCCGTCGAAGAGTTCATGAAGACACGGAACGTTCCGCTGAAGCAGAACACCTGAACGAAGTCAGATCACAAAGGACACGAACATGGGAAAAATAGTTGCAGGTATTGGTTCGTCGCATATCCCGTCGATCGGGACTGCTTACGACCAAAACGATCAATCTCCTGAATGGCAGCCGTGCTGGGAAGGCTACAAGCCGGCAAAGGCCTTTCTGAAGGAAAAAGGCGTCACGCACGCGATCGTCATCTATAACGATCACGGCACCGACTTCTTCTACGACAAGTGCCCGACCTTTGCGATGGGCGCGGCCGATGAATACCCGATTGGGGACGAGGGCTGGGGTGTTCGGGATCTTCCGCCGGTAAAGGGTGATGCCGATTTTTCCTGGCATCTGGCCAACTCGCTCATCATGGACAGCGAGTTCGACCTGACCGTCTGCCAGGAAATGGTGATGGACCACGGTCTGTTGGTTCCACTGCCTCTTCTCTTTGACCACGATCCGGATTGGACCGTCAAAACCGTGCCGCTGCACATCAACGTGCTTCAGCATCCGTTGCCGACACCCAACCGTATCTGGCAACTGGGACATGCGCTTCGTAAAGCCGTGGAGTCCTATCCTGAGGACGCCCGCGTTGCCGTGGTAGGCACCGGCGGTCTGTCGCATCAGCTTAATGGTACGCGCTTCGGCCATACCAACGAAGATTGGGATGAGGAATTCCTCAACAAGATCGAGGATGATCCGAAGGCCCTGATCGACATCCCGCATGATATCTGGATGGAACGCGGTGGTGCGGAATCGGTTGAGATGATGATGTGGCTGGGCATGCGCGGTGCGCTGACCCCTGAAGTCAACAAAATCCACCGCAGCTACTACATGCCGATGCTGACCGGCATGGCGGTTACCGTCATGGAAGATGCGAAAGCGGCATAGGAATATCGGCGCCCGGCAGGCCATTGCAGCGGCTGGGCGCCACCGGTCCATTCTTCCATTCGAACCACAACTTCGAGAAGACCCGATGGAATGCAGGGAAGCGCGTAATATGATAGCAGAAGATATCGATACTGGTCCTCATGCCAATGCAGCAAATTTTTACTCAAATTTACTTGCCGGCAACTTTGCTGCCATTCTGGGTGCATTCGAAGGTGAACCATCGATAGACTCCCCTCGCGGCGGTCTGGTTGCTGGTTACGACGAGGTGGCCAAATTCCTTGCAGAGGAAAAGGAATGGCTCGAAAGCATGGGGGCGTCGATTGACAAGCTCAAGCTCGTAAAAAACACTACTTCACCTGAGCGCGTGGTTCACGAGGTCGGAATTCATATGCCGATCCCGCCTGTCCCGCGCCCCATCATGTTTGCCAATGTGGCCGACATCGGGATCGAAGGCATCACAACGATGCGGCTTTATTACAGTTACGGCTTTCTGACCAACAACCAACAATTCGTCAGAAAAGCCATGCTCCCCACAGATGACACACTGATTGAACAGATCCCCGCACCAGTGCGCAGATATGTTGATGAGATCGCCGCTGCTGATTTCGATGTCTACAAACTTTTTCCCGAAGACGGTTATCTCATGGGTGTGCCAAGCGTGCCCTTCAAGGGCGAGAAATTGATACGCTTTTTTGCCATAGCTATGGCAGAGGACGGTGGCGTTCCGTTGCGCTGGGTGACGGTGACGAGCGACGAACATACCTGTGCTATCGAGGAAAATCTGGCTAGCTGGGGCGCCATAAATTTCGAGGACGATACAGCAGGTCTGGCGGTTTATGATTACAACTCAAAAGGACAGGTCACAGCGGCTCGGATCTATGACGATATTCCTGTGAATCCGTTTTCCAAGCCCGGCTGGGTGCACAAAAACTGGAGCAAGGTTTCTTCCTGCATTGCGGCGGCCGGAGCGGGTATTCCGTTCGAGCCAACGGCTGATACTACGCCTCTGGAAATCAAGAAGAAGCTCCTTTTCTAGAAAACTCGCTAAAGCGCAATCCGGCTCGCCGCACGGTTCTGACCTGCGGAGGGGCAGCAACGGCCATTGCTAGCCGCAATTCATCTCAACGTATCAATCTTAATGAAAACAGGAGATCAAAATGCCATCAGTCATAAAGATAATCAGTTCGATTCTCGGAATGTGCGCACTTCTGTCTGTCGCTGCTCCTGTTGCTGCTGAAACAGAGCTGTCACTGGCTAACTTTATTCCGGTGCAGCATCCGATGAATGCGAAGGTCTTTGGTCCTCTGGCGGAGGATATCTCAGAAGCGACCAACGGTACGGTTACGGTTCGGATTTACCCCTCCGGAGAGCTAGGGGCCGGACCAAAACGGCAATATAATCGTGTGATTTCCGGCGTCGCGGATATCAGTTTTGGATTGCAGGGCTACACATCGTCGCAATTTCCACGAACGTTGGCTGCTGAGTTGCCGGGTATGTTTGCCTCACCGGAAGAAGCAGTGGACGTGCTGTGGGGCAATTTTGATGCGATTGCCCAAGACTACGAAAAAACCAAGGTTCTTGCGGTTTGGGTGAACTCAGCAGCTGTTCTTCTGACGCGAGACCGTGCGGTAGAAACGATCGATGATCTTGCTGGGCTGACCATCCGCGCGCCATCGGCAATCGGCGCAGACGTTCTGGAAGCCTGGGGTGCGAACGCTGTGACGATGCCAGCGCCCGAAATCTACAACGCACTGCAAACGGGGGTAATTGATGGCGTATTTATCGGTGCCGATGCTATAAAGTCCTTTCGTCTCGACGAAGTCGCCGGATTTGCAACTTTTGGGCTGCCAAACACGGTAACCACGTTCTTTCTCCTCATGAACCAGTCATCGTGGGACAATTTGACCCCCGATCAACAGGAACAGATAAATCGGGTCACCGGTCATGAATTGAGCCGTCATGCTACCGGAGTCTACGTGACTGCAGGAGAGGCCGCTCGCTCGCATCTGGAAGCTCTGGAGGGATTCACGATTGTCGATCTTTCATCAGAACAAAGCGAAGAGATGGTTGCAAATCTCGCCGATCTTTATCAATCGGTTTCGTCCGATCTGGATTCCCAGGGAATTGATGGTGCGGCAATAATCTCTGCTCTGAAGGCAGATTGAACCGATGCAGTCCAATTCTCCAGAACCTGACAAACACAGTAACCGCCTAGCCAAGGGGCAAAATCTGTCGGCCCTTGCCAGCAATGCAAATCGCTATCTGGCCATCGTGGCGGGAACTGTAATTGTCGGAATCGCCGCGTTGATTGTGTTGAATGTGACACTTCGGTTTTTTACGGGAAAAGCGATTTCCGGAGCAGAGGAGATCGTTCAGGTTGCGATGGTTCCTGTAATTTTCCTTGCAATCGGATACTGCGGTCAAATTGGCGGGCATGTACGGGTAGATATCCTTGAGCCGGTGTTGCCACATCGTTTCTGGCAAATTGTCGATCCCGCCATTCGCATCCTTGCGGCGGTTAGCTTTGCTGCAATGGGATGGCAGGCAATCCAATCAGCAATGCTTGCCGGGGAATCAAACGAAACCACAAACATCAGACGCATTCCACACCAACCGATGTGGATCATGCTCGCAATTGGCGCCGGATTTGCCGGGTTAATTGAGCTGACGAAAATTTGGAACGTATCGGACAGTCCATTGGTTGTTGAGGAGAATTCCGATGAGCGGTGAGCTGATTGGTTTGTATGGTGTTTTGGGGCTGTTTGTTCTGCTGGCGTTGCGGATGCCAG
Organism: Ruegeria sp. AM4; assembly: GCF_056540665.1. NCBI lineage: Bacteria > Pseudomonadati > Pseudomonadota > Alphaproteobacteria > Rhodobacterales > Roseobacteraceae > Ruegeria > Ruegeria sp. AM4. Next base: position 6,952 of record NZ_JBQFXD010000018.1, on the reverse strand, counting down.
TTGGTCTTGCGCTGGTCGCCTCTGGAACGGTCGGTATCTGGGGTATGAGCAATCTCAGTATTGCTCTGTCAACGCTTGGTGACGAGACATGGGTTGTTGTCACTCAATCAACGCTGATCGTAATTCCGATGTTCATTTTGATGGGTAACATCGCCAGTGTTTCCGGAATGAGCCGGAACCTGTATGACGCTGCTTTTGCATTCATCGGGCATCGGCCCGGCGGCTTGGCAAGTGCGACGATTATTGGTTGCGGCGGGTTCGCCGCCCTTTCCGGATCCTCGGTCGCGTCGGCTCTCACGATGGGCCGGGTCGCCTTGCCCGAGATGGACAGGTTTAAATATGATGACCGGTTGGCAACCGGTGCGGTAGCCGCAGGCGGAACACTTGGGATTTTGATTCCTCCGTCCACAGGTTTCATCGTCTACGCGATTTTGACTGAGGAATCGATTGGGCAATTGTTCATTTCAGGTATCCTGCCGGGCTTTCTTCTCATGGCACTGTTTGTACTGACTGTCGGTATAATGTGTCGCCTAAACCCTGAAATGGGGCCACCGGGAGCGGTCAGTACGGGTAAGGAGCGCTTGACCGCCCTGTTTGATGCGGCACCGCTGCTTCTCATCATTCTAACGACAATAGGCGGTATCTATCTCGGCATATTCACACCGGTTGAAGCCGCAGGTATCGGAGCCGCCCTAACAAGCGTAGCTGCATTGGTTCGGGGAAAGCTAACTCGAAACTCGACAGTTTCGGTCTTGCTGCGAACAGTAAAGACAACGGCTATGACTTATTTGATCCTGATCGGCGCACACGTATTTACTCCGTTTCTGGCGCGGAGTGGTTTACCGGACCTGATGGTAGAGCAGCTGATCGGATTGAATCTCGGTGCCTATGGCACACTACTAATTGTTCTGTCAGCGTTAATAGTTCTGGGCACTTTCCTGGAAGGCTTGGCCATGTTGGTACTGACATTGCCGATCATTTTCCCGATCATTCTTGCCTTGGGGTTCGATCCGATCTGGTTCGGCGTGCTGATGGTTATTGTGCTAGAAATGGGTCTGATTACACCGCCAGTTGGGCTGAATGTGTTTCTCGTGAAGATGATCGCACCGTCTGTTCCATTGGCGCAGGTTTTTCGCGGAATTGCGCCATTTTGGGTGGCGATGCTTGTTACGCTTGTTGCTCTGATCTTGTTCCCCCAAATTGCTCTATTCCTTCCACAGAAAATGTTCTGAACGCCTGAACGAGCTGGCAATTACGCTGCATGTTCTCTTCACGTTTAACGTCATTGAAATGGGAAAAAACTTCGCCCCAGATCTGCTCCCGAAATCTCCCGCATTCTGATGCAGAATTAGTCCAACGTTTTGAATGAGCAAACGAATGCGAAAGAGTCTTTTCACCGAGGCGCAGAATACCGGAATGATCAAAGAACAAGAAACCAGGAATGCCAGCAACGACATTGGGTCCCATGGGCGCGGCGCTTCATTCAGCAATTCCTGTTGAAATTTGATGAGTTCTACGCCCGGAACAGGCCGTAATATCCGCAACCCTTTGACAAGTACGTCTCACTATTTCTCGACCAGAACCAAGTTTTCTATGATCCCACCGTCAAATCTCGTGAATTGATTTTTTGTGCCGTAGCGAAATATACCCGACGAATACATGACTTGGTTGTTGAAGTTGAAAACCAGCGTTGTGTAGTCAGGATGTGACTCTTCGAGCCAGCTTACAAGGTAAAATTTGTCGCCAATTTTCCTCGACGAGTATTCCAGGTCTTTGTTCCCATTCCCCTTTCTGGGGCCTGCAATCCACTCATATTGAAGCATACCGTCATAAAATCGAATGTGGATACCGCCGCCATTCGTATAGAAATAGTTCATATGAGTGCCATCAAGAAGATGTTCCGGCTGTTTTTCTTCCGCTTCTTTCTTTGCAATCTCCAGGGAAGATGACGTTGTGTTTTCCTGCGCCATGGTAATTCCTGCACTCGCCAGCAAGGCCATAAGTCCTAAAGATAAGCGTTTCATTCTGTTACTCACTTTCTGCTTTGTTCTCTTATTCATCTAGCTGCTTATTATCCAGCCCGTGCAACGGCGGGGCGGACAAATGCCCCGATACTCGCAATAGCTGTCACCCGTGTTAACGTCTTGATCACAATATTTTTCTTCCCTGACAGACTTCGCCAGAGCCGGAGCACGGCCCCAGTTGACGAGGATGGCGTCAGTTGTCGATTCAGAATTTCCCGGAGTTATTCCACTTTTCAGGCGCAAGAATTTTTTCCTGCACGTCCCAGTGCTCGACCAACCGACCATCTTCCACGCGGAAGATGTCAAAGACGGCAAAGTGGCTCTGCGCCTTCTGAACCTGACTGAAGGCAACGACGAAATTACCCTGGCCAATCACACGATGCACCTTGTGGTATTTTGCTATTCCAACCGTCTCCCGAAGCTTTTGAATGTGCTTGTACAATCCGGAAAGGCCATCTTCCATACCCGGGGCGTGTTGATCATACTGTTCTTGCGAGATGTAATTGGTGATTTCGTTGAATTTCCCGCCCAACAAAACGGTGTCGAAAAAACTTTGAACTAACGCTTTGTTGGCTTCGGTCTTATCCAGATCTGTGATCTCGGTTGGTCCATCCACCATGGTGCGCCCAGCCGGATTTGTTCCTTCATCTTCATCAATTACGTCCCAATGCTCGATCAGTTTGTCGTTGTCATCCGTATCAAAAAGATTACCGGTGACCCACTCCGATTCGCCATTGTTAAGGTTTCGATAGGTATGCAGGAAAACAAACCGCCCATCTTCAATGGCTCGTACGATCTGGATGTTTCGTTTTGGGTTCTGTTCAAGAAACGGTTCAAAAAACTGAAGGAATCCGTCCTTACCATTGGCTACTCCGGCCGAGTGCTGGACGTAGCGATCCCCAATATATTTATCGACGGCGTCTTTCAGGTCCCCGTCCCGGATTCCTTTGAGGATTAGGCCTTGCGCATTGTTGATTTTTTGGCTGTCAGTGGCAACCGCACTCTCCCCAAACTGACGGCCCTCTAGCTGTTTCTCTTTTGTTTGCGAACTCACCTCTTCTCCAGAGGGCGAAGCTACATTTTCTTGCCCTATCGAATTTCCTGCGCTGGCTAAGAAAATTGTAGAAGCTAGGGTTAGACTTTTCATTTTGTCGCCTTCTGCAATGGAATTAGCTTCATCTAGCTACACAATGTTCAAGTTGCGATTTTGCGGACCGGGCAGGCGCATACTGATTAGTGCTTTGTTTAGCGTTGTTCATTTCGTCTTAGCAGGAATTCAGTGTCATGCCCCCCAAGTGTTGAGTCAGGGAAATGTGATCGCCGCCCAAGCTAGGAATGAAAACCACTCGCTTCAGTAAGCAATAAGGGGCTAGTATTGATCGAAACAACGGACAAAAAGTAATAAGTCACATAAATAAAATTGATCGTTTATGTCTGGATTGGAATTCGCTTTCAGCAATCCGGTCACACGAGCAGCAAATTGGCTTGATCAGACGCAAGCAGGATTCAGTCACACTTGATTGTTACGTTCTGCTTTTGGGGTGTGAGCGATACCTGAACCGCGGCTCCTATTGACGTTTAGGGTAGGGGGCTCGGCCCATTTCCTCCATCATCTTTTCGCGAAAGACCTCGGCTGGTGTTTCCATCCGAGGCGTCGCGTTGAGGCGGTCGCAGATCATTTTTAATTCAAGATCTGAGACTGCCGTTATGTCGCGCTTGGGGGGAAGCCATCGCCGAACCCTGCGGTTGGCATTCTCGACGGTACCTTTTTGCTACGGTGATGAGGGATCACAGAACCAGTTTGCGTTCCAATCTCGGATTGAAGGTGCGGCCAGCTCACGAACTCGGTGCCGTGTTCAAAGGTGATGGATTTGCGTGCCTGGTGGGGCAGATTGCGGACAGCCTTTATGATCTTGCCCCTCTCGGCAGATTGCTTTGTAATCGCCTGCCGGGCGAGGCATGACCGGTTTCGTCCGCTTGTTCGGGTTCTTCAACAGCACTGTGAACCGGCTGACTCGCTCGACCAGCGACGTGACATTTGACTGACCAAGCGCCTGATTGAATAGCATCAATTCGTCATCCCAATGCCCAAGCTGGCGGCGATGCGCGATATCACCCGGTCGAAACAGAAAACTGACATCGCGGTCGAACTTGGGGGCCTGACGTTTCCTGGCGCGGAGCGGCCGACGATACATTCTGTGCTCAGGCAGATACCACCAAAGCTCGTCGGCCATACCTTCCTGAGAATAGATATAATTATAAATCGTTTCCTGACACACGCGCAGCTTGGCGCCTTCATAGAGGTTCTGTTGCAGAGTTTAGAGGGCGACGAGCTATTTCAGTGATCGCTTCGGAGTTAGGTGGCCAACTCGGCGAGTTGTTTGAAAGGACAGAGTCCGGGCGTGAGTTGACCTTTGCGGATCATATGAGCCACTTCGATTCCGCCGAGCGTCGCTGCCGCTGAAGCGAAGGATTTGAACCCCAGCATTGGCCGAGTGCGTCTCTTGATGAACCGATGATCCTGTTCCACGATGTTGTTCAAGTATTTCCGCCTGACGATCTCCATTGGAATCGGACAACCAAAGCCCTTGAGCATCTTGTTGATGGCCTTGATACCAGCTGTGTTGGCGCCGCTCTTGTCGATCACAATCTTTCTCGGAAGGCCATTGGTCTCCAGCGTCCGGGCGAAGAACTCTGTCGCCGCGGGTTTGTTTCGGCGCTGCGAGAGCATGAAATCAAGTGTCTTGCCGTGTTTGTCGACGGCCCGGTATAGATAAACCCACGCGCCTTTCACTTTTATGTAAGTCTCATCCATTCGCCAGGAGCGGTCGCATGGCCCTTTGCGCCTACGCGCTGCTTCAGTAATGGCGCCAGAGTACCGTGCCACCCAACGATTCAGCGTGGTGTGGTCCACCTGCACGCCTCGTTCAGCCATGATTTCTTCCAAATCGCGGTAGGACACGCCGTATCGAACATAGAAAAAGACCGCGAACAGGATCACATCCTTCGGATATTGCGCACCTTTAAAAGAGATCATGAGCTGGCTTTCGGCTTAATAGGATCGAAAGCCATTCACGCGCAAAACCCAAGAGCGTCAACAGTCAAAAGTTTGCAACAGAGCCCCCCGAATGTATGGATGACGTGGATATTCTTGCATTCTATGGCGGGGTCAAATGGCATGAGTTGACCGATCAAATGATCGTATACAGTTACGCAGCCCCCACTGCTTTCAGCCCCAAAGCCTTTCAGTACTACTTGCCCGCGTATCTGATTTGGACTCTGCGAAATTCAGACAGTCCGGAATATGCCGGTGAAAGTATTCTGCTGGCACTTAACCCCGACACATCGAAAGAAATGCTGCACGAGTTCAGGAAGTCCAAGTTCAACCAATTGACACTTGCACAGGAGGAGACCGTGTTGAGGTTTCTGTATCATTTCAGCGACCATCCTGATCTCGGTGAGTTTGCGGAAACAGCCCTGGTCAATTTCTGGATTGACCAAGGCATGCGGTCACTGGCTCGATGATTTTTTTGTAATTGATGTGGCTCTTCGCAGCGCTATTTCTAGCAATCGGATTACCGCTGTCAGTGACTGAGGATGAGCAATGGCAACGGCTATAGGGCGGGTCCAGTGCGCTGGCACTCGACTTTTTTGCAATATCGATGGCAGCAGATGGTTTGCTTAGAGGCCAGATAAGAGTTCATTTTTCGATTATCCGCCGCTCCAGCCAGCCGCGTTTGTTCTTCAGCGCAATCGCATTGGTATTCGCCGCTGGCATCAGTGTCATCATTGCTGCTATCTGGGAAATTTTCTTTAAGGGTTAGTGAGGTTTACCCGGCACGGTGTGACTTGAGAGTCGACGGGCCGATTCAGTCTGAACGAATACGACTGTTGTGATTTTGTTGTTTCGTCAGTTTTCCAGGCTTTCGAACCATTCGAGCGCCATCGTGCCCCAATCTTTTGGGTAGCCGTGTCCGCCGTCGTGCAAAAAGAGTTCAAGACTACCGTGTTCGCATTCCCACCGTTTGCGCCAGAGATTGGCTCTCACTTCGTTTTCCGCCGCGTTGTGTTGGCATTCGTTAGTTTGGCGCCACAACGCAAGACCTTCCCAGATATCGGCCTGGGTAATGGTGACATCGAATTCTTCATTGTGTATTGATCTGCCCTCAAGCGGCACAACTTTGTCAGTGAAACCGTGTGTGTGAAGCATGTGAACTGGCCCGAGGCATTCTTGGGTCATTGGGAGCCAGAAGCCACCGGAAGCAGGGGCATAGCCACGCGCCAGATCTGGTGCGAGGCACGCAACTTCCCACACCATGGAACCGCCTCGTGAGAACCCTGTGAGCAACACCTGGTCCGGATTCACGTCTGCACGGATCACGACATCTGCCAGCACGTCACGGAGAAACCTGACATCAGAGCGGGGATAGGTAATCCACCCATCCCGAACCGACCAATCTGCGGGTTTGCCTTCCTGCCATGGCAGTGCGGTCGGCGCCACAAACGCATAGCCCCGCGCGGTGAATGCTTCGACGAACTGCTTGTTTTTAAGCACCTTTGCTCCGGACCCGCCATAACCATGCAAGTGTATCACGACTGGCCCGCCCTGCCATTCGTCTGGCAGGGCGATTTGGTATTCGCCGGTATCTACTTTGCAGGGTTTGGATACTTCGCCGCAATCAAGCGCAATTGCCTGCCCCGAAATCAGAAACGTGGACAATGCAGTTGTTACTTTTTCGAGCATATCTGGTCCTCACCTAATGTCTGACCGTACCATATTGCGGAATGGATTTTTTCGAGACGGCATTGGTGCAGAATTCAACTATTGATGACGGCCTATTTTGTTGAAAAACTCATCCTTGATCGCCGCATGAACTGCTGATTCAATTCTTCCAATGGGCTGGAGGATTGGCGATGATGGGACCGAG
>NZ_JBQFXD010000017.1:0-97919 GCF_056540665.1 Ruegeria sp. AM4 | reverse complement strand
CCGAAGCCGAAGCCGAAGCCGAAGCCGAAGCCGAAGCCGAAGCCGAAGCCGAAGCCGAAGCCGAAGCCGAAGCCGAAGCCGAAGCCGAAGCTCAACCTGCGCCGGTCGAGGAAAAGGTCGTCGAACGCACGGTTGAAAAGCGCGGCGGGTTTGTTCCTGCTCTGATCGGCGGCGTCGTTGCGGCGGGGATCGGGTTTGCTGTGGGCCAGGGCGGTCTGTTGCCGGGAGGTTCGAACACGTCCGAGGCACTTGCTGCGCTCGAGACAAAGCTGGCCGCGCAATCGGATCAGATCGACCAACTGACCAAGGCGCTGGGGCAGATCCCCGACAGCTCCGGCCTGTCCGATCAGATCAAGACCTTGTCCGACAAACTGACACCGGTCGAAAGTGATCTGAGCGCGGTGAAATCCAGTGTCGATACGTTGAGCGGGCAGGTTGGCCCGCTGGGGGATCGCCTTGCGGCGCTCGAAAAAGCGCCGATCGAAGCCAATATCTCGCCCGAGACGACTGCCGCCTTTGAGGCCGAACTCAAGAAACTGCAGGAGTCGCTGACCACGCAGCGCAGCGAAATCGAAAAAATGGTGTCCGACGCGCAGGCATTGGAGGCCAAAGCCGCAGCCGAAGCGCGCGCCGCGACCAACACGGCGCTACTGACACGATTGCAAGGCAAGCTGGACGCTGGTCAGCCCTATGACGATCTGGTGTCCGAGCTTCAGGCCGGGGGTTTTACTGTTCCGGACGCACTGAGCGCGTCGGCAGAGGATGGCGTGGCCACAATCTCGGCGCTGAGTGCGAGTTTTGCTCCGGCGGCGCGGACGGCGCTGGCAGATGCCCGGGACGCGGACAAGGGCACGGGTCTGGTTGCCTTTCTGCAACGTCAGACCGGTGCGCGGTCGGTGACGCCGCAGGACGGCGATGACCCGGATGCAATTCTGTCGCGCGCGCAGGCCGCGCTGGCAAGTGGGGATGTCTCGGGCGCTCTGACCCTGGTCGGCACCTTGCCCGACGCGGCAAAAACGGCCATGGCCGACTGGGAAAAGGCGGCTCAGGCCCGTCTGACTGCGGTGAATGCCGTAAATTCGCTTGCCGCAAGCGTGAACTCGAACTGAAGGACCTGCTATGCTGTGGTCATTGTTAAAGATCCTTGTTTTTGTTGCGATTATCGGCCTTCTGGCCATGGGTGCCGGGTTCCTGATGGAATCCAGTGGCGGCGTGCAGGTCACCGTCGCAGGGACCGAATACACCCTTGGACCTCTGCAATCGGCCATCGCGCTGGGCCTGCTGGTCTTTGCGGTCTGGCTGTTCTTCAAATTGCTCAGCCTTCTGGTTGCGACGCTCAAGTTTCTCAACGGCGATGAAACCGCGTTGACGCGGTATTTCGACCGCAGCCGCGAGCGGCGTGGATATCAGGCGCTGGCCGATGGGCTTATGGCGCTGGCATCGGGCGAAGGGCGCGCTGCGATGTCCAAAGCCCACAAGGCCGAACGGCTGCTCAACAAGCCCGAACTGACCAACCTGCTGGTGGCGCAGGCTGCGGAAATGTCGGGTGATACCAAAAAGGCCGAAGAGACTTATAAGAAGCTGGTGACCAACAACGCCACGCGCTTTGTCGGTGTGCGCGGCATCATGAATCAAAAGCTGGCCGAGGGCGATGATGAAACCGCCCGCAAGCTGGCGGAAAAAGCGCTGGCCCTGAAACCGCGACATGCCGAAACTCAAGACGTGCTGCTGAACCTGCAAACCAAAGCGCAGGATTGGGCGGGTGCGCGGTCGACGCTGACGTCGAAACTGAAAGCGGGATACCTGCCGCGCGATGTGTTCAAACGCCGTGACGCTGTTCTGGCGTTGTCCGAGGCGCGCGGCATTCTGGACGACTCCGCCACGGTAGAGCAGCAGGAAAAGTCGATCGAAGCCAACAAGCTTTCGCCCGATCTGGTGCCGGCGGCGGCCATGGCTGCGCGTGCCTATATCGAAAAGGGCAAACCGCGTGCCGCCACCAAAATCCTGAAGAAAGCGTGGGAGGTCCGGCCACATCCCGATCTGGCCCACGCTTTTGCCGAAATTGCGCCCGACGAAACCCCGGAACAGCGGGTCAAGCGTTTCACGGCACTGACGCGTATCCACCCGCAGAACCTGGAAACCCGACTTATCCTGGCCGAGTTGAACATCGTGGCCGAGGATTTCCCCGAAGCCCGACGCGCCCTGGGTGATGTTGTGGAAAATCAGGCAGATGCGCGGGCCTACACGCTGATGGCGGCGGTCGAACGGGGCGAGGGCTCGGAAGACACTGTGGTGAAGGGCTGGCTGGCCAAGGCGTTGAACGCGCCGCGCGGTCCGCAGTGGGTCTGCGACAATTGTCACGACATTCAGCCCGAATGGGGTCCGGTCTGCGACAATTGCGGCAGCTTTGACACGCTCAGCTGGCAGACGCCCAAGACCACCGAGATTGCAACCGCGACCGGCGTTCATATGTTGCCCTTGATTGTCGGCGCACTTGAGGATCAATCCGAGGACGAGGCTGAGGACGCCGAAGGCTCCGACTCAGATGATGTGATTGAGGCGAATGCCGAACCGGTCGAGGCCGACACCCAGAAACAAGCCTGATCTGCACGAATAGTGCTGGGGGTTACGCCCGATGCCGGCGTTGCGTCAACCAGCGTTCACAGGATTCCTTCGGCCTGCAGGGCGTCGATCTCGGCCTCAGACAGTCCAATTTCGGACCAGATTGTTGCGTTGTCCGCGCCAAGAACCGGTGGTGCAGTTTGCGGCATCCTGCGTTCACCATCCGTGACAACCGGGCTGCCAGCCAGCCGCAGCTCATGGTCACCAAATGGCAAGGACCCAATTAGCCCACGGCCTGAAAGTTGTGGATCCGACAGCGCCTGGGGCACTGTCAGGACCTGCCCGGTTGGCACGCCGATCGCATTCAACTCGCGCACCCAGTCGCGGGCAGGGCATTTGCAAAGTGTTCGCTCGAGTTCCGCGCGGAGCGCTTGTCGGTTCGCCTTGCGATCGTCGCGTGTCAGGTAATCCGGGTGGGTCAGCAAGTCGGCGCGATTCAGATGCTTGGCAAGTGCCTGCCATTGCTCATCGCGATTGGCGGCGATGTTGATCGGGCTGTCGGACGTGGCAAAGGTGCCGGACGGGGCCGAGGTTGTATTCTCATTACCATGCGCGGCGGGGGTGACGCCGCCGACCAGATAGTTGGAAACAACCCACCCCATGGTCGACACGACCGCTTCGGTCATTGCGACGTCTAGAAACGTGCCGCGCGGGTTGGCGTTCAGCGCCGCGCAGATCGAAAAAGCGGCGGTCAGCCCGCCAACGGTGTCGGCCAGCGGGTACCCAACGCGATAGGGCGCAGTGTCTGGTCCGCCAGTGATCGACATGACGCCGCTGAGGCCCTGAACGATCTGGTCATAGGCCGGATCGTCCCGGCGTGGCCCGTCTTGTCCGAATCCGCTGATCGCGCAATAGATCAGTTTGGGGTTTTCGGCGCGCAGAACGTCGTATCCCAGCCCCAGCCTGTCCATCACGCCGGGCCGGAAGTTCTCAACCAAAACATCTGCGGTTTTGACGAGACGCTTGAGCAGGGCTTTTCCCTGGTCGGCTTTCAAGTCCAGCGTGACGGATTTCTTGTCCGCATTCTGGGCCAGAAAGCTGATGCCCATCCCGGCCTTGTTGCGGTCTGCATCGGCCCCCAGCACGCGGGCCAGATCGCCGGTACCGGGGCGTTCAACCTTGATCACCTCGGCACCCATAAGCGCCAGTTGATAGCAACAATATGGCCCCGCCAGAACGTTGGTCAGGTCTAGAACCCGGACCCCGCTCAGTGGCTCAGTCGCCATCGGCCACCCCGGCGGCTCGGGCCTTGGCGCGGCGCGCGCGGTAACTTGGCAACAGCACCAGCAGAACCGCAATCAACAGCAGGCCAAGGGTCATCGGGCGTTGCCAGATGAAGGCGATACCATCGTACAGCTGCATGGATCGTGCAAAGTTGTCCTCCATCATGCCACCAAGGATGAAGCCAATCAGCAAGGGTGCCAGCGGGTAATCGGCGAATTTCAGTGCGGTCGCGCAGACGCCGAATCCGACCAGTATCAGCAGTTCTGTAGCATTGTTCTGGCCGATATAGGCCCCCATCAACGTGAAGAACAAAATGAACGGAATCAGATAGTTGCGCGGAACAGCCAGGATTTTGGCGATGTAAGGGATCAGCGGCAGGTTCAGGATCAGCAGAACGAGATTGCCGATGAACATCGACATAATCACCGCCCAGAAGATCTGTGGCTCATCCAGCATCAGACGCGGACCGGGCGTCACGTTCAACGCAATCAGCGCCCCCAGCAAAATGGCCGTCGTGCCCGAGCCAGGAATCCCCAGCGTCAGCAGCGGTACAAAAGACCCGGTACAGGCGGCGTTGTTCGCGGTCTCTGGCGCGGCCAGACCTTTGATCGAGCCTTTGCCGAACTCTTCCTGTTCCTCTTTCGGGGCTATGTTGCGCTCGACCGCGTAGCCGAGGAAGCTGGCGATTGTTGCGCCCGCCCCCGGCAAAACGCCGATAAAGAAGCCCTGAACCGATTGCCGCCCGATCACGGGTGCGATGGCCTTGGCCTCTTTCCTGGTGATGCGCAGATCCTTGATTTCGCCCTCGTCACCTTGCAGGTCCTTGGGTTTGAGGACCAGAAACAGCGCTTCGGGCAAGGCAAACATCGCCATGGCGAGGGTAATGAACCCAAAGCCCGATTGCAGGTCCATGATCCCCATGGTGAATCGCGGCAGGTTGAACAGAGCGCCCTCGCCCACCGTTGCCATGATCAGTCCCAGAATGGTCATGATCAGGGCTTTGGCCACCTGGCCCGAGCCTGCGAAGGCGGCGATGGCCGACAGGCCGACGACCATCAGCGCAAAATACTCTGCCGAATGGAATTGCAATGCGACTGCAGACAGGCTGGGGGCGAAGACCATCAGCAGGATGGCACCCAGCGTACCGCCGGCGAAACTGGCAATCGCTGCAACGGTCAGCGCCTTGCCCGCCTTGCCCTGACGCGCCATCGGATAACCGTCGAAACTGGAGGCCACGGTCCCCGCGACCCCCGGCGCGTTCAGCAGGATCGAGGAGGTCGAGCCGCCAAAAATAGCGCCATAGTAGACGCCCGCCAGAAGGATCAGCGCGGCGGACGGATCGCCCATCGAAATGGCGACCGGGATCATGATTGCGATGATCGACATCGGGCCGAGACCCGGCAGCATGCCGATAAATGTGCCGATCAGGCATCCCGCGATGACCATCAGCAGGTTTTGGATTGAGAATGCCGTTTGCAGGCCGATCAGAAGTCCTTCGAGCATGTCAGCCTCCAAAAATGCCCGGCAGGGGGCGCATGTAAATCCCAAGAACCTGCTGAACCAGATACCAGACGAACCCGGTCGCTATCAGCGCCACAGGCAGCATGATGTGCCATTTGCGTTCACCCAGAATGTAAGAGCCCAGGATCAGGAAAGCGGATGTCGCGATCAGAAACCCAACGGGGCGCAGGCACAGCGCGTAGACAACCATCAGAACCAACAGCGCAATGGCTTGACCCAGATGGTAGTCGCCAAGACGGCGGTAATCGATTTCCGCCTCTTTCAATTCGCTCTTTTCAAAGCCCAGCAGGATGACTGTCGAGGCAACGATACCCAGAACAGACAGCACTTTGGGAAAGGTGCTGGGCCAGATGGGGTTTCGTTGCATGAAGGGAGGCAAGCTGCCATCCATCGTGAACCAGGCGGCGTAGCCATATGTCAAACAGATGCCCAGCAGAACGAGCGCGATCCAGCGATCCAGCGCCATGGTGTCCCCTCCCTTGAATTCTTATTGGTGATGGCAGAGCGGATGAGCGCTCTGCCAAAGGTGTCGTCAAAGGAAGCCCAGCTTCTTCATCAGGTCGCTGATCTGCTTTTCCTGCTCTTCAAGGAACGCGGAAAAGTCGTCACCCGAGTTGTGGATGTTCACCCAACCATTGCGCGCGCGGACCTCTTCCCATTCCGGCGTGTCGTACATCTTGGTGATGGCATCCTGATAGGCGACCAGCTTGTCCTCGGGCAGCCCGGGGGCGGCGAAGAAACCGCGCCAGTTGACGAAAGTGGTGTCGATCCCCTGTTCCTTCATGGTCTGCGCGTCAGGTGCTGCATCGACACGTTCCTCTGCGGTTACACCGATGATCTTGACCTCGCCTTGATTGGCAAGATCGACGGCTTCCGAGAATCCGGTCGAAAGTGCGGCGATTTCACCCGACAGCAGCGCCGCCATGGCTTTGCCGCCTGCATCATAGGGAATGTACTTGACGCCCAGCGCGTCCTTGCCAGCCGCTTCCATCACCATGGCCGCAACCAGATGGTCCATGCCGCCTGGCACCGAACCGCCACCGATCGCCGTGGCGCCCGGGTCGGCGTCATAGGCCGCCAGCAGGTCCGCCATTGAATTGATCGGGCTATCCTTGCCGACAACAATCGCGGCATAGTCACCGATCGTTCCAGATACCAGCGTCAGGTCGCGGAAGTTGTGCGGGAAAACGCCGGTCAGCGAACGGATCACGATGGGCGTCGAGTTGACCATCAGCGTGCCATGATTGCTTTCGGCGTTTTCGATCAGATAACCGATGGCTTTGCCTCCGCCACCGCCGGACATGTTCTCGTAGGACGCAGTGCCCACAAGACCGGCGTTGGTCAGCGCCTCGCCAGTGCCGCGTGCGGTTCCGTCCCAGCCACCGCCGGCACCGCCGGGGATCAGAAAGTGAATGCTGTCAACGACCTGATCCTGCGCCAGCGCAGGTCCGGTCAGGCCGATAGCGGCCACAGCTGCGATCAGGGCACGACGGCCCAGTTTGAGTGTTGTCATGATCTCCTCCCATTTGACAACTGGCCGCTCGGCGGCTCAGATTATTCCGAACCTAAACACATGAACCTGACATCAACCTGTCATGCGCAAAGATACTTTTCGGGGCTGATGAAATTCCTTCTGGTTGAAGACAATCTGGATCTGGCAAACGCCATGTGTGCTCGCATGCGACTGGACGGTCATGTGGTTGATCATGCTGCGAAATTGGACGACGCGACAGCCTTTGCCGAGGTCGAGGAATACGACCTGATCCTGCTGGATATCATGCTGCCTGACGGCGATGGGCGTGACTTTCTGGAACGTCACCGCGCCAGTGATCTGGACACGCCTGTCATCGTTTTGACCGCGCGCAGTCAGGTTTCGGATCGAATCGGCTCGCTTGATCTGGGGGCGGATGACTACGTGACCAAACCCTTTGATCACGCCGAGCTTGAGGCCCGCTGTCGCGCCGTTCTGCGTCGCCGGTCCGGAATTGCGAAGTCGCGGATCGAGCTTGGCGGCATTGTTTTTGATCCGGTGGCAGGGCACCTGATTGTCCGGGGCGACACGATTTCGCTGCGGAACCGCGAACTGCGGATGATGGAGCTGTTCATAAATGCCCCCGGACAGGTGTTTTCGAAACAGAAACTGGCCGACCGGTTGTTTTCTTACGATGACGACGTCTCGGACAACGCGATCGAGGTCTATGTTGGACGGTTGCGCAAGCATCTGGAAAGGTCCGAGTTGAAGATCACCACGCTGCGCGGGTTGGGTTACAGGCTGGACCATGGCAGCTAGTCCCACTGTCTCTGGATCGCTACGGAACCGTCTTGTGCTGACCCTGATCGGCGGGGCTGCGATTCTTGCGATCCTGTTGTTTTTTGCGGTTCGCAGCTATGCAATCCGCGTGGCGCAACAAGGGCAGGACAACATCCTTGGCGCGTCGGTGGCTTCGATCCTCGATGCGGCGGCGCTGCGGGATGGGCAGCTGGAGGTCGATATTCCCTATGCTGCGTTTTCGATGCTGACCACCCCGGCCGATGATCGCGTTTTCTATGCAATTTTTCAGGATGGGAATTTTGTTTCAGGCTATGAAGACCTGCGGGTTGCCACCGGGACGGCAGATGGAAGCTGGAGCTTTCAGGCCGGTGAGATGCGCGGTGAACAAATCCGGCAGGTCAATGCAGGGCGTACGCTTGTGGGACTGGGTAAACAGACCCGGATCGAGGTGGTGCTGGCCCAGACGCAAGACGCACTGGCCGAAACTCTGGATCAAATCTCGCGCAATGCGGCCTTGCTGGGACTTGGCTTCTTTTTGCTGACGGCCGCCATGTCGGTTTGGGTGACCTCCACAACGATCGGGCAGTTCAACAGGCTGACAACTTCGGTAACGCGGCGTGGTCCGCAAGACCTCAGCCCGTTCCGTAAACCGGTGCCGCGCGAAATGGCCCCGCTTGTTGCCTCGCTGAATTCGCTGATGGGACGGTTGGATCAATCCCTTAGCCAGTCCGAGGATTTCATCGCCGAGGCTGCGCACCGGGTGCGTACGCCGCTTGCCACGGTCCGGTCCTATGCCGAAGCAACGCTGCATCGGGTCGAACGCAAGGAAAACCGCGAGGCGCTGCGCGCCATGGTTCGCGCCATCGACGAAAGCTCGCGCGCGGCGGGGCAGTTGCTGGATCATGCCATGATCACCTTCCGCGCCGATCACCTTGAACGGGAAGATATCGACCTTGTCGCCCTGGCCCGAGATCTGGTGCAGCGCCTGACGCCGATTGCCGAGATGAAGGACCTGTCGCTGTCGCTGACCGGTGATACCACGGTTCCATATTCCGGCGATCCGATCCTGTTGCAGAACGCGGTGCGCAACATGGTCGACAACGCACTGAAATACGCACCATCCGACAGCACGGTCGAGATCAACGTTGCAGCCAATCCGGAAACAAAGATCACCGTCACCGATTCAGGCCCCGGCTTTCCACCCCATCAGATTGACATGCTGACGCGACGGTTCGAGCGGGGACAGAATGCCGAAGGGACCATCGGCTCGGGTCTCGGCCTTACCATCGCACAGGACGTGGCGGTTGCGCATGGCGGCGCGCTTGAGTTGACCAACCAACCCGAGGGCGGCGCATGCGTTACCTTATCGCTCTGATCCTGTGGCTGCTTCCCCTGCCTGGATTGGCAGAGGACTGGGAGGATCGCCAGATATTTAACGAAGACGCCGAAGGCGCGCGTCTGCGCATTCTGTCCAGCACTGACACGGTTCTGTTTGCACCCCTTATCCGCGACTTCGTCGCCGAAAACCCGTCGATCAGCGTCGAGTATCTGGTCTCGGGCACCGCCGATATCAACGAACGCGTGCGCGCAACGCCGGACGATTTCGATGTGGTCATTTCAAGCGCCATGGACCTGCAATTGAAGCTTGCCAATGACGGGTTTGCGCTGCCGCTGGACAACGTGCCGGTGCCCGCCTGGGCGCAATGGCATGACAGCCTGTTTGCCTTCACCACCGAGCCCGCGACCATCGTTCTGAACCGATCCGCCTTTCAGGATCATCCTATTCCGCAGACCCGTCAGGGTCTGATCGAAGCGCTGCGCGAGCGGCCCGATGCGTTTCGCGGCAAGATCGGCACTTACGACGTGCGGCAGTCGGGGCTTGGCTATTTGTTCGCCACGCAGGATGCGCGGGCGTCCGAGACCTATTGGCGTCTGATGGAGGTCATGGGCAGTCTGGACACGCGCCTCTATTGCTGTTCCGGCGACATGATCCGCGATCTGGCCGACGGGAAAATACTGGTGGCCTACAATGTTCTGGGCAGCTACGCCGCAGTTCAGACCGAAGGCACAGACGCATTGACGGTCATTCTGCCGACCGACTTTCAAACCACGATGATGCGAACGGTCATGGCCTCTGCGACGACCAAAGTGGCCGATGCTGCCGAAAGCTTTATCAGGTTCCTGACGACCAGAGAGTCCACGCGACCAGATAGCAAACCGGCGCTTCCGCTTTTGTCGACCACGGATGCCGCGACCGAGCGCGAGGCAATTGGTCTGAACCCCGCTTTGTTGACGTTTCTGGACCGGCTGAAACGTCAAAAGTTCATCTCGGCCTGGGAAAACGCGGTCATTCAATAGTTGATCTGGCAAACACTCTTCTTTGTGGAAATATCGACAAACCTGAATAAGCATCCCATGATGAAACACCACGCGAACGGTTGCGAGTATTGTGGCTACCGCACCCAAGATGACTGCAAAGTCGCGACAAAAAGTTTGTGTCTAAGATGCTGTTTAGAAAGGGACGCCTTTGATGGAGCTGACTGACGAAATCCGAATCTCGGCATCACGGGATGTAGTCTACAAGGCGTTGAATAACCCGGATGTGCTACGCGAGTGCATTCCAGGTTGTGAGGAGCTGACGCAATCCGCGCCAAATGAGCTTGAGGCTAAAATTGTTTTGAAGATCGGTCCGGTCAAGGCGCGTTTCTCAGGTGCGGTCACGCTGGACACCTCAAACGCGCCTGACGGGTTTTCATTGTCTGGCGAAGGCCAAGGCGGTGCCGCCGGTTTCGCTAAAGGTGGCGCCGATGTCATGCTGAGCGACGAGGGGGAGGAAACGGTTCTGACCTATACGGCAAAGGTGAATGTCGGCGGAAAAATCGCCCAGCTGGGAAGCCGCCTGATTGCGGGGACATCCAAAAAGCTGTCCGGCAAGTTTTTCACCAAATTCGGAGAGATAGTGTCGGAGCAATCGGCGATGTGATTTATCAGTTTAATGGAATGCGGCCCGAACGCCGCATTCCGCATCCTGTAGGATCGACTTTGGTTCATCAATCCAGCGCCATTCCTTCGGGCCAGTATAGGGTCGTGTTCAGTTCAGTTTGCCCGGTTTGTCCCGGAGCCAGTTCGACATTCCAAGCCAGAATGCCGCGCCTGTTCTCTACGTTCTCTTCACATGGGCGCGGACTGGCTGTCCACGAGATTTCCGGATCGTCCTGTTCGGAATACGGAACCAGATCGATGACGCACAGGGGCCATGAGCGATGAGTCCGGTTCTCGGCCCGGATCACCGCGCGTTCGACATTCTGGTCGGACCGCGTAATCAGGCCGGTATCGCCGGTGCTGCAATCCAGTATGTCGCGTTCTACGGTCAAGCCGTAAAGCGGGTCGAACCCCATCTCGACTTGTTCCGAAGGTCCGATTTCCTCGGTGCCGCTTGCGGCAACCAGAAAGTCATCGACAAACCATTTTGCCGGTTCAGAGCCTATCAGGTTCTGATCTCGGGGATTGGTGAATCGGGCTGTTCTAAATGCTGTGGAAACGTGCCTGGCGTCGCTTAAGCAAATATCTCTGCCGATTGGGTCACGTGACCGATCGAAAATTCGGCAAAGGCAAGCCCGGTGGAAATCGAGACCGTATGAGGCAGCGTGTAGGTCACGCCGGTTCCTTCGACCGAAGAACTACGCGTTAGGAAAGATTGCGTTTCTTCCACGACAATGGGAGCTTCGATGACCGGTTCCGCACGCGGCTCGACGATGGGCTGGCACCTTGCGAACAAGGGCCATGCGCCGTTCTGGCCCGCAGGCTGCAGGGTCGGCAGATGCAGAGTTATGTCGGTCCAGTTTTAACCTGTCTGTTGGGTGATCAGCGCGGTTCGTTCTATCCGCACCTCTGGCGCGTCACCCGTTTTCAGGTGAAATTCAAAACTAGGTTGCCACTCGATGCCGTAACTAACCAGATAGGATAGCGTCAATTCGCCTTCGACAGGCGTATCCGCGACAACATCCACTGCTAGGAACATCCGATCTTCGGTCTCGGGCGCCAGCGCATTCAGGTCGGTGCCGGTGGCGTCGAGTTGTTTTTGCAGATTCTCTAACTGATCCTCGGCGTCCCACGCCTCAATTTCGGCGTGTGCTGTTTGTTCGGCCTGCAGGGGTTCATCACCAATCGTACGGGCCATGTTGCGCAGGTCATCGGCCTGAGCACCGGCAAGCTCTTCATTCCCGCCCAGATTCCCCAGAAACGCCAGGGTTTTCCGGGCCGTCCGTCCTTTCAACTGGGCAGCATTCGCCGCAACCTGAACCGCGTTGATATGCGCGTTGATCTCATTCCGGCGCTTCGTGCTGTGACTGGTAATCCTGCAATTGCACATTTTCAAACCGGCGCAAGAGCGCGGTCTGGCGCACGCCGTCCGCACTTACCTGAATCATAGCCGATTGCGTTCCCGGTCCGAGGCGGGGAGACCCAGCAGCACAAGCCGGTGCTGCCCGGCAGGAGTGTTGAAGAGTCCGGTGCGGATCACTTCGGCGCTTCGGCTTTAGACCGTCACCTCGGTGACTTTGGTACCGATTGTAAACGTTTCGGCACTGGCGAAGTTGGGCACAAGGGCCAGCGCGTAGATCACGCGTTTGCTAATAGCTCGCGATGTAATTGTCAGTCTTTCCCGCGAAGGTTGCAGTGGGAACCGGCAATCACAAGCTCAACGAAAAAGGGCCACCCGGAAAGAGTGGCC
Organism: Ruegeria sp. AM4; assembly: GCF_056540665.1. Taxonomy (NCBI): domain Bacteria; kingdom Pseudomonadati; phylum Pseudomonadota; class Alphaproteobacteria; order Rhodobacterales; family Roseobacteraceae; genus Ruegeria; species Ruegeria sp. AM4. The sequence continues at coordinate 85,548 of NZ_JBQFXD010000017.1, read as the reverse complement.
CTGTAAGTTTATTGCACGTTTGTGGATCAGCCCTTCTTCAGAACCTCACGGCCCAGCAGTTCCGCAATCTGTACCGCGTTCAGGGCTGCACCTTTGCGCAGGTTGTCTGAGACGCACCACAGGTTCAGACCGTTCTCGATGGTCGAATCCTGACGGATGCGGCTGATGAAGGTGGCAAAATCGCCCGCGCATTCGATGGGCGAGACGTAGCCACCCTCTTCGCGCTTGTCGATCACCATGATGCCCGGTGCCTCGCGCAGGATGTCGCGGGCCTCGTCTTCGTCGAGGAACTCTTCGAACTCGATATTCACGGCCTCGGAATGGCCGACGAACACCGGAACGCGCACGCAGGTGGCTGTGACCTTGATCGACGGATCGACGATCTTTTTGGTCTCGACAACCATCTTCCACTCTTCTTTGGTCGAGCCGTCTTCCATGAAGACGTCGATCTGCGGAATGACGTTGAAGGCGATCTGTTTCTGGAATTTCTTCGGCTCAACATCCGTGGTGGGGTTGTAGATCGCTTTGGTCTGATCCCAAAGCTCGTCCATACCCTCTTTACCGGCACCCGAAACCGACTGGTAGGTCGAGACAACTACGCGCTTGATCTTGGCGCGGTCATGCAACGGCTTCAGCGCGACAACCATCTGCGCGGTCGAGCAGTTGGGGTTGGCGATGATGTTCTTGTTCTTATAGTCGTGGATCGCCTGCGGGTTACATTCAGGCACGATCAGCGGAATGTCCGGGTCATAGCGATAAAGCGACGAGTTATCGATCACCACGCAGCCAGCCGCCGCTGCCTTGGGGGCGTAAACTTTGGTGGCCTCGGACCCCACGGCAAACAGCGCCATGTCCCAACCGGTGAAATCGAAGGTGTCCAGGTCTTTGGTCGTGAGCGTCTTGTCGCCAAATGTCACCTCGGTACCCAGCGAACGACGGCTTGCCAGAGCGGCAAGTTCATCGACGGGGAACTGGCGTTCCGCCAGGATGTTCAGCATTTCGCGGCCCACGTTACCTGTGGCGCCGACGACGACGACGCGATAGCCCATTTCATGTCTCCAATGTTAAGGACGCGCGTTCATAGCTGCGTTGCGGCAAAGAAAAAAGGCCTATTGCGCAGGTTTTCGGCCTGTCACACCGATTTGAGGCAAATGGGCGCGGTCAGGTGGCATCCAGCAGCGAACGATAGACCCGGACAATCGCCTGCGCCTCACCTTCGATTCGAAAATTGTGTTCGATATGCGCGCGCGCGGCGCGGCTTTCGTCAGCCAGTTTTTCGGGGTCGGACAACATGTCGGACAAGGCGACGGCCAGCGCATCTGCATTGTCTTTCTCTACCAATCGGCCGGTGACGCCATCTTCGATCTGCGCACTGAAGGCCCCGACACCGTGGCAGGCGATCGCCGGAACGCCCGACGCCATCGCCTCCAGCGGGGTCAGGCCAAAGCCCTCGTGGCGGGCCGGGGCCACGAACAGGTCCAGTGCGCGGTAGGTCTGGACAATCTCGTCCCAAGGACGTTCGCCCAAAAAACGCACTCGGTCGGTCAGTCCAGCAGCAGCAAGTTTTGCTTCCTGCTCCTGCTGAAAACTTTCGAATTCCTTTGTGGCGCGGCCCGTAAACACGATCTGTGCGTCGGGGTAGGACGGCAGGACGCGGATAGCGGCGTCCACCAGCAGATCGACCCCCTTTTGGGGGCGGATGCGGCCAAAACAGCCGATCAGCGTACCGCCGGGCAGCCCCAGTCTGGCGCGCAGAGCGCCCTTGTCATCTTCGGGGTGGAACAGATCGGTATTTACCCCGTGCATGATGACGGTTGAGGGATGCTCCAGAAACGAGGCCGCTTGCGGAGTCGTCGCAATCAAGGCGTCCATCTTCGAGATCAGCCATTTGGTAAACCCCGAGTGATCTCGCTGCGCCGCCGAGGTGAAGAGCAGCGTGAAATTGCAGCGAAAGATCGATCTCAGCATGAGCCCCATCAGCATCTCGGTGTTGCGGCGCGCGTGCCAGACACGCCGGATCCGTCGCGACAAGAACGGTACTTTCCAGAGTCTGATGTGGGGGATCTCGGCCGGCAACCCGGGTCCGGTTGCGCGAATGCCAATCATCTTGTCCTGTATCGGAAGCAGACGGACCACGGTTGTGGTTACACCGGAAAGGCTGTGTTTTAGATTGGGCGCGATGACCTCGATTTCCCGCACTGTTGTCTCCGATACCGCCAGTCCATGCTCTATCGGCTGATTAGATGGATCGTACAGCCAAAGGCAAGGGTGACGGCAAAGAATCGAATCCCCGCTTGCCCGCCCACACCCGTTTTGCGGACCGTAACAACTGGTGTTCACCACCCCGCCGGAGCGACCTGTGTGTTGCGTTCCGTCGCGTAAGCGCGTGAAATGGATCAGGCAAGGGACATCGTCCATTTCCGAGCTATGTCTGATGGCATGGTTCAAAAAGTGCATTGAGGGCAGGATGAACGCCGCTGACGCTTCGTTTTATGAGACGGTTCCGGTTTCCGTCGATTTCCTGAGTTTGAGTGAGCCGGACCGGTTCACGGCTTTGCCGGACAGTTGGCTGGTTGGCGTTGCGGATATCGTCGATTCGACCGGCGAGATTGCGCGCGGACGTTACAAGACCGTGAACATGGTCGGTGCCGCGGTGATCTCGGGCATGATCAACACCCTGAAAGGGCGCAGTTTCCCCTATGTGTTCGGCGGCGACGGCGCCGCGTTTGCCATCCCTGCACAGGACGAAGCGGCGGCGCGGCTAACGCTGTCCACCCTGCGTAGCTGGTCCAAAGCCGAGTTTGACATGCCGCTGCGCGCAGCCATCGTACCTGTGCGCGACATACGGCAGGCCGGGCGGGATCTTCGCGTAGCGCGACACGCGCCCTCGACCGGGGTTGACTATGCGATGTTCGGCGGCGGCGGGCTAGCCTGGGCCGAGGCGCAGATGAAGGCGGGATTGTACGAGGTGCCCCCGGCAGAGCCAGACGCATTGCCGGATCTAACCGGGCTGTCATGTCGTTGGTCGAACAGCACCGCCCGCCACGGTCAAATCGTTTCTTTGGTGATCCAGCCAACATCAGAGTCTGACGAAGCCGATTTTTCAGAAATTTCCCGGTCTGTTCTGTCCACGATCGAGGGGCTGGATCGGGCGGGTCATCCGGTGCCGGAAAACGGCCCGCCAATGAAGTGGCCTCCGCCGGGCGTCGATCTGGACGCTCATGTCTCGCGTGCTGGGCGTAACCTTTTTCTGCACAAGCTGCGTCTGCTTGGCGAGAATTTTTTGATCGGGGTGTTGTTCAAGACCGGATTGCGTCTGGGCAATTTCGAGCCCCTGCATTACCAGCGCATGGTCAGCCAGAACTCGGACTTTCGGAAATTCGATGACGGGCTGAAGATGACGCTGGACTGTGACGACGACACGCTTGGACGCCTCACGCGATTGCTGGATGCAGCGCGCGACACCGGCAAAATCCGATACGGTCTGTTTGTTCAGCAACAGGCGATGATGACCTGTTTCGTCCCTTCTGCAATGCGGGACGATCACGTGCATTTTGTCGATGGTGCGACGGGCGGCTACGCCCAGGCCGCTTTGGCGATGCGGTCTTAAAAACGTATATTTTGCCGAACGTTGCGAAAATTCGGGATTTGCGCGAAGATTAAGCATGACAGACGACTTGCCATTGATGTCACGATCCCTGCCAATCGCGTTGTTGCGGGCGCGGGAAAAGGTCATGGGCCCAATCCGCTCGATTCTGGCTGATGCGGGCGTGACCGAACAGCAATGGCGCGTGCTGCGTGTTCTGAAAGAAGAAGGGCCGCAGGAGCCGACCCAGATTGCCGAGCGCGCCTGTCTGTTGCTGCCCAGTCTGACGCGTATCCTGCGAAATCTCGAGGATAAGGGCCTGATTGTCAGACGCATCGCGCCCAAGGACCGTCGGCGCCAGATCGTTGAGATCAGCGAAGGGGGCTTGCAGATCATCCGCGCGAATATCGCACGTAGCGTCGGCCAGGCCGAGCGTATCCGCACCAAGCTGGGACCCGAGCGGCACGATTTGTTGTTGGATATACTGGGCGAACTACACGAGTTGGATAGTTGAATCGACGCTTGAACTGGTCACTGGATGAACGGCTACTTTGAAATCATTGCCTGCTGGACCAAAGCATTCTCTTGTTCGCAGTTGGGTAGGGCTTGATGACAGATCATACGCCTCCGGAAGCGCCAGCAACTCAGAAGGATGTCACCGAGCCCCCAGAACTGTCGGCGCGCTTGGGTCAGCGCGTGCGCGCCGCGCGGCAGAACCGTGGCATTTCGCGCCGGGTTCTATCCGAAGAATCTGGTGTCTCACCCCGGTATCTGGCGCAGCTGGAGGCCGGCGAGGGCAATATCTCGGTTGGATTGCTTCAGCGTGTGGCACAGGCGCTGGGCCACAAGATCGAAGCCCTGATTGCCGAAGATGCGCCATTGGATTCCGAAGCCTTGAACGTGGCCAGATTATTTCAGCAGGCGGATGCTGACCTGCGTACCGAGGTGTTGCGTTTGCTACGTCCACAGCCCGTGGATCCAAGCCGCGCTGACCGGGTTTGCCTGGTTGGACTGCGCGGGGCCGGGAAGTCGACGCTGGGTGCGATGGCGGCCCGGGCGCTGGGCGTGCCCTTTGTCGAACTCACCCGGGTGATCGAAGATATGGCCGGAATGCCCTTGCCCGACATCATGGCGTTTTATGGTCAGGACGGATATCGCAAGCTTGAAGCGCAGGCCCTTGACCGCGTGATCGATGGGCATGACAGGCTGGTTCTTGCTGTGGCAGGTGGCATCGTTGCGGAACCCGGCACCTATTCGACGCTGCTGGGCCGGTTTCACACCATCTGGCTGCGTGCTACCCCGCAAGAACATATGGACCGCGTCCGCGCACAAGGGGATGAGCGCCCGATGAAAGACAATCCGGCGGCGATGGACCAGTTAAAGTCGATCCTTGCCAGCCGCGAGGCGCAATATGCGCAGGCTTCGGTGCGGTTGGATACGTCCAGACGTCGGGTCGAGGACTCTTTGAAAGACGTCCTGCGCGTGATCCGCGAAAGCAATTTTCTGGACTAAAAACAGAGTCTATTTAGCGGATTTTAGCCAGCCGTCTTCAAACACGACTTGGTCAAGTTCGGCGAACCGCCGGACACGATCCAGTTCGGCCTCAAGCCGCCGCGTTCGGGCGTCAGACCAGCGCACGGTCCGCTCGGGCCAGACGGCCCTGACCCGCAGCGTGCCTTGGTCGCGATGCGCCTTCGCGTCGATCCGACCGATCAAACGGTCGCTCTCGAGCATCGGAAAAACATAATAGCCATATGTCCGTTTTGGCGCAGGCACAAAAACCTCGATGCGGTAGTGAAAACCAAACAGCCGCTCGGCCCGGTTACGGTCGCGCAGCATGGGATCAAACGGGCTGAGCAGCCTGATCCGCCCCGACGGTGCGGGCAGGGAGTTTGCCGCATCCAAAGCACCAGGCCGCGCCAGCACTTTGCGGCTGCGACCATCGGCGCAGGTCATCTCAATTTCATCCACATCGCCCCTTGTCAGAGCCTGTTCGCACCAGAGCTTTGCCTCGGCTGGCGTGACCGTATCCCAAAAGGCGGCCAGTTCACCCGAGGTGGCAAACCCCAACCTATCCAGCGCGGCGTTGCACAGCCAATCCACGGTGGCCGCCGTGTCGCAGTCGCGATTGCCGGGGCAGAGATGCGTCTCGATCACCCGCTCGGTCAGATCATAGCGCTTCTGAAACCCCTCGCGCCCGATCACGGTCAATGCGCCCGACCGCCAGAGGTATTCGAGAGCGGTCTTGGACGGATGCCAGTCCCACCACCCACCGGATCCCTTTTTCTCATCCTTGCCAACATCGGACGAGCTGACGGGTCCGTGGTCGCGGATATGGCGCAACACGTCCTCGAACCGCTGTTCATATCCGTCGCGGCGCCAGTTCTTCCATCGCGCCTTCAGCAGTTCCGTATCGCGCAGAAACCGCAGATGCCAATGAGTGTAGAACTCCATGGGGATCATCGCCGCATCATGAGTCCAATGCTCGAACAGGGCCCGGTCGGCTTCGTAAAGGCGTTTGAGGTTGCGGGCGCGATAGCTGGGCCTGCGCGCAAACAGGATCATGTCATGCGCACGGGCGACGGTGTTGATACTGTCCAGTTGTACAAAGCCCAGCCGCCGGATCAGCGTCAGCAGGTCGCCTCCTTTGGCGTTCCCTGTCGGTTGTTCCAGCAGGGCGTGGCGGTCCATGAAAAGAGCCCGCGCAGCCTTGTTGTCCAGTTGCGGCAGGGTCAAAGCGCTCAGCGCCGTTTGAGCGTGTCGCCAAAGCTGATCTTGGGGGTCAACGTCACGCGCGTTTCCACTTCGGCTTCGGGGTCGTTCAGTTGTGCCGAAATGATCTCGGCTGCCTGACGCCCGATCTCCAGCCGGCACGCATCCATCGTCGCCAGCTTACGTGGCAGCCCTTGCAACAATTCGACGTTGTTGAAACCTGCCAAACCGATCTGCCCGGGAATGTCGATGCCCTGTTCCAGCAGGTACAACAGCCCACCCGCGCCGATCATGTCATTGGAATAATACAGGAAATCCAAATCCGGCGAACGTTCCAGCATCGCCTGCGTCATCTCGCGCCCCTTGGCCAGGGCCGAGCCGCCGGAATAGAATTCCCGATCCTCGATCTCAATCCCGTGCTTGCCCAGCACTTCGGTAAAGCCCTCGAACCGCTTCCGCGCCCGGTGATCCAAGGGCATCTTGGTGCCCATGAACCCGATATGTTCATACCCTGCTTTCAGGATTGCCTGCGCCATCTCTCGACCTGCGCGGCGGTGCGAGATGCCGACCATCGCGTCGACCGGCTTGCCGTCGGTATCCATGATCTCGACCACCGGAATACCTGCGGAATCAAGCATCGCCCGGGCCGCCTCGGTATGCTCAAGCCCGGCAATAATCACGCCCGATGGCCGCCACGAGAGCATCTCGTACAGAACCTTTTCCTCTTTTTCGGGCAGATAATCGGTGACGCCAACAACCGGCTGCAGCTCGGTATCTTCCAACACCTGATTGATGCCGGTCAGCACCTCGGGAAAGACCATATTTGACAGGGACGGGATGATCACTGCGACCAGATTGACCCGGCTCGAGGCCAGCGCGCCCGCGATTTTGTTGGGTACATATCCAAGCTCTTTCGCGGCGGCCAGAACCCGGGTGCGGGTGGCGTCCGACACATCGCCGCGATTGCGCAGGACCCGGCTGACCGTCATTTCCGACACTCCGGACGCTTCCGAGACATCACGAAGGGTAAGCGGGCGTTTGGTTTCAGTTGTCACGGGAAGGCACCTGCAAAGTTGTTTTGTCCGATGGTAGCGTAAACAGAACGCAATTTACAACTGTTGACCAAAGCCGATGACAACCCCGGGAAACCAAGTTACACAGAGCACCGCGCGGCCCCGTGGCTCAACTGGATAGAGCAGCCCCCTCCTAAGGGGCAGGTTGCAGGTTCGAATCCTGCCGGGGTCGCCAGAAAAGTACCCAATCGCCCAAGTTCGCCGAACTTCATTCTTCGTGCAATCCAGCGCAAGACGCAGAATTCTGTGGATGCAAAGATCGCGAATTGGGACGCGTTGCACGAGATCCGTTGCCAAAGCCTGCCGTCCCAAAAAGCTGTCAAAGGACGCTGCTAAGGCTATGCTCTCGAAGTCCGGACACCCGTTCACGGGGATCAGAACAAGTTTTTTCTCTTTCTAGGTGATTGTGTGCTATGGTCGCCGATATAGTTTATTGATTTTTCATTTTGGAGGAATTTGGTCCTTTGTCCGACACTCTGCAAAGGCGTTTCCGACTCCGCCCTCTGGAAGCAGCGGATCTTGAAACCGTGGCGATCTGGTTTCAGGACGTTCAGGATCTGGCCTTGTTTGACCGGGCCTTGCGGGTTCCCCTGAACCGGGCGCAAACCGATGAGATATGGAAAGATGCGGTTGGAGGCGATCAGAACTCGGGCAAGTGCTGGTTCATGATCGAAACCGAGGAAGCGCAGCCGATGGGCTTGGCCGGGCTCGAGGCGATATCGAACACCAATCGCGATGCGGTCATCCCCCTGTTTGTGGACAAGTCCGTTCGCAGATCCGGCGTTGGAATACGCGCGGCCGCGTTGACGCTGGACTTTGCGTTCCGGCAATTGGGGCTGCACCGGATTACTTCGTACTACCGCGAGGACAACCAAAGCACCCGCGATCTTGTCAGCCAGCTGGGCTGCCAGGTTGAGGGCAAGATGCGGCAGGCCTGGTTTGCGGATGACGCTTATCACGACATGGTTGTTGTTGGGCTGCTGCGGCAGGAATGGATGGCGCGGCGTGCGGAACTGGCCAAGGAATTGTCTCCGGACACCACGGTGTATTTTGGCGACGTGAGCAGCACCAGTTGGTGCTGGCCACCCCGGAGAACCTGACTTGACCAGCCCCTGCAGAATTGTCAGGCATTTGCATGACCCGAATTTGTTATATGTTTGCTGTCAGAATCGACGACGGCCTTTAGGCGAGTATCCGCAGTGAATCGTGCACCATCAACAACTCCGATCCGGCAAAAGCTTGGTGCCGTCGTGTTTGCGGATGTTGTCGGCTATTCGCGACTGATGAGCGAGAACGAAATTGATACGTATAACGCGTTGAAATCTCTGCTGTCTCATCTGGAACAGATTTGCCCCAATTATCAGGGAAATGTTGTCGAGGTCCGGGGTGACGGGATTCTGGCTCTGTTCGAAACCGCCACCAGTGCGGTCGAGTTCAGCATCGAGCTGCATCGGATTGCCGGTCAGCACAATCAGGACCGCGCCACGCATGAGCAGATCAAGTTCCGGGCTGGCGTCCATATGGGTGAGGTGTTGCTGGACGAGCGCGGTGTGCATGGAGACAATGTCAACATCGCGGCCCGTCTTCAAGAAATTGCAGAGCCCGAGCGGGTCTATGTCAGTTCGGCCGTATACGAACAGATTCGCAACCGCTTGCGGTATGGCTATGAGTATCTTGGACCAAAGCAGCTGAAGAACATTTTGTCTCCGGTCGCGACCTATTGTGTCCGCAGCGAGGTTGAGGGCGCGACAATGGCGGCAACGCTGCGCCCCGATATGCAGATCGAGGTGCTGGAGCGCCCCGATATCCCTTCGGTCGCGGTGCTGCCTTTTGCAAGTCAGGGCAACAACGAGGATGACGCCTGGGTGGCCGAAGGGCTGACCGACGACATCATCATGAACCTGTCAAAGTTCCGGAACCTGTTCATAATCGCGCGGAACTCGTCGTTCTTTTTCAAGACGCAGTCGATGTCACCGCAAGAGGCGGCGCGGCGTCTGAATGTACGTTACGTCGCGCGCGGCAGCGTCCGCAGATCGGCCAGCCGTATCCGGATCACTGCCGAATTGATCGACGCCAGCACTGAGCGTACCATCTGGGGCGAACGGTTTGATCGCAAGATCGATGACATCTTTGATATTCTGGACGAGGTGACAGAATGTATCGTTGCCGCCACCGCGGTGATGATCGAGTCGCACGAAAAGCAGCGGATGGTGCAGGCGGTCCCTTCAGACTTGCAGGCCTATGGATCGGTCCTGCAAGGGCAGCATCACATCTTCAAATACACACGTCTGGATAACCGCAAGGCGCAGAATTTCTACGAATCTGCGCTCGAGCGCGACGAAGGCTATGCGCGTGCCGCAGCCGCCCTGTCACGCACGCTGAATCTGGATTGGCGCTATTCCTGGACCGAGGACCCCAACAGCGCGCTGGACAAGGCGCTGTCCCTGGCGCAGCGCGCGGTCGAGCTTGATCCGACGGACGCGCGCGGGTTTGGTGAATTGGGCTATGTGCAGCTTTATCGTAAGGAACACGACTCGGCGCTTGAAACCTACAAACGCGCCTTGGCACTGAATCCAAATGATGCGGACATGCATTCGGATTATGCCGATGCGTTGGCCCATTCCGGAGACAACGAAAACGCGATCAAACATTTGCAACAGGCAATGCGCCTGAACCCTTATTTCCCGGATCAGTACCTATGGCACCTTGGCGGCGCCTATTACAACCTCAAACGCTATGACGAGGTCATCGCGTCGGTCAACAAGATGAATAACCCGACCGAGGGCCAGCGCGTGCTGGCTGCCAGCTATGCCCAGCTTGGCGATATGGACATGGCGCGCCAGATCGCGGACAGGCACCGGATCGTACACCCGAACTTCTCGCTAACGCGTTGGGCCAAGGTACAGCCCGACCGCCTGACGGATGACACCCAGCACTTTGTCGAGGGTCTGAAGAAGGCCGGGTTCTAAAAAAGGGCGCTCGAAAAAAGCGCCCTTCGCCATTCCTTTTCTGGTAGGTTCAGTCGCCGCGCGCCTTGGCGCCACTCACCTTCGCGCCGCTGACTTTTGCACCACTGACCTTGGCACCGCTGACCTTTGCGCCACTCACTTTGGCACCGCTGACCTTGGCACCGCTGATGGCCGGACTGTCGAAACCGAAATACAGGTCCAGCAGCACCTGTTCGAACTGCCCGGACATCACGTCCATGCGGATCGTGTAGTCGGCCTTGTCATAGTCCCAAACGCGGATGTCGTCGGCCATCTGGTAATCCGCAGCGGCAACGCCCCCCAGCGACGGGTTGTTCGGGGCCCGAGACGCCAGATTGCCCGGATTGTTCATGTCGGTGGCGCTTTCGCCCTCGCCATGGACCAGGAAAATCGACGGCTCTGGCAGGTCGTAATAGGTACCTTCATAAGAGAACCCGTAAATCCGGGCGAACCGTGCGCCCTTGCCCAACTGGTCGCCCAGGAAATTGTTCGCGCCCTGGCCGCGGCGTCTGGGCACTTTCTTGAACTTTTGGCGCCCTTTGGTGAAGTTGCCGACCTGTTTCCAGAACCCGGCCTGCGATCCTTCCATCACCTTGATCACAGTGCCCCATTCGAACTGGCGCTTGTCGATCCAGTCGTTGCTGTCGTTGCTGGACACCCGATATAGGCCATTCTGGCTCTTGCTGGACTGGTTCTTGATCAGAATCCAATCTCCGGCATAGACCTGCTGGCCGTTCACGCTCAGACCCTTGAGATCGGCGATATTCTCTTCGCTTGCCACCTTGGCCTCGAAAGACGAAATTTGCAGTTCCTGAATAAGACGTCCAAACAACAACACTTCTGAAAAACTGAGCAAGGACTCAGACATATCATTTTCTCCCGACTAAAGGATCGACGACGCCAAGGACCTCATCTCCCCCCTTATTGGCGCGCAGGTTGTGCGTGCCTAATTTCAAAAATCATCATCCCGTGCGCGTAAACTGCCACAAAACACGCAAAAAACAAAGACATTAAGCCCCCGTCAGTCCGGAACCATGGTGCGTACCGAGGACGCGTGGCTTGTCTCATCCGGTTCCTCAAGGCGTGGGCCGGCGGTGGTCAGGCCAATTTTGCGCATGCGGAAATTGCCCTGGATGATCTGCTGAAAAGCCCCGCCGGTAATCTCCTGATCGACGGCCAGAAGCGCGCGCTCGACACCGAAATAGCTCAGCATGTCCGCATCCAGCTTCTCCCACGCATCGGCAAGGTATGAGCCCAGAAAATCCCGCGCTTCCAGCAGCGCAATGCGGAAGCCTTCGGGATTTTCGGCATACCGCTGGTCAAAGATCTGCTGCATCACCTGTTCGTACTCGGGCGAGCCTTCAAGCTGATCGGACAGGTGTTCTTCTTCGGGCGAGATCAGGTCGTGGACCAGCAGACGCTCGTGATAGATATCAACAAGAATGTCGAACATTGCACCGGTCAGGGGTTCCGACAAGGCATGCTCGCTCGACCAGCCGTGAGAGAACTCGGACAGCACCCTGTTGTTTGTGGCGATACGGATTTGCGCGTTCTCGGACAGTTCCGCAAAGCGGCTGAGCCGGTTGAAGGAATAGAGATTGCCGCGCGTATTCTCCAAAAGGTCCTCGACAACCGAGCCAAAGTGAAGTGAGGCCAGAAGGGCCACCAGATCGGCAGCGGATTCATGGAACCCGTAATACTCGCCTGAGGCATCCCCGTCCGACGGCATTCCGATCACGCTGTAGATAATGGCGTGCCCGATCTCATGCGCCACAACGTCGAAATTCAGGCTATAGGGCCGGTATTCATCGCCGTGATCCCAGGTGCCGCCGGTTTCCAGAAACCCCCAGCCGATATGCGCGTTGTCCAGACTGGGCAGAAGAGACAGTTCCAGCCGGTCGAAGTCGCGGGCGAAATGCCAGGGGATCGGGCGGCCGAAATAGCCCTCCCATACATCCATAGTAAAATGGGCCGATCCGAACAGGTGCGCGGCTTCGAATGCAGGATCGTCTGGGGTGATGTGGATGAAATTGCCGAACTCATCGGGTTCGGGCGGCGGCTGAATATAGGCGTCCCATGGTGGCAGATACATCTGCGGGCCATTGGGTCCGGGTACTATCGCGCCATAGGGTGTGGTTTTACCAACCGGGTTCATCGCATACATGCGCGGGCCGGACGGGCCGGGGCCGATACTACCTGGCGGGGCCGAGATTTCGACCATCTCGGGTTGCATGCCGGGTTCAAGGAAGGGGGATTGCGGGTACAGTAGAAACCGGGTTCCGGGTGCCTCGTCGTCTTCGGGGGTCTCGAGCCAGCTCATCCATCTATCCCTTCAGGGTCTCAGTCCGGCGACCCGTTCAAATGGCAATATGCATATTCAGCTTCAATCAGTTCAATAAACCTGTCGCGCCCGTCCAGACCAAGCGCCTTTGCATGGGATTCAAGATCATCGGGCACCGCGCGGTCAAGCCGTGTTTCAAAATACCAGATCAACGCCCGCAAGTGGCGGGCGGGTTCGTCCTGTCGTGATGGTGCCGGTTGTACCGCGGTCCGCTTGTGGCCTGCCCGCTGTTTCAAAGCGGCATATCCGCCTGAATGCCGCAGCTCATCCAATACCAGCGCGTCCAATTGAGTCTGTCGCGCATTGATCGCGGCCTCGGACCGTGCCCGGTCGGACAATAGCGCTTCGTATTGTTGCAGCGTCAGATCATTTTCGTTCAGCCAGCGCATGAGGTCAGCCTGACGCGGCAACCCGGATTTGGCGCGGTGGTCCGACATCTGCCGCATCAGGTCCTCCCGGTCCGGCTGGTACCCGTCATCGCGGGCCAAAAGCCGCAGCGCCGCCTGTTCGCGCAATAGCGCAAAATGTTGCGGGTTCAGCCGTACCTCGTCCAGCACAGCGTGATCTGTGGGCACATCCGTTGGCGGCTCGGAGTCGATGCGGGCGCACAGCTCGCGCCACGCCAGCGTTTGCTCCACCCTTGCGGGATCGGTTGGTGCCTGTGCGCATTGGTTCAGATGCTGCGCCATCAGCGCCAACATCTCGCGTGCATCATTGGCCTTGATATCCACCGTCCCGGTCGCCAACCACTGACCAAACGCGTCCAAACCGGGCACGCGCTTTGCGGCCTCAAGAATGGTACGCCATTCCCGGTCGCGGTAATGCAGCGCCTTAGCCAGCTTCAGCACTTCGACTGCGCTGTCGGGCGGCAACACTCCCTGATCGCGCGCATTGTCTACTGTAGCTCGGATCGAAACCATCGGCGTGCTGAGCGGTTTGAACCCCAATTCCGCCGGGCTGTGCAGAACCGCAACCTCGTCATCATCCTGAATTGCGCCGCTGCGGTAGTCTTCGAATACGCGGCCGACACCGATCATCCCGAAATCCACCAGCTCTGCCGCCCGCAAGGCCCCCATGCTGGCGCTGCCGTAAACGGGGATGCCTTGTTCCAGTGCCCAGAGTATCTCTTTGTGCCAGACCGATGGAACGCCATCAAAAAACCCGTCGATGATACCGATTGCGCGAGGTTTGTCCTGCGCCGCGCGATAGACGTCGCCTTGCTGCACAGGGGGCAGCACAACTGCGTCCAGATGTTCCAATACACTGGTGGCAGACAACGTCGGTCCGGTGAACACGATAGCGGTCATGGGTGCGCACCTGCCTTTTGCGCCCGGGGGCCTGCGACATAGTCTGGATCGTCGTGCGGGGCCTCCAGCCCGGGGATGACCGCACGGACGACGGCGATGTCATATTCGGGCCGGGACAGATCGACGATCACCACCTGCGGCGCTCCGATGACGGCAAGCTGGGTTACGAGGAACGCCTGATCCTCTTCGAAAGAGCTGGTGACATGTGTCGGGCATGACCGAAAATCCTCTGCCGGAGCGGAACCGGATATCAGGTCACTGACATAGTCGCCGCGCCAGGATCGGGCGGCGTCGCTGAATTCGGCGGGGTCCAGATCGTCCCGTGCGCCAGAGATATAGGTCAAGCGCGTCTGCGCGGCCTCAGTCACCGCTCGCAACAGGGCAATATCCCGGTCGGGGTGGCATCCATCTCCGATGCCGATATGGCCTTGGGCGCTGCCCTGTTCGCAGATCACGCAGCGAAAGCAGGCGACCCCGGTATCCGACGTGGTGTTCCAAATACCAAGCTGCAGACCTGCCTCGGCAATCCGGTCCATCGCCTGTCTCGATCTCGGGTCGTCCACCGTTTCCGTATCTATGCGCTGCCCCGGCCCCCGGTGGTGCCAAAGCGTGGTTGCGTCCCGCTCGATCACCTCGCAGATCGCGTGGCAGCTGGCCTCGGCCTTGTTGTTGCCCGATGCCAGCCCGTTGGTGGTGCGGGGAAAGGCGCGACCCGGCCCATCGGGAGGCGTGGTGTAATCCGTATCCACCATCTCATACGGCACCCAGCAAGCGCTGTCAGTCCTCAGATCCAAGCCTTCGACCCACAGCCTGCGGTCATGCGGATCGAAACGACCGCCAATGACCCGAGGCAAACGAGTGGTATCAACGACGTTGGCCGTGGCAGCCAGGTCGACATAGCTGGCCAGCCGTAGCGGCAGGTCGATCCGTTCTGCATGCCAGGACTCGATGGCCTCCATCACGCCCGAAGCGCGCGCGGCGCTGGGTGAGAGGCCTTTTCCCAAAGACACCGCAACCGAACGCGAATTGGGTCGCGTCACCATCACCGTTGGCAATCCGATCCGATCGAGCCCGGTCAGATCGGCAACCCGGGTAATACCCATTTTTCCGAGATAGGGCTGAACTGTTGCCAGCGTCTGCTCGGGGCTTCGCAGCCTGTGGGTATCATGCAGATACGCCTTCTTCGAGGTGTCGGGCATATGTTCAACCTTGCCAAACAATTGATGGGCAACCAAAAACCCCGATCACCGGACCAGAGGCAGTTTCAATACAGTCAAGGATGCTGGATCAGAACAAATGGGTCAACTGCGCAGCCCTTTGCCGGAACATCTGGCATATGAAATGCCTCAAGCACGCGCGCGCGTTGCCTTTTGCTGTCATACCGGCGTCAGCTTTACCAGCCAGGAAACCGCCGCGCTATCGAGCTGCGGAATCTCTTCGGCGCTGCCCCCCGACAATATGCGCATGGCCGCGTCGTTCTGAAGATGCGCAGACAGCAGGTCGATCGTTTTCTTGTCGTGGGCGACATTTTTCACGCCGTCTTTCCGGGCCGCAAGCAGCAGGTCGGCGATGCTGGGATCACGGGCCAGAACCTGCCAAAGGCCGGGGTGTTCCGACATGAGAATGATCCAAAGTACAAGCTGCCTCCACTTGTCCGTCCCGGGCGTGATGGCCTGCAGGACCCGCGCGCTGCCCTGATAGATCGCGACCATGTTTATGATCCGTTTGATGCGCCGTGGATTTTCGGGAAGGCATCGACGGAAATCCATCAGGCGATGGGCCACGTCCTGGCGCACGTCTTCGGAATAAGCGGTGTTCACAACAGCCTCGGTATTGATCGCTCGCGTCAACGACCGCAGGGTTTCAGCATCACCTCCGAACTGGTTACCGGCCTGCTGGATCAATTTTTCAGCTTCGGCGTCGATCTCTTTCGCGCTTCTCCGGTTTGCCAGCTGCTGGCGGGCTTCGGTCACGAACGCGTTCAGCTGTTCGTCACGCGCCGGATCGCTTTGCTGCGGCCCCTTGCGTTCGCCGGTCAGAAGATAGCCAAAATAGGCATCGCGCACGGACTCATCTGCTTCGGGCAAAAGAAACGACAACTGGATGACCTTTTCGGCAAACCGAGCCCCAAACGAGATATCCTCGCTGCGATGCGCGTCCCTCATGTTGTCGTGCACCTGCGCAAAGGACGCCTCGATCCAATGTTTGTCGCCCAGCAGCAGGTAAACCACATAGGGTGACCTGAAGACGGTCAGAAGGCCGCGCATCAATTCGACCACATATTCCGGCTCGCATCGGTCAAGATCATCGATTACCACGACAAGCGGGCGTTGAGCGTGCCGGCTCAACTTGGCGGCTTGGCTGGCGAACCGGCGGCGCAGGCGATCTAGCGGGTCAGAATCGCCCAGTTTTTCAGAATCCACAGCGCTGCCTGCCGTCACGATCACGTTCTGCAATCCGTTGCGCAGCGAGTTGATCAGCGCCAGACCCGAGCCGCCGCCGACCAGGGTTAGAAACAGGGGCCAGAAACCAACCGGGCCGGATTCTGACTTAATAAATAGCGAACTGAACCAGTTCTGGTCGGCAGCCTCTTGTCCGCTGAACGCGTTGGTCAGAATTGCGACCACAAACAAGAGCGCCGCGAATATCAAAAGACCGACAAAGGGCATCCAGACCCCCGGCATCCGCAGGCGCCACCAACTTTCCGAGAGGTGGTTCACGACCCGCTTTGGCCAGGGCAGTGTTTCCAGGTATCCCTTTCGGATGGTCTGATAGAAATCCCACCAAGGGGGTGACACATGCTGGTGCTGCCACGCGTTGAACGGCACTGAAATCCATTTGCGTTCGCGCCAGCGCGGGGGCCAGCGCGACGCAATTTTTTCCGCCACCGCAGCAAAGACCGAAACGTCGCCGCCGGGGTCTTTGCCCAACTGATGCAGATCGATCCCGTATTGCGACGGGTTCAGCATCCGCGTGATGTAATTGGCAAAGGTGGTCTTGCCCCCACCCCACGGGCTGTCGATATGCAGGACAAAGGCGGCCTCGGACGGGACCTTGCCGCTGTCGCCTGCGGCCAGTAGATCGTCCTGAACCGCGTTGATCAGCGAGGCCAGCGAAAAGGCCAGCGGTCCACGATCCAGCAGATCACGGGTCGTCTCGGCCCGGTCCGAGGACAGGGTCACTTCGGTCGGGCGATCCCCGCTTGCGCCGGGATCTTCCGCAACCGAAAAAAGATGCCGGAATATTTCGGCCTCACCCTGTTCGAGCTCTCGCAGCGAAATTTGACCCGGCCAGTTTTTGCCCGTGTTTTCAACAAAACGAAGAACGTTGTCGCGTGAAATGGGTGAGTTCGGAAAACTGTCGCGCAGGCGCAGGGAGATCTGATCGCTCTCAGACGTCGGAAGCGCCTCGATCTGCGCCCATCCCACGACGCCGCCGCGGCTGGAGGGTTTCCCGCTGTATTCTTTGTTGTCCACCGTTCGCCAGATTGCCACCACATCGCCTGGCCTCATGGCGCTTTGCAGCTCGCTCGACGATTTGGGTTTGATATCCCAAGATTCCACCGATCCCGGGCTCATTCGCCCTTCCAGTTGGGTGCTGTCGGTTCGGCGATACTGGCACAGCCAAAGGGGTCGGTCGGTCAAAGCAGTCGACAATTCGCTGTTGTCGTTGCTTAGCGCATGGTCCACGCCACCCCGCCGCAACAACGCCGCCGCATAGTGCACCGGTTGCAATCCGCCAAGCTGCCTGAGCAGATTGTGGAATGAGTCTCCCTGATAGTCCCGGACTTGAACGAAATTCAGCAACTCAAGCACCACTTGCGCCGCATCCGCCGAGCGGCCATCTAGGCCAATCAAACCGACGAGCATGTCCAGATTGTTCGACGCGGTTGCAATCGTGCTGAAATCGGTTCGCGCAAGAAGGGTCGCATCGGGGAGCTCAACGCCATCACGAAAGAAGGTGGCCCTGGTTTCCGTGTAAGCGTCTGCGGCGTGGTTTCGAACAAATGTTGCCAGATTTCGCAGAGGAAGCGGCGGTTCGGTCGAAGGATTCTCCGCCATACCCCATTCGATCGCCGCCAAGAATACCGTCGACGTTGAAACCAGCCCTGTCGATGAGGTCTTTTGAGGTGCCAGCGCATAGGCAAACGCCAACAGGGTCCGGGCGTCGTCTTCGAGCCGGTCACCAAGGCGGTCGCCCAGCCAAACGGTCACCTCGTCGTCGACCCCCAACGCTTCGTTCAGTTCGGATTTTGACTCCGCGGTCACTCTAACGAACCCCCACTTGCGCTGCGCCAGACAGGCGGCACCTTTGTGGATCAACCTAGAGCATAGGATGCACTCAATTCAACAACGGCCAACAGGCCTCATTGCACGCTCCGATGATATTCATGAACCAAGGCGCTGGTAGTGAGCGTCAATTGTCCGAACAAGCAGATGCAAACCCAAACGACTTTAGTTGTTGGACGATTTTGCAAGAATTCAAGCTTATCTTTGACCACGGTCGCGTAACTTCTTTTGGCGAGACGGATCTGGCATGGCGCAAAAGCCAATCCACGCTCAGCAAGTCCTGAGCACTGACGACTGCGCACCCACAGATGGTGTATTTTGATTGGCCTGTTAATCGTTCCTGATGGGCAGCATCTATCTGACTGTTTTTATCTTGAATTTCAATAGGCTGCAAAAAGAAAACCCCCGCCGAGAGCGAGGGTTTGTGATTGCTTCGGAACCCGTGCGTCAGGCGCGTACGAGTTGCTCGTAATCCTCGGCGATTTCGCGGGTCAGGTCGCCGACCTCGAACGTGTAGTCACCGATCTGACCAACCGGAGTGACTTCGGCGGCGGTGCCGGTCAGCCAGCACTGTTCAAACTCGGCCATTTCCTCTGGCTTGATGCGGCGTTCGTGCACGGTGATGCCCTTGTCTTTCAGCATCTGAATGACTGTCTGGCGGGTGATACCGTTCAGGAAGCAATCGGCCAGCGGGGTGTGGACCTCGCCATCCTTGACGAAGAACACGTTGGCGCCCGTGGCTTCGGCCACGTAACCGCGCCAGTCCATGAACAGCGCATCGGAACAGCCTTTGGCTTCGGCCTTGTGCTTGGAAATGGTGCAGATCATGTAAAGGCCCGCCGCCTTGGCATGCACCGGAATGGTGTCCGGGCTGGGGCGTTTCCATTCGGCTATGTCCAGCCTGGCGCCCTGCATCTTGGCATCACCATAATAGGCACCCCAGGGCCAGACCGCGACGGCCATGCGGACCGGGTTCTTGGCCGATGCAACACCCATGTCGTCACCGGACCCGCGCCAAACCAGAGCGCGCACATAGGCGTCCTGCAATCCGCTGGCTTCCAGCGCCTCTTCCTTGGCCTTTTCAATGTCGTCGACCGAGTAGGGCATCGGAATGTCCAGCGCCTCGGCCGAGGCAATCAGACGCTCGGAATGTTCGCGGCTTTTGAAAATCTTGCCGTTATAGGCGCGCTCACCCTCAAAAACCGAGGACGCATAGTGCATTGCATGCGTCAGGATGTGGACGTTGGCGTCGCGCCACGGCACCAGTTTGCCGTCCATCCAAATGACACCGTCACGATCGTCGTACCCCGCCATGCGAACCCTCCTGAACCGGGATGAAGCTTCAGATGTTGCGCAAATCCGTTGGAATTTCACGTAAATGTTGCGCAAAATCCGGGGATCGATACTCCTGCGGCCTTGGAATGTCAACAACGCTGACATAAGCTTGGCCCGCACAAGCAATGAGGCGCGACATGTCCGAAATCCGGCCCGCTCCGGTCTTTGGTGGGGAAAGTCTGCTGTTTCTGACGGATGAGCAGCTACGGCAAGGTATCGAGGCAATGTTCTTTGCCTATCGCGGCTTTACCGCCGATCCCGATCGTATTCTGGCCCAGATGGCCTATGGCCGCGCGCATCACCGGGCAATTCATTTCATCAACCGCGCGCCCGGGACAACCGTCAACAACCTGCTGGCGATCCTTGGGGTCACAAAACAGTCTCTGAATCGTGTATTGCGCACTCTGGTCGAAGATGGCCTGGTTGAAAGCCGTGTGGGCACGTTGGACAAGCGCGAAAGACACCTATTTTTGACGGAACAGGGTAAAGCGCTGGAAACCCGGTTGTCTGACGCTCAGCGAGCGCGGATGCGGGCGGCCTTCAAGGATGCAGGTCCCGAGGCCGTTGCCGGGTTTCGCAAAGTGCTTGAAGCGATGATGGATGCTGATATGCGTCATGCCTATACCAAATTGCGGGATACCACTTCATGAGTGACATGGACGCCCATCTTCTGATTATCGACGATGACGAGCGCATTCGGGATCTGCTCAAGAAATTCCTGATGCGCAGCGGGTTTCTGGTCACTGCGGCCCGTGATGCGGCCCATGCGCGGCGGGTTCTGTCCGGGCTGGATTTCGATCTGATCGTGATGGATGTGATGATGCCCGGCGAGGATGGCGTCAGCCTGACACGCGCGCTGCGTGAAACGCACACCACTCCGATCCTGCTGCTGACGGCAAAGGGTGAAACCGAGCATCGGATTGCCGGGCTTGAGGCCGGGGCGGATGATTATTTAGCCAAGCCGTTCGAGCCCAAGGAATTGCTGTTGCGGATCAATGCCATTCTGCGGCGTATGCCCGAGACCCCGGCGCAGGATGCGGCGGCAAAGATCCTGCATCTGGGCCCGATCCGCTATGACGTCGAGCGGGGCGAGATGTGGCAGGGCGAGGATCCGGTGCGGCTGACCGCCACGGAAAGCCAGTTGATGAAGATTTTTTCAACCCAGCCGGGCGAACCGATCAGCCGGGCCAAGCTGGTCGAAGATCTGGGCCGCGACAAGGGTCAGGCGCAGGAACGCGCGGTGGACGTGCAGATCACTCGGCTACGTCGCAAGATCGAACAGGACCCCAAGCAGCCCCGGTATTTGCAGACCGTGCGCGGGGCCGGTTATATGCTGGCACCGGACTGAGACAGTCGTTGTGCGGCGATTATTTTGCCTTCGGTGAGGATGGTTTTAGCCAGATGAAGATGGGATTCCGATGAAGACTGCCCTTTTGACCCATGCCGATTGTCTTGGCCATGTGACGCCGCAAGGACACCCCGAACGGGTCGCGCGGCTAGAGAATGTACTGCACGCACTTGAGGGGCTGGAACTGAACCGCGTCACTGCACCCATGGCGGCGGATGACGACCTGCTGCGGGTTCATCCGCAAAGCCATATCAGCGATATTCTCGATACCCGCCCCACCGAAGGGTTTGCTCAGATTGACGGGGACACGTTCATGTCCCCGGGTTCTGTCGATGCCGCCTATCGCGCAGCCGGGGCCGTGGTGCGAGCGGTCGATCTGGTTCTGGGCGGTGAGGCCCCGAATGCGTTCTGCGCTATTCGCCCGCCCGGGCATCACGCCGAGAAAGAAACAGCGATGGGATTCTGCCTGTTCGGCAACGCGGCGTTGGCGGCGAAGCACGCGTTGGATCACCATGGATTGAACCGGGTTGCGGTGGTGGATTTCGACGTGCATCACGGCAACGGCACGCAGGACCTGTTGTGGGATGAGCGCCGCGCGCTGGTCATCACCAGCCAACAGATGCCACTTTGGCCGGGCTCGGGGCGACCTGATGAGACCGGCGCGTTCGAGACGGTTTTGAACATTCCCCTGTCACCGGGGTCGGGCGGCGCCGAAATGCGCGCCGCCTATGAGGCACAAGCCTTTCCACGCTTGCGGGCGTTCAAACCGGAACTGATCATCATCTCGGCCGGTTTTGACGCGCATCAGGACGATCCGCTGGCCAATCTGAACTGGTCCACCGGCGATTTCGCCTGGATCACCGCCCAGCTGTGCAGGATCGCGGATGAGGTTTGTGATGGTCGTATCGTCTCGACTCTGGAAGGCGGGTATGATCTGAACGCACTGGCCGAGGCGACACGCGCCCATGTGGAAGAACTGATGAAGGCAGTCCGATGACCGATACCCCAGTTGAGCAGATGACATTCGAACAGGCGATGAAAGAGCTTGAGGCCGTGGTCGGCCAGCTGGAGCGCGGCGACGTGGCGCTGGATCAGTCCATTGCTTTGTATGAACGCGGGGCCGCGTTGAAAAAGCGCTGCGAGGATGAGCTGAAGCGCGCTGAAGAAAAAGTCGCCGCCATCACGCTGGATGCGGACGGTCAGCCAACCGGAACGACGCCCGTCGAAGGCCAGTAGATGTTTGACAAAAGTCTCGCGCAGGATGCGGCCCGCATTCAGGCGCAGTTCGACCTGGTTCTGGGTGCTCTGGACGATCTGCATGTGACCCGGGCGATGGCATATGCCACGCAAGGTGGCAAGCGACTGCGCGGGTTTCTGGTGCTGGAAACGGCGCGGCTTCACGGCATCGATGCCGACCGCGCGATCTGGCCGGCGACCGGGATCGAGGCGCTCCATGCCTATTCGTTGGTCCATGATGACTTGCCCTGCATGGATGATGACGACCTGCGGCGCGGACGTCCGACGGCGCATGTCAAATGGGATGAAGGGACGGCGGTGCTGGCAGGGGATGCGCTGCAGACTCTGGCGTTTGAGCTCTGTACCCGACCCGAGGTTGGCGCGGCCGAGGTACGGGCGGAATTGGCTCTAACACTGGCCAAAGCAAGCGGCGCGCAGGGGATGGTGCTGGGCCAGGCGCTGGATATCGCCGCCGAAACAGCCACAGACCCGCTGACGCTGGAAGAAATAACACGCCTGCAAGCCGGAAAAACCGGTGCACTGATCACCTGGTCGGCCTGCGCCGGGGCGCGATTGGCGCAGGCTGATCCTGCGCCGCTGCGCCGATATGCCCAAGCCCTTGGCCTTGCTTTTCAAATCGCCGATGACATTCTGGATGTCGAAGGTGACGCCGACAAGGCTGGCAAGCGCCTGCAAAAAGACGCGGATGCGGGCAAGGCGACTTTTGTCTCGCTGCTGGGTCTGGATGCGGCCAAGACCCGTGCTGCAGACCTTGTGGACCAGGCCTGTGCCGCCCTAGACGGGTACGGCGCATCGGCTGAAACCTTGAAGCAGGCTGCCCGCTTCGTTATTGCCCGGGACAGCTAAGCCAGGAACGCGCCAAATGTCTGACCGCCCGAATACGCCTCTGTTGGACCTTGTGAACCGCCCTGCGGACCTCAAGCAGTTCTCGGACGCGCAATTGCACCAGGTTGCGCAGGAATTGCGGGCCGAGACGATCTCGGCCGTGTCCGTTACCGGCGGCCATCTGGGGGCAGGTCTGGGCGTGGTGGAACTGACGACGGCGTTGCACGCGGTGTTCGACACACCGCGCGACAAGATCATTTGGGATGTGGGGCACCAATGCTATCCGCACAAGATCTTGACCGAGCGCCGCGACCGTATCCGCACCCTGCGCATGAAAGACGGGCTCAGCGGTTTCACCAAACGCAGCGAAAGCCCCTACGATCCCTTTGGCGCGGCGCATTCCAGCACCTCGATCAGTGCCGCTTTGGGCTTTGCTGTGGCGCGCGATCTGGGCGGCGTCACCCCCGAAGGTCTGGGCGATGCGATTGCGGTGATCGGTGATGGCTCGATGTCGGCAGGAATGGCCTTTGAGGCGATGAACAATGCAGGCCACTTGAAAAAACGCCTGATCGTGATCCTGAACGACAACGAGATGAGTATCGCACCGCCGGTCGGCGCGTTGTCCAGCTATCTATCGCGCATCTATGCCGAGGAACCGTTTCACGATCTGAAAGCTGCGGCCAAAGGCGCGGTGTCGCTGCTGCCCGAACCGTTCCGCGAAGGCGCCAAGCGCGCCAAGGAAATGCTGAAAGGCATGGCTGTAGGCGGCACGCTGTTTGAAGAGCTAGGCTTTTCCTATCTCGGTCCGATCGACGGGCACGATATGGACCAGCTGCTACCGGTCCTGCGCACGGTCAAGGCCAAGGCGACCGGTCCTATCTTGATCCATGTGCTGACCAAAAAGGGCAAGGGCTATGGCCCCGCCGAGCAGGCGCGCGACAAAGGCCATGCCACTGCCAAGTTTGATGTGGTGACGGGTGAGCAGAAGAAGACCCCGTCCAATGCGCCCTCTTATACCTCGGTGTTTGGCAAGGCGCTGGTGGATGAGGCCGGACGCGACGACAAGATTGTTGCGGTGACGGCCGCCATGCCCGACGGCACCGGGCTGAACCTGTTTGCGGAACGCTACCCCTCGCGCTGTTTCGATGTGGCGATTGCCGAGCAACACGGCGTGACCTTCTCGGCGGCGCTGGCCGCAGGCGGGATGAAGCCGTTCTGCGCGATGTATTCAACCTTTCTGCAGCGCGGATATGACCAGGTCGTACACGATGTGGCTATCCAGCGTCTGCCGGTGCGCTTCGCCATCGACCGTGCGGGTCTGGTGGGCGCCGATGGTGCGACGCATGCCGGGTCGTTCGACATCGCCTACCTGTCGAACCTGCCCGGAATTGTGGTGATGGCCGCGGCGGATGAGGCAGAACTGATGCATATGGTCGCCACCGCCGCTGCTCATGACGATGGGCCGATCGCATTTCGCTATCCGCGTGGCGAGGGTGTCGGCGTCGACTTGCCGGAACGCGGCGAGGTTCTTGAAATCGGCAAGGGTCGCCTGATCCAGAAGGGCGCACGCGTTGCTCTGCTGTCCTTTGGGACACGTTTGTCGGAGGTTCAGAAAGCTGCCGAGGCGCTGTCGGCGCGCGGGATCACGCCAACGGTTGCGGATGCGCGTTTTGCCAAACCTCTGGACCGAGAGTTGATCCTTGACCTTGCCGCCGGGCACGAGGCGTTGATCACCATTGAAGAAGGTGCAATCGGCGGGTTCGGCAGTCATGTGGCCCAGTTGCTTGCGGATGAAGGTGTCTTTGATCAGGGTTTGAAGTATCGGTCGATGGTCCTGCCCGATACGTTCATTGATCAATCCAGCCCGGACGACATGTACGCAACTGCCGGTATGAACGCCGAACAGATCGAGGCCAAGGTGTTGGCAGTGCTTGGTGTGGCGTCGATCGGTGAAAAACGGGCGTGACCTCCTTTCGGACGCGCTGCGCGGTATGGCTTGGGCCCGCAGCAGGCCACTTATTGATAAAGATCAGACCTTAAATTCCAATATATGATTAAATTTATAGCTTTATCGAAATGATCTGAGTCAAATTCGAATTCGTCGTGCTAGACTAATGATTGCGCATGGATGTCAGGAACGGCGTCCGTCGACCCAGAGGTAGCAAGCGAATGAACAAGCTAGCAAGCCGGCGCGCTTTTTTACGCGGCAAAGTGCTGCGTCCGGACCCGTCCGCTATCCGGCCACCCGGTGCCGTGGCTGACGGGTTTTTCGACCTGTGCGTAGACTGCGACGCCTGTATTGAGGCGTGCCCGCAGGACATCATCGCCCTGGACTCGCAAGGCTGGCCCGAGGTTCGTCTGGACACCAGCCCCTGCACCTTTTGCGGAGAGTGCGCGACCTCATGCCCGACCGGCGCTTTGGACCCTGAACAGATGGCCAACTGGCCGTGGCGGGCGAGCATCGGAGCGACGTGCCTGTCAATGAACGGCGTAAGCTGTCGCGTCTGTCAGGACGCCTGCGACGCGCGCGCATTGCGTTTTCGCCCGCAACTCGGCGGAAGGGCCGAACCGGTTCTGGACCTCGATGCCTGTACCGGTTGCGGCGCCTGCGCCAGCGCCTGCCCCGTCGGCGCCGTCAGTTTCGAGCGTCATGAACACACCAGCCCGGAGGGTGCGCAATGAATATTTGCGGCTGTCTTGTCCATGTCACGCCCGCCTTGGTGCAAAACACGCAGGACGCAATCAACAACGTGAACGGAGCCGAAGTTCACGCCGCCACTGATGACGGCCGCCTTGTCGTCGTCGTCGAAGACACGCCCGACCGTCTCGCCTCGGAGACGATCATGGATCTGCACCAGATCCCGGGTGTGATCACCCTGTCGCTGACCTATCACCATTTCGAAGACCCTGCGGAGACACGTCCGCACCTCAACGCTTCTCGCCAGATGTAACGCCGGAGACCCTATCATGACCATCTCTGAATCCCGCCGGACCTTCTTGAAATCAACCGCCGCCGCCGCGACGGCTTCGGCGGCTGGCCTGCCGCTTGCGACCGGACCGGCCGATGCGCAGATCGGGACCCCCGATATCCGATGGGACAAGGCCGCTTGCCGGTTTTGCGGCACCGGATGCTCGGTTCTTGTTGGCACCAAGAACGGGCGCGTGGTCGCAACGCAGGGCGACCCTGATGCGTCGGTGAACCGCGGGCTGAACTGCATCAAAGGTTATTTCCTGTCCAAGATCATGTACGGCAAGGACCGCCTGACCACGCCGTTGCTGCGCAAGACCAACGGCGAATACGACAAGAATGGCGAGTTCGAACCGGTCAGCTGGGACGAAGCCTTTGACATCATGGCCACCAAGTGGAAAGAGGCGCTGGCCAACAAAGGGCCGACCAGCGTCGGCATGTTCGGGTCTGGTCAATGGACGGTCTGGGAAGGTTACGCCGCATCGAAACTGATGAAGGCGGGGTTCCGGTCCAACAATATAGACCCTAACGCGAGGCATTGCATGGCTTCTGCTGTGGTCGGTTTCATGCGCACCTTCGGCATTGATGAGCCGATGGGCTGCTATGACGATTTGGAGGCCGCCGATACATTCGTGCTTTGGGGCTCGAACATGGCCGAGATGCACCCGATCCTGTGGTCTCGCCTGACGGATACGCGCCTGACCAAGCCGGGCTGCGAGGTCCACGTGCTGTCCACGTTCGAACACCGCTCGTTTGAACTGGCTGACAATGGCATTGTCTTTGCGCCGCAAACCGATCTGGCGATCCTGAACTACATCGCCAACTACATCATCCAGAACAACGCGGTGAACGAGTTCTTCGTTCGCAACCACGTCAACATCACCAAAACCGCGACCGATATCGGCTATGGCCTGCGGGAAACCAATCCGCTGCAGCAAGAGGCGGCGAATCCGGATTCCGGCGAGTTGGAAGCGATCAGTTTTGAAGAATACGCCGAAGCGGTTGCGCCTTATACGCTTGAATACACCTCGGAACTGTCAGGTGTCCCAGAAGAACAGCTTGAGCGGCTCGCTCAGCAATACGCCGACCCGACCCGCAAGGTCATGAGCCTTTGGACCATGGGGTTCAACCAACACACACGTGGGTCCTGGGTGAATTCGCTGATGTACAATGTGCATTTGCTGGTAGGCAAGATTTCCGAACCTGGCAACTCGCCTTTCTCGTTGACCGGTCAGCCCTCGGCCTGTGGCACCGCACGCGAAGTTGGCACGTTCTCGCACCGCTTGCCCGCTGACATGGTGGTCAACAATGATGAGCATCGCCAGATCTGCGAAACCGCATGGAAGATCCCCGAAGGCACCATTCCGCCCAAGCCCGGATTTCACGCCGTTCTACAGAACCGCAAGCTGAAGGATGGCGAACTGAACGCCTATTGGGTGCAGTGCAACAACAACATGCAGGCCGCGCCCAACATCAACGAAGAAGGCTATCCCGGTTATCGCAATCCCGAAAACTTCATCACGGTGTCGGACCCTTATCCCACCGTTACTGCGCTGTCGGCCGACCTGATCCTGCCCACAGCCATGTGGGTTGAGAAAGAAGGCGCCTATGGCAACGCGGAACGCCGCACCCAATTCTGGCGACAGCAAGTAAAGGCCCCGGGTGAGGCGAAATCCGACCTGTGGCAGCTGATGGA
This sequence comes from Ruegeria sp. AM4, assembly GCF_056540665.1. Taxonomy (NCBI): domain Bacteria; kingdom Pseudomonadati; phylum Pseudomonadota; class Alphaproteobacteria; order Rhodobacterales; family Roseobacteraceae; genus Ruegeria; species Ruegeria sp. AM4. The sequence continues at coordinate 57,824 of NZ_JBQFXD010000017.1, read as the reverse complement.
ATTCTCAAAACGCTTCACCGTAGAAGAGGTCTGGGGCGAAGAGTTGCTCGCCAAGATGCCAGAACATCGTGGCAAGACGATGTTCGATGTGCTGTACGCCAATGGCTCGGTCGACCAGTTCCCGCTGTCGGAAACCGCCGACGGGTTCGACAATGACGAATCCGAACATTTTGGCTTTTACGTCCAGAAAGGTCTGTTCGAGGAATATGCCGATTTCGGACGCGGCCACGCCCACGACCTTGCCCCGTTCGAGACCTATCACCAGGTGCGCGGCATGCGCTGGCCGGTCGTGGACGGCAAGGAAACGCTCTACCGGTTCCGCGAGGGGTATGATCCTTACGTCCCTGCCGGGGCCGACGTCAAATTCTACGGGCATAAGGACGGCAAGGCCAAGATCATCTTTGCCCCCTATGAACCCGCCCCCGAGGTGCCGGACGAGGAATACGATCTTTGGCTATGCACCGGACGCGTGCTGGAACACTGGCATTCTGGTTCAATGACCCGTCGAGTGCCCGAGTTGCACCGGTCCTACCCGGGCGCGGTGGTCTATATGCATCCAGAAGACGCCAAGGACCGTGGCCTTCGCAAAGGGCAAGAGATCGTTTTGTCCACCCGTCGCGGTGAGGTCAACAGCCGCATCGAAACCGGTGGCCGCAACAAGGTGCCGCGGGGTCTGGTCTTCATGCCCTGGTTCGACGAAGGCCAGCTGACCAACAAGCTGACCCTCGATGCGACCTGCCCGCTGTCGAAAGAGACCGACTTCAAGAAATGTGCCTGCAAAGTGGAACGCGCCTGAACCGCGCCATCCGGACAAGCAACAAGGAACCTGCAAGATGAACAAGATAGTCACGACAGCCGCAGCCCTTCTGACCGCGCTTGGCACCATCGCGATTGCGCAAGAGGTTCGGGATCTGCGCGGCACGCCAGTGGATGCGCCCAGTATCGTGGATACGAAACTGCAATGGGAAGGCCGCGAGGGGCGAATGGTGCGAAACTACCGCCAGCAACCTCCGCTGATTCCGCATTCGACCTCGCAATATCAGATCGATATCCGCACCAATCAGTGTCTGTCCTGCCACGACTGGACCAAGGCTGGCGAACGCAATGCCCCCACCCTTTCGATGACCCATTATCTGGATCGCGAAGGCCGCGAGTTGGATCACATCGCGGGCACACGGTATTTCTGCAATCAATGCCATGTTCCACAGGCCGATACCGACCCGCTGGTCGAGAACGTCTTTGTCCCGTCCTACGACAACTGACCGAAACGGATCGAAAAAGGAGCACGTAAGATGGCAGACTCCCAAGACAACCGTGGATTCATCCGTCGTCTCTGGAACTGGTTCTGGAGCCCGATCCCGGTTCTCAGTGTCGGTTTCACCCTGATCGCCGGATTTCTGGGCGGAATCCTGTTCTGGGGCGGGTTTCACTGGACGCTCGAACTGACCAATACCGAGGAATTCTGTACCTCGTGCCACACGATGGAGGTCAATCTGGGCGAATATCGCGAGACCATCCACTACAACAACCACTCGGGCGTGCGCGCCATCTGTTCCGATTGCCACGTTCCGCATGAATGGAACCACAAGATCAAAGCCAAGATCATGGCGGTCAAGGATGTCTATCACGAACTGGCCGGCACCATCAGCACCCCCGAGAAATACGAGGCACACCGGCTGAGCATGGCGGCGGCGGTCTGGAAAAAGATGAAAGCCTCGGACAGTCGCGAGTGCCGGAATTGCCACAATTTCGACTATATGGACTTCACCATTCAGGAGGCCCGCGCCGCTTCGGAACATCAACGCGCCATCGACAACAACATGACCTGTATCGACTGCCATCAGGGCATCGCCCACAGCCTGCCTCCTGGATACCTGGAAGAGTACCAGAACGTCACCGAGGGCCTTAGCGCGCGCGCGGGCGACCGGCTCGAAAAACACGCGGCGGCCGGTGATGACATTCGCGATTTCCTGAACACGACCACTGACTGAGGTGGGGTAGATATGCTTGATATTCTTGGAACAATCGGCGGAAACATCCTCAGCCTGCCCGGCATTCTGGGACTGGCGCTGGGAATGATGACCCGCAAACTGTGGCTCGGTGCGCTGATGGGCGGTGTCATCGGTGTGCTTGAAACGCTGGTTTTTGCGGGCTGGCAATTCGCGCATGTTGAACCGCTGGAATTGGTGATTGCCGTAATCGTGGGCGTCTGCGCTGGTAGTCTGGGCACAGCGATCCGCCTGAAGGGCGCAACAGTCTAAGGGCCAGGCTTTGCGACCGGGCTTGTTGGGCCGACTTGGGTGGTAATCCGATCTGAATCCGACTTGCAAGACACGCGCCAACCGTCTAAATGCACGCTTGGTTTGCCTCAATAGCTCAACTGGTAGAGCAGGTCCTTCGTAATTAGCGGGTCCCCGCGAGAATGGCTTGCGAAACCAAAGAATTCGCGGCAAAGGAGTAGAACTAGTAGGGCCATAGTAGGGTCCCAAAAGCCGCTGTAGCTCAGCTGGTAGAGCACGTCATTCGTAATGATGGGGTCGGGGGTTCGAGTCCCTTCAGCGGCACCAGTTCTTCTCGAAAAATCGCGGAAAGTTAGAGGGTTAGGTGCCTACAGAACGTTACAATAGACCTGCGTTGGTCGTGTGTGTAGTCGGCGGGCCTAAACACTTTTGAGTGATGGTACTCGAGACGCTCTCGATGATTGTCGGTCAGAGGAAAAGGTTCGGTCCACTGCAGTTCGTCCACCGCTGAGGCGCTGGGAGCCGATGAGAAATCAGGGCGACCGCTGTCGTCAAAAGTGACCAGCCCACGATCGAAATCGGCGTCCCACAAAGCTGACAGTAGAAGTCCGATATGAACGCCTAAGCGCTCGGCGTCTGCGGGGCAATCTTTCCACGGAATTATGTGAGAGGCTCGAAGAAGTGCTGTGTCGGAAATTCCAGTCCGCGAGTTTAAACGAGTTGCGGATTTCGATACGATCAGCGATGAATTTGGTACCCACAGCGGTACCCAATCAAGACGCTTTGGCAGCTTGTCTGCCGTAAGTCTGTCAGTAACGCATAAGAGTGCAATTTTTGATCCAATCTAAATGAAACACAATTAACCATCTGATAATATGTAGAAAATCCCCGAACCATCAGCTATTTAACCATTTGCGTGCAGGCGAAACTCATAACCTTGCAGAAACACATGCAGGCCGACAAAAAAACACCCGCTGAAAGCGGGTGTCACAGCATGACTTCTGGAAGTGCTTAGTCTTGATCGCGCAACCACATCTCCAAGATAGCTTCGCGACGGAAGAACTCTTCATATTGCTCAATTGAAAAAGGTGAATGGTTTGGTTTGAGTTCAAATCGGTCAGTAAATGCTTTGCAGAAATGCCGTTTCTCAATCTTTCTTTGGCTCTCTGTTTTTGCCAATGTCAGAGCCTCAATCAAGAGTTCTATAACCAGGCCCCACCGGTCAGCGCAGGAATAAGAGAGGCGTTGGTGAAAATCTGAGTTGCTGATCTCCGCAAAATCTACGCTGACGCGATCGGCGTAGGCGAAGCAAAGCTTGTTCAGCTCGATCAGATCTTCTTCGCAAAGGGGGTCTATTTCATTGAAAGTGACAGTCCTGACTAAGTACCTTAGCTGTTCTTCCCGCAGGATAAATTCTTTGAGCTGCTGCACGCCGGAAAACACGAGCATTAAGGGCCAGGCAGGTTGCTTGAGGAGTGATTTGAAACAGTCAATCAGATTGTCTTGAACATCGGCTGACTTACCAGAAAAGATGTGCTGACATTCATCATAGTGTATGCAGACCACCCCATGAGCCTGGGCATGGAACGCGACAAGATCCCAAATCTGGCTTTGGTTCGAAGAACTTCTGCTATTGAAACCCAACTCGCTTAATGTGTGTGTCCCAAGCGATTTCCACGATGAAATACCGCGCAAAGTAACTTTGACCATTTTCGCGGGACGCCCATCCGGCATCGATAATTTGCAACGATCCAGCTCGTAACGAATCTGGTCGACTTCTACGGACTTTCCCACACGCGAAGGTCCAACAACAAGCAAGGCTCTGGCTTCAAACCCCTTTCCTGTTTCTTGTCGAATTTCCGCGTTAACGAAATAGTCCGTAAATGCCCATTCAACTGCTTCGTTGAGCCGATGCGTCCGTGGAAATTCATAGTGAGCATCCTTCAAAATCTTCAAATGCTTCGCTTTGGCTTGATTGACGAACGTCATTTGAGCTTGCCCTCCGAATTCGGTCGACCATACTCACGGACCGGCTGCATCGGCCGTGGCTCATCACTCGCGCTCGTCTGAGCATCCAACGCATCGTCGAAGCCATCGCCGATATTGTGGACGCCATCAGTGGTGAATTCAGAGCCAATCATTCCGGGTGGTATCGAACCCGGATGAGGGCCTTGATGCGGGCTCCGGGCATACACAATTGTATCAGCTTTGGCTTCAGCTTCTGCGATGGTCATAAAACTACGAGCAAGCTTTTTCTCTACACCCTTTCGTTCTACTTCGTCGAAACGTCGCCTCCGTGCCCGCGCCAACCGCGCTTCAAAATCTTTCGTCTCACCGGGTTCTTCAGCACAAGTCATCACTTGAAATTCAAGCGCCTCCGGGATGGTCAGGTCTGACAAAGCCGTCCATGCTAAGACACCAAGTATGGGTTCATTTCTACCCTCAACTAAAACGGTGACTTCATTGGCGTTGTCAGGATCTGAATAGACAGTGACCTTTCTATTTGGGCTGTCGCTTAATTCTTGAAGCTCTGGCGACCAATAAGGCAAACTAAATGCCGTGACCCCTTCGTCCGTAACTGTCACCTCACTTCGCCAGCCAAGTTGGATACGGCGATCCATTTCAGGTATCAACTGGATACAACCATATTCTTCATTGGCTCGCTCATAAGCTTTGATTGGGCGCATCCCACACATCGTCTTACCGCCGTGAGGCCTGAAAGGGTATTCATCAACAAAATACCTGGTAACTATTCCAAACAGTTCGTCTGTGTCGAAGACGCCATTCTTGGTTGGGTCATACCCTTTTAAATGCCCGGCCTTACGGCCGGTATAACCATGGATCAGGTTTGCAACCGTGCTTTCAAATGAATCAAAGAGTTTCTCGATGTGGGGTCGTTCTCCCGGACTGTAGGTTCGACAATCCATGGATTGAGAAAGTAGGCCGAGCGTTGCTTCTTTGACTTTTGAGTTGCGCAGGCCAGACCCGTTGTCCGTTTTAATTGCACCGATACCAACGGCAGGCATTGGATCGGATTCACAGCCGTAAACAACCTTTTCTTTGGTTTTATCCCGCGTAACCATTCGCAGAACTTCCAAAGTTGCTTCATGGCCTGGCTTGTCCGTCAATGCCCAGCCCAGTGGCATACGTGTGGCGACATCTAGTGCAACAATCAGCCACAACCTAGTTTTGATAATCTCTTCAATTTCTTCGACGGCAATCTTTTCTTCAGCGGTGAAACGTTCCCACCACCCCTGTTTTTTGCAGGCTGTCATCAACGACAACTTGCACTCGTCAATTTCAAGCAGCTCACCCACTTTAAGGGCTCTCGTGTCCGTGCGCCCTCTCATGCGAGCATTCGATGCAGCGTTCAATCCATCTCGGGCAACGGCCTGAGCGGTGGGACTAATCCTTGCTATACGACGCTGTATTGTTGGATAGGATACTGTCTTCAGTGGACGTAGGCCCAGGGCGTCTCTTTTGAAATTTTCTTCGGTTATCAGGGTTTGTAGCTTTGTCAGAACGGCCGCAGGCAGGGGGGCCTTTCGGTTTAGGTACGTTTCTTCAATTGCTTGAGCAATCAGTTCCCAAACGCGTGGGGACACACCGTGATTTGTCCGATTTCCGCGAAGGTGGGTCTTATCTGCTAAGACCATCTCATTGCAGCCGGAGTCATGGTAGTCTTCGCGATACTTCCAGATTGTCCGTCCCTGCGGCATCACCGCCACGTGTTTCGAAGAACCACCCCTAACTGCCAACCTTCCTTGTTCTCTGGAGACAATGGGGAGCCTTCGATAGAATTTCTGCGCCACCTCGATGATCTTCGGGACATACTCCTTTTTGTCCAATGCCGCAGCGTACACTTCCAGCCCGCTGGCTTCCAATGCGTCAACGCCAAAGATAAGCGCCTTGCGGAAATCGATCTGATCGCGCGCTACCGGTGACAGTGTATCCTTGAAAGTGCGACCACCGTCTCTAACCTTTGCGGCAGCAGCAGACACAGAACTCAAAAACTGCCCCGTTGACGCTCCAGGCATTGTCAGAAAGCTCAAAACTTCGTTGTAGCTCCATACTACACAGGATCCGTTGCTTTCATTGATGATGTCAAAGGCATCGTCACTCCGCGCAATCGCGGTTCGTGTTTGCCCGGCGATCATAAGCTTCGTTCTGTCCTCAATTGAGTAGTTAGGTTTTTTCATGGCACCGCTCTCCAAAGCCGAGAGTGATGGCAGATCACGGCATCCATGTTTGCCGCCAGCACGCCATTGGCAATCAGACGCAGACATGAATCGAAAACACGCGCGTTTGAGATTTCTACCAGTTTTCCAATGTCTGACATTCTCCACAGGTTCGGCAGCCGCTCTACTGCCTGCGAAACAATTTCATCGGCAAGTGGATCAGGTTCAAAGCAAACGGCGCGGTGCATTCTTCGTAGATTGTCTCGGCGCGGTCGCGAATACGCGTCAGCATCAACAACGGCGAGTTGGTGCGCTTCCTCTCTGGGCACGGCCAGCTTTATCGCTTCAATCTCGTCCTGAGTTTCAGCTTTCTCCAAGCTTCGCCGGTTGCGCACAAAAACAAATCTCTTGAGACCTGATTTGAAGGTAAGGCGCAGGTCAATCGTATGGCTGCGCCGTCGGCCGGCTGGAAACTCATATCCAAACTCGACCGGTTGAAATTCAACATCATAGATTTGCGGGGGAACGAGCGCTTCTTCCGCAACCGCAGCCTCTGCAGCACTCTCAGCTGCGCCGACCTTGGGCACCCAACTATTCGCCATTGTCTTGTAAGGCAGCATAACTTTTTGAGATGTATTGCTGACGGAGATTGGGTTGCGAACACCGCTGAATGGCAAGAGACCATAAACAGGACCAAGCTCGATTTTTCCCGCAGACCTGATCTTGGGCAAGCCGTAAGCCCAGGCATCGTGTTCGATATGCAATTCATCGCGCATCATTCGGCCCCCGCGTATTTGATGGTGGACGCTGATGAACTTGTCGCGTTGGGGCGTAGTTCCCGGTACAAACGCTGAACAACGTGTTCGAAATGCCGGGCGGGACTCTTTAGTACATAGTTGCAATCAGAAAACGCAGATCTCGAGTAAATTATGCTGACCCCACTCGGAAGCGGCAGAGGGCTGACTTTGAGGCAACTGAGTTGAGAATAGACACCCTGTGCCTGTACGCCGGCATCAGAAGCGAGCAGGCCCAACGTGACATGGTCTTGCAGGAATTTCTGCAGCGACTGACCACTAACTATGCCGATCGGGCGCCTCGTGTGACTGCGGTTGATCGTTTTCGAGTTCAGAAAACCCCGGTTCACCAAGAATTTTATGGTCGTATCGTTGATGCGTAGCAGCCGCTTTAGCTCGGCTTTGCTGAATCCATTCGGCGGCTCTAGTGTTAGCTGATTCCAAATCTCTTCAGGGTCCGCATACAGCCCCATAAATCCGAGGCGGCGGTCAGAATACACCAGGGAACTTAGTTTTCCTGAAGCGATGATGTCGAGAATCTCATCTACCGGACATCTGGTTTTTCTACACAACGACGTCAAACACTCGTAGTTGGCCGGTACGCAGCTAACTTGGGTCGCTTGCTTGAGAACATCAGCCCAAAATGCTTCGATGTCATCGGGATGATAACAGCAGTTCATACCCGGCAAATTGAAACGAGCTGCGAGCTTTCCTGATTGGCGGACTCTTTTGAAACCATCGTAGCTGAGCCCCAGTTTAGCAGCGGTTTCGGTGGTTGAGAGACACTGAGCGAACTCTACTAGCTCATTGCGATACTGCTCAGCCGAAAAGGCAACGCCAATGTCAAACGTGTTGTGCGGCAACTTCTTTGCAATCAGGAACTTTCTGAGGCGACTGATGGTAACGCCGAATTCTGCCGAAGCACTGACAAGATTATGGACTTTGCGCTGCGCGCAATCTCGGCCGAACAGATTGTGGCCCGACGCAAACGGGTAGTGATCAAAGGCAAACTTCGACAGACAATCGAGCAGTATTTCATAACGGGCATCGCTGTGATCGACACGCGACAACCAGCATGACAGAGCACCAAAGTCTTTGTGAAAATTCTTGGCGGACGTTGTAGAGCGCTTGGCAATCAGCTCGAATGTCGAGCACAAATCATCAATGCGCGAACCCGCCGCTTGAAGACCTACACCACAAGCCTGTGACATCTGCTCTTCGGTAAGTGTTGTTGGCCTTGTATGGGCGCCAAACTCAAGCACGACACCAAGTGTCATGATGAACTTACAAGCAATGTCCAAATCCAGGCGGTCGACCCAAGATGCGCTGGAGCCGCCGGTCAAGCGGGTGATCAAGTAGGGTTCGACCACAGCTTGCTGTGTTTGAGGTTTCGCTTCTTCTGCAGCTGCGAGAATCCTCTGATGATGATCTGAAACCCTACCCGCGAAATCGTAGGGTGACCTGGGATATTCTGATGCCGGCAGCGTCAGGATCTGCAGCGAATGGCGAGGGCAAATTCGAAATCCGCTTAGCTGCCACTCTACGCGGCCATAAGCTGCATCTGCGCAATCTTGTTGGATGTCCTCCACGTAACATGCAGGACACAAGCGAAGATCTTGTCGCCGGGTTGTCCAAGATGTGAGCGTTTGGCCATTTACGGTGTATCGCTGGTAGCCTTGGGTCTTAACTGCAAACCGTTCAAGATCATCGGCACTCGTGCCGACTAAGAAACCGACATGTTGAAGCGTTGCTCCTTTTCCGGTTACGACGTCGATCCATTTGATGCCCATATGGCGGCAAAAATCCTGAACCGTCGCGCAGCCGTTGCGCACAGAAAGACGGGACACAAAAGACTGCGGCGTTTCTCTCTTTTGAAGACTGACACTTAGCGCAAGCGGTCTGACACTATGTCCAGCGTCCGGCAGATGTGGTTGCCTGTTGTGAAAATAAGGTTGTTTCCCTGGAGTTTTACTCAGCACGTGCCTCTCCTGTTTTCGTACAGGTCAAGCGCTTTGGTGGCCTGGTGAGGACACCAAAGGCTTGACTGTTAGCTCGAAAAAGGGGATCAAGGAAGTCAGAGAAGGGTGTCCTTGATACCCGGATTTTTAAGGGTTCGGAGGCTGCAACCTCCGGACCTTTTGCATTTATTCGGTGTTCATTTGTCCTCCTTCTTTTGATAGCGCGTTGGCCAAAGGTCGGCCGCGTCACAGTCCAAATGCCTGGCGATGGCAGTTTCAACAGGTCGACTACGGCATCGCCCCTGTGAAACATATGTCACCAAAGTTGGAGATTTTTTGAGCTCGCGAGCTACCTGGGCAAGCGTGACACCACGCTCATGCAAGCGATCTAGGATTTGTTTATGCAGCTCTATATCTAGTGTCATCATAGCAGGGAGACCACCGAATGCAGGCATTAAGCTTAATTCTCTTTTATGTTCTGCAACGCTCAAGAATCCCCTGTCAAGAGTATCTAGGACAGTCATGCTGACATAATTAAGTTAATGATTAAATTGACTTTTTACATATGAGCTGACTTTTTCTGTTGGATTCTCCACATGTTACTTCGTAGCTGAATAGCTAAGTCCCGAGAATACTTTGAGAAAGCTCGACAAGATTTAGTTATCACACTGGGATAGCAGGCGAACACAACATATAGATATTGCCATCGATTTTTTTTCGGTATTTTGGTCAGTAAGATCATTGCCGCTAACTGATACCGGAGAACATGTCATCAATAGTATCGAGGAAGAGTACGCTTTCGCAAAGGACAGCAAAGCCCAATTTGCATTGCTGCAGGAGGCATTTTCAACCGGCGACGACGAAAAGATTGACCAAGTACTGCTCACTGTAACTTACGCTAGGGACAATCTGCGCAACGGGATTCTTGAAATGCTTAGAGACCACGTAAAACTGGACTCCCAGGATCCTTGAGCTTCGAATTGGGGCAAGCCGCATCGCAGGTTTACAGGGAGAGTCGCAGATTCGTGTCAAAAAACCATCGCGGCGTCTGGCCTAAGGGGACTTGTTAGCTTTGGCAGGTGTGGGCAACGAATTAGTCAACTTATCTGCACGAACAGTCGCCTAAATCATGCTTGCGGCACGAATGCTTGACAAACTGAGCATGCTTGATGTACTTAGCAAAGAAGGAGGCATCGCATGAAAGATCTTGCAGCAGCACTTGGAACAGACCGGAAGAGCAAGGGGCTGACACTTCGACAGGTTGAATCCGCTACGGGCGTTTCGAATGCCTACGTCAGCCAGCTCGAGACTGGGAAGATCAAGACGCCGTCACCGAGCACCTTACACAAGCTGTCGGTCCTCTACGAGGCATCCTACGAGGGTTACATGAGTTTGGCGGGATATCCTGTACCCAAAGGATCGGGCCCGGAATTGCCAAAGACAGCCAGTCAACTTGCATCCCGGATTGGTGATGTTAGTCCCTCTGAGGCCGATGCATTGATTGACTACCTTAAGTTCCTTCGCCAACGAAGTGCGGAACGTTCATGATTTGGTCCTACTCTGCACAACGAACCTTCGCACGATGTCAGCGACAATGGTTCTACAGCAACTTTGCAGCGCAGCCACGGGTCAAAGACCAGGTAAGGCGTCGAGCACTGTACTACGGCCAGTTGAATACAATTAGCGCGTGGCGGGGCAGATTGGTTGATACGGTTATCTCGTCGCATGTGGTGCCATCGCTCAGTGATCCACTGAACGAAGAGCCAATGAGCTTGCAAGCCGGCCTTGGCATTGCCCGCCGATTGTTCGACGAGCAGAGAGCGTATGCCGAAATCCATCGCGCGGCCACCACAGATGTGACGATCAGCAAAGAAGGGGACAAGTTCGCACTCCTCTTTGAAAACGAGTTTCAAGATCCACTGTCTGAAGTCGATTTCCAGCGCGCCTGGATGGAAGTCGAGACTTCGTTAGCAAACTTTTGGAAATCAGAAACCATTTGGTCTGTTCTGAACGAAGCAACAGGTCTGGTTTCTCAGCCACGCTCCATAAGCTTTGAGCTAGCAAATGGCGCCAAGGGTGTCGCGTTTCCCGATCTAATTGCTTTTTTCGCGGACAAGCCACCAACAATCATTGATTGGAAGGTTCATGCAAACGCCGGGAACAATGCGCGCAGACAGCTTGCGGTATACGCTCTCGCGCTGAGTATGTGCAGCAAAGCACATTTTGATTTCCCGCCCAATTGGCAGCGGCCGGCTACCGAGATTGACCTCATCGAGGCACAACTGCTCCTAGATCGGCTGACACATTATCAGCTAGACGAAGAAGATGTCGCGGATGTGGAGACGTTCATCGCATCATCATTTTATGAGATGGAGTGCCTCGCTGAAGGAAAGAAATACGCCGAATTAGATATCAGTGACTTTCGAACGGCTCATGACGGCACAGCTTGCGAAGCCTGCGTATATCAGGCCCTTTGCATGGAGGTAGTTCAATGACTTTAGAGACAACGCTCTTTCCACTTGAAGGATTAGAAAAGCTGACAGCGTCTTATCAGTTGTATGCGGTCAAAGGGCTCAGTGGCCTAGATGAAACGGAGTACCACAAGAACGTAAATCTCCTTGTGCGACGGTTGTCTTTCACGATGAGGGCACCTTTTGTCGCGCTGACGCGGGACGATGAACAGTTCATTGCGGTGCCGAGCGACGTAACCGACTTTCCCGTCGATCATCGCGTTGTTCGAGCGATGGTAAAATTAGTACCAACTGGCCAACCGCTACACCTCCGGTTCGACACTTCTGATGACGAATATGATGGGTTGCGCTTAAGGTATCTAGATTTCGTTCTGCAGCGACCGCTTTTCGCTAACCATCACCTTTGGCAACCCGGCTCAGGACAACCGTTCTTCCACAAAAAGCCGCTCAAGCGTCTTGATGACATAGATCTTTACGATGGTGTTTCAGTCCGTGCGGCACGCCACCCAGAGGGTGGGTTTGGCATTGTATGTGACGCACGCAGCAAGTTCATCACACGCGCACCGATCGGCGCGCGCTCAGATCGAAAGCGCCTCGGCAAGCTCATCAAAAGAAGCTGTCTCTACAAGATGGGGGACTATTGGTATCAGTTCCGGATCGACGCGGTATCAGACTGGAAAGTCGGTGAGCCCTCACTGTTCGAGGGCGATGTCCCGATCAGTTTGGCACAGCAGCTCGTCAGAACCGCAGGCAACGCCGCGCCCAAGAGCGTTATTGATCTTGATCCGGATGGGGGTGCATTGGAGTACTTCACTTCGACCAACGAGCGACGCATGGCACCGGCAGAGCTTTGTTTCTTGATTGAAGATACGCATGGGAAAAGAGCGGCGCGCTTTCAACGTCAAACAATCCTATCGCCATCGGAACGACGATCCCGGGTGAATGCTTTCATCAGGCGCTACCTGTCTGACTTGGACATCGGCGATGTAAAGCTATCGGTCGGTTCGCGCGCACATGCTTTCTTCACCGAGACGCACTTGCCACCGGCATTGAGCTTCGGAAATGGTGTGGTATTGGCTCCAGACTCTAGCAAAGACCGCTTTGTTGCGATGCAAGAATATTCGAGCAAGCGTCGGACAATGATGCTCGATAAGAAAGTAGGATTCTACCATCAGGCGCCGCTGCCGCCGCAAACACTACTAGTACCGGAAAGTGTCAACAAAAGCTGGGGCACCGCATTTGTCTCAGACTTCATGAACACCGTGCAGGACCTTTATCCGGCTGGCGGATACCGTCCAGACGTCGTCGAATACAAAGACAAAGCGCATGGAGGGGGAGTGCCTGGCCAGATGAAGGCACTCATTGAAGTCGCCGAACGCGGTGAGATACTGTCCGGCGACGTTCTCGTTATGCTGAACAGGATCAACGGAGCGCCTAGATCGCAGGACAAGCTTGCAGCCATGGTGTGTAATGAGTTTGAGGCTCGGTACGGGAAGCGCGTCCAAGTCATCCATTCTGATAGCCCCGGTCGTGGCTATAAACGGGTGTTCAGAGATGACAAGCCTGTTTACGTCCAGCAAAAAGGACGTGGGATGAACATAAAGGGCTACCTTAAGGGGGCCGCTTTGAACAAGGTATGCCTTGGAAACAGCCGCTGGCCGTTCGTCCTTAAAAACCCGCTTCACGCAGATGTCGTGATCGGGATAGACGTGAAAAACAACATGGCCGTATTCACCATGGTCGCCGAGGGAGGTCGGATCGTCAGAGTTCAACGGTCCCGTTCGAGGCAGCGCGAGCAACTGTTGGAAGGGCAGGTAACGCAAGTGATAACGGAGATGCTTGCAAAGGATCTCCCCGACATGCGGAACCCGATCCGACGGGTCGTTATTCATCGCGACGGGCGCGCCTGGCAGCCAGAGATTTCCGGCGCAAGAAGGGCTTTTGCCGCGATGGCTGAAGATGGCCTGGTAGCAGCCGATGTCGAGGTGAGCGTCTTTGAAGTCTTGAAGTCATCTCCGGCACCATTGCGACTCTTTAGTTTCGAAGAACCTACAAAAGGCAACCCGAACGGTGTGATCAATCCTGTCTTGGGTTCATGGTTAAAACTCTCCGAGAAAGACGGGTACATCTGCACAACCGGTGCCCCGCTATTGCTCCAGGGAACCGCGGATCCGCTGCACGTGCGACGAGCGTTTGGCACCATGTCGATCGAAGACGCTCTGAAAGATGTGTTCGATCTGAGCTGCCTGACGTGGCCTAAGCCTGACGGATGCATGCGGTTGCCTTTGACCATCAAGCTTTGCGATATTGCGCTCTTTGATGACGCGGCGGACTACGACATGGACGTGGTGCGCTTTGCCGATGGCAATACAGGGGAGGCCTCCGCGTGAGCGGAGATACGCGTCTATCGGTTGTCGCGGACCGACTAGACGAATACAGCCTAATGGCAACAAAAGCCCGACGAGCAACATTGTCACTCAGTACGCCGGATACGACGTCATTGTCGGCATTTGCAGATCTGCTCGTGCCACAAAAGCGAGAAAACGCAACTCTGGATGCGGTTGTGTTTCAGGTTTTTTTGCGAACGCGTCTCGGGTTCAAGGACGCAGACTTGAGAGAACTTCGGCAAAGCCTTTTGGACGGAAGCATCTCAGAGAAAACAAGCGAACGCTTGAGGAGCATAGCTGAGTCTCTAGAGAACGAACGAACCTCCGCACGACATCGTTACGGAGGCGCTTAGAAAGATGGTGTTTGATCTCTTTCTGGGGGCGGTGCTGCAGGTCAAGAAACGCGCGCTCCATTTGCAGGAGGTCGCAGTTGCAAATCCGCGCCCGGATCTACGGGATATCCAAAGGCAGTGTCTTGAAAGGCTGAAAAACACATTGGCCGACATCGATCTGCTTTTTTCGGATATCGAAGACATTTGGCGACAGGATGCGTCGGTAGCCCTAGACCTTTACAGACATCTTTCTGATCAGGTTTTCATCATCGAGCGAAATGGCGTCTTCTCCTTGATCCATTCGCCAAAGAGCGACGCATTTTTGACCCGACTGACGCAGCAGGTCTGCAGCGACATAGGGTTTCCCGTGCTTGCACCGACCGTGAGCCAAACATCGCGCACTCACTATCGTTTCGAGCGGCGGTTTAATCTTATGTTTGTTCCGCCCTTGGAGAGCCGGTTTCTGCTCCACTTGCCGGATCTCTACCATGAGCTTTGCCATCCGCTGTTCTCAAAAGAGTACAACCAACTGCCCAATTTGAAGCCTTTTCGAACTCAGTTCTCGACCATGATGTACGACAGGAGCCAAGCACTGACGCAACAGATGCAAGAACTTGATCGGAGGGAAGGACCTGCGCAGGAAATGGTTCGTTTGAATGCATGGCTTGCATCTTGGGCGCCGGACTGGCTGGAAGAATTCTACTGTGACCTCTTTGCGGTTTTTACGCTCGGACCCGCATATGCTTGGTCGAATTGTCATTTGTGCCTCAAGCTTCCGGGAAATCCTTTCGCGACGCCAAGCCAAGCGAAAGTAGAGCACCCGCCAAATGCCGCTAGAATGAATGCTATGCTTGTGGGCTTGCGACGTCTTGGGTTCGATGACGATGCCGATCGTTGCTCCGCACTGTGGATCAACCAAGTTCAAACAACAGGACATGCTGAAGACATGGCGTTTCGCCAGTGTTTTCCGGACGTCATTCTCGAAGAAGTTGTAAGCAGCGCGTTTATGGCCTTCGAAGACATCGGACTAAAGCGTGCCGAACCTAGCAGGCTCGTTGGTGTCGCACTTTGTCTAAACCAGGCTTGGGACAGTTTCTGGGCGGACCCGGAAGGTTTTGGAGAGTGGGAGACGAAGGCCGTCGAGCACCTGCAGAGGGAGCTGTCTGGCGGTGTATCTTGACATATGCCCTAAAATTACTATAGTTCCTATAGGTTCTCACAAACTTCTAGGACCTATAGGTTCAAGATAGCAGGTAGGGGATAGAGATGAAACTCGACTTTTCGGACCTCCCAGTAGGAAAAAAAGGGCTGTCATCTGAGTTGATAGATGAGATTTGGGCACAGGTAAGTGGTTCGCTCGAACGAAAGGGCGTAGAAGAGTTCCGTCGAGAGCAAAGAGAAATCGTCGGTCGAGTAAGCCACAACACTGCCGGCGCAATTCTGACGTCTTACGGGAAGGAAGTCGCGACTGTTCTCCCTATTCAGTATTCGAAAGTCGCGGTAGCGCTCGTGCATCTGATGGAAAACGCGCGCGTAAACGCAGCTATGGATGAGGCGGATCGAAACCCAGATCAGACTTTCTATGATCTTGAAAACGTAATCGCTGAACAGGGTAAGTAAGAGGCGCGATAAGGTCCGTTGAATCATTCGAGACGTGTTATTCTGGGAGCCACCGCACGAAGCGTGTTTAACGGTTTAGATCAGCGCTCTAGAGACGTGCTGATCCCGGAGCTTCGCTCGTTGGTAGCTAACCCCATTCCACCAGATGCGATACCGATATCGAACGAGTTGCCTCGATACCGGCTTCAGGTCGCAGACCTCACTGTGGGCTATGAATACGACGGAAGCCAGGACGTGGTTGAAGTCAAAGTGATCCTGCCCGACTCGAGTCGGGAAACGGATGACTCGCTGATGCTCCAACTCATGCAAGGTCTCACAGGCATCTAACTTGCGTCCTGCAGTCTAACCGTTCCAGCCAACCAGTAACGGCTGAACTCATCCACAATGATTACCTTGCGCTTTGCTCTGCCGCGGGACAGCTTCGCTCGTGGAAAATCACCCAATATGCTCATTTCTGATGCACTGCTCCCTTCGACGGTCTGAGATACTTGCACCCCATCGCCTGATCCGATGGCAAATTCTGTTACTGTCGCATCTTTGATCACGACACTATTGAGCTTCACAGCGTTGCCCGAATCTTTGGAGACGGAAAGCCGAATGTGGAACCGCTTTTGACCGTTGCCTGAAAGCCCGCCAGTGAGCATGACATCCGCGTCACTCAAGACGAACGACAATTCGGGGCGTGTCTCATCTTTCTTTCGAAAGGATGGGAAAATCCATCCCCGGCCAATTGCGTCCACCGTAATTGCCACCAGCCCGACGATCAAAAGCAGAATAAAATAAACCGGGGGAATATCCGTACCGCCTTCAACTCCACCCTGAAGGATGCCGCCTCCCGGAAAAGTTGCTGATAAGCTGAACGAGATGTCCGTCACAAAGCCGGCGAGCCCGGTGAGGGCGGATGTAGTGCCAATCGCCAGCTGTCGATTGCGTGGATTGGCCAGCAAAACAACGAGTGCGACCACGAGTAAAACAACAAGTGCTAGCTTCCACATCCCATTTGGAGCGTACAACAAGAGAAAAAAAAGTGCCGTTGCTCCGACGCCAGCGCCAAGGGCTATCCAAAGCCAATTGTCGTTACCAGTTCGTCGCGACACGGTCCCGGCTCCCTCGTTCTCTACTACGTTTGGCTAATCTGCATGGAGTAGCCGGAAAAGTTTGGGCCGATTGCACCGGCGAAAGGCACTTTTGGGCCCCAAAATAAGCTTATGCTATGGACAATTGTGTCCGGGGGTAAAGGGTCTATATTCGCGTCCTAATAGCCTTCGTACTGATAACTAAAGGGCTTCTTATTTAGTGGACGATGTCGTCCATATGGGTCATGGACTTGAAAGTCCACTATCTAGGACAAATATGTCCATAGGTACATCTTATAAAGCTCTTACATTGCACAGTTTTATGCCTCATCTGATGAGCAGACGCAATTAAAACGGAGGCGGAAATGTCAACCGAAACCAAAAATGTCATTCCCATCAGCAAGAACCACAACAAGGAAACAGATGATCCTCGGACACTCTCAAAGAAATGGGGGAAAGCAACGGTCGATTTAGGCTACACAGTAGTCCCCTCTGCCTTGCTGCGCGGCCAAGCGCGGCTTGGTATAGGTGCAAACGAACTGGCAGTCCTTATCCATTTGATGGACTATTGGTGGAGGCCCGAGGACATGCCTTGGCCCTCAAAGGGCAAAATCGCCGAGCGCCTAATGGTCAGTACAAAGACAGTGCAACGTGCAATCGTCAATCTTGAAGCTGCCGGACTCGTCCTACGCAAGGAACGTTATCACAGTACGGGCGGGCGAACTTCTAACGAATACGATCTTTCTCCGCTTGTGAAGAAACTCCAACCAATTGTCGAAGACATGCAGCAAGCTGAGAAGTTGGCAAAAGCGGCGAAGCGGGCAGCAGAACGTCCCGGCCTAAAGAAACGCCGTTCGCGGGCTTGATAGGGGTATATTCATGGAAAACGAAACGAATTACCGCCGCATCATGCTCGTTATAGCGGTGCTTGCGTTACTCGTCAGTGTCGCTCAACTCGTCGCCTAGGTGGGACGAATGTCCCACCACTTCCTTTGCTTCTACTACGCAAGCGGTGGTCTTTGAGCGTTCCTCTGAACTTTGGGCGCGCATCCTGTTGGCTGCTGCAGAGTACGGCGGCGTTGAAGGGTTGCACTGCAGAACTGGCGACAGCGATTGATGGTTCAAATGGGTTTGTTTAACCAGATTTGATATAACCTGCACCGATCAATGAGATTTCAAATGCCCACGCGTATCCAAAAAGCAAGATTTGATGAGTTTACATTTGGATTTAGAGGCTCGGGTGACGAAGAGAACTGGAACGAGGTCGCATACTGGTCGACACACGACTCAGACGCTTTGGCGGCGCTTTTTTATGTAGAGAAAGCTGATAGTTATTTAGGGATGCTGTGCCTGCGAAACGATCAGCACAGGTTTGTCCCTTACGGACCATTGATCCCATTCCGAACTTTGCGGGAGGGTGAGACTTCTATTTGTCAGAAACTCAAAGGAATTGAAGAGAGGACTACCGAACTGGCCTGTCCAGCCGGCGAGGGAAAGCCGGGCGTCGATCTTTTCACAACAAGTCATGACGGAGAATTGAGTCCTGTCTTTGTTAACATCCGGGATACGGAGCATTCGCAGGCAGCAAGACAACAGCTTCAAGAGATCGCGCATTGGTTCGTCGATGGGGACGGTAACTTTGTAAGAGAATTTCAGACAGCCGGTACGGACGCGCGTCTTTGGGAGTTGTACCTATTTAGGGTGTTTCATGCGTTAGACATGAAAATTGACCAAACGGTCGCGATACCCGACTTTGCTTTGGAGCTAGATGGCCAGAAATTGTTCGTCGAAGCGGTCACTGCGAACGCCCGTAGCAACAAGGTTGTGGACTTGACAGCAGGCCCTACGCCGAGGCCGGATGATTTCTGGAAGTTCATCGAAAACGACATGCCGATTATCTTTGGTTCTCCGCTCTTTTCAAAGTTGCAGAAATCCTACTGGGAGAAGGAGCATGTGAAGGGCTATCCATTTGCTCTTGCCATTGCCGATTTTCACGCGCCGGGTTCCATGATCTGGTCCCAAACTGCGCTTTCAATCTATCTGTACGGAACCAGCGTTGAGAAGGTCCTGGGTCCTGACGGACAGCCGGTCGCGATGCCAAAACCGCTTCAAACACATGTCAAGGGCAAGAAATCAATTCCAGCGAACTTCTTCGCTCAGCCTGGTAGCGAGAATATTTCGGCTGTGATTTTTTCAAATGCGGGTACAAAAGCAAAGTTCACTCGCATGGGAACTCTAGCAGGATTTGGTGATCCAACAGTTGCGGTTAGAAGAACCGGCACACTTTCTAATCCAGAGCCCGGAGCTCTAGAAGGAATTCCATTCGACCTGAACATTGAGAATGGTGAGTACGAGGAAAACTGGGCAGATGAGCTTGAGATTTATCATAATCCGAATGCCCTTGTCCCATGGCCAGATGAGAACCTTATACCCGCAGCGACCCACTTTCGACAGATGGACGATGAACTAGTTTGGAGAGGTGCGCCATTCCGAGTCCTGAATTCATTCACAGAAGTGAAGTCCAAGCCCCCCTTTTCAGTCGGATAGCTGATTTGACTGCTGATGTATTGCGCTCAAGTAACCCACGGACCAGTAAGGCCTAACTATAAAATTCCTAGGCGACGGTGTTCGTGTTAAGCACCGACAGGACTAACGCGCATTCGCGGATTGGGTATGAGTAGAGAGAGCAAATTCCTAAGCCTAGTGCTTCGGCACAAACCTGAAGAGATCGGTCTTCAGCTAGATAAGCATGGGTGGGTTCTCGTTGAAGAACTGCTGCGAAAGCTGAAAAAGGCAAACCGAAAGCTAAGTCGCGACGAGCTCGTTCAGCTTGTGGAAAGCAGCGACAAAAAACGGTTCACGTTGTCTGAGGATGGTTCCCGGATTAGGGCAGCGCAAGGTCATTCGGTAGATGTGGACCTTGGCTTAGAATCTCGGCGTCCACCAGACGAGTTATACCACGGAACAGCCAGTGCAAATTTAGATGCAATTTTTTCCGATGGACTAAACCCTGGGCGACGTCGTCAAGTACATCTCTCGACCAACCCTGAAACCGCCGAGCGCGTTGGTCAGCGGCACGGCAAGCCAGTTGTATTACGTGTCGAAGCTAAGCGAATGTTCGACGACGGCTTCGAATTCTTCTGTGCAGACAATGGTGTCTGGCTCACAGATAAGGTGCCGGCAAGCTATCTTGGATTCGGGCAAACTGCCTGAAAAAAGCTTAAAACTAAGCCCGCCTGCTATGAAATCTGTCCAAAACGATCACGCAGCTTTGCGGTGACATCTACCGCTAAACACGGCATTTGCACGCTTATGCGTTAATGACAAAGTCTTTGAAAAAAGTGGTGAGCCGTGCAGGATTCGAACCTGCGACCCACTGATTAAAAGTCAGAAACACCATCGATTCAACAATGAATTGCAGCTTGTGTCATGTCGTCTCACGTAGCCGCGAATTCTGGTTCATACGCCTTTAAAATATGACCAAACTCTATTGTCCCCCGGTCATAGAGTGTCTAAGCTAGTCTCAAGCCGTATCATGCAATCTAGCGAATTTTGTCCCCCACGAGTCCCCCAGAGGTGATTTCAGTGAAGCTTGAGCTAAACGAACCCTATCTAAAGAGGCTGGAGCCGCCGGAGGTTGGTCGGCTTGAGATATCGGATACGAAGCGCGCTGGTCTGCGACTGAGAGTGTACTCGTCAGGTCGGGCAGTCTGGATGTACGAAAAGCGGGTTAAGGCTGGTGCCAAACGAAAACACACGCTGGGCGTCTACTGCACTTGGAGTGCCGCAGGAAAGCGTGAGACAGGCCCAATTGGATTGGCGGAAGCCCGCAGGGTGGCGCTCGACATCGAGGCGGAAGCTGCTCGAGGGTTTGACCGCGTGTTGGACGCGGAGAACGCACGGCGGGAACAGCAGAAAGCTGCGGCGAGCGTACAAACGGTCCAGAATGTGCTGGATACATATTCTGAGTTGCACCTCTCCAACCTGAAATCAGGAGATGAGCGAAAGCGCCAGCTACTGGACGCACTTTCAAATCACCTTGAGCATTCGGTTGGTGACCTGACCCGCGCCAGCCTCCAAAAGCCAATTGATGACAAGGCCAAGGAAGGCAAACTGTTTATGGCTAACCGCATCAGGGCCGCACTTAAGCACTTCACGCGCTGGTCATGGCGACGCGAGTATCTGAAAGAGGATGTGGGCGACCGACTAGAGCGAGCCACGAAAGAGCGCATTCGTGAGAGAGTTCTATCGCTCGCTGAGGTTCGCGAAATCTGGACCAAGTCGTTCGAACTGGGTGACTTATGGGGACCGTTGCTCAGGCTGCTACTGCTTACTGTACAGCGCCGCAGTTCTGTCACAGGACTACGCAAGAGTGAACTGGACCTTACGAACACCCGGTTCAAGAAGGCCATCTCCGACGAAAAGAACGACCGAGCGCACATAACGCATCTATCGCCGCCAACAATGGTTGAGGTCAAACACGCTTTAAAGCGGCTGGGTCAGATGGAGGATGCGCACGAGGATTACCTGTTCAGCACTACCGGACGAACACCAGTATCAGGCTGGAGCAAAGCGAAATCTCGCTTGGACAAGCTTCTAGGTGACGAATTCGAACACTGGCGCTTTCACGACATACGTACTGCATTCGCAACACACATGGCCGAACGCGGTATATCTGAGTCTGTTGTGGATCGGATCTTGAACCACGCTGCAACCGGATCAAAGCCAAGCGCTGTTGCCCGAGTCTACAATCAGGCTGAATTGCTCGCTGAACGCGCTGTAGCGCTGGATAAGTGGGCAGAACTGGTAACGCAGGAAAGCGCGGATGTGTTGGCAATTGGAGGGAGGGCATGAGTAAAGTCCCGGCCAAAGTCCTTTCCGCAATCGCAGATGCACGTTCGAATTGTATTTGGGGCCTGTTTGAAGACGTTCCCAAAGTTGATGATGATAAGTTCATTCGACTATTTGAGATATGTCACGCAATTGAAGCTCTAACTGAAAACCTTGACGTCAAGCGCAGTGATTGGGTTGCGAAGTCACCTTTAAGGTTGCTGAACGCCTTGCGCGAGGGAGAGATTCTAGCGCGCGCCTATGAAACCAACTCTGTGATCCCAAGTGCTGCTTGGCCCGGAGAAATAGAAACAGACACTGAGGCGTTCGATAACTGCTTCTGGTATGGCGTTATCGAACGCAATGACGATTGCTTTGGATTCGTTGGCAAGTTGCCGGTCGTTAAAGCTCGAGACGTGGAGCAATGGTTGGCTAGCCTTTTGCCAAAGGGGATCTCCGGAGCTCCCAATAAGAGCAAAGCTGCTGCGCTTGAGTATTGGCGTCGCTTCGAAGATGGCCATGAGGCAGAGGGGCTGCAGTGGATTCAAGCGCTGGATGAGGTCAACGAGATTCTCAGACAAAAGGGCCTACCTATTGTAAGTCTTCGTACCCTTCAGACCGCAATAATGTAAGAAATTCACGCAAAAACTCCACGCAAAAACACTGAGCGGCATTTCTGCGTTTTTGCATCGTTTACTAGGTATTACAATCACTTAGGGTCAACTCATCGCAAACAACCGCGAGGTGTTGAAAATGAACGCAATCACAGGAGACCGCCTGCTTTCGGCGAGTGAAACAGCATCCATTCTCGGCTGCTGTGTCGCCACTGTTTGGCGCAGGTCAGCAGCAGGAAAAATCCCGAAGCCGGTTAAGCTGGATGGAACTACGCGTTGGGTACAAAGCGAAATTCAAAGCCTAATTGAAGAAGCAAAATCGCAGCGTGTTGCCGCCTAAAAGAAACCCCCACCCGAGGCACGGGCAGAGGCGAATTCTTTTAGGTGGTACTGAAAGCGTAGCCGAAAACCCGATGTCTTTCAACAATAGAAGGACAATAAAAAATGGTTTTCAAAGATAACCAGACAACAGAAGCAGAAATACCCCCGACAAACGCACTGCGAGTGTATCGCTGGGCAGACCTTCCCAACCTTACAGCCCCGGCGCTGTACCGAGTCACCGATCCGGGTCAGGAACCGCGTGAAATCTACGCTTCCAAGCACAAGCGCCAAGTCCTTGAGGGTCTTATGCGGTCGCCAATATACGCGGCCAGCTACTGCCGCTTGTCGGACCAGGTGCTCCCTCTTCGACGCGATGACGGCGTGAACATCGAATGCAAGATGTACCGAGGCGATACAGACACCGGACGCCAGAAGTTCGGCATCTATTTCCTCATCAGCAAAGTTGAGCTGATTGAGACACGCGAGGTGGCGGCATGAGAACCGTTGACCTGCAAGTATCTACCCTTCGCCGCAAACATGGCCTCTCAGAGACCGCTGCACGCATCGTCGCAACGCTGTACTATGGGGAGGGCCGCTAATGGCCCTCATCACCCAGATCCCCAAAAACAGCCGGGAGGAGTTTCGTGTCAGCCGAGATGACTTCCAGGGGCATGACCTCATCAACATCCGCGTGTTCTTCGTCTCAAAAGACGGAGAGATGCTGCCCGGCAAGCAGGGTGTAGCCTTCAAGGCTGAATTGCTGCCGGAGTTCATTGACGCGCTCAGGAAGACGGAGGCTGCTTAGATGGGGCGCGACAAGAAAAACGAGCGCCGTGGTGAACACTGGACCAAGATGGCGCGAAACATGATGGAGGAGCCCGCTTGGCGGGCCCTCTCATCTACCGCGCAGGCCCTGTACCCGTGGCTCAAGCTGGAATGGAAAGGCCCGGACAGCAACAACAACGGTAGGATCAGCATGAGTGTCCGGCAGGCCGCAGAGTGCCTTGGTGTGACCCGCAACACAACTTCGAACGCCTTCCGCGAGCTACAGGCCAAGGGCTTTATCGCAGTCACCCAACCACCCAAACTGGGCGATAGTGGAGTGGCGTCTTCTCCGCAGTTCGAGCTGACAGAGATTTCCTTGCCAACGGCGAATGGGAACAGTGGTCGCAGGCTATACAAGCAGTGGTCTGACGGCGCGGATTTCCCGGTCGTCAAAGCCCCGACTCACAATCCCAAAGGGACCAACGGAAAAGAAAAATCCCGTCATCAAAACCGTGACGGCACCGTCTTAAAATTTGTGCCGGGAACAGCAGAGGCGGCACAAAAATGATGACGGCCCGTCCCAAAAACTGTGCCGAGAACACCCCAATTCGGTGGGTCTTCCGTCCCAATAATGATGACATCCTTAACCTACCAGGGGGTCTGGGGGAAACGGACACCTTTCACACCAACAATCCAACACAGCGAGGCATGAGCGATGACGGATGAAACTGACCGCAAAAGCGGAACGAATACGGACGAGAGAAACTCTGACGGCACCTTTGCCACCGGCAACCCCGGCAAGCCGAGAGGAACCCGGCACAGGGTCACACGGGCGGTTGAGGAGCTGCTTGAGGGCCAATCGGAGGCAATCACGCAGAAGGCGGTTGAGATGGCGCTTGAGGGCGACGGCACGGCTCTGCGCCTTTGCCTGGAGCGGATAGCACCCGCGAGAAAAGACGCGCCCGTCAACTTTGACCTTCCGCCAATCAAATCCGCCGAGGATGCCTCGGAGGCGGCACAGGCGGTTCTACAGGCAGTTTCTCAGGGTGAAGTAACCCCACTGGAAGGTGCAACTGTCATGGGTCTGGTCGAGCAGTACAGGCGGGTTCTGGAAACGACGGAACTTGAGCGCAGGATCACTGCATTGGAGGCAGCTAGATGAGACTGAAAGCACGAGTCAAAAAAATCGAAGGCAGATCCGGAATGAAGCGAGGCATTGAGATGAGCGTCATCTATCTATGCGAACTGCAGTCTAAGGATGAAGAAACTGTAGATGGTGGTGAACCTCGGGTGGCATACATTGAGAAAGGCCCAAAGGCCGGTAGCCAACTTTCAAGACACGCGGATGAAACGCGGGATGAATTCAAAGCCCGTGCTGACCGTGTTGTGGAGGGTTTGGAATGAGTATCCGAACGAGAATTGGAAAGCTGGAGAGGGCCGCTCCTATTGAGGCGGAGTCCTTGTCTGTCAGGTTTGTCGCAGAGCCTTCCGGGAAAGTGAATGTCGCCGAGTTACCCGAGCTTGGGCTGTCGCAGGTAAATCGGTTGGAAGGCGAAGCAGAAGCCGCATTTAGGCAGCGTGTCCACCTTGAACTAGTAAAGGCGCATTCAGGGCACTCCGGCGCTTTCTATGAGCTTATGGACGGCCCGACACTGAAGGCCTGCAACGATGCTCTTAGAGCCGTGATAGCTGCACACGATTCAAACTTGCTGGCCAAGCTCAAAGATAATGGAGATTCGAATGCCTAATCTGAACAACCGGTTGCAGAAACTGGAAGCCAGTTCATCTGAATCAAAGGTACACTACACATGGGTGGAGCCGGGACTGACCGAAGAGCAATTGGACGCACATGTCCAGAAAGTGCGGCGTGAACAAGGGTTTTCTAATGAAACCAAGGTCTTCGCGTTTCATTGGAAGTCGTCAGAAGACTGAGTCTGATGGCGCGCAAAACTGAGCAGGCGTTACTAGGTGAGAAATAGTAAAACACTGTGCCACAATTGAACTACTCTGGCACAGTTTACGCCAATGGGTGATAACCAATTTGAGCGAAACGCCCTATTATGGACGTCTTAAGTTTTCGCGCAGCGCAAATATGGCCGCAACAATAACTACTGGACAAGCAAGAAAAAGCGCCAAAACCATTGGGTTATCAATAAGATAAATCTCTATTCCGTTTGACATTGTTAAACCTCTAGACGGTGACGATTATGTAACACCTACACCACCTGAGTCAATGTAACGTTAAGCAACTTCTCGCGAACCGCACTATTCACCGCTTGGAGTTGTTCCACCCTCGTTGGACTCATCACTGTTTTCGCCCTCTTGCGCTTCTTGTCGCGTTCTCGAAGTGCTAAATACTGCCTCGGTCATTATTGCAAACACTGCGCCAAAGAAACCCTCGGCTGCAACCATATAACCTTTGAAGTTTTTAACACTTTGCTCACCGTCCAAGTTAAATATGCCATAAAGCAACAACCCTAGAAAAATCACTGGAACCAGAATCGCAAAGGTAACGAAAAAAGAGTTCACCTTCTTAGTTTTTCTTAGGTCAATTTCAGCGTTGCGTGCGGCGTATAGCGCTGCACTGGTAAACGCTGCAACAGTTAGCGGTATTATTAACGCGACAATGTCGTTTTTCGACGAAGGGCTAATGGAACTGTTTGAAAAAACTGCTATGAAAAGAAGAACATGTCCGCTTAGTAGAACCAATCCGGCTATCAGAGCTACCACGCCTCTGGGCATGAATATTACCTCCCGACACTAATTCGTGTTTCAAAGTATGCCTGGAGCTTATTCGCTATGTAGTTTGTAGCACTTTGTGCAAGCAATGCCTCATTCAAATCATCATAATTTATGTCTGTGTAGAGTGAAGGGTCAGGTTTTCTTGACTTTGCATCAAACTTTCGCTCAAAAACAAAAAACAAGTCACCAACAATTCCGTTCTGGGAACGGCGAAGCACGGCGCTGCAGTACGCCCTAACCCAAACAGAGTTGAAGTTGATCGGTAACAGTCCACTATGCAAAAAACACTCGATAGTAGGCGTGTAATCCACATAGTTGTAGCTGCAAGAATCCGCATCCTCAGTTAGTTCTAAGAAAAAATCCTTCATCTTTTTATTGATTTCACTAATGGCACGCGAACGATCCAGTATATCTCCAAAAAACTCAGGATCGTGGGTCACCTCAATCCGAACTTTGTGAAATCCCTTTGGCACGCTCATAGCTGCAGGGACTACCCGCCATTCATTAAAATCCAGCACACCGTCGCTCAGGTTTGTACCGACGGATCGAAACGCCGCTGAAAGAACTTTGGGCTCTGTAACAACCATCGCACTAAAACTATCAGAGCTTGAAAAAGTTGCGATACTGCTATCTGCGCCTAACGCAGATGCTACAATCTTTAGAGCTCCAACTTGAGAGTTATCCATCACAACCCCAACTGAAGGCGCCTGATTGCAAAACTGCGTAAATCCCGCTTTACAGAATACTTGAGAAGCAGCTGAAAAGCTTAGGTAATCTCTCGGTTCAAGTGAACTTGTTGAAAGATTTCTTTCGTATTGCCTGAGGTACTCTAGCGCCCCAGCGTCTCTCCTAAAGGTTGTACCCAATAAGTTACAGTATGGACATGCATCCGGAGCTTGCCATGCTGTATTGCCGTCAACAGATGAGCGCACATACGCATTGGAAAGCGAAGCAAACGGGCCAGGATTATCTTGCATTTCCAAGTTCATTTGGCTTCCGCTTTGATCCAAAAAGCCAAGTGTTTTTCTATGCACAAAGCCGCGCGATGCATCAAATGTTGTGACGTGTCCTGAATACATCCTCTGATTATCTGGTGTAATTCCACTATAATTCAGGGAGATATAGCGATCCTCGCCTGCCACCAGCCCGATGTCTTGCGCAGACAAAGCTGAGCATAGAAAAAGCAAAATACACGCTACCACGCTTCTAAAAAGCATCTTTGCCATCACTACATAAAAATATATAAAGTTTCTCCAACAGTATTAACTGTTAGCTTAGCCGCTATCAAGATATTGTATTTATTTGCTGTAATTTGCTACCTACAATAACTGGCCCGTTTGAGCCGTGATTTGGCCGCTGGTGTCTCTAGGTGCCTGTAACGACCCCCTGAGTATTTTTTTGCAGTCTAGGGCGTGTCCCGCAGCGATTACAGCGGCCCCTATTTTTCATTAACGGCCTGAAGGTAGGGTTTTAACCAAGCGGCGGGTAGCCAGTTGTCGAAGCCGACATAGTGAACCTTAAAAGCCGCCATCCCATTTCTCACGATTGGGCCTTCCACAATCGTTCCAACTTCGCTCCTGGTATTGTCAGGAAAATTGGCTATCACTTTGTCACCGATTTCCATCTGTTCGCCAATCAAAGAACGCATATTCTCGTACAGTACAATAGTAACACCGAATTGCGTGAGTTTCACGCCGCATGCATGCTCGTCGGACAGTGGGGATTTAGGGTGCGACGCGCCAAACTCGTACCCCCTCATTGAAATCGCTAAACCCCATCAAGGCGCGCCGCGTCATCTTGATAATTGTGTGAAGTGTTCTGATTACGACCGTTAGAAGAAATCTGCGGTAACGGCGCGACATTCAAAAAACGTAATCTTTATTGTTATCAGATTGTCGTGCAGGTCGTTGGGCGACACGTCGTACTAGATAACCCCCTCAAATCCAGTTGGAAAAACCAGAACGTGCTAAAATCAAGACATGCCGCCCACGTCATGAATATCGCATTGCGGCAGAATTGTGTCCACGACTCATTACGAAACTTACAGTTTGCACAGTGGAAACAAACCGTTTCGCACAAATTTGCAGCTTTACGGGAATCCCCGAATATCGTCCAACTCGCAAAACACGTATCTTGGATTCAGAAATAACACTCACACCCCCTCGAGTCTAAGAAGAGGGGCTGGCTTCTACCCCCTCAGCCAGCCCCTCGCCCCACCGTCACTCTCAATCATTTGTGAGAAGGTGGGATTGCTCAGCTTTCAGACTGGGACGCAATCGAAGTGTACCCAAGGAACCCCTTCATATTCAGCCCGCTATAAATGGGGAGGCAACGGCAACTCTGGCCAACTGGAACGCCAAATTAGGGAAATGAGTTCACCAAACGTTCCGGTTACTTCGCTATGCTCAAACCATGTGCGGGCGAATCGGTAGACCTGAAATGACTTGGGCGGAGCTTTATGCTCTGCAGAACTGGATCGTGAACGGCGTTCCAATCCCGACAGAACGCGATCCGAATGCTCAAGACCTATCGATGAGCTGGAATGTGAAGCCAACGCAGATGGTGGATGTCGGCTTTCTGCGAGATGACAAGTTCATAAGCTCAACGGCTAGGTGGTGGCTTGTACCGCATTGGTTCAAAGGTGATTTGAAGGAATGGAAACCCACTACGTTCAATGCAAAAATTGAGACGGTGCACGAGTTGGGGTCGTTCCGGGTGGCATTGAAGCACAGCAGGTGCATTATCCCCGCCAGTTTCTACTATGAATGGACTGGTCCCAAAGGTGCCAAACAGCCCTGGGTTATTAAGACCGAAACCAATGATCCCTGCATGTACTTTGCAGGGCTGTATTCACGACTGAAATCCGGCCTGCACACCTGCACAATTCTGACCCGGCCTGCTTTGCATCAAATCGAACACATCCACGCAAGGTCGCCGGTTATTCTATCCAATGAAAACTTGGTGCCCTGGATGTCGGGCGACATCGACCACGACGCAGCTCAGGAACTTGGAACCGAGTGGGACGGCAGGATGCGCTGTTACAAGGTCGCTCCCATTGGCAGAGATGACGACGGGCCTGAGCTTATTGAATCGATTGACGCTTGATGGCCACGCGCAGCAGATCCCGAAAGAAAACATCAGACGAGAAGTTCTTCCCAATCAGAATACGCGTGCGTGTCCCGCCAAAGGGCTTTGGCCGTCGGATTGATGAGATTCAGATTTGGCTCAATACCCACGCTGGCCGAGGGCATTGGGGGTGGAATGCGGACAATGTCCTATCTCGTGGTGCCAGGGATGCTATGTCGTTCTATCTTCTGGATGCGCAGTTAATTGCTCCACTGATTGAGATTTTTGAACTGGAATTGGCGCGAGGCGACGCGGACATATGCGGCGAAGGATCTTTCAAGCTTTATGGTGCTACGAGTGGCGTTTGATTGCCACGCGGTAGCCTTGCATTAAGACATTGCTGAAATTTTTCGGACAGGCACTCAGCTTTCACTGGGTGTTGGGTTTGCCGGTCGGTCTCGACGAGCAGCCGTTTCCGAGCCAAGTACATAACCACTTATCGCGCTCAAAACAGCAACCACAGCGTTGGGTTCAATTATACCTAGCAGACCCAAAAGGGATGCAGAGAGAACGATTAGAATTGTCGTGGCAAACTTAAGAAGCTGCATCTTTTCTGCGAGAAGTCCAATTTTCTCGATACTTCCATCCGCGTTTTTCCAGAAAAGGATGCCAAACACCACCGTTAAGCCGCTTGCCAATATTGCAAATCCAACAAGTGAAGCCTTCAATATCAGTTCAATAATTTCCTTGGTAATCTCCATTGGTATCTCCTTGGCCAAAAATAGGCGCATTAAATACAATCCATAATCGTCACGGTACTACGATTCCGAAGCTTGTGCGCACCAATCTCAGAATCCCTTTATGTTCCGCTAACACCCCCTATTCGTTCTTGCATTTTTAGCGGTAATATGATACCTCTGCAGTCATCGGAGGCACAAATGACGGGCACACAAGAAACGCAAATTGGCGGCGGGAAGCCGAGACGGGTCTTGCCCGAGCAAATGCCAAGCGTTGCCGCATTTTCGCTGGATGCCTCAGTCTTTGACGACCTGTATCAGTTCTGGGAAGGCCAAGGCGTCTTGGTCACGTTGCGCCAAACTGAAGTTAATGGCGTTTGGCATGCCACCTTCATGCTTTTGGATGATTTCCAAGAGTGGAACCGGGAAGGTGAAGTTGTCGGGAACATACTTCGGGCCTTCTGGCTGGCTGAGAAGCCGGACTACGTGACGGCTATCATCCACGAAGACGTAGACAGCCTTTGGCATGCCCTACAGGCGGGATTTGTCGTCAATGGCGAGATTCCAGCCAAAGTGGGTAATCACCTGCTTTTGGGCTGGAGGCTGCGTCAATGAAACGGATTTGGACAGGAAATCAATAATGACACTCACAGATATTGCCACACAAGACCGGCAGGGCGCACTCACCAAAATGCTTAGCGGCTCACCTAAAGACGGCGGCGGGCTTTCTGCGCTTATGGGGCCGGAGAACCGAGAAAAACGGGCAATGCTGCTTTATGGCTTAGGCGAAATCATCGGGGGCAGAAGCGCTGCTCCGGTCATGAATCATCTGATGCAGTCGAACCGTTTGGAGCAGGAGGCCGCGCGCGAGAAAGCTGAGCGCACAGAAGGCCTGAAGCTGACAACTGATTTGTTCAGAGACATGCAGGGCAACACCGCCTCTTACACACCACCTGATAACAATACCCCTGCCGGAATTGGTGCTGACACCATGAAAGCGCTTGGCAAGGCGTCGTTTACGCCGGGGGACCGGGATAGCTTCATTACGGCCATGCTGCCATATGCCCGCGAAGCCGGGAAAACTACAGGATTAGACCCCCGACTAATCGTTGCACAATCCGCGCTGGAAACGGGTTACGGCAAGTCTGCACCGGGCAACAACTTCTTTGGCATCAAATCTCATGGACTGCCCGGCGGTAATGTGCTGGCGACAACAGAGTTTGAAAACGGTACGCGGCTTTCAACCAGCGGCAGTTTTCGTCAATACGGCGGCATGGGTGACTCTGTTGCCGGGTATGTCGATTTTCTCCAAAGCAATCCCCGCTATTCGAATATGCTGGCCGCTGAGGGCCTGGACGCTCAGTTAGAGGCTCTGGGTCAGTCGGGATACGCAACAGATCCGCACTACCGGCAGAAAGTGGAGGCGATTGCCCGCAGCATTCAAATGCCGGGTGAGACACCGCAGCCACGCTTCGCCAATCTTTCCCCGGAACGCGCAGCGCAAATACTTAACAGCCCGCGTGTGCCTGATATTATTAAAAAACAGGTCCTTGCACAGTTCCAACCGCAAGAGCAGGACTTCAGCAACTTCAAAGTCGTTGGCAATCAGCTCTACGACCTTTCTACCGAAGGCGGTCCTTCAGTTGTTGGAAGCAGCCAGCGAACGCCCGGTTTCAGCGTAACCACACCTAACGGAACAACCGTTACGCATGGCTGGCAAGGAGATATACCTCCCGGCCAGAACCCCGACGCAACTGGCACACCTCGCAACGCCACTCAATTGGGTAAAGAGCTATCCAAGAAGGACGCAGCCGCACTTGAGGAAATCAACGCGGCAGGACGTACGGCAACAGACCTCGAAAGCCTTGCGACCCAGCTTGAGACTATTACTCCGCAGGTTGGATACACCGGCCCTGGTGGCGAGGCTTACGGATTCGTTGATGACTTGGTTGGGTTCCTGCCTGGTGGCAGCGGCGCACGTGGCGCGTTCAAGTCGCTGGCAATGGAGGCCCAACTGACTTTCACGGAAAAGACGAAAGGCGCAATCACAGACCGGGAAATGGGTATGTTCCGTGCCGCCGTTCCCAACCTTAGTCAGACCGAAGACGGCAACAAGGCAATTGCTCAGGTCATGAAGGCCGGTGCTGCAAGGGCGCAATCTCGCGCTGCATTCTTCGAGAACTGGGCGCGTAAGCATGGCAGCCTGGAGGGCGCACAAGAGGTCTGGTCCGAGTACATGCGGGATAATCCGCTTATCTCGGAAGACGGTAACGGCATCAAAGCCAACCCAGAGGGTGATTGGCAAAGCTATTTGAGCCGCCAACCAGCAATGAGCTACACGCCCGAAAGCATCCTGCAGATGGACAGGACGCAGATTATTCAAGTGCCAATTGAGAGGATGACCGGACCCCAGCTTGACGCTTTGGAGCGCCGTTTTCAGGAGTTGGGCTTATGAGTGGGGATGTTCAACAGCGCATCGCCAAGCGGCGCGCAGAATTGGCCGGGCAAGGCACTGGGCCATCGGTACAGGACCGGATTGCCAAGCGTAGACAGCAGCTTTCAGGTGAGGTTGTCGCCACCACGGATGACGGTGGGCGGGTGTTCAAGCTTGAGGACGGGTCGCTGTCGTTCAAATCGCCGGGCTATGCCACGAATGACCAAGCCCGTATCGCGGAAATCATGCAGGGTGCAAAACCGGTGGATCTGATTCAGCGTGACGTTGACCAGGAACGTATCGCAGAAAACCCGATTGCGGCTCGGGCTCAGGAATTCGTTCAGGGTGCCCCACTTGTCGGTGAATGGGCTGACGAGGCCGTTGGAATGGTAAGCCCGCAGGCAGCGGAAAACATGCGCCTGACGTCCGACGCGATGGAACGTCAACACCCCGGCCAATCCGCCGCTCTCAATGTCACAGGTGGTATCGCAACAGCAGTTCCGCTTGTTGCGGGTGCAGGTGGCGCTAAGGCCGCAGACTTCATTGCCAAAGGTGCAAACTGGCTCACGCGTGGCGCTCGGACTGGCATGGTTGCTGCCCCCGCTGGTGCCGTTGAAGGTGCTGCCAGCTTTGCCGGTCGCGCAGATGACGGCAACCGCGCGATTGAAGGCGCAAAAGGCGCGGGCATTGGTGGAACACTGGCGGCGTTTCTTGGTCCTGTCGCGTCATGGGCGGGTGAAGGTGTTGTCCATGTCGCCAAGCGCGTAAAGAAACTGGATGTCCGAACCATTGCCGATGAACTGGGCATTTCCCCGCAGGCGGCGCGTATCGTCAAACAAGGCATCATGAGCGACAATCTGGACGAGGCACAGACACGTCTCGCCCAATTGGGCGAAGATGCACTCTTGGCCGATGCAGGGCCGTCTACAGGCGCTCTATTGGATGCAGCGGCCACTACAGGCGGAAAGGCCCTCAACAGCGCCAGAGAGGCCGCAGACGGGCGCGCAGCCGTGGTTGGCAAGCGTCTCCCCGGTGTTTTGGATAGCGTCTTTGGCAAATCCAAGGGCATCAAAACAGCCGCCAGGGAAATCTCACAGGGCACTGCCTCCGCAAGGCAGAGGGCCTATGACGCGGCCTATGCCAAGCCGATTGACTACTCCAACGCCAAAGGACGGCAGATTGAATCCGTTCTGTCCCGCGTTCCGCCTCGCACATTGAAATCCGCGATTGATGAGGCCAACGAAGCCATGACCGCCAATGGTCAACGCAATCAGCAAATTATGGCTCAGATAGCAGATGATGGTAGCGTGACCTTTCAAGAAATGCCGAATGTCCAGCAATTGGACGAAATCAAGAAGGCGCTTGATGGTATCGCCCGAGAGTCCGTTGACCAGTTCGGCAGGCTCACCTCAGCAGGTCTCAGAGCCCGTAAACTGGCTACCGAATTGCGGGAAGCGCTGAAAGAGGCCAACCCCATTTATGGCCGTGCGCTGCGCATCGGTGGCGATAAGGTTCAGCAGGACGAAGGCTTAGCCCTGGGTAAAAACCTCCTGTTCAAAAACACTACTGTTGAAGACGTCAAAACCTTCCTGACCCAAGGCATATCCAATGAAGCACGTCAGGCCGTGAGGCAGGGGGTCAGGGAAGCCATTGAGCAAAACCTGTCTAATGTTCGTCGAACCATCACAGACCCCAATGTTGATGCTCGAGAGGCCATGCAACTGGTTAAGGAAATGTCCAGCCGGGCCAACATCCAGAAACTGCGCCTTGTCCTCGGTGGACCACGTGCGGAGCGTCTGTTGAAGGAACTGGACCGTTCGGCAACGGCGTTGGAGCTGCGGGCGGCTGTAGCTCAGAACTCCAAAACAGCCATTCGTCAATCCATTCAAGGCCAAGTGGCAGAAGAAACCGCGCCCGGTCTTGTGCGTCGCACGACGGGCAATCTGGGCAATCCTCTCGACGCGGCGCGTGAAGTTACGCAGTCCATCGCTGCAATAGATCCGCGCAGCATGTCGGCGCGTGAACGGGGCATGTTTGCCGAAATCGCAAAAGCCCTCACCGGTATCAAGGGAAAGGACGCACAGGACGCGCTGAAAGCCGTTAGGGAGGCGCTAAAGGGTCAACCCATCAAAGACGCACAAGCCCAGCTTATTGGCCGTGTGGTGGCTGGTGCGACCGCTCTTGGATTGTATCAGAGCGCCAAGCGGCCCCTAGCACACACACCGT
Source organism: Ruegeria sp. AM4 (assembly GCF_056540665.1). Classification (NCBI taxonomy): domain Bacteria; kingdom Pseudomonadati; phylum Pseudomonadota; class Alphaproteobacteria; order Rhodobacterales; family Roseobacteraceae; genus Ruegeria; species Ruegeria sp. AM4. The sequence continues at coordinate 23,033 of NZ_JBQFXD010000017.1, read as the reverse complement.
ACCGCTGATGCAGGCGATGAAAAAAGGAATGAAGCCGAACTGATGGTAAATCTGCATGTATCCCCAGCCGACAGCAAAGACGGTAATCGGGGCGCAGAGCAAAATGAGGACAATGGCAAGGGCGATAATCAATCTACGCATAACACCAAGGTAGGAACTCGCCCCGCCACAATCCAGACAGGAGGCACAACATGACAAGCGAAACGAAGATTTGCGGAGCCAGGACCAAGGACGGTGTATGCATAGCGGCTCCCGTAGAGGGCAAGACACGCTGCCACAAGCACGGTGGGGCATCTACTGGGGCAAAGACCGCTGAGGGCCGCAAACGCATCTCCGAGGCCAATGTAGCCGTATGGGTTGAGCGTAAGCGGCTGATAGCACTGGCACGGCAAGTGGAACGGGTGTAATAGCTTGTTTGTGTAAACACGGTTGCATTGGCAATCTGGTTCCGTAACCAAAAAACTTACCGCTCCAGCGAAACTAATCACCTAACAGTTTATGGCCAAGGTCATTGGGCGGTTCTCAAGATGGTTAACCCCTTGGTCCGGCACTTCGATAGAGACAACCCCACTTGCATTCGAAAAATCGCCTGTTCCCCCAACCACGGCCCAGTCAATGACGTCATGTGCTTTGCCTGAACTTAGTGTGTCCGTCGCGTCGTCAAGAGATGTTCGCGTGACGACAAATATATTTCCATTAGGAAGACCCAACGAACCATCAACGCGAACATAATGGCCCATTTCAGAAGTCCCGCCCAAGACAGTTGTCACGACATCGAATGAGCCAACATAGAGGCCAGTTAGATCCTCAAGATACCAATGTAGGATGCGGCGGTCGCCCACTTGTGCCTTTGCGGGATTGGCTCCAACGAAGCGTATGGATGTATTGCTATGCAGCAACTCCGTCGTACCGCAGCCGATATACGTCTCCTCGGCTATTCCGACTGACGCTATCAACAAACTAGCACCTGCGGTTAACACCAGATTCTTTGTTCCACCCATGGCCTTTGCCTCACCTAGACGCTAAGAAAGTGTTGGTTGCACTCAGCCGATTTCCAACCCTCGCTGTGTAAGTCTGAACGATGCTGAGCAATTTTTAAGCGGAGTTCAGCCTTTGGTTAAATTTTGCTTATTCTCATGACCACAACCCTTGCAGATATGGCGCTACCAGAGGGTAAACACTCAATGACATACGCGGTGGATTTGAGAGGGGATTTTCGGAACCTACATGTGTCGAGCCAAGCGGCAGCGACGCGAGTGTAAACAGAAGGAAATGGGTTTGTTGGGCCCTGCCAAATCGAGGGCAAAAAGAACCCGGCCCAAAGAGGACCGGGCAAGTCTCCGAGGTAACTTTTCTAGTTGGTCTTCTGGTCTTTGAAAAACAGCTTATCAAGTAATTTGAGAACTTGGTGTACCCGCTCGTCGCAGATTTTGTAGTGCATATGGTGGCCGTCTCGGCGCGCCTCTATCATGCCCCCAAGACGCAAGCGGTTGACACTTTGAGAAACCGATGCCTGTCCCTTCGACAAGGCGTCAATCAATTCCCCAGCAGATTTCTCACCATCGGCAAGCAGGTAAAGGATTTGCAGGCGGGCATCGTGTGTGAAGGCTTTCAGGTACTCCGACACCTCGATTATGCGTTCTGGGGAGCGCTGTTTCATTTCTTCGCCGCAGAAAGAGGTGCTCGGGGTTCGAGCTTTTCAGCCCAGATATCAGCGTGTTCCTGATAGATATTTGCACGGCTGCCATAGAGAGCCATAAGTTGGCTTCCCGCCCACAGCGCGACATGCCTCTCTGCATCGTTGTCTCCGAGTCTATATGCGTGGGAAACGACTGTTTGGGTTGTAGCGGGAACGTGCTTCATCAGTGCCTCATCTGGATACTCGTTCAGTACATCAAACATTCTAGCAATCAAAGAACAGTGAAGTTTGACACTCATGAGACGTTCTCGGGGCAGAAACCCTATATCCGGCAAAGCATACCCCCTTCAAAGGGGATTGCAGTAGATGGGGTAAGGTTCTTTGCTGGGCAACTTGACTGTGTCCCCTTCCGACGATGTACTAATTTTGCTTGAGAAACCGGATAGGATGCCAAAATGCGTTACATCGTGTCGATGCTGATTACTTTATTTTTGTTCCCACTGATGATTGCATCAGCGAATGCGCAAACCCAAGGCTTTACAACTACTACTGTACACATGCGCGCTGGCCCTGGGACCAACTATCCTGTTGTAGCGACGCTACCTCAAGATGCGACAATTGAAATCTATGGATGCCAAACCGGGTATAACTGGTGCGACACTTCGTGGAACTCTGCGCGTGGCTGGATCTCCTCGAACTACATTCTTACCGAGAGTGATGGGCAAAAGAAGGTAATGAACCCTGTGCTGGCTGCGGCACTGGGTATCGCAATTGTAGAATTCAGTCAGGCATATTGGGAAAACCACTATCAGGCGTATCCTTGGTTCGCGTACTGGAACCAATACTACCACCCTTACCATCCAGCGCCGGGACCGTACTGCTACCATGCACCTCAAGACCCGGAATGCCATTTCCCGCCGTACTATCCGTATCCTCTGTATCAGCCATCACCACACCATCATGCGCATTCCAACGGGCACGGCCACTCGCATCACCACTCACACCACAACGAAGGACACGGTGGACATGGACATCACCACCACTGATTTGGCTGCCAAAGGCACAACAGTGCGTAACTGCCAATTTCAGCACTGTTGAAGTTTTTGGCCCTAAGAAAAAAGGGCACGCTCCCCAAAAGCGCGCGCCACCAAACGAATTACCAAAACCTAGCGTTCTCAAATACACCAACGCTTACTCGTTAATGTCCCCACTATGGCCGTTTCCGCTGGGCCGTCAGTGATGCGGGTTACACAGTGCACAAGTTGATTGCGAGGTCGCGCCAGGGCCACTAGAATCCCATTATTTACAGTGGATGAGTTGATATGACCCAGTTAAGCCCTGAAGAGATTCATGAGTATGTGATGACGGCAATAACGCATTTGGTGGACGTCGCTAAAACCGGGGTCGGCTTGCAGATGGAGTTTAGTGACATCGGCCTTGAGTATGACCGAACAATAGACCTAAGCAAAGCCGAGCCAGAGGATTTGAAGGAATGGGAACAGATCCTGTTTAGCTGCGAAGTTCTTGAGACAACAATGGGTTTCAAGCAGAAGTCTGGCGAGTACCCTGAGATTGTCGAAATGCTTCAACAGCATTTTTACGATGCGCGGGAAAGCGCGTGAAAAGTGGCCATTTACCAATTTGGTAAAAGTACACTCAAAAGCAAAGGCCCCGCCGAAGCGGGGCCGTATTCAGCACTGGCCGGAGACTTGCGTTCGTCCTGATGGCCAGTGGCCGTTGGTAGGGTCTTAATGCGGATGCTTTGCAGCAGTGCCGCCACGCCTAGTGGCAAAGTTGTTTGTTCCGCCTTTGGCTATCGAGCGCGACGGTCATATCGATGCTCTTTCGGTCATCGCTCATAAGGGCGATTAGATTTTGTATTTGCCGCTCAAGTTTCGCAATGCGCCCGTCTGCATGGTCGGCGTAGTGGAGAGCGGCTTTCAGCGCTTCAAGTAGCGCTGCCTGACGCTCGCGCGCAGCGTCGATAGAAGACCCCGGCGCAGGTACTTCGCGTTCCAGGTCTTCGTTGGCTTCAAGCCACGCCTCTGCCGCCTCGTACGCATCCGAAACTGCTGCCTCCGGCGTGTCCCCGTCGCCCATACAACCCGGCAAATCAGGGATGTACGCAGCATAACCGCCGCCGTCTTCTTCGGACAGCGGCATTACGAGCGTAGGATAATCACGAATACTCATGCTTTTCTCCCCCTAGCTTGTTTGTGTGATTTCGCAAATCTCACGAACTTTCTTACATATACGGGCTTAATGGGCCGTTTAAATGGCACCGGCAGTATTGTGGGCAAGTATTCACTGGAAATTGTGAAATGACTACCCCTGCGCGGGCTCTTTACGCGAAGCCCGAGTTGCTTTGCAACAGTCTCGAAATCAGCAAAGCGCCAATCCGCCTTTGGGTTTGCCTCCATGCGGGCAAGCAAATCTTTCTTCGAAACCACTAAGCTATCCGTAAACTTTCAAGTATTTCTGTATTGCACCACATCCCGACGATTGACGCAACTTTCTAGTCGGCGGTGACAATCGTGCCCCGCTTGGGGTGGTCGGATATGCTCACTGGTCGCTCTGATTCTTGTCGGCTTTCGGGTCTTCAAACCCAGGCCGCAATCTGGCTCCGGTTCCCTCGCCGTTGGTTATCTCAACTCCAACAGTCCTAAACGCGGCCTTCAACTTGTCTTTGGTTGTGTCCGTCGCAACGCCAGTCTTTTCGAAGCGGTGCACGGTAGAAAAGGCCACATCTGCATTGTCCGCAAGCTCTCTAATTGACCAGCCAGCAATTCCGCGAGCTGCCCGATTTGCGGCTGGTGTTAGTTCCGCCATCCCTGAAACTCTCCATTTTGAATACAAGTGTATTGACGAATACGGTTGTATCTATTAAATACACATGTAGTCACCTGATAACAAGGTAAGGAAATTCACCATGTATGACCGCCAGAACATCATGAACCGCGCCTGGGCCATCATGGCAGGACGCAAGTTTCACCGTGTTATCTGGCGCAATGCACTTTGGCAGGCATGGGACGAGGCGAAAGAGGACGTACGCCGTGCCAGCATGACCGAGGTTGACCATATCCGCGAAGCCATGAACCTGTTGGATAACAAAGACACGTGGACGCAGGCGGACTATCGCAAGCGTGACGAACTGGTACTGGCCTTGCGTGTTGCGCAGGACCACGAAGCCAAGGCAGACGACTATACCGAGAAGCGCGACCTGATTGCCAAGGCAAAGGGCCGGTTTGTTTCTGTCACCTTCACCAAGCAGGACGGCACACAGCGCACCATGCGCGTACAGCCCGCCACCCTGCGCCAGAACGTCAAAGGCGATTCAGCGTCCAAAGCGGCCCGCAAGGCCATTGAGACGCGCGCACGTCGCCACCCGCACCTGTTGGCGGTCTGGGACACCGAGGCACAGGCCCCGCGCTCTGTGAACCTTGCAACCGTGTCCCGTATCGCCGCTGACGGCCACATTCACCACTTCACGCAATAGGAGGGCCAGCAATGGCAAGCCAGAACACAATGACCACAGAGCAGATGCAAACCGAGGCTGTGATTGTCCAAAACCTACTGCGGACACTCAACGCAATGCTCTGCATCCCCGGCTCTGAGGATGAGCAGGCACAGCTAACCGAAATGGCGATAACTCACTCGGCCCGGCTGAACAAAGCCCTTGACCGAATGACCCTCTGAGAACCCAAAGCGCAACCGCCCGAAAGGATACATCATGATTGACCGACGCACCCTCATTCAAACCGCGCCGCTTGTTGCCCTTGCTGGCACAGTCGCAGCGGACGCATCTGACCCGCATTCCGCATGGGTCGCAGAACACAAGGCAATCTTGACCCGCGTGTTCGCGCCTGATGCGCCGGACATTGAAGATGATAACCCTGATTGGGCGCGGGCTAGAGAAATTGAACACCGCATCTGCCTGACACCTGCGACAACCGCAGTAGGCGCAGCCGCCCAGTTGGAATTCGCACTGAGCGACGAAGCCAACTTTGACCTGACCGGAAATGTCGGTGGGGACTTGGACGTCCATGTCCTGCGCAACGTTATCGCCACACTGAAATCCCTAGCCTGAAAGGTGACCACATGACTATTCACCGTAGAACAATGTTGAAATCGAGCCTTCCTGCTTTGACGGCAGCAATCGCAACGGGTGCGTTGGCAGGTGAAATCCTTGACCCAGAAGCGGCAACGCCCATTCAACGCCTGTATCCCCAATGGGCGGACCTTGGAAACCGATACGGCAACGCCATTGACGAAAACCAAGCGGTTGAAAAACGCTTGCTGGCTGAAAGTAATCCAGACCGCTACGGACTGATAGAAGACCACTACAAAGAGTGCGTTGAGCCTCTCTGCGACGAGTTCATGGCACTTGAAGACAAGATGATGGAAATTCCATCGCGGGACTTCAAAGACCTAGCTATCAAAGGCCGGATATCAGCTCGTTCTGACGGGGTTGTTGATGACAATCACCACCGACTTATCCGCGCCGATGCAGACAGGCTGCTCGGGTACGTGAACATCTAAGCTACCAGCACGCCTTTTATATAAGTCCATATTGGGAAGACAAAGCGCGGCAGCTTACCAACGAGCGCATAGAAATTTTCGGTGACTAAGAGCAAGCCGCCGTCCTTGAACTCGGCGGCTTATCTTATGTCTGCTTCGAGCCCATATTCACCGGTGTTGAGCGATGCACAGAAGCCTGCACTGGTTACGTCACCAACCATAACGAAAGAGCGCTGTCTCCCGTAGGCTATTGCAAAAAAAACGTATTATCGGGGTTTCGAGAACTTAATACAGTCGCTTCGATGAGCATTCTATTGGGCTCAAACTTGACAGGAAATGAAGTCCCAGCCATCTTGGTTGATTATGTAAACTCTAACGCAATGCAGCAAAGAGATTATGGATGAGTCACGTTCCTCAAAAACCAAAGATTAGTAAGAACCTGATTCTTGGATTAGCGGCAGTCGTCGCGCTATTGGTGGTTGTTTTCATATTCGCGTAGAAATGCATTCCCGCCATTTTGCTGTGACGGTCGCAGCATTGTCCTTAGCGATTATAGCATTAGTTCTCGCAATACTTTGGAAACTTGGTTTTCTGAACCTTGAATCACTGGCGAGAAATAGGGAGGCTTTTTCGGCAATTCAAAGCATTACGACCACAATTGTGATTTCATTCGGAGCCGTGTTCTCCTACTTCAAGTTCTTCCATGGGCGCATTTTTTCACCTAAGGCAATTTTGCACGCGGAGGCTTTTGTACATCCAACTGACACCGACGAACTGATGCACGTCTTGATGGTCACATTGGAGAATACAGGTGCTTATACGATTTGGAACCCGCAACCGTCTGTAGAAATAATTACTCACGGCGCAGGCAATAGCTCGAAACAGGAAAAAATCCCAAGAGAAAAGTGGCGTGTGCCTGCCGAAACTGTTCGGGGAGTCACAAGAACTCCCGGAATTGATAGCGATGAGCGGGCTTCGTACTATGTCCGCCGGTTCTTCCCGAAGGGCACTTGGGCGGTAACTTACGAGATTTCATTACTGGACGAAACTGGGCATTCGTGGTCAAAAACGCTGACAGTGGCCAATTCCACGTAGCTAACTCCGGCGTCAAAAAGTTGCCGACGTTGTTGGATTTTGGCAAAGAGTGTCGCACTTGGACAGTTTGAGCAACAATTGCCTTGGGAATAGAAGGTACTACGCCTCAATGCGGACAGCAAATGGTTAAGCCAACCAATGACCGCTAGGCCCTGAAGCGGGTTCATTACGAGCCGTACTTTGTGGCGGCCTTGTCCGCAGTGCGGACGCAAATCACCGACCACAGCACGGGCGGAAAGGTGCATGCTAGGTCACCAATCTCGCCATACTGTCTGGACTTGGACGAAGTAAACGAATGGTATCGTGAGTTAAGCTGAATGCCCCAGCTTGCAGCCGCCCCAGTTTTGGGGCGGTTGTTTCATTGGGGACCGTTTTCTAACGGTGGATGACGGGCTATCACTCGATATCCTCGGGCTGCGTGGCAAGATGTTCCCAGCCGACCCAGTTCTGCGCCTCGTCGCTCCAGAACGGGTCCAGTTTGTTCCATAACTCGTCACCTTCTTCTATCATGTACTCGATGCTAGTCAGGATATCCGCTGTAAAGGCTACATGTTCAAACCCGTCGGTAACCAGTTCAACAGCCCCGTCATCAACGAAACGCAGCATGTAAACGTCGAGTTCCAGGTCTGAGAAGAAAGCGACCACCGAAGGTGTGCCGCTGCCGTCATCGATTATGATTGGTTGGTTTAGCGGGAAGCCCCCGGCCACCATTCGAAGCATCTTCTTTACAGTTTCATGCACGGGCAAATCCTTGATGCTCTGGCAAACAGTTGGCCGTTGAATTTAGAGTATAAATAATCAGACCGGGCTTATTTATCGCCCGCCAACATTAGGCCAAGTCATTCGGAATCCATCAAGAGGTTATCGTGAATTTTCAGGGACAAGAACTCATTTCAAGAGCAACGTATGTATCAAATAGAAGCCTTATGGCGTTGGCGCTCGCAAAAATCCTCACGGTCTATTCGGGAGTATGCCTGCAGGGTTTTACCTTCCTTGGTGTGTCACCGAACTTGTCGCAACTGACGACCATCACAAACCTCATGATTGGCTTTCTGCTAGTCAACCATGTGCTTTCGTGGCTTGGCGATTTCAGCAGCTTTCGCGCATGGAACCACCCAGGAAAGGAGATACACAAGGGCACGATAGACGAGGAAAAAAACAGGCCTTACTCCCAACTAGAGTTCTTCGCGTTCAAAGTTAAGGAACTCTTTCGGGAGAAAACCAAAGAAATGGAAACCCCAGGGGCGCAATCTCACATCGAAATAGCGAGTTCGCCAGCGGAGCTTGCAAAAAACGCTCAGGAGTTAATGCGAGGCGTTTCTCGCCTGACTTGGCATGCAAGTATCTATCTGTGGGTCTGGTTTCTCATTGTCCCGGTCGACGCGGCCTTTTATGCTATGTGGTTGCAGCGTCCCGATGCCTTAGAAGGTCTCAGTTGCATGTAGCCATTTAATAATGGTGAAAATGGAGAGCGGGGACAACCAACATTCAGGGTCGGCAAATTTACCTACCCAGAGACAGGCGAAAAAATAGGGCGAAAATCACCCCTTTTGTCCCCCATATGTCCCCCAACACGGAAGTTCGGCGCACGTCAATCCATACGTATAAGAGATATACGTACCGCAGGTCTCTGTTTTTAATGGCTAAAAAGTGGTGAGCCGTGCAGGATTCGAACCTGCGACCCACTGATTAAAAGTCAGTTGCTCTACCAACTGAGCTAACGGCCCACTCTTTTGTTGGATCTTTTGGATCCGTGGCGCTCTGTAAGGCATTTTCCCGGCTGGGTTCAAGGCCTAATTTCGCACCTCGTTTCGCCGACAAGTACCCTTGGTCCGGCGCCCCGATAGGCGGCCTAATTAGGCAGGGGACGCGGGGGGGTCAAGTCCTTTTTTCAGGAATCTTCAGGGCGGGGTGGATTCAGGTCTTGCGCAGCGTTATATGCCCGCCATGCAACGCTCGAACGATACCAATTTGCCCTTCATGAAAATGCACGGGCTGGGAAATGACTTCGTCATCGTGGACGCCCGCGCTCAAACCGCGGCGATTACTCCGGCTATGGCAAAGGGAATCGGGCACCGCCAGTTTGGCGTCGGCTTTGACCAGCTGGCCATCATCGAAAACGGTGACGGGGACGCGCATCTGGTATTCTACAACGCTGACGGATCAACCTCGGCGGCCTGCGGCAACGCCACGCGGTGTATCGCCCGTTTCCTGATGGAGGAAACCGGCAAACCCGAGCTTACGCTTACAACCGAACGTGGCACCCTGCTGGCTAGGGACGCCGGAGATGGCCTTACCTCGGTCAATATGGGGCAACCTCAGCTGGCCTGGGATCAGGTTCCTCTGGCCGAGCAGATGGATACTCTGGAACTGCCGATCGAAGGCGGCCCGACGGCCACCGGTATGGGCAATCCTCATTGCACATTCTTTGTGGAAAATGCCGAGGCGATTCCGCTGAGCGAATTTGGCGCACGCTATGAACACCACCCGCTCTACCCCGAACGCACCAACGTGCAGGTGGCGCAGGTCATTGGGCCTGATCACATCCGCATGCGCGTGTGGGAGCGAGGCGTCGGGATAACATTGGCCTCGGGCTCGTCCTCCTGTGCGACCGCCGTGGCCGCGGCGCGGCGCGGGCTGACCGGTCGCAAGGTACAGATCGAGCTGGACGGCGGTACCATCTGGATTGACTGGCGCGAGGACGGTGTCTGGATGACCGGTCCGACCTGCCATGTGTTCTCGGGCACGCTAACGCCTGAATTCCTGAGGTCGCTGGGATGAGCGTCCCCAAGTTCACCACATTGGGCTGCCGCCTGAACGCCTATGAGACCGAGGCGATGAAAGAGCTGTCGCAGCAGGCAGGGCTCAGCAATGCCGTTGTCGTGAATACCTGCGCGGTGACGGCTGAGGCTGTTCGCAAAGCCCGGCAGGAGATCCGCAAGCTGCGTCGGGAAAACCCGGGTGTGCGCCTGATCGTAACCGGTTGTGCGGCGCAGACCGAGCCTGAGACCTTCATTCAAATGGATGAGGTCGACGCGGTCATTGGCAACACCGAAAAAATGCAACCCGATACCTGGAAAGGCATGGCTGCGGATTTCATCGGTGAGACCGAGGCGGTTCAGGTCGACGACATCATGTCCGTCACCGAAACCGCCGGGCATCTGATCGATGGCTTTGGCACCCGCTCGCGCGCTTATGTGCAGGTCCAGAACGGTTGTGACCACCGCTGCACCTTCTGCATTATCCCCTACGGCCGTGGCAACTCGCGCAGCGTCCCTGCGGGCGTCGTGGTGGACCAGATCAAGCGGCTGGTGGACCGTGGGTACAACGAGGTAGTCCTGACCGGTGTCGATCTGACCTCGTGGGGCGCGGACCTGCCTGCGCAGCCCAAACTGGGCGATCTGGTGATGCGTATCCTTAAGCTGGTGCCGGACCTGCCGCGCCTGCGGATCAGCTCGATCGACTCGATCGAAGTGGATGAAAACCTCATGCAAGCGATTGCGACGGAACCGCGTCTGATGCCGCATCTGCATCTTTCGTTGCAGCATGGCGACGACCTGATCCTGAAACGAATGAAACGCCGCCACCTGCGCGACGACGCGATACGCTTTGCCGAAGAGGCGCGAAAGCTGCGCCCCGAAATGACCTTTGGGGCCGACATCATCGCAGGCTTCCCGACCGAGACCGAGGCGCATTTCGAGAACTCGCTGAAACTGGTGCGTGATTGCGACCTGACCTGGCTGCATGTCTTCCCCTATTCGAAACGAGAGGGCACGCCCGCGGCGCGGATACCGCAGCAGATCAACGGAAACGTTATCAAGGACCGCGCAGCGCGCCTGCGTGCTGCCGGTGAAACCCAGGTCGTCAAACATCTGCGTGCCCAGATCGGAAAGACCCATCAGGTTTTGATGGAGAACCCGCATATGGGCCGCACTGAACAATTCACCGAAGTCAGTTTCTCCGAACACCAAACCGAGGGCGAAATCGTACCGGCGTTGATCAGCGGCAGCACCAATACACAGCTTCAGGCGTAGGGCTCAATGCGCGGCGATCATAGATAGACAACGCCGAACTCGCGCTCGATCAAATCGAAATTCCGTTCGCCTGTTTCATTTTGCCGCGACGTTTCCGCCATGAATTCTTCGGCACGGTCGCCCGGGAAGATATAGCTGATCATTCGCACGGTCTGGGTGCAGTTGTTCTTCATGTAGTGCGAAACGCCTCGCGGACAGTGGATCGTATCCCCTGCGCTGGCAGTGATCCATTCATCCCCAATCTTGGCATCGACTGTGCCCTCGATGATGTGGAACGTCTGGTCTTCCCATTTGTGATAGTGGTCGGGCACCGCGCCGCCAGGGGCCATGACACCATCTGAGATCACGTATTCACCGTTGGTTGCTTCTTTGCCGACGACGACGCCAACATATTCGTTTGGGGCCATCATGTACTTTTTGCTGCCGTCCCAGTGACGAATAACAACCTGTTTGTTCGTGGTTTCGATCCGGTCACCCATCGCCCACTCCTTCAGCGGTTTCTCTTCGCTATTTGGAGATTGGATTTCATGTGTCTAGCCCTGAGAAAAAAGAAACCCCCGCAACCAAATGGTGCGGGGGCTCTGAATTCGGTTCTGAATTTGGATCAGACGCTCTTCTTGCCCTTGACCGGCGCCCACAGACGCTTGTTGACCAGATACAGGATCACGGACAGGACGGTCAGGAACAGAACGCCGACAAAGCCTGCATTCTTGCGGTCCATCATCTTAGGCTCGGCGGCCCACATCAGGAAGGCAGAGACGTCCTTGGACATTTCTTCGACCGTCGCGGCGTGGCCGTCGGCATATTCGACCTGATCATCCGAAAGGGGCGGGGCCATGGAAATCCAGCCACCGGGGAAAGCCTTGTTCTCATAAAGAACCGCGCCTGCCTCTTCCTTTTCCTCACCGGTGTATCCGTCGAGCAGGGACGCAATGTACTCTGCGCCGCCCATGCCTTTGACCAGCTGGTTGATGCCCAGACCGTATGGGCCGTGGAACCCGGCGCGTGCCTTGGCCATCAGGCTCAGGTCTGGCGCGCCGACACCGTCATTGACGGGGAAGTGGTCGGTCGGGATTGCAGGGCGGAAATCGTCCAGCTCGGGATCGAACACTTCGAAATTGTCGGCCGCATAGGTGATGACCTGTTCTTCCGAATAGCCCAACGCTTCGAGATCACGCAGAGGCACATAACGCAGGCCGTGACACGCGGCGCAAACCTCGGTGTAAACCTGAAGGCCGCGCTGCAGCTGGCTTTGGTCATAGGTGCCGAACGGCCCCTCGAAGGAAAAGTCGAAGTCTTCGATGTGCTGCTCACCGCCGCCTGCCGCAAAGGTCGAGGCGGGCGCAAAAGCCAAGGCAAACGCGGCACCGATTGCAAGTTTCTTGAACATGGATCTCTGTCCCTCTTACTCGGCGGGCGTGGCGTCGGCGTTGGCCTTGCCATAATGCGCGTTGAAGTCTTCTTCGATGGTTTCAGGCGGAACCTGCGGTTTCTCGATGACACCCAGGATCGGCAGGATCACGAAGAAATAAGCGAACCAGTAAGCCGACGCGATCAGCGAGAACGTCGCATAGGGTTCTTCTGCCGGCATCGCACCCAGCCACATCAGGGCAAAGAAGTCGACGATCAGCAGGTAGAACCACCATTTGAACATCGGGCGGTACTTGCCCGAACGCACGGTCGAGGTGTCCAGCCACGGGGCCAGCGCCATCGCCAGGATCGCACCGAACATCGCAATCACGCCAAAGAACTTGGCGTCGATGATGCCGCCGGTGATGAAGCTGGCGAACTGCACGACCCAAACCTCGCCGGTGAAGGCGCGCAGGATCGCGTAGAACGGCAGGAAGTACCATTCGGGCACGATGTGCGCAGGTGTAACCAGCGGGTTGGCTTCGATGTAATTGTCCGGGTGGCCCAGATAGTTCGGCATGAAGCCGACGATGGCCCAGAATACGACCAGGATCACGGCCAGCGCAAACAGGTCCTTGATCACGAAGTATGGCCAGAAGGGCAGAGTGTCTTTCTCGGCCTCGGCTTTCGAACCGCGACGAACCTCGACACCCGTGGGGTTGTTGTTGCCGGTGGTGTGGAAGGCCCAGATATGCACGATCACCAGCGCCGCAATGATGAACGGCAGCAGGTAGTGCAGCGAGAAAAAGCGATTCAGCGTGGCATTGTCCACCGCAGGTCCGCCCAGCAGCCAGGTCTGGATCGCCTCACCCACAAACGGGATCGCGCCAAACAGGCCGGTGATCACTGTCGCACCCCAGAAAGACATCTGACCCCAGGGCAGAACATAGCCCATGAACGCCGTGCCCATCATCATCAGGTAGATCAGCATGCCAATGATCCACGTGATTTCACGCGGGGCCTTGTACGAACCGTAGAACAGGCCGCGGAACATGTGAATGTAGACCGCAACAAAGAACAGCGACGCGCCGTTCATGTGCAGGTAGCGGATGAAATAGCCGCCATTCACGTTGCGCATGATGTGTTCGACGCTGGCAAAGGCCAGATCAACATGCGGGGTGTAGTGCATCACCAGAACGATGCCGGTGACGATCTGCAACGCAAGGCAGAAGGCCAGCACGATGCCCCAAATCCACCACCAGTTCAGGTTTTTGGGGGTGGGGATCATGATGGTGTCATAAATCAGGCCGACGATCGGCAGACGGCTGTTCAGCCACTTCTCGCCATCGGTCTTGGGCTCATAGTGGTCGTGGGGAATTCCTGACATTCTGGGTCTCCCTTAGCCGAGTCGGATTGTGCTGTTGTCCACCCACTCAGCGGGCGGGACGGGCAGGTTTTCAGGCGCGGGGCCTTTGCGGATACGGCCAGCAAGGTCGTAGTGAGAACCGTGGCACGGGCAGAACCAGCCGCCAAAGTCGCCGGCATCCCCCAAAGGCACGCAGCCCAGGTGAGTACATACACCCATCTGAACGATCCATGCGCCCGGCGCTTCGCCTTCGGGCGACGGCATGACGCGGTTGGCGTCGGTGGCCGGAGCGTCGGCGTTCAGGTTGAAGTTTCGCGCCAGCGGATCGGGCAGCGCATCGACACCTTCGGCGTCCTGTTCCTGCGCTTCAGAGATCTCGGCACCGGTCCGGTGACGGATAAAGACGGGTTTGCCCAACCATTTCACGGTCAACTGCGTGCCTGGTTCGACCCCGCTCACGTCCACACGAATCGAGGACAGCGCCTGCACATCCGCCGAGGGGTTCATTTGGTTGACGAGGGGCCATACTGCTGCACCTGTCGCAACAACACCTGCGCCGCCAGCGACGTAGTACAGGAAGTCTCTGCGGGTGCCTTCGTGGTCTTCAGCGTGGGACACGAGGTTCTCTCCGATTGTCTGGCGCCCGCGGACGGGCATATAGCTCGCGCACCGCACGAATGCGATGTCTTAACCGCGCTATCTATCGGGGAGAATACGGTTCGTCCAGCGGTCAAAGGCGCGCAATACGCCGCATCTGGGTATTCAGGTCACAACGCGGCCTTAAAAATTCAAGATGGCGTGGTCCCCGTGCCGCGTTTTTTGGGTGTTCGCCTCCTCCTCTGCCCTCGTGATTCGTGCGGACCCAAGGACCTGCGCGACAGGTCGCCGTGCCGAGCAAAGCAATTGGCATACGCCAATGTTTAGCCATGCCGCCAACACGGGAAGGTCGAGATTTCGCAGATCTTGGCAAGGGCGCGCAGTTCTTAAAATATTATTTTTAAATAGATATTTCATTCCTGCCATGAGCGACACGTTCCATGTTGCACTCGCCGCGGGAATGATTCAGATCGCGGATTGCGCGAACTCCAACACGGAGAAACCCCATGCTCAAAGCAACCCTTTTGGCCTATCTGCTTGTAACTGTCCTATCCCCTCACGCCTTTGCTGCGGGCGATCCGGCCAAAGGCAAGGCCCTGTATAACCGCTGTTCATCCTGTCACGCGATCATCAAAGATGGCGAGGTTCTTGAAAAGGGCGGCATCACCGGCCCGAATCTCTATGGCGTCGTGGGCCGTGTCGCCGGATCCGAGAACGACTACCGTTATGGCAGTGAACGCCTGCCGATGGGAATGTTCACAGATGACATGATCCGCGCCGGAGAGCAGGGGCTGGTCTGGAACCAGAAAAACATCGCCGCTTATTCTCTGGACCCGATCGGTTTCATCCAGGACTACCTTAAGGATGACACAGCCCGCCCGAATATGAGCGTCAAACTCAGGGAAGGGGCCGACGACATCGCCGCCTATCTTGCGACATTTGGCGATTGATCGGGCGGGGGCACCGCATGTGCGCTGCCCTCATGTGCCAAAGCAGGTCAGCTGGGCGGGCGCGTTTCGACCATGCTGGGGCGTTCGCTGAATTCGGCATACCAAGCGGCCAGTGCGTCATTGCCGCTTCGCCACCCCCGCGCGTCGTGGCGCAGGTCCAGATAGCCAAGTGCACAACCCACAGCGATCTGCCCCATATCCAGCGAACCGGACAGATTCGCCATCCAGCGCTCGGTCAGCGAGGCACAGGCGCGGTCGATCTTGTCCCACTGCGCATCGAGCCAAGCGTCCCATCGCATGCCTTCGGGGCGCAATCGGTCTTCGTAGGTCATCAGCAGGGCGGCATCCAGAATGCCATCTGCCAGCGCCTCAAGCGTCAGAACATCCCAGCGCGCAGACCCATCAGGGTAGAGCCCGGCCTGCGCGCGCGCGTCCAGAAAGGCGCAAATCACCCGGCTGTCGAACAAAGTCGGGCCATCGGGTCGTTCCAACGCGGGCACTTTCGTCAACGGGGCCTTGCCGATCAATTCACCTGCCGGAGAGATCGGCGTGCCCGATGCGGGTAGCACTTCGACATCATTCAACTGCCCGGTTTCATGCAAAAGCACCATGACTTTGCGCACATAGGGTGAGGTCGGGCTGTGATAGAGCTTCATGTCCTGTCTCCTTGCTGATGGCACCTTAGACGTCGCGGCGCAAATCTGAACCCTTCAATTGTCAGTTTGCCCGGCGGTACGCATCAATCCCTGCAAGATGTCCAGTTCAACGCCAAAACCATCGGCCGCCACGTGTTCGGCCGCGCTCAGTCGAACGGCATCGGGTTTGTTCTGGCTCAGTTTCCAAGTGCCCTGAATATCTTCGATCCGCATCTGACACGGCACGATCATGCGCATCATCTTCGTCAATGCCTCGTCCGACATCTTCTCGGCCATCCAGGGAGGCTTCGGCAGCAAACGCGCTTCGTAGAACGCCGACTGACGGTCCAGCAGACCGCGCAACATGTCAGGTGTCAATTGTTCGAGTGTACCTGTCAGATGCACTGCGACATAGTTCCATGTCGGAACCTGATCTTCGATCCCGTACCAGTCCGGCGAGATATAGCCATCAGGTCCCGAAACCGCGATACGGGCCGTTTGCGGTTGCTTCAATGCGCGCAGAATCGGGTTCGACCGAACCAGATGCAGCTCAGCGATCTGTCCGTCTTCACTCAGCAAAAAGGGAACATGGCTCAGCAACGGCGCGTCTGCTGTCGATAGCGCCAGCACACCAAACGCCCGGTCCCGGGCAAATTCGATATGCCGGGCGCGGTCCTCGGCGCGAAAGGCGGGATTTGGGTGCATTTGGAACCTCCTGCCAAATCTCTTGCAGAAGCGGCCCGTTCCATGCAAGGTCCACAGCGTTCTCAGGGCGGGGCGAAATTCCCCACCGGCGGTATGCGGGTATCAACCCGTAAGCCCGCGAGCGGCCCAGCAGTGTCCACGATCCGAAAAGTGGGAACCGGTTTTCGGACAAATTGTGGAACCACGACTGGGTGACAAGCAGATCTGGTGAGAGGCCAGAGCCGACGGTGATAGTCCGGATGAAAGAGAACGTGCAGCGTGTCGCGTAGCGGCGCGCCTGCTCGTGATCGCCTTGGGTGACGTGTCATGCCGGGCTGGCAGCGAAAAGTGGGAACCGGTTTTCGCGACCGCCAGCAGGCCACCAAACTGAAAGGAGATCATGATGACACACACCCGCTATGCTTTCATAAAAGCCAACTGGCATTCCGATATTGTTGATCGCGCGCTTGACGGGTTTCAGCAACTCATCCCCGC
Source organism: Ruegeria sp. AM4 (assembly GCF_056540665.1). Taxonomy (NCBI): domain Bacteria; kingdom Pseudomonadati; phylum Pseudomonadota; class Alphaproteobacteria; order Rhodobacterales; family Roseobacteraceae; genus Ruegeria; species Ruegeria sp. AM4. Next base: position 5,670 of record NZ_JBQFXD010000017.1, on the reverse strand, counting down.
CGACCAAATCGACGTGTTCGATGTCCCGGGCGCGTTCGAGATGCCACTGCTGGCGCGGGATTTGGCGCAAACCGGCAGATACGCTGCCATAGCCTGCGCCGCTTTCGTGGTGGATGGTGGCATTTACCGGCACGATTTCGTCGCCCAAGCCGTAGTTGATGGCCTGATGCGCGCCGGGCTGGATACGGGCGTTCCGGTCCTGTCGGTCTCGCTGACCCCGCATCAGTACCAGGAGACGGATCATCACAACGCCATCTATCGCGAACATTTCGTGGAAAAAGGGCGCGAGGCCGCGCAGGCCGCGTTAAAAATCTCCCAGACCCGCGCGCTTTTGGCTTCTGCTGCGTGATGACAGAAGGGGCGGGGCCTCATTGGCCCCGACCGCAAATCCGCTTGAGGCCAAGGGCCTTGCCCGCTAATCACGACGCTCAAAGGAGCATGCCCCATGTCGATGAACAGCTTTGGACACCTCTTCCGCGTTACCACCTGGGGTGAAAGCCACGGGCCCGCTTTGGGTGCGACCGTTGATGGGTGCCCTCCGGGCGTGACGATTGACGCGGCGATGATCCAGCATTGGCTGGACAAGCGGAAACCGGGGCAGAACAAATTTACCACCCAACGGCGTGAACCCGATCAGGTGAAAATCCTGTCTGGTGTCTTCGAAGGCCAGACCACCGGAACCCCGGTCCAGCTGATGATCGAGAACACCGATCAACGGTCCAAGGACTACGGCGACATCATGGACAAGTTCCGCCCGGGTCACGCCGATATCACCTATTGGCAGAAATACGGCATTCGCGACTATCGCGGCGGTGGTCGCAGTTCGGCCCGCGAAACCGCATCGCGCGTGGCGGCGGGCGGGCTGGCGCGTGAGGCGATCAAGCAGATCGCGCCGAATGTGCAGATTACCGGGTACATGACGCAGATCGGACCCCACAAGATCGATCGGGCCAATTTCGACTGGTCTCAGATTGAACAGAACCCGTTCTGGACACCCGATGCGCAAGCCGCCGAAGACTGGGCAACCTATCTGGACGACCTGCGCAAGTCCGGCAATTCGGTTGGTGCGGTGGTCGAAGTGGTGGCTCGCGGAGTTCCCGCAGGGCTGGGTGCGCCGATTTACGCCAAGTTAGACACTGATCTGGCTGCCGCGATGATGTCGATCAACGCCGTCAAAGGTGTCGAGATCGGCGAGGGCATGGCCGCAGCCGAATTGACCGGCGAGGCCAACGCGGATGAGATCTTCATGGGCCAAAATGGTCCGCAATACAGCTCGAACCATGCGGGCGGCATTCTGGGTGGCATTTCGACCGGGCAGGACGTCGTCGTGCGGTTCGCGGTGAAACCGACCTCGTCGATTCTGACCACACGCAAGACCATCACAAAATCCGGTGAAGAGACCGAGATCATCACCAAAGGCCGCCACGACCCCTGCGTCGGCATCCGCGCCGTACCGGTGGGCGAAGCCATGATGGCCTGCGTGATCCTGGATCACCTGCTGCTGCATCGCGGTCAGATCGGAGAAAACCGTGGACGGATCGGCTGATCTGTGCGCACATCTGCGGGCCATCGTCGCCCAGCGGATGAAAACGGATCCCGCGCACGATCTGGCGCATCTCGACCGGGTTTGGATGAACGCGCAGTCGATTGCGGATGAGACTTCGGATATGCGCGTGTTGCTGGCCGCCAGTTACCTGCATGATCTTGTCAATCTACCCAAGAACGACCCCAACCGCCATCTTGCGTCGCAACGCTCGGCCGTAGAATCAGAGTCTATTCTGGATGAACTGGGATATTCCCAGGCCGAAATCAAAGCGACACAACATGCCATTGCCGCGCATAGCTTTTCGGCCGGGATCGCGCCCGAAACTGCCGAGGCGCGGATATTGCGGGATGCCGACCGCCTGGACGCGCTTGGGGCCGTGGGCATCGCCCGGACATTCTCGGTTGCGGGGTCGCTGGGGCGGGCTTTGTACGATTCTACGGACCCGTTTGCCGAACATCGGCCACTCGACGATCTGGCGTTTTCGATTGACCATTGGAAAGTCAAACTGCTGAACCTGCCAGGCGACATGCTGACCACAAAAGGCGCGGAACTTGCGCAAGAGCGCGCAACCCGGATGATCAGGTTTCTGGAGGCGTTCGGCGACGAGATTGGCTGGCCGCTGCCGGATCACTGGAAATCGTCCTGATTGGTACAATCCAGCCGTTGATCTTTCGAAACCAAAAGCGCAGGGTCGCCGCCAATGGCACGATCGTTAACATCGCATCGACCTATGCTGGCCGTGGGTCTGAAATTGACTGCGCTGATGCTGTTCACCTCGATGTCGGCATTGGTCAAGGCGCTGTCCGAAGATTTCCCACCTGGCGAACTGGTTTTCTTTCGCTCGCTGTTTGCCATACCAATCATCATCGTCTGGCTTCTCTCACGCGGGGAGTTGGCGCAGGGTTTTGTCGTCAAAAAACCGATGGGGCATTTCTGGCGCGGGGTCCTTGGGACGGGGGCAATGGGCCTGACCTTTACCGGCCTAAGCCTTCTACCTTTGCCCGAGGTCACCGCCATTGGCTACGCCACCCCGATATTCACGCTGATTCTGGCCGCAGTTATGCTGGGCGAGCGTATCCGCATGATCCGAATTGGCGCGGTCGCGATCGGCTTGCTGGGGGTGTTGATCATGATCTGGCCCCGGCTGGGCAGCACCGAAATCGAGGTTGCCGCCACGATCGGTGCCGCCTGCGTATTGGGTGCAACCATCGCCCGCGCTTTTGTGCAGATCCACATTCGGCAACTCGTAAAGGTCGATCACCCTGCGGCGATCGTTTTCTATTTCTCGATGACGGCCACGCTGTTGTCCGCCTTGACAGCATTTTGGGGCTGGACCATGCCAACACTGAATCAGGCTCTAATACTGATCACAATGGGCTTGATCGGTGGCGTCGCGCAGATTCTTGTGACGTCGTCCTATCGGTTCGGGCAGGCCTCGATGCTGGCGCCCTATGACTACACGACCATGCTGTTTGCCATCGTCATCGGCTATGTCTGGTTTGACGAGTTGCCCACGCTTGCGATCCTGCTGGGCGCTGCGCTGGTCATCGCGGGCAATGTGGTCGTCATCTGGCGCGAACACCAACTGGGCCTCGAACGTGGCAAGGCACGTTCGGTCACGGACCCCAAAGCCTGACTTTACCTTTCGAAAACTTCGCCTAGGTTGGGCCGGGCAATCAAAGAGGTGCCCAGATGAGCGACGCGCAGGATCACAAGGAAAAGATGCAGAAGGTGCAGGCCCAGCACCGCAAAAAGGTCTCCGAGGCCGTCGATCCCGGTCGCGGTCTGGTTCTGATCAATACCGGCAAGGGTAAGGGCAAATCCTCGGCGGCGTTCGGGGTTGTCATCCGGGCGCTGGGATGGGGTCAGAAGGTCGCCGTCGTCCAGTTCATCAAGGGCAAGTGGAAAACCGGCGAGCGGCGCTTTTTTGAGGAACGTGATCTCGTGACCTGGCACACGATGGGCGAAGGTTTTACCTGGGATACGCAGGACCGAGAGCGTGACATCGCCGCAGCAAACGCGGCCTTCGACAAGGCGCGCGCACTGATGTCCAGCGGCGACTACGATCTGGTGGTGCTGGACGAGATCAACATTGCGCTGCGCTACGAATACTTGTCGGTTGATCAGGTGATCGACGGCCTGAACGCACGTTCGGACAAGACCAGCGTGTTCCTGACAGGCCGCGACGCACCCCCGGCCTTGCGCGACTATGCTGACCTGGTGACCGAAATGACCGAAGAAAAACACCCCTTCCAGGCCGGCATCAAAGCCCAGCGTGGTGTGGATTTTTAACCGGAGGGGATTCGTTCCAGCGCCTGGCGTGGTGATCCCGGCAAATGAGTCGGTGATCAGTTGCAGTAGTTGCAGACAGATGCGTGGCGTGTGGTGTGTCACGCCTTAGCCGCGCCTGTTTTTGGCCGGTTTTGCTGGAATGTTGCCGGTTCGGTCCGATTAACCGGCAGGAACTCGCCACTTGAGGCGGGTCATGAAATTGTGAGAAGCCTTCGCCCAAATCCTGACAATATTGCCTCCAACCATACCAAAAAACTTCTGGAGGACAGTGGATGTCACGGGCAAGTTCCCTTGAGCGCGAGATGCTCGACCTGATCAATGCCGAGCGCACGTCGCGCGGGCTGGATCCGGTTCAGTTGGAATTGCGGCTGAATGCGGCGGCGGAAGATCACAGCGAATGGATGCTGGATACCAATCGGTTTTCGCACACCGGGATCGGCAATAGTTCGGCGACCGACCGGATTCGCGATTCCGGCTTCGTTTTGTCGGGGTCTTGGCGAACGGCGGAAAACATCGCTTGGCAAAGCCAACGCGGTGTGCCGGGGTTCAGCGATGACGTGGTCGATCTGCACAGGGGGCTGATGAACAGCCAAGGCCACCGAGAAAATATCCTGAACCCAAATGTTGACTATATCGGCATCGGAATCGAGATCGGTACCTTTGACGGCTATCCGGCAGTCATGGTCACACAGAACTTTGCCCGCACCTCGGCAGGCGTTCAGTTGGACACAGGTGGCAATGCGGGACCTGCCCCTTCTGACCCGGTGATCGTCGTTGATTCTCCCGATCAGGACAGCGGCCCCGAGCCAACATCTTCGCGCGAACATTTTGAATTCAGCGGTCCGAACAGCGTTCTGCGCGGTTCGCCTGCCGAATTGAACCGGGACACGGTCAGCAATTTTGACGAAGGCAAGAAGCTGATCCTGGAAGGTGTCGAAACAGGCCGTTCAAACGTCCGCTTCAACAGCAATTCCGAGATCGCCATCGATACGGATGGCGATGGAGATGTGGACGTGACGATTTCGTTGACCGAGGCGCGCTCGGGTGGGGATATCTTCGCTATCACCATCGATGGCAATACCATCATCAGCTATGCCAAGTACCTTCCAAGCCTCTCGGATGGCAACCGGGTCAGCAGCAGCCAGGTGAACGGCATCGTCAACAAGGAATTCCTTGCCGGGGACGGCGCGACCGATTTTCGGATCGAGTTGAACGACATTGGACATGCCGGCTACAACAATGTGCTGGGTGTCTACGATATTCTGGACAATGGAGAGATCACCAATGTCCGGCTGATCTATGACAACACCAACCGAGACTCCGGGACTGTCACGATCAATGACGTGGCCGATGGCGCGCGTCTTGGCTTCTTTATCGTTCAGAATGCAGCAAGTTGGGCACGTTCGATTTCCGACAGTGACGTGCTGGAATTTCGCTCAAGCGATGGCGAAGTTGCCGATGTCGACGATGACTTTGATCTGATCCTGACCGTAAATGGCCGGGCCGCACGCGAAACCACGTTCCATGCAGAGAAGGCGTCGTTGAATGTTGACGACGCGCAGCACGCGCTGTCGGGCATTGTCGAAGGCGGCGAATCGATGATCATCGGATTTGAAGACCTGACCGGCGGTGGCGATCAGGACTATGAGGATGTCGTGTTCACTGTCACGCGTCTCGAAGACGACGCCCTGGCTATCGTTTGATCCTCAAATCAGAAAGCAGCTATCGCTGCTTTCTGGCCGTTCTGAAGAGCAGTAGGAAGACGAAGATTGATCCGATTGAGGTTGTTACGATGCCGACGGGTAGTTCTTGTGGAGCGAGGAGCAGTCGGC
>NZ_JBQFXD010000016.1:0-103041 GCF_056540665.1 Ruegeria sp. AM4 | reverse complement strand
AAATCTCGTGCCAAGCTGGTCTCCATCGCAGATGTCAGCTTGAATCATGCTCAAAGCCTGATGTGAATCCCTTTTGTCAACACGACCTAGATCTGCTTTTTCGACAGCTGCATCAATGGCTGCTCGCTTTGCGGCCTTGAATTCCAACATCATTCTAATTGCTCGTACAGCGAGCTGCGCAGGCGGCCGATCTTCTATCGCAGCTTCTCGTTCCAGAGACTTTCTCAAGTCTTCATCAAGACGGATTGAATATGGGCTGGTTCTCATCGCAATCACCTGTTTCCGCTGTGTAGTACAATGTAATACATCCGCATTCTATTCACAATAGAACGATGGGATGAACTTCATCTGTTGCTCTGAACACATAAGCAAGATGTGAATTCATAAGTACGGCCTGCTTGTCCGCCGCTATTTTGAGTTTTGCGCCAACAATGCGGGGTTCTGGCGCAAACTTATTAACTGGCAGAGCATCGGTGGAATTGGTGAGCAGTTTATCCTGCCAGTTGGATGAACTGCTGAAACGGACGGAGGCCGGGCGTGAATTGACCTTTGCGGATCATATTGACCAGTTCTATGCCTGCCAGGACAGAAGCGGCTGAAGCGAAAGATTTGAATCCCAGCATGGGTCTGATCCTTCGTTTGATGAAACGGTGATCCTGTTTAATGATGTTGTTATCCGGCATGAATGAGCTCAGCGCTCTAATCGGAGGTTTTGAAGGCTTCGATGTGGGTTAGAATTGATTCACCGGGATTGGGGTGTTGGGAGCACGAATGGCGGGCAGGCCGAAGTATCTCATGAGCTGCGAGCTCGAGTTGTTATCTGGCCGCCCCTTCGACTTGCCCGGTTGCGCTGCGAGCGCGGATCCGTAGTTGTCGTGTGGCCCGCTGGCTCCCTTGGTTACTGACCATTGAAAGGAGCCAGTCATGAAGATCATTGCACTTGATGTCCATCGCACCTTTGCACAGGTGGCTATCCTGGAGAATGGCAAGATCCGGGATGCCGGTCGCATTGAGCTTGAACGCAAACACATCCTTAAATTCGCCGAGCGGCTGAATGTGGAGGACGAGATCGTCCTGGAAGCGACGGTCAATACAAAGGCTATTGTGCGGTTGCTATCACCTTTTGTAAGCCGCGTTGTCATCTCCAACCCTCTGCTCGTGCGTGCCATCGCCTAGAAGACCTTGAGGCGGTCGCCAAAGCGGCGGGCGGCGATCGGTTCTCACTGATAGGGCTGTGTCAGGGCTGTACGTCCGCCGTAGCCTTATCTACGAAAAGCAGGATGGATCGTTGAGTCTTGAGCATGGATCCACCAACAATAAATGAATGCGCCGACTTGATCCGACGAGTGATTTAACCCCGAGAGCGAAGAACGCATCTGCCGTTTTGTCGGACCAGTTTTTTTTTCGTCGTTCGAAAGTTCGAACAACATCAATTCAAGGGATGTCGAGGCCGTTCTCTCGTCCAAAATCGGTATAGAAGCTGTCACTTCGGTATCGGTTTAAAGTGGCTTCGTCCGCATCTCTTGGATCGGTGCCAGGGCTTTGAACACCTGTTCCTTCTATGAAGCGGTTCACGAGATTGAAGACACCGCAGACCTGGATAGCATCGAACAGCGCGCGCTCTGACCAGCCTGCCGCGTAGACTGCTTTTGCGTCGGCTTCTGTCATTCGGGATGGCGAGACAGTGAGCTTTTCAATGTATGCCAGCAATGGTTTGAGACGATCTTCGACTGGCGCCGTATCGCGGTCTTCCATCAGTGCTTCGATTGTCTCGACTTCAATACCGTAGGCTTTGGCGAAAACGATGTGCGCCCCATGGCAATACGCACAAGCATTCAATCCCGAGACATAGGCCGCAATGAGTTCACGTTCAGCAACCGAGAGGTCGCTCTCGCCCCTCATCACAAGGCTTTCGTACACACAAAGCGGAGAGAGTTTGTCTGGAAAGGCTTGATAGACACTTCCCAGCGTCGCGTTCTCCGGCAGAGATGGAAACAGGCGTTTCATTTAATTCTCTTTCAGTCTTGCTATGGATTACGTTTTCTCAAAGTGGGGAACCAACGTTGTTTACGCAACCTTAAAGCAATTTCGGGTTCCGCTCAGAAATTCTGTTGGGATACTGCGAACGGTAAGTTTGCCAGACGACACCCCAACTTGTTGCTGCTTGGCTAAAGGCAATTTCATTTGAGCCGTTCTCGTAAATTTGCAAAGTCAGCATTCTGCGCATCGCAGACTTTCGCGAGAATCCAAGGTTCCTTAGGGAGGCCCTTTGCGGGATTGAGCAATGCAAAGGGCCATAGCCGCAACGACTAAGCTATATACTGATTGAATTCGTCGCTAATGCAGACAAACGCGCAGCGCAAAACTATGGGCGAACTACGCAAACTTATGGGGTGTGCGAAGTGCTATGCGCAAACCTACAAAAATATCAGAAATCCAGGTTCTCGACGCTCAAGGCATTTTTCTGGATGAACTCGCGGCGGGGTTCTACCACGTCGCCCATCAGCTTGGTGAACAGGTCGTCTGCCTCTACCATGTCATCCACGCGCACCTGCAGCAGCGTCCGGGCGTCGGGATCCAGGGTTGTTTCCCACAATTGATCCGGGTTCATTTCGCCCAGCCCCTTATAGCGTTGCAGCGACAGACCCTTTTCACCTTCTTCCAGAATGGCGCGCAAAAGGTCCAGCGGTCCGTGGATCACCTGGCTGCGGTCTCGGCGGATCAGGGTGGCGGGGGTATTATAGACCTCTTGCAGGCTTTGCGTGAAGCTGCCGGTCTTGCGCGCCTCGCCCGAGCGCAGCATCGGGCCGTCCAGCGTACGCACTTCTTCGACACCCCGCAGGATGCGGGCCAGACGGATGCCGTGGTCCTGGGTGATCCGACCCTGCCAGCCGCGTTCGTATTCCAGCGCGATCAGATCCAGACGGGCCGCGACCTTGTCGGCGACGCCTTGCAGGTCCGCATCCACGGCACCGGGCACGAAGGCTCCGGCCACCGCAGCCTGTTCCAGAATGTGACGCGGGTAATGGGTCGGGAATGCGTCCAGCACACGTTTCAACTGACGGGCTTCGTCAACCACACGGGTCAGATCCTGACCGATGATCTCTTCACCCGAACCGAGTTTCAACACCGCGCCTTCAACACCCTGATTGATCAGGTAGTCATCCAGCGCAGCCTGATCTTTAAGATACACCTCTGATTTACCGCGCGAAACCTTATAGAGCGGTGGCTGCGCGATGTAGAGGAATCCGCCCTCGATAAGCTCCGGCATCTGGCGATAGAAGAAGGTTAGCAACAGGGTGCGGATGTGCGCGCCGTCCACGTCCGCATCGGTCATGATGACGATCTTGTGGTAGCGTAGCTTTTCGATGTTGAATTCGTCGCGGCCAATGCCGGTACCCAAGGCCATAACGAGGTTGCCGATTTCCTGCGATGACAGCATCCGGTCAAACCGCGCGCGTTCGACGTTCAGGATCTTACCGCGCAACGGCAGAACCGCCTGGGTCAGACGGTCACGTCCGGTCTGGGCGGACCCTCCCGCCGAGTCACCCTCGACCAGAAACACTTCGGTCTTTGATGGGTCTTTCTCGGAACAGTCTTTCAGCTTACCCGCCAAGTAGTTCACATCCATCGCGGTCTTGCGGCGGGTCAGTTCGCGCGCCTTTCGGGCGGCTTCGCGGGCCAGCGCAGCCTCGATGATCTTGCCGACAATGGCTTTGGCCTCGTTGGGGTTTTCTTCGAACCACTCGGCCAGCTTTTCGTTCATCAGACCTTCGACAGCCGGACGGACTTCGGACGATACCAGCTTGTCCTTGGTCTGCGACGAGAATTTCGGGTCAGGCACTTTGACCGACAAGACACATGTCAATCCTTCGCGCGCGTCATCGCCGGTGAAGCTGACTTTTTCCTTCTTCGCGATGCCGCTCGACTGCGCATAGTTGTTGATCGTCCGGGTCAGAGCCCCCCGGAAACCGGCCACATGGGTGCCGCCATCGCGCTGTGGGATATTGTTGGTAAAGGGCAGAACCGTCTCGTGGTAGCTGTCATTCCACCACATGGCGATCTCGACGCCGATATCGTCGCGTTCGCCCTTGATGTAGATCGGTTCTGGCATCGCAGGGGTTTTCGACCGATCCAGGTATTTGACGAACTCCTTGACGCCGCCTTCATAGAACAGCTCGGTCTCCAGCCGTTCTGCGGGACGCTCATCGATCAGGATGATCCGCACGCCCGAGTTCAGGAAGGCCAGTTCGCGCAGGCGCTTTTCCAGCGTTTCAAACGAATACTCGAGGTTTGAAAACGTGTTGGTCGAGGCCAGAAAGCGCACCTCGGTTCCGGTGCGATCCCCACACTCCTCAACCACCTTCAGATGCTCGGCCGTCTCACCACCTTCAAAACGTGCCACATGTTCCTTGCCAGCACGCCAAATGCGCAGTTCCAGCCAATCTGACAGCGCGTTCACCACCGAAACACCCACACCGTGCAGACCGCCCGACACTTTGTACGAGTTGCTGTCGAACTTACCTCCCGCATGCAGCTGGGTCATGATGACCTCAGCGGCCGAGACACCCTCTTCCGGGTGGATATCCACCGGAATTCCGCGTCCGTTATCACTGACCGAGACGCTGGAATCCGCGTGGATTTTCACGGTTACATGGTCGGCATGACCGGCCAACGCCTCGTCAATTCCGTTGTCCACGACCTCGTACACCATATGGTGCAGGCCCGAGCCATCATCCGTATCCCCGATATACATACCGGGGCGCTTGCGAACTGCCTCTAAGCCTTTGAGAACTTTTATGGAATCCGCGCCGTATTCCTGCGGTGCCTGTGCGTCTTCGGACATACCGTTCGTACCTATATTATTTTGGTAACTTATACGTTTTCTGGTGGGGAATGTCACGCGATCCCCCCACATTTTGTGGTACCATTCCGGAAATATTGTTGATCATAGTCGGTCGAGATCGGCGGCAATGTCCGCAGCAATTTCAGCGGCATCCACATCCTCGCGCTCGGCGGACAATCGCAACCCCAAAAGGTCAGATTGGTATCGCGCCGCCAGCCGGTCAGGATCGCGATCGGCATCAATGTCACCGACTTTCTGAGCGCTCCGAAACAGGTCGGCGAAACATGTTCTCATCTGTGTCATGTGAATCCGCGCCTGCTCCGCGAGATCGTGATCTTTGGACTGTAGCTCTGCGTATGTCTTGGCCAGCATGCAGGCCTTGGTTGGCAACTCTGCGGATTCGATCACCAGTCGTGGCTGCGCCTTTAGCGCCTCAAGTGGTCCGATCTCCTGCGCCAAACGCATCATATTGGCCATCCCTTCCTGCGCATACCGCTCCAACGCCAGCGCATAGAGAGCATCCTTGGAACCAAAAGCCGCGTAGAAACTGCCGGGTTTCAGTTTCAGTTCCCGCTCAAGATCCTTCAACGACGTCCCGGCCCAACCCTGACGCCAAAAGATATCGCGCGCCTTGGCAATCAGAACATCTCGGTCGTAAGCGGGCTTGCGCGGCATGGTCTTCACCAATTCTTGAACAGTCACTCAAATATATACTTGAGTGATCGCTCAGGAAACCCTATTTCTGAGCTACCGCGCCAGAAACAGGAGCTTTGACATGGCAAACTTCCCCTCTCATGACCTCGAAACTGCCCCCGAGGGATCCAAACCCCTGCTGGAAAAATCGCAAGCGGCGTTCGGTCGCCTGCCTGGCCTGCACAAAGTGATGGCAGAAAGCCCGCAACATCTTGAAGGTTATCAGGTGCTGCATGGCCTGTTCCTGCAAACGGACTTTGACAATGACGAAAAGACCGTCGTCTGGCAGACCATCAACGTCGAAAACGAATGCCATTACTGCGTCCCGGCACACACCGGAATCGCCAAGATGATGAAAGTCTCGGACGAGATAATCGAGGCGCTGCGCAACGAAACCCCGCTACCCTCAGCCAGGCTTGAGGCGTTGCGCACCTTCACCCTGCAATTGATGCAAAGCCGCGGCAATCCGACCGAGGAACAGCTGCGAGCCTTCTTTGATGCTGGCTATTCGCATCGGGCGGTGTTGGATGTGGTTCTGGGTCTGGCACAGAAAACCATGTCGAACTACGTCAATCACATGGCGCAGACCCCGGTCGACGAGGTCATGCGCGGCTTTCTGTGGGAACGCAAGGTTGGCGAACCTGCCTAGGCGCTGACGACCGAGCCCTGATCACCTTCGGTGACAACCAAGGTCTGCGCCCGATCGCCCAGTTCCGCAAACAGTTCAGGCCCGGTGCCCGTCATCCAGGCCTGAGTACCCAAGGCGCAAATCTCGTCATAGAGCGCCGCCCGCCGATCCGCATCCAGATGTGCGGCCACCTCATCCAGCAACACAATTGGTGGTGCGCCCACCAGTTCAGCCAGAGCGCGCGCGTTCGACAGGATTAGCGACACCAACAGCGCCTTTTGTTCTCCGGTCGAGCAATCCTTGGCCGGAACTCCTTTGGCGGCAAAGACACCATACAAATCGGATCGGTGCGGCCCGATCAGCGTGCGCCCAGCCGATAAATCCCGGAACCTGTTTTCATTCAATGCCTCGCGCAGGTCGTCGCTTGTGTCGGGCATCTCACCTTCGGTCTGCACAAGTTCAAGCTCGGCAGAGGGGAACGCGGTTTCTGCCCGCTCCTGCGCGATGCGCAGATGTCCCAGCGCCGCCAGCCGCGCTGCGTGTACCCGGTGCCCGGTGTCTGCCATCTGCCCCTCAAGCGCCGTGTACCAATGGGCATCCCGCACCTGCTCTTTCAAAAGGCGATTGCGTTCCCGCATGGCTTTTTCATAGGTCAGCGATGCTTCAGCGTGCGAAGGGTCAAAACTCAGCGCAATCCGGTCCAGAAACCGCCGCCGCCCTTCAGCCCCCTCGATCCACAAACGATCCATTGACGGCACCAACCAGACAACCCGCGCCAGCTTGCCCAGCTCAATCTGACTGGCCGCCTTGTCATCAATCCGAACCTGCCGCGCTGCGCCGCCCTCGGACCAGGTCTCAACCTCATACTGCCGCCCCTGCGCTGCCAGAACCCCCGACAGTTTCCAGCCCAGCGCTTCGGGTCGCCGTGTCATTTCCGCCGCACTGGCCCGCCGCATCCCGCGCCCGGGCGAAAACAGCGACACAGCCTCAAGTATATTGGTCTTCCCCGCCCCGTTCGGCCCGTGAATCGCAACCGGTCGCCCGTCCAACGACAAACGTGCCAGCTTATGAGACCGAAAATGCGAGACCGTAAGCTCGGTCAGGGCCAATCCCATGACCCCTCCCTTCATCTTTTCAAAAATACTCCCGCCGGAGGCATCGCGCGTCAGCGCGATCAGACGCGCATCGGCATGACGACATAAACCGCGCTCTGATCATTGCCTTCGCGCATCAGGGTCGGATCCCCGGCCGAGTTAAACAGGAACACCGCGTTCTCTCGGTCAACCTGCGAGGCGATCTCCAACAGATACTTGGCGTTGAACCCAATCTCCAACCGCTCGTCGCCATAGGCCACGGCCAGTTCTTCCTCAGCCGCGCCACTATCTGGCGCGTTCACCGACAGAACCAGCTTGTCGCCGTCCAGTTGCAACTTCACCGCGCGCGAGCGTTCCGAGGACACCGTCGCAACCCGATCAACGGCTTGCGCAAACTCGGCAGCGTCCACTTCCAGCTTGCGGGTGTTGCCCTGCGGGATAACGCGGGTGTAATCGGGGAAAGTACCGTCAATCACCTTCGAGGTCAGCGTGATATCCGGCGTGGCAAAACGCACCTTGGTTTCACTGACCGACACGGCGATATCCATCTCGTCATCTTCCAGAAGCTTGCGCAGCTCACCCACCGTCTTGCGTGGCACGATAACGCCCGGCATGTCTGCGGCGCCATCCGGGCAATCCGCATCGATCCGCGCCAGACGGTGACCATCGGTCGCCACGCAGCGCAACACTTTGCTGCCGTCGGACCCGTCGGTCACATGCATATAGACGCCGTTCAGATAATACCGGGTTTCTTCGGTCGAGATGGCGAATTTCGACTTGTCGAACAAGCGCCGCAACAGCGCCGCCGAGGCTGTAAAGTTCGACTGATATTCCGAGGACGCCATGACTGGAAAATCCTCTTTCGGCAGCGTCGCCAGCGAGAAGTTCGACCGCCCGGCTTCAACCGTCAAACGACCTGCCGCACTGTCGGCGGTCAGCGTCACCAACGCGCCATCTGGCAGCTTGCGCACAATCTCGTGCAGCGTGGTTGCCGCAACTGTCGTCGCCCCGGCTTTCTCGACCTGTGCAGGGGCCTTGTCGACCACTTCGATATCCAGATCTGTGGCGCGAAACTGCACCTGATCGCCTTCGGCTTCTATCAGCACATTTGCGAGAATCGGAATTGTATTGCGCCGTTCAACAACCGATTGGGCCTGCGAAACGGCCTTGAGAAGGGTGCCGCGTTCGATGCTGATCTTCATACCCTCAATTCCTCTGACTTGCGTGCCGAAACAGGCGGGACTGGCACGTTAGCGGTTCCACCCTGAGGCACAAGGATTTTTTACGGATTTCTGGGTTGGAATGCCCGATGCGTCAAGGGGCGCGTGGTCCATCTGTCACAGTTCATGGCGGACCGTGGGCAATAGCGCACAAAAACGCCCCGGACCAAAGACCCGAGGCGCGTTCAGAATGGAGATGTATAGGTTTAGGCTTCCAACGCCCGGCGCAGCATCTCGACATCTTCGGCGATCTGGCCATCGGTCAGTTTCAGCTCTTCGATGCGTTTGACGCCGTGCATGACCGTGGTGTGATCCCTCCCCCCAAAACGCCGCCCAATTTCAGGCAGGGACCGGCTGGTCAATTGCTTGCACAGATACATCGCCACCTGCCGCGGGCGCGCATAGGACCGCAAGCGTTTCGGTCCGATAATGTCGGACATGCGGATGTTGTAATATTCCGAGACCTTGCGCTGAATCTCTTCGACCGTGATTTTGCGCTCGGACATGCGCAATACGTCGGCCAGACAATCCTGCGTCAAATCCATATCGATCTCGCGACCGACCAGCGAAGCAAAAGCGAACAGACGGGTCAGGGCCCCTTCCAGCACGCGCACATTGGTCGAGATGCGTTGCGCCAGAAATTCCAGAACACCATCCGAGATCGTCAGATCGGGGTAGGTGCTGCTGTATTGCTGAACCTTGTTCTGAAGAATACCCAGACGCAGCTCATAGTCGGTGGGGTGCAGGTCAACAACCAGACCACATTGCAGACGCGATTTCACGCGATCTTCCAGATCCTTGATCTCGCCGGGTGCGCGGTCGGCAGAGATGATGATCTGCTTGTTCTGGTCCACCAACGCGTTGAAGGTGTGAAAGAACTCTTCCTGCGTCGAATCCTTGCCCGCGATGAACTGCACGTCATCGACCATCAGCACATCGACCGAGCGGAACAGATGTTTGAAATCCATCATCCGGCGTTCACGCAGCGCCTGCACAAAGCGGTACATGAACTGCTCTGCCGACAGGTACAGCACGTTCAACTCGGGGTGCCGGGTTTTCAGCTCCCACGCGATGGCGTGCATAAGGTGCGTCTTACCCAGACCTACGCCGCCATAAAGAACCAGTGGATTGAACGTGACCGGTCCGCCCTCGGACACACGGCGCGCGGCGGCATGGGCTAGCTCGTTCGGCTTGCCAACCACAAAGCTGTCAAAGGTAAAGCGCGCATCCAGCGGCGCGGCCTGCAACGCTTCCAGCGCTTCCCCTGCCGGTTCGGCCGAGGGCGCTTTTGCCAGGGCTTCGGGCTTGATCTTAGCATCTGCGGGCTGAACCGGACGCGTTGAAGAATTGGCAGCGGTTTGGAACGCCAGCCGCTGAACGGATTCACCCGACGTGTTCAGTTCATACAGAATCAGATCTGCGAAATTCTGACTGACATAGTTTCCCATGAAATTGGTCGGTACGGAAAAGACGGCCACCCCATCCTGCAACTCCTGGAACTCGAGCGGTTCGATCCAGGTGGTAAAGTTGTTTCGTCCCACAGCCTTGAGCAACTTGCTACGCAGCTGCCCCCATTTCTCTTGTGTCATACGGCGCCTCACGCATCCCATTCTTTATTGGCCTGTCGGCCTTATTACTATGGTCCGGTTCCCCGGTTTATTGCGTTCACGCACAAGGCTACCGTTGCGCCGGACCGAGTAAGGTCTGGCGGGTAGTCAATTCGATGTTCAGCGCAGTCACACCTTACTCGACCCCAAAACAGGGCCGCACCCGCCTTTCGGGTGACGCATCACAGCTCAAATTTTCGACAGGGCCAGGATCAACGGCAACACCTTGATCCACAGCAGATCGTCCGTCCGACCAAGGTCGGTTTTCGAACATTCGCCCCATTGATCTTCCTGATGCCCGTCAGGTCAATCGCTGGAACAGCCTGTCCCCCCAAGCGAGTGAATCGCTGAAACAGTGGTAGCAAGAGGGCACCGGTCGCGGCAATGAAACTCTGATATTGACTCGGGGTTCGGCCCGAAAGAATCTCTCAGTTTCGTGAAGGCGCGGCTTTCCGGCAACAATGAAAAAGGCGCCGCGCAGCGCGACGCCTTTTTCTCAGATCAACGCTTGACGCGTTTTCCAGCAGAATCAGCCCAGCGCTTTGACGCGGGCCGACAGGCGGGACATTTTGCGGGACGCGGTGTTCTTGTGGAAGACACCTTTGGTGACGCCGCGCATCAGCTCGGGCTGAGCCGCGCGCAGGGCTGCGGTTGCTGCGTCCTTGTCACCGGATGCGATGGCTTCTTCAACTTTGCGCAGATAGGTACGGATGCGCGAACGACGTGCTTTGTTGACGGCGAAGCGCTTTTCGTTCTGACGAGCGCGTTTCTTTGCCTGGGGCGAGTTTGCCATGTGTCTCTGACCTTTGTTCGGTACGGTTATCTTGGGTTGCGCGCCACGGACATGTCCGCACCGGATCAGAAATCACGAGTGTGAGTCGGGCCAAGCGGGCCGCACGCGCATGTATAGCGGCGCTGACTATCCAAGTTCACAAGGTTTGACAAGCCGATTCTTGTCATCCGCATAGCCGCCATGAATAAGGCGGGCCAAGGCCCGCCCCGGATCAGCCCAAAGGCGCGCGAACTATTTGTCGCGGAACTGGGCCGAGCGCTTTTCGAGAAACGCCGCCATGCCCTCTTTCTGATCTTCGGTAGCGAACATCGAATGGAACACGCGCCGCTCGAACAGCATCCCCTCGCTGAGCGGCAGTTCATAGCTGCGGTTGACGGCCTCTTTGGCGGCCATAGCGGTCAGCAATGATTTTTCGGCGATCTTCTGGGCAACGCCGGTGGCCTCTTCGATCAGCTTCTTGGCTGGAACCACCCGACTGACCAGGCCTGCGCGTTCGGCCTCTTCGGCGTCCATGAAGCGACCGGTCAGGTTCATGTCCATCGCCTTGGACTTGCCCACGAACCGGGTTAGACGCTGCGTTCCCCCCAGGCCGGCAATGACACCCAGATTGATCTCGGGCTGTCCGAACTTGGCGTTGTCGGCAGCGATGATGAAGTCGCACAGCATGGCCAGTTCGCATCCACCGCCCAGCGCATAACCGGCGACGGCGGCGATGATCGGCTTGCGAATGGCCGTGAGCCGGTTGTTTGCATCGGCAAAGAGGTTCACATTGAACACATCGACATAGCTCATGTCGGACATCTCCTTGATGTCCGCGCCAGCGGCAAAGGCTTTGTCCGAGCCGGTGATCACGATGCAGCGCACCTTGTCATTGCGATCCGCGTCTTCCAACGCTTCGCATAACTCGCCCAGCAACTGAGTGTTCAGTGCGTTCAGCGCATCGGGTCTGTCGAGTTTGATTAGGGCGACGTGGTCTTCGATTTCGACGATGATCGTCTCAAAAGCCATGAGGTGTAAGCTTCCGGTTGTTCCGTTCAAGTACGATTCCTTACCACGCGAAAAACTTGGATCAAGCTATCTTTGACATTGCGCACAGTAGAAGGATGAGCGACCGGACTGGGTGATTCTCTTGATTGCTGTACCACAGCCCTCGGTCCGACAGGGATCGCCTTCGCGGCCATAAACGTCAAAGCTGTGCTGAAAATATCCAAGCTCTCCATCGGCTTGGCGGAAATCGCGCAGCGACGAGCCGCCCGCCTCGATCGCCTCCTGCAACACCTGACGGATGATAGGGACCAGCGCTGCGACCCGCGCAGCAGAGATTTGCCCCGCTTTGCGACGTGGCGACACGCCAGCGCGAAAAAGTGCCTCGCAGACATATATGTTGCCCAGACCGGCAACGATTCCCTGATCCAGAAGCGCCGATTTGACCGGCGTGTTCTTGCCCTTGAAGGCCTCGATCAAATGCTGTTCGTGAAAATCGTTGCCCAGCGGTTCAGGCCCCAGAACCGACAACAGCTTGTGACCTTCAGCGGACACCGTCGGTATCAGATCCATCGCACCGAACCGGCGTGGATCGTTGAAGGTAATGCGAGCGCCATTAGCCATATGGAACACCACATGGTCGTGTTTTTCCGGCATCGGGTGTTCATGTGCGAATTGTCCCAGCGGATCGCCCGAGACCGTCATCCGCCCCGACATCCCCAAATGAATCAGCAGGGTTTCACCGCTGCCGAGATCCGCCAAAATGTACTTTGACCGTCGCCGCAACCGATCAACCCGCTGCCCCGTCAGCCGTTCGGCCATCCGATCGGGGAACGGCCAGCGCAGATCGGGGCGGTTCACGTCCGCACGTTCGATCAACTCGCCTTCCATAGCGGGGCTTAGACCCCGGCGGACCGTTTCGACTTCGGGAAGTTCCGGCATGTCCTCTCCTGATTTGCTGCGATGGCGTTTTCCAGCGCCTGCACCATTTCATCATGTCCGGTTACGTATTTCAGAATCCGTGCCGTCTTCCCATCGGAAAATCGCAGAAGGTAATTTCCGTTGTGCCCGAGGCGTATCGATTTGAGCTTGTTCAGATCATAGTAGCGCCGCTGAAACAAAGGGCTCATCGTCACCAGTTCTGACCCATCGATCGAGATGGAATTGGCGAGGTGAAAGACCAAAGTATAGGCACCCAGCGCCATTATACCCAACTTGATCAGCACAATGGTCTCAGGGTGCAGCATAGGGAATATTTCGTCTGCACGCGCCAGTTCCGGCCTCACGAAGCTGATATAGAACAACACAATCAGAACCATCACGGTCACTACGATCACACCCGGCGTTGTTCCAAATCTCATCCGGGTCAACGATTGCTGCGCAGGTCGTTCGCTACCGGCCCCAAACATCGAATCCTGCAAAACATCATGGGGAATGTGCCGCGTAAACGCATCGAGTTTGTCTCCAAGACCTTCAGCGTGATGCACCCTGAAAATCGTGCGGACGACGACCCTGACTCTCCATGCGAAATAAAGAAACGCCAGAAGCGTCCCCAAAATTGCTGCAAACATCGAGAACCCCAGAACTTCTTGATGAATGACCATCTCCTAAACGGCGACTAAGGAAAATATGTGGCGTGGCAACCAAATCTCGCGCCCTGCTACCTTTTCACGCGATTGTCTTCCCGGGCTCGGAACCTATAAGGAAGGACAACACAAACAGAGGCATCCGTTCATGTCCGACAGCAACGACAAGACCACTCATTTCGGTTTCGAGACCGTCCGCGAGGCTGAAAAGGCCGGGCGTGTGCAGGGCGTGTTCAATTCGGTCGCTTCGAAATACGATGTGATGAACGATGTCATGTCGATGGGCATCCACCGGGTCTGGAAGGACGCAATGATGGATTGGCTCGCCCCGCGCCCCGGTCAGCGCCTGCTGGATGTGGCGGGCGGGACGGGCGATATCTCGTTTCGCTTCCTCAAACGCGCAGGCCACGGCCACGCCACGGTTCTTGACCTGACCGAACCGATGCTGATCGAGGGCCGCCAACGTGCAGAAGCCGATCAGATGTCCGACAGTCTGAACTGGGTGGTGGGCGACGCGATGGCCCTGCCCTTCGACGACAACACCTTTGACGTCTACACGATCTCATTTGGCATCCGGAACGTCACCCGCCCGCAAGAGGCGCTGAACGAAGCCTTCCGCGTCCTGAAACCCGGCGGTCGCCTTATGGTGCTGGAGTTCAGCCAGTTACCCAATGACGGGCTGCAAAAACTCTATGATCTCTACAGTTTCAACGTCATCCCACGCATGGGCAAGCTGATCGCCAATGATTACGACAGCTATCTGTACCTGGTCGAATCGATCCGCAAATTCCCTGATCAGGAGACCTTCCTGAACATGGTGCGCGCTGCCGGTTTTGAGAACGCCAAGTACCGCAACCTGAGCATGGGCATCGCCGCGCTGCATTCCGGCTGGAAGATCTGACGTATGCGCGGCCCTCACAACATCATCCGCCTGATCCGAACAGGCGCCACGCTCGAACGCACGGGTGCGATGAACGTGGTGCTCGACGCGTTCGAAGCCCCGCGCGCGATCCGCATTCTTGCCCACACGCTGGGAAAACCGTTCCAATGGCTGGGCTACAAAGGCGACCCTGACATGCCGCCCGCCACCCGCGCGCTGACCGCCCTGGGCCCGGCCTATATCAAGTTTGGACAGGTCCTTTCGACCCGCCCGGATGTGGTGGGCAACGAGTTGGCCGCTCAGCTGCGTGTCTTACAAGACAAGCTTCCGCCCTTTTCCAAGGCAGAGGCCATGGCAGAAGTCGAGAGAGAGCTCGGCCAACCGACCAGCGAGATCTTCAGTGACTTCAGCGAGCCGATTGCTGCTGCCTCAATCGCGCAGGTTCACAAAGCCAAACTCACCAGCACTGGCGAAGACGTGGCCGTAAAAGTCCTGCGCCCAAATATCGAGCGCGCCTTCCGCAAGGATGTAGACGCCTTTTATTTTGCTGCCCGCATCGTTGACCTGTTTGCCCCCGGTGCGCGCCGCCTGCGCCCGATGGAGGTGATTGAACATTTCGACGGGGTCGTACGTGGCGAGCTGGATCTGCGTCTGGAAAGCGCCGCCGCCTCGGAATACGCGGCCAACACCAAGGACGATGCCGGGTTCTGGCTGCCGCCCGTGGTCTGGTCCCTGTCCGCGCGCCGGGTGATGACGCTCAGCTGGGCAGATGGCATTCCGCTTGGCGACAACGAAGCGCTGGACGCGGCCGGTCACAATCGGAGCGATCTGGCAGAACGCGTGTTGCGTATGTTTCTGCTGCACGCCCTGCGCGATGGCTATTTCCACGCCGACATGCATCAGGGCAACCTCAAGGTCGCCGCGAACGGCGACATCATCGCCTATGACTATGGCATCATGGGCCATATCGACGAATACACGCGCCGCGTCTATGCCGAGATCCTCTTCGGCTTTATCCGCCGCGACTACAAGCGCGTGGCCGAAGTGCATTTCGAGGCCGGTTATGTCCCCGCCAACCAGGATGTCGATGAATTCGCCCGCGCCCTGCGCGCAGTCGGCGAACCGATCTTTGGCATGGATGCAACGCACATTTCGATGGGTCGGCTGCTGAGTTACCTTTTTGAAGTCACCGAACGCTTTGGCATGGAAACCCGGACCGAGTTGATCCTGCTGCAACGCACCATGGTTGTCGTCGAAGGCGTCGCCCGCTCGCTTGATCCTCATATGAATATCTGGGAGGTTGCCCGCCCGGTTGTTGAGGACTACATCAAGCAATCCATCGGCCCGCGCGCGGCCCTGCGCGATCTGGGAAAAACCGCTCTGGTCCTGGCCCGCTTTGGCCCGCGCCTGCCCGGGCTGGTCGAAAACGCCCTGATCGCCCAGACGCACAAGGAGGATCCTCCGAAATCGTCGCTCTGGTCGGTTGCCCTCCCCGCCTTGGTTGGCGCAACCGCCGGTGCGGCGCTGGTCTTGCTGATCAACGCAATCGGCTAGAACCGACCCGCCTGGTTCATCTGGCTCAAAAAATCCTCGAGGGGGAAGCGCGCCTTGACGCGATGGGGGGCAGACAGCGCCCCAACCTGACTTCAAGTCAAAGCCGCTCGATAGCGATCGCGATTCCCTGACCACCACCGATGCACATGGTGATCAGACCTTTGGACCCACCAATACGTTCCAGTTCGTACAATGCTTTCAGAGTGATGATTGCACCGGTCGCACCCACAGGGTGACCCAGCGCAATTGCACCACCGTTCGGATTGACTTTCGCCGCGTCCAGTCCAAGCTCCTGATTGACCGCCAGCGCTTGTGCGGCAAACGCCTCGTTGCTTTCGATCACATCAAAATCATCCGCCGACAGGCCGGTCTTTTTCAATAGGTTCTGAACCGCCGGAACCGGACCTATCCCCATCACTTCAGGGCGCACACCCGCGTGGGCATAGCCCAGCACGCGTGCCTTGGGTTTCAACCCGGCTTTCTCGGCAGCATCCGCCGTCGCAAGCACCATGGCCGCCGCGCCATCATTGATGCCCGAGGCATTGCCCGCGGTCACGCGCCCGTCTTTCTTGAACACAGGTCGCAGCCCGGCCAGAGCCTCGGCAGTGGTCGCTTTGGGATGCTCATCGACTTTGAAATCGACCATGTCGCGCTTGATCTTAACCTGAACCGGAGTGATCTGGCTTTCGAAATACCCCGCCTCGACAGCCGCCGCCGCGCGGGTCTGGCTGGTCATGGCAAAGGCATCCATCTGTTCGCGGCTGATCTGGTGTTCATCGGCCACATTCTCGGCGGTGACGCCCATATGCCCTGTACCAAACGGGCAATTCAGCGCCCCCAGCATCATGTCCAACGACGAAACGTCCCCCATCTTCGCGCCCCAGCGCGCCTGCGGTACGATATAGGGGCTGCGCGACATACTCTCAGCGCCGCCCGCGACTGCAAATTCCGCATCCCCCAGCATCAGAGACTGAACTGCGGAAACGATCGCCTGCGCACCCGACCCGCACAGGCGGTTCACGTTCATCGCCGGCGTGCCGTTCGGAATGCCCGCCTGCATCGCTGCCACACGGGACAGATACATGTCGCGTGGCTCGGTGTTGATCACGTGACCGAAGACCACATGCCCGATCTGTGCGCCTTCCACACCCGACCGTTCGAGCGCGGCCTCGGTCGCAACGGTCGCAAGATCGATGGGCGCGGTTGAGGCCAGCGCCCCGCCAAAAGTTCCAATTGCGGTGCGGGCACCGTCCAGCAATACGATATCGGTCATGTCAGTCTCCTCGGGGATTCGGCGTAAGTATGCACCTGCGGCATCAACCTGTCCCATGAGACGTCCCGTCACGCCCGGAATTGACAACCGCTTGTGCAACGCGCATGAAATTCCGCCATGACGGAAAAAACTGACGATATTCTGATACGCCTGCCCGCTCGCCTGAAAGAAGCGCGCCGTGCCAAGGGTCTGTCGCTTGAAGCCGTGGCGAATCTCAGCGGCGTCTCGCGATCGATGGTCAGCCAGATCGAGCGAGGCGAAAGCAGCCCGACGATCTCGACCCTGTGGAACCTGACCCGCGCGTTGCAGGTGGATTTTGCCGGTCTGTTGGAGGACACCGACGCGACGAGCCAGATCGAGGTTTTGCGCAATTCCGAAGTGCCCAGCATCGACAATATGGGCCAAAACTGCCGTATTCGCATCCTCTCGCCACCTGAAGAGGCCGGCGGTCACGAAGTCTATGATATCCAGTTCGATCAAGGTGGTGCCTTGAACAGCCAGCCTCATGCGCGGGGCGCACGGGAACAGCTGACCGTGCTGGAAGGTGCCGTTCGCGTGACCTCTGGCACAGCCTCCAGCGATCTCGGACAGGGCGACACCGCCCGCTATGCAGCGGATGTAGCGCATTCGATCGTCGCCGATGGGCATGCGCGCGTCTTCCTGATCGTCAAAAACGCCTGACACCGGCAAGAATCCGCCTTTACGGATTTTTTTCTCGTATATTGTCATTCCCTCATTTGGGAATTATGTCCGTTATGTTAGATATGCGACTCAGACAAACGGAGACCGCCATGGCTGATGCATTCCTGTCCCACATCACGGACACCCTCGCGCAGATCGAATCCGAGGGTCTGTACAAGCGTGAACGAATGATCACCTCGCCTCAGGGCGGTGAGATTACGGTAGCTGGCAAACAGGTCATCAACCTGTGCGCCAACAACTACCTGGGCCTGGCAGACCATCCAGCACTGATCGAAGCCGCCAAAGGTGCGATGGAACCCAAAGGGTTCGGCATGGCCTCGGTCCGGTTCATCTGCGGCACGCAGGACATTCACCGCGAGCTTGAGCAAAAGCTGGCAAAGTTCCTAAACAAGGACGACGCGATCCTCTTCGCCGCCTGTTTCGATGCCAACGGAGGGCTGTTTGAGCCCTTGTTAGGGCCTGAAGACGCCATCATCTCGGACAGTCTGAACCACGCTTCGATCATCGACGGGGTGCGGTTGTGCAAGGCGAAACGCTATCGCTATCTGAACAACGACATGAACGACCTCGAAGCCTGGCTGAAACAGGCGCGCGAGGACGGGGCGCGGCACATCATGATCGCGACCGACGGCGTGTTTTCGATGGATGGCTATCTGGCGAACCTGCCGAAAATCCGGGAACTGGCGGACAAATACGACGCCATCGTCATGGTCGATGACTGCCACGCCACGGGCTTCATGGGGCCAAACGGGGCGGGAACGCCCGATCACTTTGGCATCGATGTCGACATTCTGACGGGAACCTTGGGCAAGGCACTTGGGGGGGCTATCGGCGGTTACATCGCCGGGCCGCAGCCAGTGATCGACCTGCTACGGCAGCGGGCGCGGCCCTATCTGTTCTCGAATTCGCTGCCACCCTCCATCGTCGCCGCTGGGCTTGAGGCAATCCGTTTGGTCGAAGAAGGCGACATGCTGCGCGCGCAGCTGTTTGGCAACGCCAAATACTGGCGCGCGGGGCTCGAAAAGCTGGGCTTTGACCTGTTACCCGGAGAACACCCCATCATTCCCGTGATGCTGGGCGAGGCGACATTGGCGCAAGAGATGGCCAGCCGCCTGTTTGATGAGGGCGTCTATGTCTCTGGCTTTTTCTTTCCGGTCGTTCCGCGTGGTCAGGCGCGTATCAGAACACAGATGAATGCGGCTCTAACACGGGACGAACTGGACCGCGCGCTGACGGCGTTCGGCAAAGTTGGCACAGAACTGGGGGTGATCTGATGCGACCAAACACCATGAAGGCACTTGAGAAATCCAAGCCCGAAGAAGGCCTGTGGATGGTACAGGCACCGGTGCCCGAAATCGGTGCGGAAGAGGTGCTTATCTGCGTCAACAAGACCGGCATCTGCGGCACCGATATCCATATCTGGAACTGGGATGACTGGGCCGCTGCCACGGTGCCGGTCCCGATGATCACCGGGCATGAATTTGCCGGCGAGATCGTCGAGATCGGCCGCAATGTGACCGGGCTCGAGATCGGCCAGCGCTGTTCCGGCGAAGGACACCTGATCACCACTGACAGCCGCCAAAGCCGCGCGGGCAAGTTTCATCTCGATCCCGGCACCCGTGGGATCGGAGTGAACGAGCAAGGGGCATTTGCCCAATACTTGAAACTGCCCGCCTTCAACGTGGTGCCCCTGCCCGATGACGTTCCCGATGAGATCGGCGCCATCCTCGATCCGCTTGGAAACGCGGTTCATACCGCGCTCAGCTTTGATCTGCTGGGCGAGGATGTTCTGATCACCGGCGCGGGCCCAATTGGCATAATGGCTGCAGCCGTGGCCCGCCACGCCGGGGCGCGACATGTGGTGATCACCGATATCAACCCGGACCGCCTGAGACTGGCTGAACATGTGGTGCCGACAGTGCGTACCGTCGACGTGTCCAAGGAAGAGCTGCAGCACGTCATTGCCGAACTTGGCATGAAAGAGGGTTTCGACGTCGGGCTGGAAATGTCAGGCTCACAAATCGCGCTGGACCAGATGGTCGAGGCACTGGTGATGGGCGGCAAGATCGCCCTGCTTGGCATCCCACCCGGAAAATCCCCGGTCGACTGGTCGCGTATCGTGTTCAAGGCAATCACCATCAAGGGCGTCTACGGGCGCGAGATGTTCGAGACCTGGTACAAGATGATCGCCATGTTGCAGAACGGTCTGGATGTCAGCCGCGTGATCACGCACAGATTTGGCGTCGATGACTTTGCCCAAGGTTTTGCCGCGATGAAATCCGGGCAATCGGGCAAGGTTGTATTGGATTGGACCTAAAGCACTGGAACAGCGCTGAATTAGTCCCTAAACCTTGGGAAATTCGGCCCGTATCATGGGCCGCAGGGACAGGAGCAGGCGCAATTCATGCTGTATCGCGGGTTTTCTCAGTCAGAGCTTGAGCAGGAATATTCCCCCAGTTCGATGATTGGGGGTGACCTCTCACCTTATGTGGCCAGCTACGTCGCGCTCAGCGCGCAGGCGCGGGCCGATCTGGAGGTGCGCCAGAACCTCGCCTATGGCGATAACCCGTCGCAGGTGCTGGATTTCTTTCCGGCGAAAGGACGCGGCGCCCCGCTGCATGTGTTTATCCATGGCGGCTATTGGCAAGCCCTCAGCCAGCGTGAATCGGCCATGATGGCACCCGCGCTGATTGACGCAGAGCAGTCCTTTGCCACGCTGAACTACACGCTCGCACCCGGCGCGCGCATTGGCGATATGGTCGGCGAATGCCGCGACGCTTTGTTGTGGCTGGCTGCTAACGCATCCAATCTGGGTTTCGATCCCGCGCGGATCACTCTGTCCGGCCACAGCGCCGGCGCGCATCTGGTGGCGATGGTCATGGCAACCTCGGCCGACGCACTGGCCCGCGCCGGGCTGCGTATCCGCGATGTGATCCTGATCAGCGGCGTTTACGACCTGGAGCCAATCAACCAGACAACGGTGAACGATCCGCTGCAACTGACACCGGTCGAAATACACGACCTGTCGCCGATCCTGCACCTACCTGCACCCGGCCCGCGCTACCAAGTGACGGTGGCGGAACGGGACACGGCAGAGTTCATTCGTCAAAGCCAGGAATATGCCGAGCTACTACGCAAGGGCGGACACGCGGTCAGTTTCGACCTGAAAATGGGAATGCATCATTTCGACATCATCATGCATCCAAGTACATTTCTGCCCGCTTTGCGCTGATCAAGCGTATTTGGAGGAAGCAGATTTGAACTTTGCATTGCAAAAAACCTAAGCAAACCGCATTTGATGACCGAGCCTTGAATGACCTCTCTGTACCCAATCTGGACATTGATGAGCTGCTACGCGCATTGTGAACCATGTCGCTGACGGAAGATTTGCAGCAAATTTTGGAAATTGCCCTGCCAACCGATCCCAGCTTTCGGCGGATCGAAAGGGCCGTGATAGACAATTGCATTCGTGACTGCCGACAATACGCGTCGGAGGGCTCGATCGAAGCCTTTCTGTTGTCCGCGATGCGCCTATTGGCACTGCCCGACAATGGGCACACACGGCTGATCCCGAATGATGCGATCTCGGTGCTACCGCTGAGATTCGTGAGCGTGGGGCGTTCAGTACAAGTCATCGGTGCGGCTCCGGGGGTAACCGCACCGCAAGGAGAGCTGATAGCAGTCAACGGCGCAGATCTGAGCCAAATCGAAGCCGCTGCAGAGGAATTTCTGGCGGGAACATGCCAAAGGAAACGGGTCATCGGGCCGGTTCTTCTGGCCTGGCCCTACGCTTTGTTTCGTCTGGGTTTTTCTTCAAACGACGGCACGACCGAGTATTGTGTGCAGCGCAAAAATGGGCAGCGAACCAATCTGAAAGTGGTAAATGAAAATACTGTTCCTGCATCAACACTCTACCCGAGAAGTGAGCATGGCAAGGCGGATCCAGCCTGGGAACCCGAGACCTTTGTGGAAATACAGGACTGGCAAGAGCTTGGGCTGTCGATAACGTTACCCAGCTTCTTTGATCCGAGCGGAAGTGCGATGTCTATAGCCATTTCAGCCGCAGCGGAACGCATGCGCGCCTGCTCGAGCACAACACTATTAGTTGATGTTCGCGGAAACACTGGTGGCGATTTTCTGTTAACGATGCCCTTGATCGATGCGATCGCGGAATGTGCAAGTCAGCGGGTTGTTGTGCTTGTCGATAAATTCACGTTTTCCGCAGCGATCGTGTTCGTAGCCATCCTCAAAAATCGGTTGGGAAATCGACTCAAACTCATCGGCGAAGAAATGGGCGATGGGTTGACGTTCTTTGCCGAAGGCGGGTCGCTGGAATTACGGACAAGCGGAGCGGTCGTTCGATACTCATCAGCCTTTCACGACTGGAAGAATGGAACGTCAGACGAAACCACACCGCCCGAGATCGCGCGACAAATCGTGCCTGCAGGTGCGCTGAACCTGGATCGGGAGTGGATCGCAAGACCTACTAGCGAGGACGCACCAGGCGCGTTCTATCAACGCGTTCTCAAAAGCGTGAGCGACAAATCGAACGACCGGTAAGTCAACTACAGCTGATGTAAACTAAGACCTACGTGGTCGATAGGATCGCGTTTTTGGGCGCGCTTGTACCGACTGGTTTCAGAAAATCCCGCACAAGCGATCAAAGCTTCGCGTCTTCCATAAAAAAAACAGCGGCCCAAACGAGCCGCTGCTTCTTGTTTCAAAAACAATACCGGATCAATCCAGCGTGCGGGTGACCTCTTCGCGCTCGAAGATTTCGATCACGTCGCCGGCGCGGATATCGTCGTAGTTCTCGAACGCCATACCGCATTCCTGACCCGACTGAACCTCGGCCACTTCGTCCTTGAAGCGTTTCAGCGTCTTCAGCGTGCCTTCGTGGATCACCACGTTGTCGCGCAGCAGGCGGACACCTGCAGAACGACGGGCCACGCCTTCGGTGACCAGACAGCCGGCAACCTTGCCAACGCCAGTTACCTTGAAGACTTCGCGAATCTCGGCGTAACCGATGAACTTCTCGCGGATCTCGGCGCTCAGCAGGCCCGATGCGGCGGCTTTCACGTCATCCACAAGGTCATAGATCACCGAGTAATAGCGGATCTCGACACCTTTCTGGTTCGCGGTGTTCCGGGCAGATGCGTTGGCACGAACGTTGAAGCCCATGACCGGCGCGCCGGAGGCTTCGGCAAGGCCAACATCCGTCTCGGTGATCGCACCAACGCCCGAGTGCAGAACGCGCACGCGCACCTCGTCGTTTCCGATCTTTTCCATCGCCTGAACGATGGCCTCGGCAGAGCCCTGTACGTCGGCTTTGACGAGGATGGGCAGCTCGGCCACGTTCTCGTCTTCCTTGGCCTTCTGCATCAGCTGCTCAAGCGTTGTCGCGGCACCGGCGGCGGCGCGTTTGTCCTTGGCGGCTTGTTCGCGATAGGCGGCGATCTCACGGGCCTGCGCTTCGGTCTCGGTCACGTTCAGAACGTCGCCTGCTTCGGGCGTGCCGTTCAGACCCAGAACCTCGACCGGAACCGAGGGGCCAGCTTCCTTGACGCGGTCGCCCTTGTCGTTGATCAGCGCGCGGACCTTACCGTATTGCTCACCCACAACAAAGATATCGCCCTGACGCAGCGTGCCGTTCTGAACCAGAACGGTGGCCACGGGACCGCGACCCACATCCAGCTGCGCCTCGATCACGGCACCTTGCGCGGCGCGGTCGGGGTTGGCTTTCAGTTCCAGAATCTCGGCCTGTAGCGCGATGGCTTCGAGCAGTTCATCAAGGCCCTGACCGGTGACGGCCGAAACTTCGACATCCTGAACCTCGCCCGACAT
Organism: Ruegeria sp. AM4; assembly: GCF_056540665.1. NCBI lineage: Bacteria > Pseudomonadati > Pseudomonadota > Alphaproteobacteria > Rhodobacterales > Roseobacteraceae > Ruegeria > Ruegeria sp. AM4. Next base: position 79,337 of record NZ_JBQFXD010000016.1, on the reverse strand, counting down.
CTTCTCGACGATGACTTCGTGTTGCAGCAGATCGGTACGCACCTTGTCCGGATTGGCCTCGGGCTTGTCGATCTTGTTGATCGCCACGATCATCGGCACTTCGGCCGCTTTGGCGTGGTTGATCGCTTCGATAGTCTGCGGCATCACCGCGTCATCGGCAGCGACAACCAGAACCACGATATCCGTGACCTGGGCCCCGCGCGAGCGCATCGACGTAAAGGCCGCGTGGCCCGGTGTATCCAGGAAGGTCAGCGTGGTGCCGCCATCGGTTTTCACCTGATAGGCGCCGATATGCTGAGTAATCCCACCGGCCTCGCCTGCCACAACGCGCGCATCGCGGATTGCATCCAGCAACGACGTCTTGCCGTGGTCGACGTGGCCCATGATGGTGATGACCGGCGGACGCGGTTGCAGATCGTCTTCGGTATCTTCGACCTCTTTGATGACGTCTTCGACATCCGAATCGGATACACGCGTGACCTTGTGGCCAAACTCTTCGATGATCAGTTCAGCGGTGTCGGCGTCGATGGTCTGGTTCTGCGTGACCATCATGCCCATCTGCATCAACGATTTGACAACGTCAGCCACACGCTCGGCCATACGGTTGGCCAGTTCCGAGACCATGATCGCCTCGGGCAGCTGAACGTCGCGGATCACCTTTTCCCGCTCGACCGGGCCACCCATGGCTTTCTGACGCGCACGCTCCTGCTTGCGCTTCATCGACGCCATCGAGCGTTGGCGGTTGCCTTCGCCGCCGGTCGCCTGACCCAGTGTCAACTTGCCCGAGCGACGGTTGTCGTCGCGGCCCTTGCCACGTCCGCGCTGTTCACGCTCGCGATCCTGCTTGCGTGGCGTTGCAGCTGGGGCCGGTTTGCTGGCCGGGCTGCGGGCAGCTTTGGGTTCTTCAGGTGCCGGGGCGGCAGCGGCGCGTTTAGCGGCTTCTTCTGCCTCTTTACGCTTGCGCTCTTCGTCCTCGGCCTTCTGGCGCGCGCGCTCTTCGGCCTCACGCTGTTCGCGTTCCTTGGCTTCCTGCTCGGCGCGGCGGCGGGCGCGTTCTTCTTCACGCGCCTTTTCGGCAGCCTCGCGCGCTGCGGCCTCTTCGGCCTCGCGTGCTTTGGCGGCCTGCAATGCCTTCATCCGGCGCGCCATTTCCGCGTCGGAAATTCCCGCAGGACGACGCGAGGGATCACCCGAGGGCGTGGCTCCGCCACCAGGCTTGGTCGCGCCCGGCTTGGGGACCACCACGCGTTTGCGCTTGGTTTCCACCACGACATTCTTGGTGCGTCCGTGGCTGAAACTCTGTTTCACATTTCCGGGGCGTGCCCCGCCACGAAGACCCAATGTCTTTTTGCCGTCATTCTCGCTCATAAAGCTTTTTACCCTTCCGCGCGGCCCCTGCCGCCGTCATCCGTTTCGCGCAAGCCACGCAGGCGCTGCGCTTCCTCTACAACACGTTTGGCGAGTCCGCCAGAGGCCAGCGCTGCATGAATCACGGTTTGGCGCCCAAATGCCTGTCCCAACTCGTCCGCCGTCAGCCAGCCGATGTATTTTCCGAAGTGCGGCGTGCTCAGTTTCGACTTGCCGCGCCCCGATCCGTCGGTGGCCTGAATCAGTACCTGGGCCTCTTCACGGTCCAGCCACGTCTTGACCTTTTCGTATCCTGCGACCGCATCGCCTGACTTTCGAGCCAAGCTCAGCAGCTCGATCACCCGGCGTGCAACCTGTCGCTCGACCTCGTCGGTCAGGTCCTGCGGCGCGCTCACCTGCGCCTTGAACCCACGCGCGAACAGCTTCTTGCCAATCGCCTTGTCCAGCGCGGCACGATCCGCCGACACATAGACCCCGCGCCCCGGCAGTTTTGCCGCGACATCGGGAAAGACCTGACCGTCCGGCCCCGTCACAAAGCGGATCAACCCATATTTAGGCTGAACCTCGCCCGTGGCGATGCACTTGCGCTCGGGGCCTTCCGACCGATCCTTATGGACGCCACCGCGACCCATGTGCGCCAACCGAGGCCTGAAATCAGGCCTCGACCTCCTCGTCGGTCGCTTCGCCGTCTTCTTTGGCCTGCTCCAGCTCGGCCGGATCGACCCAGCCCAGCATGATGCGGGCGGTCATGACCAGATCCTGCGCTTCTTCCAGCGTGACGCCGAAGGGCTCGAGAACGCCGTCATCCTTGATGCGCTCGCCATCCACTGTCGTCCAGCCACCGGCCAGTTCCCAGTCGGCACAGGTCGCAAAGTCTTCGAGCGTTTTCACGTCGTCATTGGCCAGCGCCTCAACCATCTGGGGTGTCAGGCCTTCGAATTCAATGAGGCTTTCCTCGGCACCCAAGGCACGGGCAGCGTCCAGAGCGGCTTTGGCCTGTGCTTCCAGGAATTCGCGCGCGCGCGTCTGCAGTTCCTGCGCAGTGCCTTCGTCGACACCGTCAATGACCAGCAGTTCCTCAATCTCGACATAAGCCACCTCTTCGAGGTTGGTGAAGCCTTCCGAGACCAGCAATTGCGCAAAAAATTCGTCCAGATCCAGCGTTTCCATGAACAGCTGAGTGCGGGCTTCGAATTCCTTCTGACGGCGGGCCGATTCTTCGGCCTCTGTCATGATGTCGATGTCCAGATTGGTCAGCTGGCTGGCCAGACGCACGTTCTGACCACGGCGACCGATGGCGAGGGACAGTTGTTCCTCGGGCACCACCACTTCGATCTTGCCCGCTTCTTCGTCCAGAACCACCTTGGACACCTCGGCAGGCTGCAGAGCGTTCACCAGGAAGGTCGGCTGATCTTCGTTCCACGGGATGATGTCGATCTTTTCGCCCTGCAGCTCGTTCACAACGGCCTGCACGCGGCTGCCGCGCATACCGACGCAGGCACCAACCGGGTCGATCGAACCATCATAGGAAATCACGGCAATCTTGGCGCGCGAGCCGGGGTCACGGGCCACTGCCTTGACCTCGATGATGCCGTCATAGATTTCCGGCACTTCCATCTTGAACAGCTCGGCCATGAATTCCGGCGCGGTGCGCGATAGGAAGATCTGGTGGCCACGCACTTCGCGGCGGACTTCCTTGATATAGGCGCGCACACGGTCATTCGGACGATAGCTTTCGCGACCAATCTTGTCGTTGCGGCGCAGAACGGCCTCGGCACCGCCCAGATCGACGATGACGTTGCCGAATTCCTCGCGCTTGACGGCACCGTTGATGATGGTGCCTGCGCGATCCTTGAATTCTTCGTATTGACGGTCACGTTCAGCTTCACGGACCTTCTGCAGAATGACCTGTTTGGCGGACTGAGCAGCAATCCGGCCCATTTCGACCGGAGGAACCTCTTCGACAAAGACGTCGCCAACCTCGGGCGCTTCCATGTATTGCTTGGCCTGCTCGACTGTCATCTCAGCCTGATAGTTCTCAAGCTCTTCATCCTCGACCACGGTGCGGACGCGGGTAAAGGTTGCTTTGCCGGTCTTGCGGTCAATCGATACGCGAATGTCCATCTCGGCGCCGTAACGGCTCTTGGCCGCACGGGCGAGCGATTCCTCCATCGCTTCGACAACCAGACCGGGGTCGATCATCTTTTCGCGGGCCACGGCCTCGGCGGTCTGCAGCAGCTCCAGCTGGTTGGCTGAGGTGATTGCCATCAGTTCGTCTCCTCTTCGGACCCTTCGGTCTCAATCTCGTCGAAAGCGTTTTCGTTCAGGGCACCCGCGTCTTTGCGCTGGCGCAGCATTTCCTTGATCAGATCATCGGTCAGGACCAGCTTGGCGTCGCTCAGCCAGTCGAATTGCAGGCCGATGGTAATGGTCTCATCCCCCTCGGGGATATTGATCAGAACCTCATCCCCTTCGATCCCAGCCAACTCACCCTTAAACCGGCGGCGACCGTCAATCAGTTCGGCGGTCTCGATCTTCGCCTCATACCCCTCGAACGTCTCAAAGTCCTTGAGACGGGTCAGAGGGCGGTCGATGCCGGGGCTAGACACTTCCAGCGTATAGGCGTCCAGAATCGGGTCCTCGACGTCCAACGTGGCGCTGACCGCGTTGGAAATTTCGGCGCAATCGTCCACTTCGATGCCACCATCGGGCTTATCCGCCATGATCTGCATCGTGGTGGTCTTGCCACTCATCAAACGGATGCGGACCAGCTCATACCCCAGATCCTCGATCACGGGGGTGATGATCTCGGCCAGTCGCCGGTCGATGGCAGCTTTGGCTATCAGGTCGTTTGTCATCAGGTTCTCTACCCTTTAATCGGGCACAAAAAAACGGGCGCGCGGCCCGTCGAATTTTCCGGTGGAGCCTTGAACCAGAAGTCCAACGCGCCGCTGTTGCAGATGCATATACGCAGGAGTTTCCGAGTCTGCAACCCCCGGCAGGTTTCGTGATCGGATTTACGCCAGCCACCACCGTTCTGCGATGCGGCCATCGTCCAGGGCGCGGTCCTGCCCGATCTGGCGTGGAGCGCCAACCTGAGCCGCGACGGCCAGTGCCATATCCGCCTGGCTGGGGTGGAATCTCAGGCCGCGCACATCCTTCAGCGCGCTCCGCTCCGGCAAGGCCGCTACATCGACATACCCGTCGCGCAACGCTTCGGCGCGCACATGTGCATCCGGGATCACGATGATCTCGATCGCGTCGGCCCAGCCCGCCAGACCATCCTTGTAATGGCCCGAGACGCGGCGACCCAGAAAATGCCGCCCATCCTCGGCCCGTTCAACCCGGTAGCACCCGGTTCCGTTAGCCGCGTGCAGCGGTGTCACGGCCTGCGCGCTGCGGGTCACAACAAACCGAGTGTCCGCCAGCAGAAACGGCAAACCCGGATTGGCCTCAGCCAATTCCAGCCTTATGCGGTTTGGGGCCAGTGCCTCAGCCCGTCCAAGCGCATCAAGCGTCGCTACAACGTCGCGCGCTTCCAATGGCGCCGTGTCGTGAAACAAAACTCCATCGCGCAAATCAAAAGACCAGACGCGCGCTTCGGCATCCGTCTGCCAACCGCTTGCCAATTCGCCGCGCAAGGTTCCATCCGGTGCAATCTCGGTCAGCGTATCGAACACGGCCCCGCGCGCCACCTGTTCCAGACTGTCATCGCGCGGAACCGCCAGCCGGAGTGTACCGCCCTTCTTGGGCGTATCCGCCAGCGAAGCACCGGTCGCAGCCAACAACGCTGCGGCGGCACCGGATGCGAACAGGGCACGACGGTCGATCCGGGTCATGCCACACCCTCCGCCACGCGATCCATGATGCGCACCAACTCTGCGCTGATGCCCGGCTCGGACAAGGCATGTCCTGCATTGCGCACCATCCGCAGCTCGGCATTCGGCCAGAGTTGCGACAGGTTCCACGCGGCCTGCGGCGGGCAAATCATGTCATACCGCCCCTGCACGATATGGCCGGGGATATGCCTGATCCGATCCATGTTCGCCAGAATCTGACCGTCGAACTCCATGAAACCGCCGTTGATGAAATAGTGATTCTCGAGCCGCGCAAAGGTGCGCGCATACTCGCCGGGGCTTTCGCCCACCGATCCGTTGGTATGGATCGAAGCCAGCGCATTTTCCCAATGCGACCACGCCCGCGCGTAGAGTATCTCGGTCGCCCGGTCACCCGAGAACAAGCGCTTGTTATACGCCCGGATTGCATCCGACTGCTCATCCTCGGACAGCAGCGAGGTGAACTTGGCCCATTGCTCGGGCCAGAATTTGCCCGCCCCGCCGCCATAGAACCAATCCAGCTCGGCCTGGGTCATCAGGAACACGCCGCGCAGAACCAGACGGCTGACGCGGTCGGGATGGGTCTGCGCATAGGCCAGCGCCAGCGTCGCGCCCCAGCTGCCGCCAAAGGCAATCCATTCGTCGATGTCGAACAGGGTCCGCAGACGTTCGATATCCGCCACCAGATGCCAGGTCGTGTTGTCCTGAACCGAGGCTGTGGGCCGCGACCGCCCGCATCCGCGCTGGTCAAACAGAATCACCCGATAGGCATCCGGGTCGAAATACCGCCGCATCGCCGGGCTGCATCCGCCGCCCGGTCCGCCATGCAGCACGACCACCGGGATACCGTCGGGATTGCCCGATTGTTCAACATATATGCGGTGCCCGTCGCCCACATCGACCATGCGCTGATCGAAAGGATCGATCGGCGGGTACAGATATTGAACTGCGCGCTTTTGGTCCGGGTACTTGTCCATTATGGCCCTATATAGTCCTTAAGCGTAAAAGAGCACACGGAGACAGGAATGCAAGCGCATCCGAACACGGTGGACCCGTCAGAGATCGCAAAATTCGAGGCTATGGCCGCGGAATGGTGGGACCCGCATGGGAAATTCAAACCTCTGCACATGCTGAATCCGTGCCGTCTGGATTATATCACACAGCAGATTGCCGGGGAATTTGACCGGGATCTGAAGGCCACGCGCCCGTTCGAGGGCCTGCGCCTGCTGGATATCGGCTGCGGTGGAGGGTTGCTGAGCGAACCCATGGCCCGCCTTGGGGCCGAGGTCGTGGGCGCCGACGCCGCCGAAGGAAACCTGCCCGTCGCCCGCATCCATGCCGAACAATCCGGTTTGCAGATCGACTACCGCCACACCACCGCCGAGGATATGGCCGCCGCAGGCGAACAGTTCGACGTGGTGCTGAACATGGAAGTGGTGGAACACGTCGCCGATCCTTTGGGGTTCCTGACCGCATCGCAGCACTTGCTGAAACCGGGTGGCCTGCTGATCTGCTCGACCATCAACCGCAACCCGAAATCCTATGCGATGGCCATCTTCGGGGCCGAGGTCGTCATGCGTTGGCTGCCGCGCGGCACGCATGAGTGGAACAAGTTCATTACACCTGACGAGCTGTTCGACCTATTGCGTCAGGCAGGATTGGATCCGGTCGACCGCAAGGGCTTCGTGTTCAATCCGATCCTGTGGAACTGGTCGATCTCGGACCGGGATTTGAGCGTGAATTATGTGACGGCGAGTGTGAAGCCGGGGTGAATTCGGCGTATGGGTACAATGTGCACACACACCTTCAAACATTTGATTGACGGTCGCCTTTAAGCCGCCAGAAATTTATCTAAATTTGACCCAGATCATTACCCACAAGAAGTCTCACATTGAATTGTTCAATGAAAATTCTCACGAGGAATATTAATGACAATAACCCGACTAATTGCCGCGTTGTCGGCAATTTCACTTTTGGGCGCATGCGCGTCATCAACCACAACGCGCCTAGCCCAGAACATTGTTAGAATCGATGTAAGCGCCGCTCCAGCCTGCGGCTCCTCAGGTGCAAGAAAACTAGTCTCAAAAATGGCGGCTGTAGAGACCATCCGCTTCGGTTACGACAAGTATCTCATTGCGGCGATGGATGCTGAGAACAATGTTCGAGTTGTCGGCGCGAATTACAACACAACTGGGACACTGAACACTTACGGAAATACTGGCACTTTTAGTGGGTACTCAACCGCGACGCCAATCTACGGTGGCACGCAAGACGCAGCTATAGTTGCTGTAATGTTTAAGCAACAGGATCCTAAGGCCGTAAACGCAATTGATGCGAGAACTACTTTAGGAGCTGAATGGGCCGAGATAGTAGCAAAAGGTACACCAAACACCTGTTTGGGATAATCAATTGAGTCGCTTAGCAGGTGAAACGCTGAAGTTTAACGCTGCGAATGTTGAGTGTTTCTTACTCCCCCTCCAACTGCAACCGCAAATCCCGCAGCACGGGTAGCGTGCTGCGGACGCGCTCCAACCCAAGTTCTCCGACCACGCGGTTGATCAGCGGGGCGATCGACGAAATCGCCTGATCGCGCGCGCGGCGGCCGGCGGGGCTGATGGCGACCATCTTGCGGCGGGCGTCGTCCCAGTCGGGACGGATGTGGATGTATCCGGCCCATTCCAGCTTGGCCAAGGTGTTGGTCATTGCCCCTCGGGTCACGTGGAAGGTGTTGGCAAGTTGTGCTGGGCTGCGCTCATCCCCCACAAACACCAGATGGTTCAGCACCGAGAAATGCGAGATTTCCATGCCCTTGGGCAGCACCCGGCTGAGCCGGTTGCGCAATAGCTGATCAGCGGTCAGGATCTCGCTGAACAGCGTGACCGCCAGGGCATTTTTTTCGTCCGTCATAAATCCGGTTCTGGATCAGGGACCTTTGAAGGGTCGCACATGAGTCAATGAGGGCACACGACGGCGCGCCTCGGACACAGAACTATCATGCAAATCAAAAATGTGAATGCCCGGATCGGTGCCTGCGTCGATCAGCACCTCTCCCCAAGGGGCGACAACCATGCTGTGACCGTAGGTATACCGGGTCTTTCCGCGCGTTTTCGGATGCTCACCTGTCTGGGCCGGCGCCAGCACCCAGCAGCCGTTTTCGATCGCCCGCGCCCGCAGCAACGATTGCCAATGCGCCGCCCCGGTAACGGGCGAAAAAGCTGCCGGAACCGTCAAAATTCGCGCTCCCGCTTGGGACAGCGCAGAATATAGATGCGGAAAGCGGAGATCATAGCAAATCGTCATGCCAACTTTGCCAAACTCCGTCTCGGCAATCACCGCTTTCTCGCCAGGCCGGTAGTTTTTCGATTCGCGAAACGTCTCGGCCTCGGTGACCTGAACGTCGAACATGTGGATCTTGTCATACCGCGCCACGATCTGCCCCAGCGGATCGATCAGGAAGGACCGGTTTGCAAATCGCCCATCCGCATCGTGGGTTTTGATCGCCAGCGAACCGATCAGAAGCCACACGCCGAAATCGCTGGCCTGCGCGCACAGACCAGCCAGGGTGATGTCATCTTCTTCGTGCTGCAAGACCTCTCGCTGCCGCGTGGTGCTGGTTGAGATGCAATTCGTCACCTCGGGCGTCAGGACGAACCGAGCGCCCTGCCCGGCGGCCTCGACCATCATCGCGCGCACCGTCTCCAGGTTTTCGCGCGGATCATCCGACGATGTGATTTGCAGCAGCGCGGTTATCATCAGGCCGCCAGCAGGCTGTCCAGCTTGCCCTGACGTTCGAGCTCATACAGGTCATCGCAGCCGCCCACATGCGTGGTGCCGATGAAGATCTGCGGTACGGTGCGTTTGCCACCGGCGCGTTGGATCATCTCGGGCTTGCGTTTGGGGTGCATCAGCACGTCGACCTCTTTGAACTCGACGCCTTTCTGCTTCAGCAGGCGCTTGGCTGCATGGCAAAAACCGCAGAGCGGCGAGGTGTAGATTTCTACCGGTTTCATATTCCGTACCTTTTGAATTTCGCGCAATCTTGGGCGAATTAGGCATCCTTGGCAACGCGCGCCAGTACCAACACGAAAATATGATTTGCCCCTGATGCAAGGCAGGTTCGGGCGCAGGCCGACAAAGTGGCACCCGAGGTCATCACGTCATCCACCAGCAGCACATCGCGGCCCTTCATGCGCCTGGCGCGCTTGGGGTTGATAGATATTGCTTCGGCAAGGGTTCTGTGCCGTTCTACGGCGGTTTTTCCATCCAAAACAGGTGTGCGTCGCGTCCTGAGCAGCAGGTCGGGGCAGCATTCCAGCCCGGTTTCGCGCCCCAGATGCTGCGCCAACAGCGCCGATTGATTGTACCGCCGCTTTATCAGGCGCGCCCAATGCAAGGGCACAGGGGTAATCAGCATATCGGGGTGAAACAGTTCACGCCCCACCTGCGCCAACCAGCGCGCGGCGGGACGTGCAAGTTCAGGCCGGTCACCATGTTTCAATGCCAGAACCAGCGACCGCGCCTTGCCCTCATACATCAGCGCCGCGCGCCCGTCCTGCCAGGGGCGTGGGGACTTCAGGCAATCGTCGCATTCAATGCGAAATCCGTCCCTCGCACCCGGCAGAGGCACCCCGCAGCTTTCGCAAACAGTCCCGCCAATGAAGGGTGTGTCCCGCCAGCACGTTCCACACAGACCAAAATCCGAATCGGTCAAGTCACCACATCCCATGCAGCGCGGTGGGTAAATCAGTTTGACGGCGGTTTGAATCCGCTCGCGGATGCGATACCTGCGACCTATGAAACTGCCAGCGTCCAACTCTGCCTCTCTGTTCGATCGCCGGGCACTTGCCCAGCATCGCGCCCGCGCGCGCACCGAGGCGCTTTTTCTGCACCACGCCACCGTGGGTGAGGTGCAGGATCGCCTCTCCATGGTTAACAGAACCTTTACGGCCCCCGCGATTGTGAGCCCGTTTCCACAGGTCTGGTCTGACCTTCTGCCGAATGCGGAAATCGTTGCCGATGACGAGGTTCTGTCGTTGACCGCTGGTGCGCATGATCTGGTGGTTCACGCGATGGCGCTACATTGGGCCAATGATCCGGTCGGGCAGCTGATCCAGTGTCGCCGCGCGCTGCGCGCTGACGGGCTGTTGTTAGCGGTCTGTCTGGGCGGCGAGACGCTGACAGAAATGCGCGCAGCACTTGGGCAGGCAGAAGTCGCCGTCGCCCACGGCCTCAGCCCGCGCGTAATCCCGATGGCGGAACTGCGCGACATGGGCGGGTTGCTGCAACGCGCCGGGTTGGCGTTGCCGGTCGCGGACTTGGTGCCATTGACGGCGGAATACCGCGATCTGCGCCACCTGATGCAGGATCTGCGCGCGATGGGGGAAACCAATGCGCTGACCGCGCGATTGAAACACCCGACGCGCCGCGCGCTGTTCGAGACCGCGCAAGACATCTATGCCGCGCATTTCACCACCTCTTCGGGCCGGTTGAAAGCCACGTTCGAGTTGATTTGCCTGACGGGTTGGGCACCGGATGACAGTCAGCCCAAACCTCTGCGACCCGGTTCGGCGCAGACGCGACTGGCCGAAGCACTTCGCACCGATGAACGCAAACTGCGTGATTGACGACCGGGCATTTCCCTATATCTCAGACCGGAACACCAAATTCAGGAAGCCTCATATGTTTGACGCCACTCGCCCCTCGCATGCGCCTGCGGATCACCCCAAGGTCAAGATGGGCCGCGTTGGCATCCTGCTGGCAAATCTGGGCACTCCTGACGACTACAGCTATTGGCCGATGCGGCGCTATCTGAACGAGTTCCTGTCGGATCAGCGCGTGATCGACTATCCCAAGTGGAAATGGCAGCCGATCCTGCAAGGGATCATCCTGACCAAACGCCCCTTCAGTTCGGGCGAGGCGTACAAGTCGATCTGGAACCACGACAAGGGTGAAAGCCCATTGATGACGATCACCAAGGATCAGACCGCCAAACTGAAACAAGCGATGCAGGATCGATATGGCGATCAGGTACTGGTCGATTTCTGCATGCGCTATGGCAACCCGTCGACCAAGTCCAAAGTGCGACAGATGGTGGCCGAGGGTTGCGACCGCATCCTGTTCTTCCCGCTATATCCGCAATACGCAGGCGCCACGACCGCCACCGCAAATGACCAGTTCTTTCGCGCCCTGATGGAAGAGACATGGCAGCCCGCCAGCCGCACGGTTCCGGCCTATTTCGACCAACCCGCCTATATCGACGCTTTGGCGGGATCGGTTGAACACGCCTATGCGGCGATGGAGAGCAAGCCGGATATTCTGGTCTGCTCGTACCACGGAATGCCCGAACGTTATTTGCAACAGGGCGATCCATATCACTGTCAGTGTGCCAAAACCTCAAGACTGCTGAAAGAGCGTCTGGGTTGGACAGACGATCAACTGGTTTCCACCTTCCAGTCGCGCTTTGGCCCCGAAGAATGGCTGAAGCCCTATACGGTCGATCACGTGGCTGATCTGGCGCGGCAGGGAAAGAAGAATATCGCAGTCATCGCCCCGGCGTTTTCTGCCGATTGCATTGAGACGCTGGAAGAGATCAATGAAGAGATCCGGGAAAGCTTTGAAGAGGCCGGGGGCGAGCGCTTTACCTATATCCCCTGCCTTAACGACGAAGACGCCCATATTGCGGCATTGGGCAAAGTGATTGAGGACAATCTAAGCGGTTGGCTCGACTGACCGCTGCAATAAAAAAAGGCGGTGGAAAGCTCCACCGCCTTTTCTGTTAACTGAGTCTCGTCGACTTAGCTTGCTGCAACAGCTGCGGCAACAACAACCAGCAGGATCAGCGGCAGGATGATGCCCTGCGACGAACCCTGGGTTTCTTCGACAACGACAGGTGCTTCAACAACCGGCTCTTCCAGGTTACCGGCATATGCGGTCGAAGCAGCAGCGGTCAGTGCAGCAGCGAGAACGAGTTTCTTCATAATTAACCTCCAGAATTTGCGCGAATCCAACGATCTGGAACGCGCATCCAAGACTTACCTCGTGTTTTTTTCTAATCAGCAATACGCAGGGATTGCAATTGCAACTTGCCAGACAAGCGGGTTCGCGCGCCAAAATGTCGTCAAATTAGCAACACTTGCGTGCCAACCTTCGCCATTGAGAACAGCTCGGCAATGTCTTCATTGAACAGTCCGATGCAACCATTCGACGAACGTCGCCCGATTTTGCGCGTGTCATGCGTGCCGTGGATGCGATAGTACTTCCAGCTCAGGTACAAAGCATGTGTTCCCAATGGGTTATCTGGTCCCGGCGGAATATAATCTGGCCATTCCGGATTACGCTTCTTCATTGATGGCGTTGGCGACCAACTTGGGCCTTCAACCTTGCGGATGACGCTGGTGCGGCCGCGACGGGTCAATTCCTCGGTCAGAGGCACAGACGAAGGGTAGAGTTTATAGACCCTTTGATCATCCGACCAGTAGTGCAGCGCGCGCGAGACGGTATCGACCAGAATCGCACCGTTATTTGTGTTGGAAAAATATGGCCGCCAGTCCAGCGCACGGAACCCCGAGACGTTGCGGCGCACTTGCGGCTCTGGCTCAGGCGCGGGCCGCAGGGGATCGCCGGGGATGTATTGAGCAACGGCAGGTGAGGCGAGGCTGGCAGCAGCGCCCGCGATGAATCCGCGGCGCGAGGGTTTCAAAATGTGCTTTTTGACCATGATGGTGGCCCTTCTGTACAGGAAAGCAGAAAATCTGACGTATTCTATGGCCAGAATGCTTCAGTCGCAAATCAAACCGGCAGAATCATGCAGGCCCAAGCCATTGTGCATTTGCCCCGGCGCTTCAGGCAGGCTATTTCCCTGTTTGACACTAAATTCAGGCCCATCATGACGCGTATTCTTTCTCTTCTACTGATTTGTTTCACCGCTTTGGCGGCATGCACCGATTCGCGAACCACCGCGCTGGGGGCCGATGGCAGGCCCTTGCCGTCGGTCTACAAGATCCGCGGCAACCCCGAGAAACTGCAATTCCGGATGTTGGATTCGGTCAACGCGCTGCGTCAGGCGCAGGGGCTGCAACCTGTTCAGCTGAACTCAAGCCTGAACGCGGCTGCGGCAACTCATTCCAAGGACATGGCCCGGCAGAACCGGCCCTGGCATTTCGGCTCGGACGGATCCTCGCCGATCGATCGCGCTGCGCGGGCGGGGTATTTTGGAACGTTTCTGGGCGAAGCGATTTCCGAAACCTATGAGACTGAAACCGAGACGCTTGCCGCCTGGATGCAGGAACCCGGCCCGCGTGCCGTGATCATGGACGCCAAGGCGACCCAGATGGGGTTTGCCTGGCATCAGGAAGGTGGCGGCAAGATCTGGTGGACCCTGGAAATGGGAACCGGCGGCTAAAACGCGATCGGGGATATCCCGCCTGTGAACGCCGCAAGGATCGGTGCCGTCAAGGCAATGCCGGCGCGAATGTAGTCGCTTGCCCCTTCTTTCAGCCCATGTGAGGCCTGCCAGTCGCTGACTTCCTGCGATTGCTGCGGCCCGGTGCTTTGGGCGGCAGAAGTTGCAAGTCGTTTGACCCGACCGTCAAGGATCAGCGCAACAGGCAGATAGAAGCTCAGCAGCAGCAAGCTGAAATAAGTGCCGGTGAACAGCGCCGAGGCCAAAACAACTGCGCTGTAGGCCGATCTTTCTGATTCAGAAACCAAAGGCAGCGGCCAGTGCATCCAGCTTGTAGCAAAGAACATACCGAAGGTAAGAATGACGCTGGACAGATAGAGTTGCTGTCGCATCTGTTGCAAGTTTCTGGCCAGTTGCGCAGCCGCGTCCTCGAAATCATCACCGTCGCGGGATTCCAGACACAAGATCATCCCAACGATCAATGCGCCCACGGCGAGCCCGGCAAGGGCAGTGACGATGTCCAGAATGCGGTTGAACAGGGAAATAACGGGCACATCCCCGCATAGCCCCAACAGCCAACGGTCATCGGGCCCGGTACACCCGGGTAGGGTTCCTTGCGAAAGGGCAGTCTCAAAGACGGCAGCACCAAGACGGTGGTACAGACGCGGCCCGTCGGGGGACATGTTTTGCTGAACAACCGGCGTCAGCGCCAATATCAGGATTGCGATCATAGTCGCTAGGGCTGCAAATCGGGTTTCGCGTGCCATGGGTCGCATCAGGTTGCGGACCAGCTGGGCAACAGGCAACGCCGTAAGCGCAACGAAAAACCATGTGGCAGCTAGGAATCGGAAGCGCCCAACCGCTTCGAGCCACGGCCGATCGCTTTGCAGGATCTCCGGAGGGACGTTCAGGTCCGTAGCAATCAGATGATTCGAGATAAGCGCGTTAAGCCCGAAAATACTGATTGGAACAAACGCGATGGCGAAATAGCGCAATTTTATCCGGCGTTCGACCACAACTGTCCCCATGCGTTCGTTCGTTTTTCAACGAATACATAGCACAAGACCGGGTGTTACGCATGTGCGGGGCGAGACCGCTAGGTGCCGCCCGGAAACAGGACCAGCTCTGAGCCTTCAGGCGGCCTGCATCGATTGCGCTTCGGTCAGGATGGCGTACAGCTTGACCGGGTCAGGGTTGGCCCGCAGCTTGGCGCAGACCGTGGGTTCGCGCAGAGTGCGCGACACCAGCGCAAGCGCCTTGAGATGTTCGACGCCTGCCTCTTCGGGGGCAAACAGCGAAAACGCAAGGTCCACTGGCTGCCGGTCGACCGAGCCAAAATCGATGGGCTTCTCCAGCAGCACAAAAACCCCTGCAACCGATTCAATTTCGGACAGACGCGCATGCGGCAGCGCGACCCCGTGGCCGACACCGGTCGGGCCTAGGCTTTCACGTTCCAGCAAGTTCTCGACGATGGCTTGCGAATCCAGCCCCATCGTACCAGCGGCGACGTCGCCGATTTCCTGAAACAGCCGCTTTTTGCTGGAAGCAGACGATAACACGCGTACTGCTTCGGGCTTCAGTATGCTCGAAAGCTCCATGATCATGCTCCATGGCGCCCCCCGGCCACGCCGGGGGTGCCTCGTTATCCTTGCCTGTTACGGATCGATCCAGCCGATATTGCCGTCGTCCCGGCGATACACGACATTCAACCCGTCCTTATTCTCATTACGGAACACCAACACCGGCGCACCGGCAAGTTCCATTTGCATGACGGCCTCACCTACGCTGAGCGATGGAATCTGCGTCTCCATCTCAGCCACAATCATAGGCTGAAGCGATTCGGGCTCTGCAGCCGTCTCCGATTCGTCAGAGGCGAGGATATATGAGGAGGCGCCGAATAGTTCAACCGGCTCGGACCGGTCCTTGTGATGATCTTTCAACCGGCGCTTGTAGCGGCGCAGTTGGGTTTCCATCTTGTCGCAGCAGCCCTCAAACGCCGCATAAATCTCGGTTGCGTGGGCCTTGGCCTGTGCCGTCAGGCCAGTGGATAAATGTACAGTGGTTTCGCATACATATTCATGCGCTGAACGGGAAAAGACGACGTTGGCGTCGGTCGGTCTCTGGGCGTATTTGCCCACAACCTCGCCCAGTTCGGTCTGCACATGGGATTGCAGGGCCGCACCGATGTCGATCTGTTTTCCGCTGATTTGGTAACGCATGTGATCTCCTTCACAATTCACACCCATTCTGACGTCACGTAATGTGACGAACTTGTTTTTATCGGGTGGGGGGTATCGGCAGTTTCTGCGGTTGCCTCTGGCCCGGCCCTTCAGTGAAGGGAGATCGAGATCCAGTCTGGAACCGAATAATTGCCATGACCCAATTGAGGCAAGAGACGAGGGAAGAGTCAATCAAAACAGGTGTGTATATACGCGATTTCCGCCATGCACCCGGCGCAATTTCGCGCAAGCCTATGAAATTCTGAAATTTTCGCCCAGATACACGCGGCGTACATTTTCGTTCTCGACAACTTCGTCCGGCGTACCCGACATCAGTACCTGCCCGTCATGCAGGATGTAGGCACGATCGACGATTTCCAGCGTTTCCCGGACGTTATGGTCGGTGATCAGCACGCCGATTCCGCGTTTTTTCAAGTCGGCGACCAGATGGCGGATATCACCTACGCTGATCGGATCAACACCGGCAAATGGTTCGTCCAGCAGCAAATACTTCGGATCGGCAGCCAGGCAGCGCGCAATCTCGACCCGACGGCGTTCGCCCCCAGACAGCGCCAGAGCGGGTGCGCGGCGCAGGTGTTCGATCGAGAAATCCGACAGCAACTCCTCCAGCCGTTCCTTGCGGCGATGCGCGTGATTGACGGTGATATCCAGCACGGCCGAGATATTGTCTTCGACGCTCATCCCGCGAAAGATCGACATTTCCTGCGGCAGATACCCGATCCCCAACCGCGCACGGCGATACATCGGCAGAGTGGTGACGTTCTGCCCATCAATCGTGACCGTGCCGGCCTCAGGGAATACCAGCCCAGCGACCGAGTAAAAAGTTGTCGTCTTGCCAGACCCGTTCGGGCCCAACAGGGCCACGACCTCGGATCGGCCAAGCGTCATGGACACGTCCCGGATTACGGTCTTCTTACGGTAGGATTTGCGCAGCTTTTCGATCTTGAGACCAGAAGAGCCCTCGGCAACGGACAGTTTCGGGCTGTTCATCAATTTCCACTCGGCTGCAGGATTGTTTTGACCCGGCCCGACATGGTGGCCAGACCCGTGTTCAGGTTGGCGATCATCTCGTCACCGCTGATGACGCTGGGGCCTTGTGTCAGCAGAACGTTGCCTTTCATCTCGATCACGCCCGAGTCGATGGTGTATTCCGCCCAATCGCCCTCGGCTGCGTCCGGCGGGCTGACCAACACCACATTCTCGGTCGCTTCCATCCGCTCAATTGCGGATTGTTCTTCGTTGTAGATGACCAGAACACGTTCGGCCGTAAGACGCATTTCGCCCTGAATGACAATGACATTGCCCAGAAACTCGGCCGATCCGTCTTCCTGATTGACGTTCAGGGTCTCGGAGGTCACCTCGACCGGCAGGGTCGGGTCTGCGTTTGGTGAGCCGAATGCCACCTGAGCCTCCTGCGCCAACGCAGGCAATCCGCCAAACGCAACAGCAAGGGAAACAGAGACGACACGTAAATCAAACACAGGTTATCTTTCAGCTTTTTGAGGCTCGTATACCAGTTTCACACCATCTGTAAAAAGAATATGGACCGGTCCGTCCTTTTTTTCCGTCCCAAATGTCATGCGGCCTGCCGTAAAGTCACCGATCGGGCCGGTTCCATCAACCTGCCCCGGCGTGTTTCCGCGAATTTCGTCCAGCGATGTGTTCAACAGATCAGTTGTGACCTGAATACCGTCTGCCGTCGTGATCACGACATCGCCAACAAAAGTGGCGGTGCCCTTGTCAGGGCGGATCGTGCCCTCGTTGGACACCATGGTGATTTCGCGCCCGTTGCTCAGATCATATTGCCCGTGGATCTCGGACGCGGTCGGGTCGTCGCCTTCCTGACCCTGGCGGGCCTGACGCGCCTCGATACGAACCTCTTCGCCCTTACGAGTCACGCCCTGGTAGTCCGGCAGCGTGACCACCTGATCAGCCATTCGCTGATCGATCGCATCCCCGGTAAACGGTCCGGTTCCATTGGTGTCGATACTGCGCGACAGCAAGAATACGGTCGCCAGCAGAAAGATCGCCGCCAGCGGCAACAGCACCTTGAAGAACTGCACCATACGGGAATAGCGATCCACGGCGTTCTCCTCAGCCCAGACCGACGCGCAGACAGTCGTGGATGTGCAACAGCCCCTGCGCCAGCCCGTCTGCCTCGGGATCGACAACAAACAACGCGGTAATCTTGCGGTCGTTCATAATCGCAACGGCTTCTTCCGCCAGCGCATTTGGTGCGATGGTCAAGGGATCGCGCGTCATGACCTCGTCGACACTCTTGTCCAGCAATCCGGTCATGTTGCGGCGCAGATCGCCGTCGGTGACGATGCCCAGCAAACGACCAGCACCATCCGTCACGCCGACGACACCAAAGCTTTTTTCACTCATGACCAGCAGGGCGTCACCCATGGATGTCCCCGTCGGAACAACCGGCGTATCCGCATGCATCAGATCGCGCACTTTGCTGAGTTGTGCACCCAGCTTGCCGCCGGGGTGGAAATCGCGAAAGTTTTCAGGCCGGAAATCGCGATATTTCATCAACGCAATCGCCAACGCATCGCCCATCGCAAGCGTTAACGTCGTCGAGATCGACGGTACCATGCCAAAGCCGCACGCTTCGCCTAGCGAAGGGATCAGCAGATGCACATCCGCCTGTTTCATCAGCGTGCTTTCCGGCTTGCTGGACAGCCCGATCAGGGGGATGCCAAAGCGCCGGGTAAAGGCCAGCAGATTTGCCAGTTCCGGCGCCTCGCCTGAATTCGAGATCGCCAGAACCACGTCGCCCTTCGATACCATGCCCAGATCGCCATGGCTGGCCTCGGCAGGATGCACGAAATAGGCCGGGGTGCCGGTACTCGCCAGCGTGGCTGCAATCTTGTGCCCGATATGACCGGATTTGCCGATCCCGCTGACGATGATACGGCCAGTCGCGTTCAGGATCATTTGCACAGCTTCGGCGAAATCATCGTTCAGGCTTTCGGCCAAAACGTCCAGCGCGCGCGCCTCGTCAATGACGACCTGCCGGGCGGTTTTCAGAAAAGACTCAGTGTCGGTCATGAGTGCGCAAAAATATCCGTTTCGGGCCAGCCTGCGAGGTCAAGCTTCGCACGCATCGGCAGAAAATCAAAACAGGCCTGCGCCATTTCCGAGCGGCCTTCGCGGGCCAGACGTCCGTCCAGCGCCTCGCGCAGTTGGTGCAGGTACAACACGTCCGAGGCCGCATATTCCAGCTGCGCTTCGGTCAACGTCTCTGCTCCCCAGTCGCTCATCTGCTGCTGCTTCGAGATATCGACGCCGATCAGTTCCTGACACAGATTCTTAAGCCCGTGGCGATCGGTGTAAGTGCGCACCAGTCGGCTGGCGATCTTGGTGCAATAGACCGGTGCGGCCAGGGCACCAAAGGCGTGATACATCGCGGCAATATCGAAGCGTCCGAAATGAAACAGTTTCAGCACGTCCGGGTTTTCCAACATCGCACACAGGTTCGGGGCCGCTGTCTGGCCCTTTTCGACCTGCACGATATGGCTGTGGCCGTCTCCACCCGACATCTGGATCACGCACAGGCGGTCGCGGTGCGGGTTCAGCCCCATGGTTTCGCAGTCGATGGCCACAACAGGGCCCAGATCCAACCCGTCCGGCAGGTCGTTTTTGTACAAGTGGTTCGCCACGGAGTGTTCCTTTGTCCCGTATCGCCCCCGAGATAGGAGGTTTGTCAGGCAAACTCAACGCTCTCAGTTGGTCGACCGGCAAGAGGTGGCCGCGGCATTGACAATATCCCTATGGGGGGGATAGGGATACTCATGTCAAACCACACGCACGAATCTCATCCCGAAATCACAGCGCGCCTCAAACGCGCGCACGGGCATTTGGCCAAGGTCATTTCCATGCTGGATGATCACGCCCCCTGCGCCGATATCGCGCAACAGCTGTTCGCGGTGGAAAAGGCGATCACAAATGCAAAACGGGTTCTGATCCACGATCACATCGACCACTGTCTGTCCGCAACTGCGGAGGACGAGAATACCGGTGTTGAGGAGTTCAAGACCATAACGAAGTACCTCTGACAGATGCTCGGTATTCTCAGAAACCGCGTCTACCGGCATCTGTTCGGGGCACAGA
Source organism: Ruegeria sp. AM4 (assembly GCF_056540665.1). Taxonomy (NCBI): domain Bacteria; kingdom Pseudomonadati; phylum Pseudomonadota; class Alphaproteobacteria; order Rhodobacterales; family Roseobacteraceae; genus Ruegeria; species Ruegeria sp. AM4. Next base: position 59,373 of record NZ_JBQFXD010000016.1, on the reverse strand, counting down.
TCGTCGCCTTGTCGGGGACCGGGCTGGCGACGATTGCACTGGGGTTGCTGGCCTATGATCTGGCTGGTGATCAGGCCGGGTTGGTTCTGGGTACTGCCCTGACCATCAAGATGGTGGCCTACGTATTGGTTGCACCGCTGGCTGCCGCCTTTGCCGAGCGGATTGACCGGCGCAAGATGCTGGTAGCATTGGATTTGGTGCGTGCGGCGGTTGCGGTCGGCCTGCCCTTCGTCACCGAGGTCTGGCAGGTCTATGTACTGATCTTCGTGCTGCAATCCGCCTCGGCCGGGTTTACACCCGCGTTTCAGGCGACGATCCCGGATGTTCTGACCGACGAAAAGGACTATACCAAGGCGCTGTCCCTGTCCCGGCTGGCCTATGATATGGAAAGCCTGATCAGCCCGGCGCTGGCGGCGCTTTTGCTGACGTTTGTCAGTTTCGACACGCTGTTCTGGGGTACCAGCCTCGGATTCGTCGCCTCGGCGATGCTGGTTGTATCGGTGGCGCTTCCGTCCCCGAAACCCGCGGCGCGGCGCGGTATCTATGACCGTACCACCCGAGGTATCCGCCTGTATCTGCGGACGCGACGCTTGCGCGGTTTGTTGGCGCTGAACTGGACTGCCGCCGCTCTCAGCGCGATGGTCATCGTCAACACCGTGGTCATCGTCCGATCCGACTTTGGCCTGTCCGAAAGCGCGGTGGCCATCGCGCTGGCCGGGTTTGGCGGAGGCTCAATGGTGGCAGCCTTTGCGCTGCCGAAACTGCTGGACCATTTCCGGGATCGCAGCGTCATGCTTGGCGGGGCCCTGTTCGGAACTGTCGCAATGGCACTGTCCGCGCTGTTGTCCAGCAGCGCCCCGCTCTCGCTGGGCTTGCTGACTTGCCTCTGGGCCTGCGTCGGATTTGGCTATTCCGCGACGTTGACCCCCTCGGGACGTTTGCTGACACGATCCGCCCGGCCCGAAGATCGTCCTGCGGTCTTTGCGGCCCAATTCACCCTGTCCCACGCTTGCTGGCTGGTGCTCTACCCGATGGCCGGCTGGCTGATGACAAGCCAGGGGGTCACGGTGGCCTTGTTCTGGACCGCTATCGCTGCCGTCCTTGGCCTGTGCCTCGCCTTTGCCTTGTGGCCGCGCGACGGGCAAAGCAGCCCCCGACCCGACACGGCTTGAGCTTGGGTTGTCTTCTGCACTAGACCAAAGGAACCATGGACCAGCTTGACCGCCGCATCATCGCCGCCCTGCAACACAACGCCCGCGACTCGACCACGCGGATCGCCGCGAAACTGGGCGTCGCGCGCACCACCGTGCACGAACGCATCAACCGCATGCAGGAGCGCGGGGTGATCGCGGGATACTCGGTTATCATGCGCGAAGCCGAAGATACCCCCAAGGTTCAGGTCATCGTTCTGCTTGAGGTGCAGCAAAAGGAAACCACGCGCATCATCAAGCGGCTTGAGGCTTATCCCGAAGTCAAACTGTGCCTGTCGATCAATGGCGAGTTCGACCTGCTGCTGTCCGCCGAGGCACCCCGGATCGAGGATCTGGATATTCTGGTGGACGAGTTGGCCAAAGTTCCCGGCGTCCTGCGCACCAATACCAGCGTGGTCTTTGGTCGGCGTATTGATCGAAACTGAGCGGCGATAACGCTCTGTAAACCCAAAGACCGATAGCGTGCCCGGGAGTGATCAGAATCTCGGACCGGCAGAATGCCCAGACCTATCGTTGCGCTGTATCTGTTTTTTTCTTCCGCGCTGGCCGCCGAGGCGATGCCCGGCGGGGTCGGCGTGTGCGATCGCGCGGCGCGCCGTGCGGCGCAGGCCGAAGGGATCCCTCTGGACGTGCTTCAGGCCATATCGCGGGTGGAAACGGGCCGCAAACGCGATGGCAAGATCGAGCCCTGGCCCTGGACCGTCAATGTCGAAGGTCAGGGATATTGGTTCACCTCGGAAGCCGAAGCCAAAGCCTATGTGTTCAACATCTTCAAAGCGGGTAAGCGCAGTTTCGATGTCGGGTGTTTCCAGATAAACTATCGCTGGCACGGCAAGGCCTTTCGATCCATCGACGCCATGTTCGACTCCGCCGAGAACGCCCTGTACGCGGCGCGGTTCTTAAAGGAACTGCATGCCGAGCTTGGGTCCTGGCCGTCTGCCGCAGGGGCCTATCATTCGCGCACACCGGCTTTGGCGCAGGCGTACCGGGATCGGTTTCATACCATTTTGGCGCAATTGGACGGCACGACGCCCGCACGACCCCCTGATCCGTTTGCGGGCGCTGCGGGTCCGCTTATTCCACTTGCGCCGGAACATGGGCAGCGGGGCATTCTGGGTTCGCTGATGCCCGCCTCCGGCACTGCCACCGCATTCATCGCCTTCAATTAGGAGCAGCCCTTGCCCCGGATCGACATACGCACCCTGTTTTCGCCGACCGTGCTGCTGGCGCTGGCACTGATGACAGTCATCGTTATGATGATCCTGCCCATGCCGGCCTGGGTTCTGGATGTCGGGCTGGCGGCGTCATTTGCGCTGGCGATCCTGATCTTCACGCTCACGCTGTTCATCGAACGACCGCTGGACTTTTCGTCCTTCCCGACCATCCTGCTGGCCTCGCTGATGCTGCGGCTGTCGCTGAACGTCTCGTCCACGAAACTGATCATTGGTCAGGGGCACACCGGCACCAACGCCGCCGGAGATGTCATTGAAGGCTTCGCCCAGTTCGTCATGGGCGGCAGCATCTTTCTGGGGCTTGTCGTGTTCGGCGTCCTGCTGATCGTGAACTTCATGGTCATCACCAAGGGGGCTGCCCGCATGGCCGAGGTTGGCGCGCGCTTTGCGCTGGACGGGATGCCCGGCAAACAGCTGGCCATCGACAGCGACATGTCCGCCGGGGCGATCGACCACCAGCAAGCCAAAGAACGACGCGAACGCGAGCAGCAGGAAACGACGTTCTTTGGTTCGCTGGACGGGGCGTCGAAATTCGTCAAGGGGGACGCAATCGCCGGGTTGCTCATCACCCTGCTGAACCTCGTGATGGGGTTGGTGATGGGTGTGATCGTGCACGGCATGCCGGTTACATCGGCCTTTGAAACCTATGCCATTCTGACCGTTGGCGACGGGCTGGTATCGCAGATCCCGGCCGTGATAATCTCGATCGCCTCAGCGCTGCTGCTGGCGCGTGGCGGCACCCAGGGTGCAACGGACAACGCGATATTCTCGCAACTGGGGCGGCACCCGGCCGCGTTGGGAACGGTGGCGGGTCTGATGGTGCTGTTTGCGTTGGTCCCGGGCCTGCCGTTCCTGCCCTTCATCCTTGGCGCAAGCGTTCTGGGCTATGCAGCCTATAGCGTCCACAAGACCCAGAAAGCCGAGGACGAGGCGGCACAGACCCCGCCCCCTCAGACCGAAACGCCGGTTTCACAAGCCATTGGCGACATTCTTGACCTTGACGATCTGCATCTGGAATTTGCGCCCGATCTGGTCAGCATGGTGCTGAACCCCGGCACCGGTCTGGACGCACGCATCGCCAATATGCGGACCTATGTCGCCTCCAGCTTCGGCCTGATCCTGCCCGAAATCCGCCTGACCGACCGGGCCGAGCTGCCCATTGGCACCTACGTGATCAAGGTACACGGGGTTGAGCAGGCACGCGGCGTTCTAAATTCCGACTTGGTGCTGGCGCTGGTGCAGGACGGTGCCGATCTTCTGCCCGAGGGCACTGATGTGACCGAACCGGTCTACGGTGCCCCGGCACGCTGGATCCTGCCCAAAGACCAGGAAACCGCCGCACTCAGCGGTGCAACCATTGTCACCCCGCCCGAAATCCTTGCCACGCATCTGCTGGAGATCATCAAGCAGAACTTCCCGCGCCTGCTGACCCTGAAGTCGCTGCGCCGACTGCTGTCAGAGATGACCCGGCTCAGCGACCCGGTCCGGGCCGAGGCGAACCAGAAACTGCTGGACGAGCTGATCCCCGACAAGGTCCCTATCGACACGCTGCATTCGGTTCTGCGCCTGCTTCTGGACGAACGCGTTTCAATCCGAAATATGGCGCTGATCCTCGAAAGCATCGCCGAAGCGCGCCTGACCACGACTCAGCCCGAAGGCATCTGCGAGCTCGTCCGTCAACAGCTTGGCTTCCAACTGGTCGCCGACATGAAGCGCGACGACGGCTCGATCCCGCTGATCCAGCTGGCCCCGGAATGGGAGGATACGTTTACCACCTACCAGATTGACACGCCCCATGCTGGCCCGGATGTGGCCTTGCCGCCCAATCTGTTCAACAAGTTGGCGGATGGCGTGACGCAAACAGTATCGCAATCCACTGAGCACGGGTTGTTCCCGGCCCTTGTGACTTCGACCCGGCGCCGCCGTCTGCTGCGCACGATCATGCAGGCGCGTGGTATTTCGAACCCAGTGCTTTCGTTCGAGGAAATCGGCCTCGAGGCGCGGCCGGCACTGGTCGGGACCGTGCCCGCATGATCGCTCTGCCGCCCGAACTTCTCTCTGTGATCGGGGGCGGCCTTTGGCACATGTTTGCGGTGTTCCTGCGCGTCTCGGCGCTGGTGTCTTTGCTGCCCGCGTTTGGGGAACGCAGCCTTCCCGTACGCGTGAAGCTGAGCGTTGCCGTGGCGTTCACACTGATCGTGTCTCCTGCCATACCCGAGTATCGTCCCACACCCGGGCTGCTGCACTTGACCGCGCTGGTGGGCACCGAGGTTCTGGTGGGGCTGGTTTTGGGGATAGGGCTGCGGCTGTTTGTGCTGGCGCTGCAAACGGCGGGCTCGATCGCCGCTCAGGCCACCTCCCTGTCGCAAATTCTGGGCGGTGCCGCCATCGAGCCCGTTCCGGCGATGGGCTATTTCCTGACCCTTGCGGGATTGGCATTGGCGGCGCTGATGGGGCTGCACGTCTACGCCGCCCAGTTCATCATCAACAGCTACGCCCTGTTTCCGATGGCGATCTCGCCATCGGTACCGGACCTGTCGCAATGGGGTGTCGCGCAAGTGTCGCGCAGCTTTGGGCTGGCCTTTGCGCTGGCGACACCCTTTGTCATTGCCTCGCTGATCTATAACCTGGCGCTGGGTGTGATCAACCGCGCGATGCCACAGCTCATGGTCGCGTTCGTTGGCGCCCCGGCGATCACGATTGCGGGCCTGTTTCTGCTGTTTGCAGGCGCGCCGCTGATCCTGTCCGTCTGGTCCGACACCCTGTTCGCCTTCCTGCGAAACCCGGTTGGATCCCCGCCATGAGCGGCCAGGACGACGACAGCGACAAGCCATTTGAGCCAACGCCGCAAAAGCTACAGAAGGCTCGCGAAAAGGGCGAGATTGCCAAATCCAATGATCTATCCGTTGTCGCCGCCTATGTCGGTTTGCTGATCGCCATGTTGGTGGCGGGCCAGTATGTGGCCCGCGAACTGGGTGCGGCGCTGCTTGTTCTGATCGATCAACCGGATCAGATCGCCGCCCTGATCGCCGCTGGGCCGGCGGCTGCTCCGGTCGCAGGCATCCTCGCCTCAACCCTGACACCGGTTGCAATGCTGTTTGTCTTACCAGCCGCCGCGGTGGTGCTGAGCCTGATTGCCCAGCGCGCTTTGATTTTCGCCCCTACAAAACTCAAACCCAAACTGTCCCGTATCTCGCTGGTATCGAACGCCAAGAACAAATTCGGACGCGGCGGCCTGTTCGAATTTGCAAAGAGCTTTGTGAAGCTGGTGATCTATGGCACATGTCTGGCGGTGTTTTTGCGCGCCCATCTGGATCAGATACTCTCGGCCAGCGCCTCACCCGCTCAGACTTCGATCCTGATGATGATGAGACTGCTGGCCCGGTTTTTGTTCATTGTGGTGTTTGTCGCGCTGGCGATCGGCGTGGTGGATTATCTTTGGCAGCACGCCGAGCACATGCGCAAGAACCGCATGTCGCGCAAGGAAATCCAAGACGAGACCAAAGACGCCGAAGGTGATCCCCACGTCAAGCAACAGCGCCGTCACCGGGCGCAGGAAATCGCCACCAATCAGATGATGGCCGACGTGCCGAACGCCGACGTGATCATCGTGAACCCGACCCACTATGCAATCGCGCTGAAATGGTCGCGCACCAGCGGTTCGGCCCCGGTCTGCATTGCCAAGGGCATGGACGCAGTCGCCGCCGCTATCCGCGCGGCTGCGGCCGAGGCGGCGGTTCCGATCCATTCCGATCCGCCGACCGCGCGGGCCATTCACGCCACGGTCGAGATCGGGCAGGAGATCGCGCAAGAGCACTACCGCCCGGTGGCTGCAGCCATTCGCTTTGCAGAAGAGATGCGCAAGCGAGCAAAAGGAAAGATTCGTTGAAACTGACACAGCTTTCGGACCTGCGTGCCGTAACCGAAGCCGCGTTTGAAAAAGAGAACCAGGGGCTGCAACCGCTGTTGCAAGCCGAGACGCGGGTCCGGGAACAGCTCGCCCGGTTGGACGCTCAACTTGCACAGGTGCAATCTGAAAGTTCGCTTTCGGACAGCTACCGCATCACCGGCACAGACGTTCTGTGGCATCGCTGGGAATCGGCCACGCGGCGTCAGCTGAACATGGAACTGGTGCAGCTACGTGCGCAAAAGCTCGACGCGATGAAAAGCCTGCGCACCGCCTTTGGCCGTAAACAGGCCGTTGCCGAGTTGAGGGCGCAAACCCGCGCAACGGCGCGACGCCCAACCGGGTGAAAGCCTAGCAGGCCGGTGTCAGCTGTCTTGTCGATTGACACTCATGATCAGAACGCCCGAGATATCCTGCCCCAACTCTTTATGCGCAACTTCCAGCAGGGACTGGCGCAAGACCTCCAGGTTGTCGGACGAGGTAAACGCCCCGTCGAACCCACCTGTATTGGCGTGGTCGAACAGCACCTGCAAGAACCCATCGCGCAGTTTGGGCTCCTTGGCATAAAAGGTATCGGACAGTCCCGGGCTGGCCTGCAAACTCAGCGACATTGTCACCAACGCGGTGATTTCGTCCTCGGAAACCACGGGCACCACGAATTGCTTGGTCAGTTTCAGGTATTCATAGCCGTCGGATTTTTCATCCTTTTTGGCATTCTTGTCTTGCTTGTCCTTGTTCGATTTGGCGTCCTTGGGCTTTTCGGCATCGGCCTTGGCGTCTTTGTGATCCGTGCTGGCCGGGGCCGGTGCCATCAACAGGCCCGCCCCAACACCCGCAGCCAATCCAACAACCAAAAAGATGATCGGTAAAAGTTTCTTGATCACGGCAAAACCTCAGAATGGCAGCAACGTATCGAGGACCTGTTGTCCGTAACGGGGTTGCTGGACGTCCGTGATCTGTCCGCGACCACCATAGGACACCCGCGCCGAAGCGATCTTGTCATAAGTGATCTCGTTTTGACGCGAAATGTCCTGGGGGCGCACATAGCCAGAGACCAGCAATTCACGCAGTTCGAAATTCACCCGCAGCTCTTGCGTGCCCGAGATCGACAAAACCCCGTTGGGCAAGACATCGACCACGGTCGCCGCCACACGCAAAGTCAGTTTTTCTTTGCGTTTGACCGCGCCCTTTCCCTTGGACGACGAAGACGAGTCGATCTCGACAACTTCGTCCAAAGACGCACCTTCGGGCCAGTCCCGCGTGGCGCGCTGCGGGAAACCGAACAGGCCAGGTACCGCCAGGCTTTCCTTGCCGGTGCGCGAGCGGTTGGTGTCGTTGGAAATCTCGGCCTTTTCATCCAATTCAATAACAACGGTCAGGATGTCGCCCTTCTTCATCGCGCGCTGATCGCCCAGTAGGGAATGCTGGCCGCCACTCCAGAGCGATGCCTGGTCGACAGCGCGTTGCGACTGGCTATGCAGCGGTAGCCCCGGCCATAGCATTGCCACATGTTCCGGAGATTCGTTTGTCGGCGTCAGGCTGGGCGGCTTGCCCAAATGGTCCAGTCGACCACAGGCCGAGACCACCAACGCGGTAAGCAGCAGGGATTTGGTCAGGTTTGACATCACTTTACCTCGATTTGCCCATCAGGACGGATTACACCGGTGATCGTTGTGCGCGATGACAGGTTCATGACCCGGATGCGCTCACCCGCCGCGCCGCGTCCCAACGCACGGCCTTCGGCGGTGATCGACAGCAGCGCCCGGCCGAACACCAGCGTCACCAGGTCATTGCGATCGACAATCGCCGGAGGGCCGACATCTGCCGGATTGATCGGCCGCCCGGGATACAGCGCAACCCGGGCTTCCTGACCGACCAGGCTTGCAGCGTTTGCCACCGCCCCGGTTACGTTGGACGCCTTGACTTCCAAATCTTCGGCTACGATCACCTCTTTGGCGCGGATCGTTCGGGTCGGGACGACGATCTCGGGCAGGACCACCTGTGGCCAAGCTGCCAACAAAAGGAACAGGCACCGCATCACCGCACCTGCGTCGTCGCGCTCATCATCTGATCAACGGCGGTAATGACCTTGGCGTTCATTTCATAGCCGCGCTGAGCCTCAATCAACTCTGTCACCTCACGCACGGCGTCGACCGAACTGTCTTCGAGATAACCTTGCCGCAACGTCCCCAGACCGTCCTCGCCCGGGGTTCCGACTACCGGTGCGCCCGAGGCTTCGGTCTCTTTGAACAAATTGCTTCCGATCGCCTCCAACCCTTTGGCGTTGGAGAAGCTGGCCAAGGTGAACTCACCCAACAACTGTCCTTCGGGAGCGTCGTCGAAATAGGCGTAGACCTCGCCAGCGGCATTGATCGAGATCGATCTGGCGTCGTCCGGGATCGTGATCTCGGGCGCCACGGTGAAGCCATCCGAGGTCACGATCAGCCCCTCGGCCGATCGTTTCAGGCTGCCGTCGCGGGTAAAGGCAGACTGGCCGTTTGGCAGCGTCACTTCCAGATATCCGCGCCCTTCAATGGCAACGTCAAGGTTGCCGCCAGTCTGCGACAGTGCGCCCTGTTCCAATTGAACCGTGACCGCCGATGGGCGCACCCCGAGGCCCAGTTGAATACCCGTCGGCAATACGGTCCCATCAGACGAGTTGACGGTGCCTGCGCGCGCCATCTGCTGATAGTGCAGATCGGCAAACTCAGCCCGGCGCGCGTTGTACCCGGTGGTGTTCATATTCGCCAGGTTGTTCGAAATCGTCTCGACCCGCATCTGCTGCGCTGTCATCCCGGTGGCTGCGATCTTGAGTGCCCGCATATCGATTCTCCTTGTTCAGATCAGCGCATCAGGGCTTTGAGCGCGCCCCGCACACGTTCGTTTTCAGCGTCCAGAAAGCTCTGCCCAAGTTCGTAGGCGCGCTGAATTTCAACCAGCCGCGTCACCTGCTCGACAGCATTGACGTTCGAGCCTTCCAGAAAGCGGTGCAGGACAACCGGGTTATCTACCGGCTCGACATCTCCGCCAGGACGGAACCGGGTGCTGCCTTCGCGCACCAGGTTCTGCGGGTCAGCGACCCGATACACCCCAATTTGGCCCAGCGGCTGTCCCGCCACGCTCAGCGTGCCATCTCCGCCCACATCGATCGTCGCGGCGTCAGGCGGCACAAAAACCGGGGCGCCGTTGCTGTCCAGCACACGAAACCCGTCCAGCGTCACCAGATCGCCGTCCGCGTTCGGGGAGAAACTTCCTGCGCGGGTCAGCCGGTTGCCATCGGGCGTTTCCACCATGAAAAACCCGTCGCCTTCGATGGCAAAGTCGAACTGGCCACCGGTCTCGGTCAGCACCCCCTGGTGCAGCAGCGTATTGCGCACCTCGGCGCGGCTCATGGACAATGATGGCGTATGCGGCATGTCCCGGACAAATTCGGAAAACACCAATCCCTGCTGGCGATAGCCGGTGGTATTGGCATTGGCGATATTGTTCGCGACCAACCGCATTTCGTTCATCAGCCCCGATTGGCGGGACAAGGTGACATAGGCAGTGTCCATCAGCGGCCTCCTGCAATCAATGGAACCAGCGTTCCGGTAAAAAATGTGACAAGCGTCTGGGTCATGAAACCCATCGAGATCCAGAACACGATGACGATCGCGATCAGCTTGGGAACAAATGTCAGCGTCATCTCCTGCACCGAGGTCAGGGCCTGAAACAGACCGACCACCAGCCCCGAGACCAACGCCACCGCCAGAATCGGGACCGAAGTGATCACCGCGACCCACAGCGCCTGGCGGACGATGTCATAGTAGAGACCCTCGCTCAGCATTGTGTCAGACCGGCATCCGCAGGATCTCCTGATACGCTTCGACCACCTTGTTGCGCACGATCACGGCGGTTTCGACAGCCAGCTCGGTCTGCGCCAGGGCTTGCACCAACGCGTGCGGATCGGCCTGACCGACCATGGCGGTCTGAGCGACTTGCTCACTTTGCTTCAGTGTCGCCGCGAAGTCCTGAAAACCTGACCGCAACCCCTGTGCCAATCCGGCGTGATCCGGGTCAGCCTGCGTGGCGGGTCGCGCACCGGCATAGTTCTGCGCGGCAGTTATTGATCGGATATCCATTCTGGTTGTCCTTATTTCCGAAGTAGATCCATCAGAGCCGACGACATCTGCCGGGTCTGGTCGAACATTTTGAGGTTGGCTTCGTAACTGCGCTGCGCTTCGCGCGCGTCGGCTATTTCGATCATCAGATCGACATTCGAGCCCCGATAATGGCCGGTCTCATCCGCCAGGGGATGGCTGGGATCATGGATGCGCGAGAGCGCCCGGCGATCAAGCTTGACGCGCCCGGTCTGCACCACGTCCCGGCCTGCCTTCTCGACGGTTTCGAACGGGACGGTCTTGCGTCGATAGCCGGGCGTATCCGCGTTCGAGATATTCTCGGACACGTGGCGCAGGCGCGCGGCCTGTGCCCGCAATGCGCTGGCTGAGGCCGTTAGGGAATGAGAAAAATCACTCAAGACCTGGCCCCCTAAACGCGACCGAGGCTGGTTCGCAGGATACCGATCGACGAGCGATAGATAGCCAGCGCGCGGTCATGCTGACGCTTGACCTCGACCGCCTTCAACATCTCTTCTTCCAACGAGACACCGTTGCCATTGGGATCGCCGGCAGCATGAGACACATGCTCGGCCCAGTGTTGATCACTGGCCTCGGCCCCATGGATATGCGCGGATCTTGTGGCCACCATCCCGGCTTTGGGGCCGCTATCTTCGAACGCAATCTGAAAGGTTTGAATATCGCGGGCGCGGTAACCCGGCGTATCCGCATTTGCCATGTTACGTGCGATCACCGCCTGCCGCTGCCCGGCATGGGTTGCCATTGCGTACGCTGTCTTAAAGACGTTCAAATCAGAGAACATCGGGGCTTCTCCCTCGATCAATTTCAATCAAGGCTTAACCCCGATTCCTTTAAAAACCGTTTTCAGCGAACCAGTTGGAGACCACGACATGACCGATCTCGATCCCATCCTTTTGAAATGCGAATTCGACAGGCTGACTGGGGTGCGCCATATGGGGCTGGTCACCGGGGTCGCAAACGGCGTGATCGAAGTGGGTGGTTTGGCAGGTCCAGCGCGAATCGGCGATCTCCTGACGCTGCAACGCCGTGACGGCCCGAATCTGTCGGGTGAAGTGCTGCACGTGGACGCCGACCACATTCACATGCTGCCTGGTGCCGCGTCGGACGGGGTTAGTCTGGGTGACCGGGTGTATCTGGAGACCTCGCCAGCCTTTGCCCCTGCGATGCACTGGCTGGGCCGCGTTGTGGATCCCTTCGGCAAGCCGCTGGACGGCAAGCCATTGCTGGGCGGCCTTGCGGCGCGCGACATCATGCAAGCGCCGCCCGCAGCCGTGTCCCGCAAACCCTTGGGCGCGCGCATGGCAACCGGGCTGGCAATGCTCAACACGGTTCTGCCCGTCGTGCGTGGCCAACGCGTTGGTCTGTTCGCGGGCTCTGGCGTTGGAAAATCCACTCTGCTGGCAACCCTGGCCCGATCGATGGAGGTGGATGTGGTCGTTGTCGCGCTGATCGGTGAACGCGGGCGCGAAGTGAACGAGTTTGTCGACAAGGCTCTGGGGCCGGATGGAATGAAACGTGCGGTCGTTGTAGCCGCCACCTCGGACCAGTCCGCACTGGTGCGCCGCCGCTGCGCTTGGTCGGCCATGTCGGTGGCCGAGTTCCTGCGCGATCAGGGTTTGAACGTGTTGTTTCTGGCCGATTCAATAACCCGCTTTGCAGAAGCCCACCGCGAGATCGCCGTGGCGATGGGAGAATCGCCCTCGCTGCGCGGGTTCCCTCCTTCGGTCACTTCGCTGATTGCCAGCCTTTGCGAACGGGCCGGGCCCGGGGCGCAGGATCAGGGCGATATCACCGCAGTTTTCAGCGTTCTGGTGGCCGGTTCGGATATGGAAGAACCCGTCGCCGACATTCTGCGTGGCGTGTTGGACGGCCACATTGTCCTCAGCCGCGACATCGCCGAACGCGGCAGGTTTCCGGCGATCGACCTCAGCCGCTCGGTGTCGCGCAGCCTGCCTGACGCTGCCAGCGACGCTGAAAACCAATTGATCTCGGAAACCCGCAAACTGGTCGGAAGCTACGAGCAATCCGAGGTAATGGTCAAAGCGGGCCTTTACGCCGAGGGTTCGGATCCCCTGCTGGATCAAGCCGTGCGCGTACACGCCGAACTGGATGATTTCTTTGCCAAGCCCGATACCGAAGGCGTTCAGAACAGCTTTGATCGCTTGTCGCTCATCCTGCGCCGCGCGGCAGTGGGAGGGCCCAGATAGGCGGCTAATTTCCAAACAGTTTTAAGTGTTAAGGCCACCTTAAGACCTGCGGGGATATCCCTGTAGCTGGGTGAATAAAGGTGGTGGAGATGGGTGCGCAAACCAATGCGGCGCCAATCATCATCAAGAAGAAGCGCGTGTCGGGGGGCGATGGCCACCACGGCGGCGCATGGAAAGTCGCTTATGCCGACTTTGTCACGGCCATGATGGCCTTCTTCATGTTGATGTGGCTGCTGAACGCAACGACGGAAAAACAACGCAAGGGGCTGGCGGATTACTTTTCGCCGACGATCCCGGTCAATCCCGTGTCAGGCGGGGGAGACGGTGCCTTTGGCGGAGACAACATGTTTTCGGAAAAGACCATGGTGATGGACGGCTCGGGTGCCTGCAACCGCAATCCAACCGAAGCGAACCAGGCGCGCGGTTCCACCGGAGTTGACGCACGCGGCGGGGGCGAAGGCGCTTCCGAGGATTTCTCGACGCTCGAAGCGCACCTGCTGGGGCGCAGCGGCGAGAGTCTGGTGTCGAGCAAGCACTTGCAACATATCGTCACCCGCGTCACCGACGAAGGGTTGGTCGTTGAATTGTTCGATACCGAATCGCAGGCCCTGTTCGTACCAGAGACCGACAAACCGACAGACATGATGCGCGCACTGGCCTTGCTGGTGGCGCGGTCGTCGGACCTTGTGACCAATGCCATCGCGGTCGAGGGCCACGTGCGCTCGGCACCTGTGGTTCTGGCAAAGAACCCGGTCTGGGATTTGTCGACGTCGCGGGCACAAGTGGTCCGGCAGCTGTTGCAAAACAATGGCGTCGACCCCCTGCGGCTGGACCGGGTTGCGGGTCACGCCGACCGGGAACGGGTCGCGGACAATCCGATGGCAGCGCGCAACAACCGGATCGAAATCATCTTTCTGCGCGTGCCGTAGCCCCAAGGATACGACGCATTTTAACTGTTAGCGCGCTGTTAAGGGCCAGTACGTTACCTGTTGCTACAACGATTGACGCAACAGAAGGGCGCGCTGATGACCATTTCCTCTTCGCTGAATGCCGGTGTCGCGGCGTTGAAGGCCAATGCCAACAAACTGGCAACGATTTCCGACAACATCGCGAATTCCTCGACCTTCGGGTACAAGCGGGTTGAAACGGATTTTCATTCCATGGTCACTTCGGGCCAGGGTGGCAGCTATTCCGCCGGCGGGGTCAGAACCACCAGCCAGCGCCTGATTGATCAGCGCGGGCCTCTGGTCACGACAAACAACTCGACCGATCTGGCCGTACGTGGTCGCGGCATGCTGCCGGTGCGTCCAAGCTCGCAAATCGCGGCAGGTTCGAACGAGATGCTGTTGACCACAACCGGCTCGTTCCGCACCAATGAAGAAGGTTATCTTGTCACGGAATCCGGCCTTGTCCTGCTTGGCTGGCGCGCGGCGGCGGACGGCACGATCCCGAGCGTGCCGCGCGACACACCCGCCGCATTGGAGCCGATACAGTTAAGCGTGAATCAACTATCCGGTTCGCCGACGACTGAAATGAACTTGCGCATGAACCTGCCCGCCACCGCGACCGACGCCGGCGCGCCGGGGGACACGCAACCCCTGTCGGTCGAGTATTTCGACAATCTGGGCAAATCCGAAAGCGTCGATATCGAGCTGGTGCCAACGGTACCCGCCGCCGGGTCCAGCAATGAATGGACCCTGACACTGCGGGATTCGGCGTCGGGCGGCGCGGTGATCGGGGAATATACACTGACCTTCACCGACAGCCGCACGGCTGGTGGAACACTGGCCAGCGTCACCACCGTCTCGGGCGGGGCCTATGATCCAGCCACCGGCAGCTTTGTCGTGAACGTGGCGGGTGGCCCGATGGAGGTCAATATAGGCGAGATTGGCGATGCGGATGGCATCACGCAATTGTCGGACACTTTCGCCCCGGTTTCGATCACGCGTGACGGGTCTGCTGTCGGCACCATGACCAGCGTTCAGGTCGACGAAAACGGCTATGTCTACGCTTTCTATGACACTGGCGTCAGCCGCCGGATGTTCCAGATCCCACTGGCCGACGTGCCCAACCCGAATGGGTTAACCGCGCTTGACAGCCAGACCTACGCGCCCTCGCGAGAAAGCGGCACGTTCTTCCTTTGGAACGCGGGCGAGGGACCGACAGGCGACCTGGTTTCGTTCGCGCGCGAGGAATCGACGACGGATGTGGCGACCGAACTGACCTCGATGATCCAGACCCAGCGCGCCTACTCCTCCAGCGCCAAAGTCATTCAGACCGTGGATGAAATGTTGCAGGAAACCACAAACATCAAACGCTGATCCGGGCGTTGATCCAGGGAAAGGACCTGTCCCATGAACATGTCGACAGCTTTGAACAACGCCCTCGGCGGCCTGACCGCGGCCAGCCGCGGTGCCGCAGTGGTGTCGGGCAACATCGCCAACGCGCTGACGCCCGGCTATGCGCGGCGGTCGCTGGAGCTGACCACCAGTCAGATCTCAGGCAATGGCGTTCGGGTCGTGGGTATCACGCGGCATCAGGACCCGGTCCTGACCGCAAACCGGCGCACAACCGATGCCGAACTTGGCTGGCACTCTGCAATTGCAGAGTTTCATTCCCGGTTCGAACGCTTTGTCGGCCCTCCGGATCAGACAACGTCTCTTGCCGCCCGGATGTCGGATTTTGAAGGCAGTCTGATCACCGCAGCCAGCCTGCCGGATTCGATCGAGCGCCTGGATCAGGCAGCCCGCAGCGCGCGCGCCGTGTCCGACGGTCTAAACTCGGCCTCGGAAAACCTGCGGCAAACGCGCTCGGACGCAGATCGAAAAATCGGCTCTTATGTTGAAACGCTGAACCAAACGCTGCAAGACATCGAGGACCTCAATGCCAAAATACCAGCGATCCGCAATGGAGGGGGTGACACTGGCGCCCTGTTGGATCAACGGCAGATTCTGATCGACCGGGTCAATGAACTTATACCGGTCAACGTGGTCGCCAGAGAAAACGACCGGGTCTCGCTGTATTCAGACGGCGGACTGATCATTCTGGAAGGGAAAGCGGCCGAATTCACGTTTACGACAACCGGTGACACGCGGCCTCACATGACGGTGGCGAACGGATTGCTGTCTGGTCTTGAGATGAACGGAAACCCGGTCCGAACGCTGGGAGAGTCGGCTCAAATTCGCGGTGGGGCGCTGGCGGCTCAGTTTGAGATTCGCGACACTCTGACGGTCGAAGCGCAGCTGCAACTGGACGCGGTGGCTCGCGACCTTATCGAACGCTTTGAAACTCCCGGTCTGGATCCAACTGCGGGCGCAGCTGATCCGGGCATGTTCACAGATGGCGGAAACCGCTTTGACGTCACCGCTCCACCGGGGTTGGCGTCACGCATCAACCTGAATACGGCAGTCGATCCCGATACGGGTGGTGACAGCTGGCGGTTGCGCGCGGGCTTGGGTGCAGCGGCACCTGGAGATCCCGGAAATGCGACGCAATTACAGGCGTTCGGGGCCGCGTTGGACACCGCGCGCCCGATTGCATCGGCGATATTCGGCACCGGAAACATGCGCGCGGCCGAGGTGACTGAGGCGCTGTTGTCCAGTGCCGGCGCAGACGCGCATGCTGCCCAGACGCGCTGGGTCTTCGCGGATAATGCGCAATCCGAGATGGCACGCATCGAGGCCGAGCAAGGCGTCGACACGGATACAGAGATGCAAAACATGATGCGTATTCAGCAAAGCTACGCTGCAAACGCACGCGTCATCTCGGTTGTCGATGAATTGATGGAAACTTTGCTGAGGTTGTGAGGATGACACTGAATGCGATAGGCGATCTGGCGCGCAACATGACGTTGCGCACGCGCAGCGCCGAGATACGAAACCAGCTCGACACCCTCACGTATGAGATGTCGTCGGGCAAGGTAAAAGACGTCGCTGGGCGGCTGGGTGGCGATTACTCGCAATTGCTGGACCTGGACCGGAGCCTGGCCAGGCTGGACGCGTTCAAAATCGCCACGTCCGAGACGCGGCTGTTTGCGGACGCGATGCAATTGAGCCTTGGCACAGTTAACGCCTCCGTGGGCGAGGTGTCGGCGTCGCTGTTGTCATTCGCCACCGCAAACCAGACCACGACGTATGAACATGCCTCGGTCAAGGCCCGAAACGAACTTGATACGATGATGTCGGCTCTGAACGCGCGGGCGGGTGGTCGAAGCCTGTTTTCCGGCACCGCCACCGACATCTCGCCGCTGCCGTCGCCGGATGATCTGTTGAATGCCCTGCGAACCGAGCTGACAGGTTTGACCGCTGCAAACGACATCCGGCAGGCTGCGGAAGACTGGTTCAACGATCCTACCGGGTTCGAGGCCGTTATCTATCAGGGTTCCGACACAAATCTGGCCCCGATGCAAATTTCTGAAAACGAACGTATCAACATTCCAATCAAGGCAAACGACCCGGGCATCCGGGCAGCCTTGCGCGATGTGGCTGTTGCCGCGCTGGCCTCTGACACAACCTTGAACCTGAGCCCCGATGTCAGAACCACGCTGTTTCGGCAATTGGGGCAGGATCTGGCAAATAATGACAGTGATTTCGTCAAGCTCAGGGCCAGTATAGGCGCATCTCAGGCCCGCGTAGAACAGGCCGCAACCCGAAACGCCGCGGCGCGCACCAGCTTGGAATTCGGCCGCAACAACCTGATCGGGGCCGATCCGGCAGAAACCGCAACGCAGCTGAAGGCGGTGCAATTCCAGCTGGAAAGCCTCTACTCTGTCACGGTTCGCAATTCGAACCTCTCGCTGGTGAATTTCCTGAGATGAAGGTTCTGATTTTTCTTCTGCTCTTTTTGCCTGGGTTGGCAACGGCCGGGGCTATCCGCCTGAAGGATCTGGTGGACTTTGACGGGGTGCGCGGCAACGACCTGGTCGGATACGGCCTTGTGGTCGGGTTGAACGGAACCGGCGACGGTCTGCGAAACTCTCCCTTCACCGAAGAGATCATGTCAAACATCCTCGAACGGTTGGGCGTCAACGTCACGGGCGAGGACTTTCGCCCCAAGAACGTTGCCGCTGTGCTGGTTACGGCCAGCCTGCCCCCGTTTTCGCGCGTCGGCAGCCAGATCGACGTCACGGTCTCGGCAATCGGGGACAGCAAAAGCCTGCTTGGTGGGACGCTGATCATGACGCCGTTGAATGCCGCAGATGGTCAAATCTATGCGGTTGCTCAGGGCACGGTTCTGGCTGGTGGAGCAGTGGCCGAGGGCGAGGCTGCCACTGTCGTGCGCGGGGTTCCGACCTCGGGCGTGATCCCGGCAGGTGCGCGCGTCGAGCGGGAGATCGACTTTGACCTGTCGGCGCTGACACAGCTGCGCCTTGCTTTACGGGAGCCTGATTTCACAACGGCGGGCCGCATTGAAACCGCGATCAACACCGAGTTCAATCGCGCGGTTGCGATCATGCGGGACTCGGGCACTGTTGAGCTTAATATCACCGCCACGCAGTCGACCTCGACAGCGCATGCCATCGGCCGCATCGAGAACATTTTGGTGCAGCCGGAAACAAAGGCCCGCGTTGTTGTCGATCAGCGGTCGGGGACAATTGTGATGGGGCAGGATGTCCGGATTTCGCGCGTCGCCGTATCCCAAGGCAACCTGACCCTCACCGTTGAAGAGGCCCCGATTGCCGTTCAACCCAACCCGTTTGCACGTGGCGAAACGGTCGTGGTCCCCAGAACCGTCGCCGGCATCGAAGAGGAAGAAGGCACCGGTCTTGCCGAAATTCCCGAAGCCGCCACCCTGTCTGAGGTTGTCGCTGGGTTGAACGCCCTGGGCGTTTCCCCCCGCGACATGATCGACATCTTGAAGACGATCAAGGCGGCGGGCGCGCTGCATGCCGAATTTGTTGTCAGGTAAAATGCCCAAAGGGGGGCGCGGCTTTGCGCACACCCCCTCGGGGCAATTCATTTTGATTTCCAGCTGTCCAACCAGCGGCGGAATTTACCGCGTCTTTCCTCGATCGCGTCGCCTGCGGCGTAGATCCCGTCCTCGACGCTTTCCAGCATGGGATCGATACGACGCTGCCAGAACCTGCGCCAACGCACCCAAAGCGCCCAGACCACGGCGGCAAACACGGTCAGGAAGATGATGTTGAACCAGGGAATGATGTGCACATCCGGCCCCTCGACATGCCGAATGAAGATCGCATTGGGAAAGATCGACATGAACTCGTTCCGCCACCCGTAGTGAGTCACGACGACCCAATCGGGATTCTCTTTCGTCGATTTCGCATCATTGGCTTCGGTGTAAAGGTTGGCCGTGTCGAACTTGAAGTAGGGCGGCCAACCCCAGCCGGTGTCCTCGTTCCGGTAAACAATAGGTTTGCCATTGGCGCGAACCGCCTGGATGAACTGCACATCGCGATTGGACAGGCTGGTTGACTGGTCTTCAGGCTCGGACCAGAAAATCCGGGTCCAGTCGGTCAGATCCTGCCGCTCTTCATAGGTGTTGACGATCCGCACGACGTCGTGCTGCGGCAGAGAGTACTGCAAAACCACAGCAATCATGCCCCAGAAGATGATAATGAACGCCCATTTCACATAGGCCATGCCGTAATCCTCACATATAATTCACGATATAGATCAGCGCGCCGATTGCCACCCAAGGGACAATATAGACGCCCAGGATCAGCTTACGCCGGAACGAATTGTCGTAGACATGCAACCCGCGTTCGACAAACGCCTCTTTGTCGCCTTTCTTGCCCTTTTCGTCCCACCAGGCCTCGAGCTTTCGACGGCGGACACCACGCGAATAGTAAGACAACGCAAAATAGGCAACCGTTTGAAGGACCAGCAGGATCAGAAACAGGCGCATCGCTCCGAACATCTCAATCCCTCCTCAACGCGCCCCAGGGGCCGACCCGGGCAATCACCGTTTCGCTGACCCTGTCGTCACCGCTCATATCCGGTTCATGACCAAACAGGGCCGCGCGTGCGCCTGCCTTGTCCACCTGATACTCGCGCGCCAGAAATTCGGCAACATAGGCCTTTTTGGTCTCGGGCCAGGTCGCGTATGTGCTGTAAAACAGTTCCTTGTGGCAGATGAACATCTGCCGCGGGTCCAGCGGCGCCAATTCCGTCAACAGCATATTGACCAGATCGCGGTTTGGCGTGTCAGCTGCACGCAGGGTGTAGAAATACGCCGGATGGTCCGAAGTAATGCGCGGCCACGGCCCGCCTGCAGTCGCCCAGCGCAACAGCTGAGCCAACCCGTGATACGCCGCGGGCAGACGGTCCGAATGCGCCCGTGCGAGACGCCGCATATCGCTGCGATCCAGATCCGTCAGATCGACACCCGCGTCCGCAGCAGCGGCGATTGTCAGAAAGTCCATCTTCTGTTGCAGGATTGCGGCGGAATCCACATTGCGGGCCTCGATGATGGTCTCAACCAACCCGTTCAACCCCAGGAATTTCGCAATCCGATTGTGCTGGCTGCGATCGAACACGAATTTGACCGGCAGATCCTCGGCCTTGTCGCCCATGCAGATGGCGGCCGGATGGTCGACGTCGGGAAACAGGTAGAGCCCCCCGAAATGCGCCGTCCAGAAATTGCGCTGCTCAAACGCGGTGTGACGCAGGCGCACCGGGTTGCGTGTGACGTCGCCGGTTTCTTTGGCGGTTTCGATCATCTTGGCGATCAACACATCGTCGAACCAGGCGTCCTCTTCGGTTTTGAACTGCTCGACCATGCCCGCGAGTTGTTCTGCCTTGCGCAGCGTTCCGCCTGCGGTATCCGCCTCGATCTCGATCTTCTGGATGTTGAACAGATCACCCGGGGTGGTGAGTTTGATGACCGAGTTCACCAACTCTCCGGCCACCGCATCGGTGGCGGTCAGGGCAAACAGCTGCGCCTCGTTCAACTCGATGAAGTCGCGCAGAATATCGCGCGAGGTCGAGAATTTGACGTTCAGCAGAGGCGCGCGTTTCTGCTCGGTCGTCAGCAGGATGAACTGCCGGTTGACGCCGTTGGGGTTGAGATAAAGCTCATCCTCCAGCTCAATCCCCACCTCCGGCGAATAGCCCGAGATATCCACATGGAAATCCGTCAGCGCCGTGGTCTTGCCTGTCAGATGCTGCAGCGCGCGGTTATACCGCTCGACCAGAGCCGGGCTGGAGATGTGGACGAGATTGCCGAACATCAGGCCTTTTTCGATGAGGCGGATCATGAGAGCACCCGCGAGTTTCGAGTCAGCCTTCCAAATTCAAAGCTCCGAAGTGGAAGATCAATCATCGTTCGAATCTTCCTTCATATTGGAACTCAGCCGCTTCTCTCGGTCAGTCCAACCAAGAATATTCGGCAACTCAATGACAGTGAAAGCTACGCCGGCAAGCGAAAAGAAGTACTTTCTAAAAACGCCCCGCGGTGTTTCACCTTCTGCCAAAGCCGGACTGGCAGAAAACGGCCAGATATCTCCGAACTGGAAATACACGATGAGCCACGCACCTAAGGCCGGCAGCACCAAAATTCCTACGGCACGGTTGCATCCTTTAGCTTTCACTCGGTTCCCTCCTTGCCTCTGAATCTTCGCGAGAGTTCACAATTCGCGCCCGCATCAACCCAAAACTGGTCGCTGCTACCAACATTGCAGGAATGAACCAAATGGCGGCCCTTTGCAAAAACAGCGAAGGCATCTGACCGGGGCCAAATGCGTGCAGCAACGACTCCGGGTTGTCCAACGAGGCCCCGTTCATCCAAATCTCAAACAACGAACTCCAAACATAGCAGATCGCAAAAATGATCAGGCACAGTTTAGCAAAGGAGCTAAAAGTGCCCGGCCGCTTTCGGGCCACGGTGATCCCGAAAAAGACGCACGCCAGAACCAGCGTCGCAAGGACAAGAACAAGCCCTCCGGTCACCCCTTCCCCTCCAGATAACGCCGCTTTGCCTCTTCCATCCGACCCATCTCACGCACAGCGTTTTCGATGGCGACCTCGTCGCTTTTGTCGGCATAGCGGAACTCGCTGTCGGCGTAGCGGTTGATTTCCTGCATCACCATATCCACCGTAATCGGCTGGCGCAGGTCCTCGATCATCGCCTTCTTGGTGTCGTAGTCGCGGAACAGGAACAGGTCGGGGTTTTCCATCCATTCGTCGGGCAGTTCGAAATCCATCGCGCGGACCTTGACCGCGTCGGTGATGTTCTTGATCGCGCGACCAGTGAAGCGCTCATCCGCGGCTTGGATCGCCTTGAGGTAGGTGCCCAGCTTGGCGATGGTGTCCATCTGTCCAATCTCGCCCGAGACCCGGTCATAGACCTGCAACAACGCGTCCTCATGCGGGCGGGAATGGCTTTCGAAACTGGCGGCGACGGCCTTTTTGATCTCCTGCGCGGCATAGGCGTCGTGTTCGCCCAGCGGGATGTCGTGGTTGCGGCCCATCAGCAGGTGCAGGATGTCGATGTAATCCTCGCGCGTTTGCGGCCCGTCCACCAGAAACCGCGCGCCCGCGCGTTGGCGCAGGGCGTCGTCCACATTCTCGGGGTAGTTCGAGAACATGCCAAAAGTGCAGTTGCCACGCACGACGGTGTTGGCGCCCGCAAAACTCTCCATCAGTACGGCGGTGATTTCCAATTGCCCGGCCGAGGATTGCCGGTCGCCGCGTTTCCCCGCCAGTTGGTCGATATCGTCGATGGTGCCGAAGCCGATGACCGAGGGATCAATGATCGTGTTGATAAACGCCTTGGCATTCTGTCCGGATTTGCCCTGATAGCTGTCGATATTGTCCGTGCTCAGGTTCTGATAGCGGAACGGATAGCCCGCGTTCTGGCAATAGTCGTTGATCAGCCCGGCCATCATCTGGATCAGGGTGGTTTTGCCGGTGCCCGGTTTGCCGTCGCCCATGAAGGTAAAGATGAACCCGCCGAGTTCCGCAAACGGGTTCAGGCGGCGGTCGAAGTCATAGGCCATCACCATCTTGGCCAGCTTCATCGCCTGATACTTGGCGATATGGTTGCCGACCACCTCGTTCGGCTTCTTGAACGTCATGGTAAGCGTTGTGGACTTCGCCTTCGAGGCCGGTTCAAAGCCCCGGATGGTCAGATCATCCGCCTCGATATGCCAGGCTGCGTTCTGGAACGGGGCCAGATGACCGGCGGACTGGGCGCGCAGAGCGGCCTTGTCCATCAATTGCTCGGCATAGGCGCTGGTGGCCGCGATCAGGAGGGCGTCGTCGGGGGCGTGTTTGGCCAGCGTTTGGTCCAGCTCCCACAGCGCGCCATGCAGGGCAAGCTGGCCGTTATCGGTCAGGACCTCTTCGATCTCACCGACATCAACGGTGGTTCCGCCCAGATGCGAAGACATCAGATAAGCCAGCGCGTTCCCGAAAGTGTGGGATGTAATCAGAGCCTCGGCGGTCAACAAATCCGAGAATTCGGTCTTGCGCGCGGCGGGCAGATCCCCAGCCAGATTGGCCCGTTTCAAATCGGCCAGCGGTGTTTGTTCCGCATAGGCTTCGGCCACAGCCAGGGCGATGGCGATGCTCCGACGAATGGCCTGCTGCGTGGTCGCCTGAGGCGGAGAGACCAACGCATCGCCATCATCCGAAGCTTCGATCCGCTCGACCAGATGCACCCCATCCGCCCGCGTCACCCGCCGCGTCACCAACCCTGGCGTCGTGGACCGAAACCGCCGACCTGTCGACACGCCCGGAGACCGCTCAACCGTCGCCTCAGCCGCTTTGGCAATCCGCGGCGCGTGCTCGAACCCATTCAACAAGGCGGTCGCTGCCGGATAATGCTTACGAATATCCGACTCGCGCAATTCCATCTGATCTGACGTCAAACTCATTTCAAAAACCGCCCTTGCTTCATCTTTTCAAAAATACTCCCGCCGGAGGCATAAAACCTAATAGCGCAAGACCTGCCCCGACTTGCTGACCACGAACTTGCGCACATCCGCAAAGCCCGGCGGGTTGCGTTCGGCCAACACCTGAAACGGACGCTGTGGCAGGATGATCGACCGCTGCGTGCGCGTGGCCCCGGTTTCGGCGCCCTGCCCGCCGAACGGGTCCAGCGCGAAGACCTCTCGATCCACCGTCCCGAACCAGCCCGACCGTTCCTGAACCACCTCTTCGCTTTCCAACTCTTCGGTGGTCCAGGCCAGTGCCCAGTCCTGACCCGGCGGAGACTGTGCGTCCTCAAGCACTTGCCGCAAGGGGCCGGATTGCTCGGTATAGGCCGAGGAATACATCGGACCCACATGGATGCGGCGCAAATGCTTCGGGTGCAGGTCGTCGAAATCCTGATCAAAGCCCTTGGCGATCGTCACCAGTTTCAACCCGCCCAGCGCTTGCGCCATCAGATGCGCCTGCACCTCGGGCCAGCGGCGCTGGTCCTTGGGCAGGGCGGTTTTGCCGCTGTCCTCCAACTGCATCAGGTAGATGACCGGCAGGTTGATCTGGCTGTCATAGACCGCCCAATGGATCATGAACTTGCGACGCTCGCCCTCATTCCCGATCCAGTGGCATTCGGGATCGTTGCGAGCCCAGAACAGCTGACCTTTCAGCAATTCCTCGTAATAGAGCCTTTGAGACAGCGCGAATTGCAGCTTGGTCGGGATTTCCTGATCGCCGATGATCGTCCGCACCATGTCGGTTTTCAGGTCGTCTTCCGAGGGCATATTCGCCAGGTGCACCTGCGCCTGCTGCGCGTCATTGGCCATGGTCAGCAGCTCGGCCGCCACCGGAAACCCGCTGTCGCGCTTGTCCATGGCAAGGCTGCCAAAGAACCGCCCCGTATCGCGCCCGACCAGCAGGTATTTCATGGAAAGCGCGCGGAAGGTGTAGAGCAGCCCGGAGAGATAGCGCGACACGATCCGCACCTCTTGCTTGCTGATCGCGCCCTCCGCCTCCATCGTCGCGGCCACGCGCAGGAGGTGGACGGTGATCACCTCGAATTTGCGGAAATAGCGGCGCGAGGCGAAGGTGTCGGTCAGGCCGACATGGTCTTGGGTGGGGTTAGTCATTTTTTCTTTTTCTAAGGCTCGTGAAACCCACAACGTATAGGTGGGTTTGAGAAAAAGCCGATCCGAGTTTCCCAAAGCCTTTCACACAAAGCGCCAACAGCCAGATGTTTGCCACCCAATACCGTACGCACAGGTATGCGAACCCAACAGTCCATAGAGTAGCCAAGAAAAACCAAAGAACGAGGATTGGTCCTTCAGATGAGAATACAGAATTCTCAATGGCCAAGTATGCCAAATATAGTGACACAGCCATTGCCAGCGAAACGCACACAAATCTGACGAGAGGGCTTTTGAGCATTACCCACCATACAAATTCTTATCATGTTTCTCGACAATCGAGGCGAACCGGCGGGCAAAGCGTTCATCCGCCTTGGCCTTTTTCTCGAGCACGTCGCGGGCAAAGACCATGTGGTCCTCATGCGCCTCAAGCATGTCGGCCATTTTCTGGTTGGTCGCAGTGCCGATGGCGGCCATGGCGGTTTGCGCCTCTTGATCCGTCTGCACGCCGATCTCGTTGATGCGGTGGGCCACGTCCTGCTGTTGCGCGGTTTTCAGCGATTTGGTCAGGGCGTCATACAGGACCACGCGCTGTTGCGTGTCTGTCTGCAGCTTGTTGATCAGCACCATCTGCGTCGCCGCCTGGTTCTGTAGCGAGTCGACCCAGGTCTTGCCCTTTTCGATATAGCGTTCGAGCGTCTGGGAT
Source organism: Ruegeria sp. AM4 (assembly GCF_056540665.1). Classification (NCBI taxonomy): domain Bacteria; kingdom Pseudomonadati; phylum Pseudomonadota; class Alphaproteobacteria; order Rhodobacterales; family Roseobacteraceae; genus Ruegeria; species Ruegeria sp. AM4. Next base: position 33,964 of record NZ_JBQFXD010000016.1, on the reverse strand, counting down.
TTGGCCAGCTTGACTTGTTCCTCCTGAACCTTGGCGTTGTACTGCTTGTTCAACTCGGCCAATTCAGTCTCTAACTGGGTGCGCGCGGCAGCATCCTGTTCGACCGAAATTTTGTTTTCCAGCGTGATGATCGTCGGGTCCATGCCCTGAATCTCGGCGCGCAAGGCTTCCAGTTCGGCCACGGTCGCCTCACGATCGTCCAGCGTGACGGTCAGGTTGTCCTCAACCTTAACGCGCTGTTCTTCCAGCACCGACAACTGCCCTTCCAGCAGTTTGACGATCACGTCGGATTTGGCGATCAGGTCCTGCAGCTTGTCGTCGATATTGGCGGTGCGCATGCGTTCCTGCCGCATCGACTCGGATTTGGCCTTGGCGAAGATGCCGACAAACGACTCCCACCCGGTTTTCGACCGCATCTCGTCGAAATCCTTGGAAAACGCGTTGGTGACGTCATCCAGCCCCATGATCAGCTCGGCGATATTGGCGTTCATCACCTCGGTATGGGCATGCACGTCCTCGAGCGTGGCATTTTCGATGTCGATATCCGCCTCGGCAGTGCCGATCTTGGCGCGGGCCGCCTCAATCCGCGAGGTCAGCCCTTCGATCTGCGCCTGGCTCTCACGGACCTTGGTTTGCGTCTCCTGAATCAACGCCTCGAATTGCTGGTTCGACATCTTATTTCTATCCCTATTTTTCTTATCTACCCAATAACATAGGTAATGTTACGCCTATTTACATCCCCGCGGATGCTAAATTCCCGCAAAGATTGGCAAATTCAGGCGGGAAAAGATAGGTCGGACAACTCAGGCGCGAACGGAAACCGATGGGCGCGTCGCAGATGCAACGCACGCGCAAAGTTGTCACCAAAGTGAAACAAAACCGTCACGATCCCGCAACATAGGCCGTCCATCCCACTCAGCGTCCAAGTGAGAGAGGATATCACCCATGTCATTGCGCTGTGTCTGCCTGACATCTGCCCTTGCCCTGACCGCCGGTCAGGCTGTGGCAGAGATGAATTTCAACCGGATCGCGTCGTTCCCCGTCGTGAAAAACATGGCCGAAGGGGCCGATACCACCCGCGAAACCTCGCCCGAGATCATCGCGGCGACCGCAGATGGCATGACGCTGGTCTATACCGACAGCCCGCTGGGCGTGATCGGGATGGTGGATATCACCGACCCCGCGAACCCGGCACCGTTGGGCGCGATGGAGGTGGGCGGTGAGCCGACATCCGTGGGTATCGTTGGCGCAACGGCTTTCGTCGGTGTGAACACTTCGGACAGCTATACGGCGCCGTCGGGCAAGCTGATCTCGGTCGATATCGTAGGCAAGGCCGAAACCGGTGCCTGTTACCTGGGCGGCCAGCCCGACAGTGTCGCGATAGCCCCCGATGGCAGCTTTGTTGCCGTAGCGATCGAGAATGAACGCGACGAAGACCTGAACGACGGTATCATCCCACAACTGCCCGCTGGCTCGCTGGCCTTGGTGCCTCTGAAGGACGGTGCGTTGGATTGCAACGGTATGAAGATTGCCGCGCTGACCGGGCTGGCAGACGTTGCCCCAACGGACCCCGAGCCGGAATTCGTTGACATCAACAGCCTGGGCGAAACCGTCATAACTTTGCAGGAGAACAACCACATCGCGGTCGTCGACAAGGACGGCAATGTGGTCAGCCATTTCTCGGCAGGCGCGGTTGATCTGGAAGGCATCGACGCCACGGACGAACGGGGCGCTCTGATCTTCACCGAAAGCCAGCCGGGCCGCCTGCGCGAGCCGGACGCGGTCAAATGGATCGACGACAACCATTTCGCCACCGCCAATGAAGGCGATTACGAAGGCGGCTCGCGCGGTTGGACCATCTTCCACAAGGACGGCACGGTTGTTTACGAGAACGGCACCGAGTTCGAAAAAGCCATCATCCAGATCGGCCACTACCCCGACAAACGCTCGGACAGCAAAGGGGTTGAGCCGGAAAGCGTGACCGCGGCCACCTTCGGCGGCACGCCGATGATCTTTGTGGGGGCCGAGCGCGCCTCGGTCGTTGGGGTTTATGACGCCACCGATCCGGCCAACCCGGTTCTGAAACAGTTGCTGCCCTCGGGCGTCGGACCCGAAGGTTATGTCGCGATCCCGGAACGCAACCTGCTGATCTCGGCCAACGAAAAGGACCTGATCGAAGATGGCGGCCCGCGGGCGCATGTTTCAATCTTCGAATATCAGGACGCTCCCGCTGTCTATCCCCATTTGACGTCGGCAGGCGCGGATGAGCTGATCGGATGGGGGGCGCTGTCCGGTCTGGTCGCGGATGCGGACGACATGATCTATGCGGTCAATGACAGCTTCTACGGCTTCCAGCCGTCGATCTTCAAGATTGACCCCAGTCAGAAACCCGCCCGCATCGTGGACGTGATCCGCATCCACCGTCAGGACGGCAACCCGGCCCAGAAACTGGACCTTGAGGGCATCACGCTGGACGGCAACGGAGGGTTCTACGTCGCCTCCGAAGGCCGCACCGACCGCGTTATCCCGCACGCGATCTATCATGTCGGCGCAGACGGCCTGATCAAGGACCGCAAGGGCGAGATCGGCTTGCCCCCGGAACTGACGGCCCTCGAAAAGCGCTTTGGCTTCGAGGGCATCACCAAGGTTGGCGACACTCTGTGGATGGCGGTACAGCGCGAGTGGAAGGACGACCCGGAAAACCATGTGAAGCTGGTCGCTTACAACCTTGAGACCAAGGAATGGGGTGCGGTGCACTATCCAAAAGCTGATCCCGAAAAAGGCTGGGTTGGTCTGTCGGAAATCGTGGCCTTCGGCGACCATGTCTATGTCATCGAGCGCGACAACCAGCATGACCACCGCGCAGTCACCAAGAAAATCTATCGCATCCCGCTGTCCGAGATGGCCCCGGCCCCGCTCGGTGGCGAGCTGCCCGTTGTCAGCAAGCAAGAGGTCCGTGACCTTCTGCCTGACCTGACATCGACCGGCGGATACGTTCTGGACAAGATCGAAGGTCTGGCCATCCTGCCCTCGGGCGAGGCGTTTGTGATGACCGACAATGACGGCGTCGATGATGCCTCGGGTGAGACAATGTTCTGGTCAATCGGGTCGGTCACGGCCGGGAATTGATCTCAGAAAAGAAATCGGCCCGGCGCATGGGATACGCGGGGCCGATTTATTGACCGCAAATGTAAGCCCGATTCAATAGTGCGAATAGCGGAAATTCACGACTTTGTCGTCCTGGATCGCACAATGCGCCTTGATATAGCTACGCGCATCCGTTCGGTCGTTTGAACGCGCGACCTCGAGGTCGATCAGGTTGATGCCATCTGCATTTTCGGTGAAGGACAAGGTCCGCTCGAAGTCCACTGCGTAAAAACCCTGATTTGACATCGCGGAATGGGTCCGGTGCATACACAGGCCGATGGCATTTTCTTTGGCCGAAACGTGCGGGTGCTTCTGGTAATGCGAGCCGTGCTTGTGATGATGCTTGGCAATCGATGCCCCCAGCACACCCAGCGCGACACCTGCGATCAACGCATCCGTGTCGTCCGCCTTTGCAGGAGCGGAAGCCATCGAAGAAAGCGTGAATGCTGCACATAAAATTCCGGCTGAGATGAACTTGAAAGACATCGGTCGCTATATCCTTTTGCCAAACCAAGACCCGAGCGCTCAAAAGGCTCGTTGCAAAAAGACTAGCGCGAGGGTCGCGATCATTGCCAGTTTTTTCCAGCTGATGTGGTTTGAAAATGCGGTGCGGCGAAAACAAACAACGCCCCGCGTCTGGAGGAACGCGGGGCGTGCAGTCTGCGACAGTTCAGAGAGGCGGAACTATCGCCCAGTGATCAGGTAGCCTCAGTTTACGGCCTTGGCATCGACCACGTCTTTTTCGATGGCATTGGCCGAGGCGATCTCGATCCGGCGCGGTTTCAGCGCTTCGGGCACTTCACGCTTCAGGTCGATGTTCAGCATACCGTTTTCGTGGCTGGCGCCGGTGACGCGCACGTGATCGGCCAGCGCAAAGCGGCGCTCGAACGCGCGGGTGGCGATGCCACGGTGCAGATAGCTGCGCTCTTTTTCGTCAGCGGCTTTCTTGCCTGCAACGATCAGCGCGTTTTCCTTCACTTCGACCGACAGGTCAGCATCCGAGAAGCCCGCGACAGCGACCGAGATCCGATAGGTGTCAGCATCGGTTTTTTCGATGTTGTAAGGCGGATAAGTGGGCTGAGCGCCGTCATTGGTCAGAACCCGATCCATCATGTCGGCAATCTGGTCAAAGCCGATGGTCGCGCGGTGCAGCGGTGCAAAATCAAATGTACGCATGTGTGGTATCCTCATATCAGAGCGATCTACAGTTTGCCCTCCATTCGGACGGGCGGTGGAGTATACCGGGCCCCGTTTGCGGCGACCCGGTACAGTTCACATGGGTAGTGGCTGGAAGCAGTTCAAGACCCGCCGGCGCTGAGGAATTTGGCACCGGAACTGGACTTGTCTGACCCCGGTTGCAGGCGTCTGATCGTCGCCATGGGTCGCGGCGCGTCACGGCGCAGAATTGTTTTGAGTTCGGCCACTATTTCGGGCAATTCCATGCCGTAACCGATGGTGCGCCGACCGTCAGATGCGCCGGCGGATACAACAGAAAAGATCTGCCAGCGCGAACCTTTCTTTGCCAGAATAGCTGACCCGGACGAGCCGAAGGTTATATCGCAGTCAAAGCTGATCAGACCCTGTCCACGTTGCAGAATGCGGCACGACCGTTGGCGTGTGATCGCATCCGCCCGACCCCGCCCATACGAGGCAACGCTGATTTCGTTACCCAGAATTCGCCCGTCATAGAGGGCGAAGGGGTCAGCGACAGAATATGGGATCGGCTCTTCCAGCCGCATCAACGCGACATCAACGCGAACGCGCTGCACCGATACCGGCGCGTTGGCCACGAAAGCTGGGTGCGAGGCGATCTGGATAACCTTGCGATCGGCAAGCGATTTGCCATCGCTCAGACCTGCACGAAATGTCACCTTTCCTGGCGGATAAGGTCTGCCAGTTGCTTTGTCCAACGCACAATGAGCCGCAGTCAGCACCAGATCCCGCGCGATCAGCGTCCCGGTACAAAACCCGCTCTCGCCAATATCCAGACGCCCGACAGCTTCCCAGCCATACAGGTCATCGCGATCGGTCAATCGGCGCTGATTGCTCAACTGCGCCTGTGCTGCTGTGCCGAAAATAGCCAAACAAAATAATACCTTGATCAAATGATGGATCATGGTTTCAGAAACCTCGCTCCTATGTTTTTTCCAATCCCCTCGGTCGACGCCGTATGCCCTCGTCCTTGGGCCAGTTCTGTCTGCAAAAGTTCCAAAGATTCCTCGAGCGCGGTGCCCAGCGCCACGCGGCTGCCGCCCATTTCCGCCTTGGCGGCCACGACCGATACGATCCGTGGCCGCTCGTACGCGAAGGAAAAGACCGGCGCACCCGATGCCCCGAAGTCAACATTGCAGGACATCACCAGAACGCCGGACTGGCGCGCCACGATGGAACACACCTCTTGCAACGAGGGCGCCTCGGCGCGGTCTTCCGCATATGAGACGACGCCGACATCTTCGCCCTGCGCCGGTCTGTCCCCGGTTTCAAACGGAATGACGGATGTGTTGCGGATCGGCTGCCACAGCTCAATCAGCGCGATGTCGTGGCGCACTCGGTCCGCGGTTGTGTCAGCATTGAAATCATAACCGGGGTGAATCACGGTTTGCCGCGCGGCCCGATAGGCCGAGGCGTGACCCAGTCGCCACCCGGCCAGAAACTCGATCCGGCCCGGGTCGATCCGCTGGCCCGAAACTTTGTCATAAAGGCAATGGGCCGCCGTCAGCACCAGAGTCGGAGAGATCAGCGCCCCGGTGCAAAACCCCGTCCCGTCAATGTTGAGACGGCCAACGGCCATCCATTGCCGCCCGGAATCGGTGGTGTTCAAGCTTTTCAACCCGGAATCCTGCGCCATAGCCGCCAGCGGCAGCATCCCAAAGGCGATGGCTGTGATCCATTTGCGCACGCGCGACTCCGGCGGTTTTTCCGAACACCGAAACTACCCGCGCTGTGGGGCGAAAATAGGGCAGGAAGGGCGTCCGGCAGAATTGGCCGGGTGTGATGCGTGAATGCAGCAGGCGATCCTAGCGCAAGATCGGGATGGGCGAAGCCGTGGCTTGTCCGCGTTGCAGGACGCCCGGCACGGGGCCGCCCGTTGCCCAATCCAGCAATTCGACCGTATGCACCACCGGGATGTCCGTGCCCGACCCGATCTGCATCATGCAGCCGATATTGCCTGCCGCGATGATGTCCGGGGTCGTGGCTTCAAGCGAACGTACTTTGCGCTCTTTGAGCTTTGCTGAAATCTCTGGTTGCATCAGGTTGTACGTTCCGGCCGACCCGCAGCACAAATGGCTGTTAGCAGGCTCTAACACGGCGAATCCAGCCCGTTTCAACAACTCCTTAGGATGGGTCTTGATCTGTTGCCCATGCTGCAGGGAACAGGCAGCATGATAAGCAACTTTCAGGTCTTTCCGGTCACCTTCCGGCATCTCCAGCTGCATCAAAAGTTCGCTGACATCCATGGTGATCGCCGATACCCGCGCAGCGTCGCGCGCAAGGGGATCGTTGCGGAACATATGGCCATAATCCTTGACGGTGGTTCCGCAACCGGACGTGTTGATGACGATGGCATCGAGACCGCTCCCATCCAGTTCTGCGCTCCAGGCCCGGATATTGGCTGCGGCTGCCGCATGGCTTAAGTCGGTTTTTCCCATGTGATGCGTAAGCGCCCCGCAGCAGCCGGCCCCTTCGACCACGACAACTTCGCACCCAAGCCGCGTTAACAGGCGGATCGTGGCATCGTTGATATCCGTGTTCAGCGCCTTTTGCGCGCAACCGGTCATCAACGCGACCCGTTTCTGGCGCGGGCCTTCGGGCGCAAAGCTCTGCGGGTCGTCATTGCGGCTGACCGGCGGGATGTGCCGGGGTGCCATATCCAGCATCGCGCGCAGGCGGGCATCCGGCATCAGAAACCGGAACGGGCGACCCAGTTTGGCCCCGATCAGGGCCCAGCGAAACCGCGTCGGATAGGGCAGGATACGCGCCAACACCCAGCGCAAGGCACGGTCGGAAAACGGGCGCTTATACTTCTGCTCGATATAGTCGCGCGCGTGATCTACCAGATGCATATAATGTACGCCCGACGGGCACGTGGTCATGCAGGCAAGACAGGACAGGCACCGGTCGATATGCTTGACGGTTTTTGCATCTGGCACACGCTCGTTTTCCAGCATGTCCTTGATTAGATAGATGCGCCCGCGCGGGCTGTCGAGCTCATCGCCAAGCACTTGGTAGGTCGGACAAGTGGCCGTACAGAAGCCACAATGCACGCAGCTGCGCAGGATTTCGTTTGACCGTCGAATGGTCGGATCCTGCAATTGCTTGTCGGTGAAAACTGTCTGCATTTCGCTACCCCATCAACCCCGGATTGAGAACACCTCGCGGGTCGAATTTCTGCCGAACTCCCTTTGTCAGAGCCGCAATTTCCTTCGTTTCCGGTTGGAAGCGACCCAAGGACTTGAATGTCTCGTCACTGGCGCGGATCAGGGTCGCATGTCCGGCTATAGCACCAAGACGCGCGCGCACGTCGGTCCCTTGCGGGACGAGCGCCCAGATCAGACCCCCGCCCCAATCGAACAACAGTCGATCCGCATCCAGCTTTTTGGCAATCCCGGGCGCTTCGCTCGGCCTGACCGATATCCGCCAAATATCTCCGGCCCCATCCGCCAAGCCGCGGACATCGCGGAGATCGCGCCACAGGTCTTGTGACTCAGCGTGGTCCGAGACCTCTCCCAACGTCGCCAAATCTGCACGCAGCTTGCCGCTGCGATAGGCAACCGAATCCGCAAACCCTTCGAGTCGCAGGAAAGCTGACCCCTGCGCCGGATCATAGGCGGCGCCTGTCACTTCGAAGGGGGACCGCAGTGCCGCCGACATAACCTGGACCGCAGCTTCGATGCCAGGAACCCGAACCATCAGTGTTGCGGACGCCTCGGGCTTTGGCAGCACTTTCAGCGAAACCTCGGTCAGAACGCCCAGCGTCCCCCAGGACCCCGCCATAAGCTTGACCAGATCATAACCGGTTACGTTCTTCATTACCCGCCCGCCGTTTTTGATGACACGCCCGCAACCGTCGACAAAGCGCACGCCCAGCAGAAAATCACGACAGGCACCCGATTGTATCCTGCGCGGCCCCGAGACATTTGCCGCAACAACTCCGCCAATGGTTGGCTCGCCGCTGGTGCCCAGCAAAGCGCGATGATCCATCGGTTCAAAAGCCAGCTGCTGCCCTTCGGCTTCCAACGCCGCCTCAACCTCGGCCAAGGGCGTTCCCGCCCGCGCCACAAGCGTCAACGCACCGGGCTCATACAGTGTGATGCCACTCAGCCGCGCCGTGCTCAGCACTGGTGCTGCACCGGTCACACCGCGCGTGCCGCCGCCAACAATCCGCACCGGGCCATTGAGCCCAGCCACCAGTTCGGCCAGTTCCGCTTCTGTTTCTGGTCCCATGTCACTTCTTCTGTTCAAAAATACCTCGGGGGGGTCGCAGCTTGCTGCGGCGGGGGCAGAGCCCCCTATTCCGCCGCCATCCGACGCGCCTCGGACACGTCCAGTGGAAAGACCTTGGCCGGGTTCAACAACCAGCTCGGATCGAACACATCTTTGATCGCCATCTGCGCCTCAAGATCCTGTGGAGCATATTGATGGCTCATCAGATCTCGCTTTTCGATGCCGACCCCATGCTCGCCCGTCAAGCAGCCGCCCGCATCGACGCAGAGTTTCAGGATATCGGCCCCAAACGCCTCGCACTTCTCGAGATCGCCCGGTTTGTTGGCGTCGAACAGGATCAGCGGATGCATGTTGCCATCGCCCGCATGAAAAACGTTGCCGACGGGCAGGCCGTATTCCTCGCTCAGTTCTCCGATCCTACGCAGCACATCGGGCAGTGATGACACCGGGATCGTGCCATCCAGGCACATATAGTCGTTCATCTGCCCCATGGCACCAAAGGCCGATTTGCGACCCAGCCAGATCTTTGCGCTTTCCTCAGCCGACTGGCTTTCGCGGATTTCGACCGGTGTGTGGCGTCTGGCGATCTCGATGATTTTGGACAGTTGATGGTCAATTTCGGTTTCCGAGCCTTCGACCTCAACAATCAGCAAAGCCGTGCAATCGGGATAGCCCGCATGGGCAAAGTTCTCACAGGCTTTTATGCACAACGTATCCATGAATTCGATCGCCACCGGCAGAATGCCGGACTTGATGATGTCCGACACGCATTGACCGGCGACAGCATTGTCATCGAACCCCATCAGCACGGGCCGCGCCCCTTCGGGCTTGCGCAGGATGCGCAACGTGGCCTCGGTCACAACACCCAGTTGACCTTCGGACCCGCAAATGACGCCCAACAGGTCCAGCCCGCCAGCGTCCAGATGCGCGCCGCCGATCTCAACCACGCTGCCATCCATCATGACCATGGTCACGCCCAGCAGGTTGTTGGTGGTCACACCGTATTTCAAACAATGCGCCCCGCCCGAATTCATCGCGATATTGCCCGCGATCGCGCAGGCCAACTGGGATGACGGATCAGGGGCGTAAAAGAAATCCTCTTCTTCGACCGCGCCGGTCACGCTCAGGTTGGTGCGGCCCGACTGCACGCGGATAAAGCGGTTGTCATAGTCGGTCTCAAGCACTTCGGTCAGCCGCGCGACACCAAGGATCACGCAATCGGCCGTTGGCAGCGCGCCACCGGCCAGCGACGTGCCCGATCCGCGCGGCACCACTGGCACGCCTTCTTCATGGCAAATGCGCAGAACGTCCGAGACCTCTTGCGTGGTCGACGGCAGCACCGCCAGCATCGGAGGGCAGCGATACGCCGTCAGGGCATCGCACTCATATGCCCGCGTCTCAGCCGGATCGTGGATCACTGCATCGGGGGGTAGAACCTGTTGCAAACGGGCCAGAACCGCTGGTTTGCGCGCAAGCACATCGGGATTTGGCTGTGGCATTTCCATTGCTGATCCTCCAGTTTGGTAAAATAATATTACCAATTTAGCCGTCTGGCAAGTTTTCGCCTTCGGACGTAATGTCGCTGACATGACGTGGATTGACCGAGCGCACCTGTTTTCACCGCTGGACTACGCCGCAATTCTGCTTTTGCTGGGTGGCTGGCTTTGGATCGGGTGGCGGATCGAAAACCCGGCACCATCAAAGCCGTCCGTTGCGACGATGATGGATGACTATCGCCGGGCGTGGATGCGCGAGATGGTTACGCGCCAGCCCAGGGTGTTCGATGCGCAAGTCGTAGCTGCAATGCGGCAGGGCAGCACCTTCTTTGCCTCGACCACGATGATTGCGATCGGCGGTGGCCTCGCCCTGCTTGGCAATACCGAGCGGTTGGCAGGCGTCGCAAACGATCTGGCTATTGGCAGCGCCCCGGCAATGGTGTGGGAAATCAAGATCCTGATCATCATCGCCCTGCTGGCCAACGCGTTTCTGAAATATGTCTGGGCTCATCGCCTGTTCGGGTATTGCGCCGTGTTGATGGCTGCTGTGCCCAACGATCCCGAAGACCCGCAAGCCTATCCGCGGGCCGCACAAGCGGCCGAGATCTGTGTCACGGGTGCGCGCAGCTTTAACCGAGGGTTGCGCGTTACCTATTTTGCGCTGGCATCGGTTGCCTGGATACTGGGACCCGCGGCATTGATCCTCAGTTCATTGGTGACACTGGGCGTGCTGTACCGGCGCGAATTTGTCTCGAATTCACGCGCGGTTCTCATGGCGCGGCCCCCGAACACACAGTCGTGATTCCAACGCAGCCCTTCAACCCGTAAGTTCGGGTCATGCGATATATGATTCTCAGCCTTCTTCTGGCCGGTCCAGCCCTTGCCGATTCACCGGTGATCGAAAAGGTCTCGGCCAGCCGCAGTGGTGACACGTGGCGATTTGATGTGACGATCCGGCATCCCGATACCGGCTGGGATGACTACGCCGATGGCTGGCGCGTGTTGGACATGGAGGGAACCGAACTGGGCATGCGCGTATTGCATCATCCCCATGTCGATGAGCAGCCCTTTACCCGATCGTTGAGTGGCGTCGCGATCCCAGAGGGCATGACACAAGTACAAATTCAGGCGCGCGACAATGTTGGCGGTTGGAGCGAAGACACCACCATCGTTGATCTGAACTAGGGTTCAAAACACCCCAAGACTCAGGCCAGCGGCCATCGCGGCCCCGATCTCGCGACATTTCTCAAGCTGATCTTTTGGGATGGTCTTCTCCGCCAGGATCGCCTCAGGCGACTGGGCATGTGTGCACAGGATCAATGGTGGCTGAACCTCTTTCAGCCGCCAGCCGGTTGCGATCCGGGCAGTCTGACGGGCGGCGTTTTGGCCATCGGACCCAGTACAGATCATTTGTGCATAGGGCCGCCCTTCGATCCGTCCAAGTACGGGATAGTAACAGCGGTCGAAGAACTCCTTCATCAGACCCGAAAGTGCTGCCAGGTTTTCGGGCGCGCAAAAGATATACCCGTCTGCTGCCAGCAAATCCTCGGGTCCGGCTTGATCAGCGAATTTCAGAACGGTGTCTGCTTCGGCGCGCGCAGCCTCGGCCGCCGCTTCGGCCATCTGCCGTGCGCCGCCGGTGCGTGAATGATATACGATCAGCAGCTGCGCCATCTCAGACCCGGTGGTAGGGACCGCCCGACAAGATGGTAGCGGCCCGGTAAAGTTGCTCGGCCAGCATCACACGGACCAGCATATGGGGCCAGACCATCGATCCGAATGAGATGGAAAAATCGGCCTCAGCCCGCAGATCAGGGTCTATTCCGTCCGCTCCACCGATGATCAGCGCCAGATCCTGCCGCCCGGCGTCGCGCCAGCCCCCCAGCTTTTTGGCGAAATCGGGCGAGGACATAATCCGCCCACGCTCATCCAGCGTGCAGATCACTGCGCCCTTGGGCAACGCCTTGCGCAACAATGTGGCCTCGGCACCCATACCGGCATTTTTCTTGTCTTCAACCTCGATCACGCGCGCAGGCCCAAGGCCCAAGCCGCGTCCGGTCCGGTCAAATCGGGTCAGATAGTCATCAAGCAGGGATTTCTCCGGTCCGGCGCGCAATCGCCCGACCGCAACGATGCTGATACGCATGTCTCTCTCGCCTCCGGCCCCTCAATACGGGCCGGGATAGCGCCTCAGTTCGCCGAGGCGCTGCCGCCCTGGGGCAGCCACATCTTTTCCAGCTGATAGAATTCACGCACTTCGGGGCGGAAGATATGGACGATCACGTCGCCCGTATCGATCAGCACCCAGTCGCCGGCATCCTTGCCTTCGACCTTCGAGGTGAAACCGAATTCCTGCTTGATGCGATCCGTCAGTTTTTCCGCCATGGCCGAGACCTGACGGGTCGACCGACCCGAGGCAATAACCATGTGATCCGCGACGGACGACTTGCCTTGCAGGTTGATCTGCACGACGTCTTCGGCCTTGTCATCGGAAAGTGAGGAAAGGATACGTTCAAGCAGCTTGTCGCTGATTGACTGAGAGTGGGCCATTACGCTGGCCCCATCTTCGGCGGGCAAACCCGCCTGTGTATGTAGAGACAGGACATAGTCCTCCTTTGCTGCGCGCCGTCAAATCCCCGGCGCTGGGACACTTACAAGGTAACAAGCGCCCCATGACATTTCAATGAAGGCCCGGCGACCCTCGCAGGAATGTGCCCTGACGGCATCTGCTGGGTTGCACAAGACCTTGATAGATTCGGCCAGTGTCTATATCTGAACCGGCATGAGACTCAATGTGGCCCAAGAACAGAATCTGGAAGACCGCGCACGTTTGCGCGAACGGTTCTTTGGGGCTGCCCGCACGGTTCTGGCCCGCCTATCCGCGGCCTAAGCCAACTCGCCAGCTATTTCTCATTACATACGGGAGAGGACCGATGTCCCCCAAAACACTCTATGACAAGATCTGGGATGCCCATGTCGCGCACGAAGCCGATGATGGCACCTGCCTGCTGTATATCGACCGCCATCTGGTGCACGAAGTCACCAGCCCGCAGGCGTTCGAAGGCCTGCGCATGGCCGGCCGCAAGGTGCGTGCGCCGGAAAAGACCATCGCGGTGCCGGACCATAACGTTCCGACAACGCCGGACCGTGTGAACGGTATCGAAAACCCGGAATCGCGCATTCAGGTCGAAGCGCTGGACAAGAACGCCAAGGATTTCGGCATCCACTATTATCCGGTGCATGACGTGCGTCAGGGCATTGTCCACATCGTTGGCCCGGAACAGGGCTGGACCCTGCCCGGCATGACCGTTGTGTGCGGCGACAGCCACACCGCCACCCACGGCGCGTTTGGTGCTTTGGCCCACGGCATTGGTACTTCTGAAGTTGAGCACGTTCTGGCCACGCAGACCCTGATCCAGAAGAAATCCAAGAACATGAAGGTGGAAATCACTGGCAAATTGCAGCCGGGCGTGACCGCCAAGGACATCACTCTGGCCGTGATCGGCGAGACCGGCACCGCCGGCGGCACCGGTTATGTCATCGAATATTGCGGTGAAGCGATCCGTGACCTTTCGATGGAAGGTCGCATGACCGTCTGCAACATGGCCATCGAAGGCGGCGCTCGCGCAGGTCTGATCGCTCCGGATGAGACCACCTATGAATATGTCAAAGGTCGCCCGCATGCCCCGAAAGGTGCCCAGTGGGAAGCGGCGATGGACTGGTGGAAGACGCTCTATACCGACGAAGGCGCGCATTTTGACAAGGTCATCACCCTGCGCGGCGAAGACATCGCACCGGTTGTCACATGGGGCACCAGCCCCGAAGACGTGCTGCCGATCACCGCGACCGTTCCGAACCCTGAAGATTTCGAGGGCGGCAAGGTCGACGCGGCGCGCCGGTCAATCGAATACATGGGTCTGGAAGCCGGGCAGAAACTGAGCGAGGTCGAAGTCGACACCGTCTTTATCGGCTCCTGCACCAACGGTCGGATCGAAGACCTGCGCGCTGCGGCGGAAATCCTGAAGGGCAAAAAGATCAAGGACGGGATGCGCGCGATGGTCGTGCCCGGCTCGGGTCTGGTTCGCGCGCAGGCCGAGGAAGAGGGCCTTGCCGAGATTTTCAAAGAGGCCGGTTTCGAATGGCGTCTGGCCGGATGTTCGATGTGTCTGGCGATGAACCCTGATCAGTTGCAACCGGGCGAGCGCTGTGCTGCGACCTCGAACCGCAACTTTGAGGGTCGTCAAGGACGTGGCGGACGGACCCATCTGCTGAGCCCGGCAATGGCTGCCGCAGCGGCAATCACAGGACGGCTGACAGACGTCCGTGAATTGATGTAAGGTCCCCTCATATCTAGATATTTGAGGGATTGAACACATGAGTGACTGGATCAAATGGCTCCTGCTGGGGCTTCTGTCCATAGCGTTCGGCATCTTTGTGCTGGGCGCGCCCGTTGTGGCATCGGTGGCGGTGACGGTTGTGACCGGCGTGTTGCTGCTGATCGCGGGCGCAATGCAGATTGTCGGCGGCTTCACGGTCGAAGGTGCCGGCAACAAGATCCTGTCGCTCATCATGGGTGCGGTCATGCTGTTTCTGGGCTGGTCCTTTCTGGATCATCCGCTTCAGGGCACGCTGACGCTGGCGACCGTGATGCTGATCCTGTTCATGGCAGGCGGCATCGCGCGGGTCATTCTGTCGTTCCAGATGAAGGGAACGCAGTTTTTCTGGCCGACGATGATCTCGGGCATCTTGTCGATCATCCTGGCAGGTATCATCTGGTCTTATGCAAGCAGCGAACCTGCCGCTTTGCTGAGCCTTCTGGGTATACTGCTGGGCATCGAGATGCTGTTCAACGGGTTCGGATTGGTCTTCATGGCGTTCTTCGTCAAGAACGCACCCAAGGACGAAACGAAAGAAGCTTAAACGCGGAGAACGGGCGCGGCCCTCTCCGGCAGGAGTGTGAACATGGAAAAGTTTGAAAAAGTCCACGGGGTGGCCGCCCCGATGCCGCTGATCAATATCGACACCGATATGATCATTCCGAAAGTGCACCTGAAGACCATCAAACGGTCCGGCCTTGGCGTCGTTCTGTTTGACGAGATGCGCTATCACGAACATGGCGGCGAGAACGAAGATTTCGTTCTTAACAAACCCGCCTACCGGCAGACAGAGATTCTGGTCGCAGGCGACAATTTCGGCTGCGGCTCGTCGCGTGAACACGCGCCCTGGGCGATCAAGGATTTCGGCATCAAGGTGGTGATCTCGACCAGCTTCGCCGACATCTTCTTCAACAACTGCTTCAAGAACGGCATCCTGCCCATCGTGGTGGAAGAAGAACACCATGCGATCCTGATGGACGACGCGCACAAGGGTGAAAACGCCCGCATGACCGTGCATCTGGAAGATCAGCAGATCACCACATCGGACGGGGTTGTCATCGAATTTGACATCGATCCGCATCGCAAGCACTGCCTGCTGAACGGTCTGGACGATATTGGCCTGACGATGGAAAAAGACCATCACATCGACCGATTCGAGGATCACGCAAATCAGGCGCGCCCCTGGGTATGAACCTGGGGATGATTCTGTGGACACTCAACCTAACGGGGTCGCTGACGCGGCCCCGTTCGCATTCTTGGGGTTGATTTATTAACAGATACTACATCTAGGTCTCATTTTGAGATACCCGCCACATTTGCGCCCCAAATGATGCAATCGCGCACCAGTTGCGCCATCATTTTGCCCGAAACACAGTGTTTTCTGCCCCTTGGCTTGAGCGGTCAGTTCAATGTCGCCACTGTTGACGGAAAAGAGGCATCCGTCAAAAAAAGAGCGGCGGGCACAAGTTGGAACCAAGTTGGCAAAGAATCGACTGGTCCGGTTTGGAAAAGGGTTCGGATAGTGATTGCACGCACAACGGGGGCGGCGATACGTGGTCTATTGGTGGCACTTCTGGTGCTCACCCCTGCTTTGTATCTGCCGGCATCCACGCAAAACGGAACAGAGATTGTCGTCTTTCTGGCGATCCTTGCGTTTATCCTGACCTTCTCGGAATACAACTCCGCATTCCCCAGCCTGATCGAATTCCGCGATGCGCCGCCGGTGAACCGCCTTCGCTTTGTCGGCCTGATGTCGATGGTGATGTTCCTGACGCTGATCTGCAAGAACGCCTATGCACCGACCGAAGTGACCGGGCTGGTGTATTCCATGGGCCTAATGATCGCAAATGTTGCCGATTTTCCGTATTCTCCTGTGCGACTTGTCGTTTTGATGCTGCCAGCTGATGCTGCGGCGCCGCTGGTTGAACTGGTACGCATTGCCGCCGGGGTGGCATATGTTCTGGCCTTGGTGACAATCGCCAGCTTTGCCTATGCGGTGAAATGGCGGGGATGGCCAACGGGCAATGGGGCCTTCAATGTCTGGACCAATCTGCCACTGTTCGACCCGACCAAGGGCGGCGATGTGGTTTCACGCCTGCAGCGTGACGGTCGGCTGAACATCTCGATCGGTATCCTGTTGCCATTCCTGATCCCAGCCCTGATCAAACTGCTGGCCGCAGTTATCGACCCCATCGCGCTTGGCAATCCGCAGACGCTGATCTGGACGCTCAGCGCATGGGCCTTCTTGCCCGCCAGCATGATCATGCGCGGCATGGCGACCCTTCGCATCGCCGGGTTGATCGTCGAGAAACGCCGCGCTTATTCAACATCCGAGACCACTCAGGCCGCATGATCCGTGCCCTTGTCCTGTTGCTGCTGCCCTTTGCAGCGCAGGCCGAAACGATTCGCGTAGCCACCTTCAACACCGAGCTCAGCCGGCACGGTCCCGGCCTGTTGCTGCGTGACATCCAGCGTGGTGATCCGCAGGTTTCTGCGGTGGTGGACGTGCTTGCAGCCACCCGCCCCGATATCGTCGCGCTTCAGGGTATCGACTGGGATCTTGACAGGCTTGCCTTGTCGGCCTTGGTCCAGACGCTGGCGGATGCGGGTCTGGATTACGCCTATCAGTTTTCGGCCCAGCCAAACGCGGGGCTGGAAACCAATGTCGATCTGAACGGCAACGGGCAGACGCATGACCCCGGCGACGCGCAGGGTTGGGGCAGGTTCACCGGTCACCATGGACTGGCCGTATTGTCGCGGTTTCCGATCCTCGAACACGAGATCAACAACTTTTCGGAACTGCTGTGGCAGGATCTTCCCGGCGCAAGACTGCCGGAAAAGAACGACGCTCCGTTCCCGTCTGCCACTGCACACACGATCCAGAGGTTATCCTCGACCGCGCATTGGGTGGTCCCGATCCAGGCGCCTGGGGGACAGTTGGACCTGATGACATTCCACGCAACGCCACCGGTGTTTGACGGCCCCGAGGATCGCAACGGATTGCGCAACCGCGATGAAATTCGATTCTGGCAAGTGCTGCTGGATGGCGAATTGGGACCGGCCCCCAAAAGCCGCTTCGTGATCGCGGGCGACGCCAACCTCGACCCCGCAGACGGGGAGGGATTGAAAGAGGCGATGCAATCGCTTCTTGCTGATCCCCGGCTTCAGGACCCGCAACCACGTGACCAAAACGGCGCGCAGACAACTGTGACGTGGAAAGGCGTTGGTGACAGGCGTGTCGACTATGTTCTGCCGTCGTCGGACTGGTCTGTCGCTGATGCTGGGGTCTTTTGGCCCATCGACGCGCCGCACGATCCTGCGGCGACCGCCAGTCGCCATCGCCTGGTCTGGGTCGATCTGGACGTAGAATAGAGCGCAGAGCAGCAATCCGCTAAAGGCTGATGCCGGATTTCCTTGATTGCCCCTGTTTTCCTTACAAATTGGCAGTTCCATCACATTGACCCGGTGCGGCGCAGGCGCTAGGGGCTGTGCTGTAAAACGCAAGGAGATCCTTCATGTCCAACCCCTCGCTCCTCATCCTGCCCGGAGACGGAATTGGCCCCGAAGTCATGGCCGAAGTCCGCAAGATCATCGATTGGTTCCGTACCAATCGCGGCTTGGAATTCGACGTAAGCGAGGATCTGGTTGGCGGCGCAGCCTATGACGCCCATGGCAAGCCACTGTCGGACGAGACGATGGCCAAGGCGCTAGAGGTCGACGCAGTTCTGCTGGGTGCTGTTGGTGGTCCAAAATACGACGATCTGGACTTTAGCCTCAAGCCCGAGCGCGGGCTGTTGCGCCTGCGCAAAGAAATGGACCTGTATTCGAACCTGCGTCCGGCGCAGTGTTTTGACGCGCTGGCAGATTTCTCGTCGCTTAAAAAGGACGTGGTCGCGGGTCTCGACATCATGATCGTGCGCGAACTGACCTCGGGCGTCTATTTCGGCGAGCCGCGCGGAATCTTCGAGGAAGGCAATGAGCGGGTCGGCATCAACACCCAGCGCTATACCGAATCCGAGATCGAACGTGCCGCGCGCTCGGCCTTTGAATTGGCGATGCGTCGGAACAAGAAGGTCTGCTCGATGGAGAAGGCCAACGTGATGGAATCGGGCATCCTGTGGCGTGAGGTCGTGGACCGGGTGGCCGCAGAATATCCCGAAGTGGAAGTAACCCACATGTATGCCGACAACGGCGCAATGCAGCTGGTCCGCGCCCCGAAACAGTTTGATGTGATCCTGACGGATAACCTGTTCGGCGACATCCTGAGCGACACCGCCGCGATGCTGACCGGTTCGCTGGGCATGCTGCCATCGGCCTCGCTGGGCGCGCCGATGTCCAATGGCCGCCCCAAAGCGATGTACGAACCCGTTCACGGTTCGGCCCCGGATATCACCGGTCAGGGTAAGGCCAACCCGATCGCCTGCATCCTCAGCTTTGCAATGGCGCTGCGCTACAGCTTTGATCAGGGCGAGGAAGCCGACCGGCTTGAGGCTGCCATCGAAAAGGTTCTGGCCGACGGGGTACGCACAGCAGACCTGCTGGCTGATGAGGGCGTAACACCGGTGTCGACTAGCGAAATGGGCGATACGATTGTCGCCGCGCTGGACGACAGCCTTTGAGGACCAAAAAAGGCGGCGCTGAAAGCGCCGCCCTTTGCATTCGGCATCAATTGCCGAAGATATCACTCAACAGCTTATTAACTGCGCGTTCAAAGCCATTCTGTTTCCGGCGTGGCTGACGCTGCGGCTGCGCGACCTGAACCGGTGGTTCGGGGGCCATCATGGGCAGCGGCGATGGGGTCATACCTTCGGTCACGCGCAGCATGGTTTCCTTCCAGATCTCGGCGGGCAACCCGCCACCGGTGACGCCGGACAAGGGCGTGTTGTCGTCATAGCCCATCCAGACTCCGGTCACGTAATCTGCGGTGAACCCGATGAACCAGGCATCGCGCGCGGCCTGTGTCGTACCTGTCTTGCCGGCCACCTGCCATCCGGGCAGCTTGGCGCGCCCACCGGTGCCTTCTGAAACCACGCGCTCCATCATCCAGGTCAGCTGCTTGGCCGCGTTGTCGTTGATGACCCGCTCGCCGATCCCGGTTGTCGTCACCATCACCGGCGTTTCATCGCCCAACAGCTTCAATTCGGTCAGCCCATAGGGCTCCACCGCCGAGCCTCCGTTCAGGATACCCGCATACGCGCCTGTCATCTCGATCAGGGTGCTTTCCGATGCGCCCAGCGCCAGCGCAGGGCCTTCCGCCAGATCGCTGGC
The DNA here is from genome assembly GCF_056540665.1 of Ruegeria sp. AM4. Lineage (NCBI taxonomy): Bacteria > Pseudomonadati > Pseudomonadota > Alphaproteobacteria > Rhodobacterales > Roseobacteraceae > Ruegeria > Ruegeria sp. AM4. Next base: position 14,232 of record NZ_JBQFXD010000016.1, on the reverse strand, counting down.
GATGCCAAACCCGCTGGCGACCGTACGCACGTTGTCCAGCCCGGCGATGTCCGCCACTTTGACCGCCGGGATATTCAGCGAATTCTTGAGCGCATCCGCAAGCGTCACGCGACCGTAGTATTTGTTGGTGTAGTTCTTTGGGCACCACTGACCCGATCCGGGGATGTTCCAGCAGGTGGGCTCATCCATCACCGTATCCAGCGGCGAATACCCCAGTTCCAGTGCTGTGGCGTAGACAAAGGGTTTGAACGACGATCCCGTCTGCCGCAATGCCTGCGTGGCGCGGTTGAACGCACCCGACACCCGTGTCTTGCGCCCGCCGACCATACCGCGCACCGCGCCGTCGGCGGACATCACGACAATCGCCGCCTGAGCCTTAGACCCATCGCGAACCTTTTCCTGAAAGATGAACTTCAAAGCCTCTTCCGCGGATTGCTGAATGCGCTGATCCAGCGTGGTGCGGATCACCACGTCTTCGGTGGTGTTGCGGGTAAAGAACTCCGGCCCGCTCGCCATTACCCAATCGGCGAAATAGCCGCCTGCGCGGGCGGCGGCGGCCTCGGACAGCTCGGCCGGTCGACTGCGGGCTTCGCTGGCCTGCGCCGGGGAAAGGTAGCCTTGGGTTTCCATTAACCCGACAACCAGTCGCGCACGATCCTGCGAGCGTTTCAGGTTATTGGTCGGCGCGTATCGCGAGGGTGCAACCAGTAGCCCTGCCAGCATCGCCGCCTCAGAAGGGCTGACCTCGGCCGCTGAAATACCAAAGTAACGCTGACTGGCCGCTTCGAACCCACGTGCGCCCGCCCCCAGGAAAGCCCGGTTCAGATAGATGGTCAGAATCTCGTCTTTCGAGTATTTGACCTCCATGGCAATGGCATAAATCGCTTCTTTGGCCTTGCGCCACAACGAGCCCTGACGGCAATCGGATTCATATGCGGCCTCGGATTCCCAGTCTTCCGGCACATAGGGCACACCCAGACACAGCAACTTTGCCGTTTGCTGCGTGATCGTCGATCCACCGTGCCCAGACAGCGGGCCACGTCCTTCGCTCAGGTTGATACGCACGGCGCTGGCGACACCGCGCGGGCTGACACCGAAATGGCGATAAAAGCGCTTGTCTTCAGTCGCAATCACCGCGTTCTTCAGATGCGGCGACACCGTATCCGCCGTAATGACACCGCCGAACTGATCCCCACGCCAGGCAAAGACCTTGCCGTCGCGATCCAGCAGGGTAACAGACCCTCGCGCACGGCCATCGAGCAGCGCGTCGACGTCGGGCAAAGTCGAATACACCACGCCAACCGCCAGCGCCAACAGCAGGGCGACGACAGCACCGACACGCCAGGTCAGGCCCCAGATCAGTCGGAAAATCCAGCGGGACATGCGGCGGAAAATCCCGCCTCCTTTGCCGCCGCCGGTCTTTCGCGTTTTACGCCGCGCCGTCTTGCGTGTGGTGGTTTTGCGGGCGGTCGATTTCTTGCCCGCAGGTTTTGCCGCACGTTTCGACGCCGAAGGCTTACGACCCTTCGACGGATACCGTTTATCTGCAACCAACGTCGGTTTGCGGCGCTTGGACTCAGTCATGCTCAAACTCTGCCCGATTATACTTTTGCGCCACCATACCGCGATGCGGCGCCCATGTAGAGGTCCGAATTTCCTGAAATTCCCCTTCTGAATCCGCCTATTTTTTAGTCTGCTCTAAGATTTTGTGCAAAAATTGTGCAACTTTGACCGCTTTCGACCCGAAAATCCACTGACAGACCGTGCCTTCCCGGGCCCAGTCACGCTCTTTTTCTGCAGGTGCAAACAAACCGGTATCGCCGGGGCAGCAGAGGGGAAAGATGTGAAACTGATCATTGCGACAATCAAGCCATTCAAACTTGAGGAGGTGCGCGAAGCGCTCACCGAGGCCGGGGTACGCGGCATGATGGTGACCGAGATCAAGGGCTTCGGCTCGCAATCCGGACACACAGAGATCTATCGCGGCGCAGAATACGCCGTGAATTTCGTACCCAAGATCAAGCTCGAGATCGTGGTGCCCGCCACCATGGCCGATCAGATCGTCGAGACGATCACCAAAACCGCCAAAACCGGCAAGATCGGTGACGGCAAGATTTTTGTCCTCGATGTCGAGCAGGCGCTGCGCGTGCGGACCGGGGAAACCAACGAGGAAGCGCTGTAGGCGCCCGATCCACCACAATTCGAGGACGAACAATGAACCTGATGAAATCTCTCATCCCTGCCGCCGCGCTTGTCGCGCTGCCGCAGATGGGCCTGGCGCAAGAGGCCGCTGCCGGTGAGACCGCGCAACACACGCAATATATCCTGACTTCTCTGCTGTTTCTGGTTGGCGGCTTCCTTGTGTTCTGGATGGCGGCCGGTTTTGCCATGCTCGAGGCCGGTCTGGTGCGGTCAAAGAACGTGGCCATGCAGCTGATCAAGAACATGGGTCTGTTTTCCTTTGCCGCCATCATGTACTGGCTGGTTGGCTTTAACCTGATGTATCCGGGTGACGGCTGGACCATCACAGGTGTTCTGGGCGCGTTCTCGCCGACCTCTCTGGAACCTGTTGGTCTTGACGGTGTCGAGACCGACCTGTCCTATGCTTCCGTCGGTTCGGATTTCTTTTTCCAGCTGATGTTCTGCGCCACAACAGCGTCGATCGTGTCAGGAACTGTGGCCGAGCGTATCAAACTGTGGCCCTTCTTCATCTTCGTGATCGTCCTGACCGGGATCATCTACCCGATCGAGGCATCCTGGCAGTGGGGCGGCGGCTGGTTGTCCGAAATGGGCTTTAGCGATTTCGCAGGCTCGACCCTTGTGCACGCCGCAGGTGGGTTCGCAGCGCTGGCCGGTGCCATCGTGCTGGGCCCGCGGATCGGCAAATACAACAAAGACGGCAAGGTTGTTCCGATCCCCGGTTCAAATCTGGCGCTGGCAACCCTGGGTACGTTCATCCTGTGGCTGGGTTGGTTCGGCTTCAACGGCGGCTCGCAACTGGCGATGGGCACCATCGGAGACATGGCCGATATCAGCCGCATCTTTGCCAACACCAATATGGCCGCTGCCGCCGGTGCCGTTGCTGCGCTGATCCTGACGCAGGTGATGTACGGCAAGGTCGACCTGACCATGGTGCTGAACGGCGCATTGGCCGGGCTGGTGTCGATCACCGCCGAACCGCTGGCCCCGTCACTGTTCCAGGCTCTGATCATCGGTGCCATCGGCGGTGTGATCGTTGTCCTGACAGTTCCGATGCTGGACCGGATGAAGATCGACGACGTGGTCGGCGCAATCCCGGTTCACCTGATCGCAGGTTTCTGGGGCACTTTCATCGTCGCGTGGACAAACGGGGATGCGTCCTTCGTGACCCAGATCATCGGCTTTGCCGCCATTGGCATCTTTGTCTTCGTGGTGAGCTTTATCCTGTTCACGATCCTCAAGAACACCATCGGCCTGCGCGTTGGTGAAGAAGAAGAGATCAACGGTCTGGATATGGGAGAACTGGGCATGGAAGCCTATCCCGAGTTCTCTAAGGGCTAACCGTAAAGTATGGAAAACAAAAAACCCGGGCGTTTTCGCCCGGGTTTTCTTTTGTCTTATGTTCAGACCGCTCAAACACCAACGTCGACAATCGCCTTGGCCAAGATCGGCACGGTAACCGCGTTCAGACCGGCGATATTCAAGCGACTGTCCCCGACCATATAGATACCGTGATCGTTGCGCAGTTGCTCGACCAGTTCCGGGGCCGCGCCAAGGCGCGAGAACATGCCGCGATGCTGGGCGATGAAACCAAACCGGTCGGAACCGCTGAGACGCTGCAATTCATCCGACAGTTGCTGGCGCAGTCCCAACATCGACAGACGGACCTCTTCCAGCTCGGCCGCCCAGTCGGCGCGCAACGCGTCGTCGTTCAGGATCGTGGTTACCACCCGCGCGCCGTGATCCGGTGGGAAGGAATAGTTCTGGCGGTTCAGAAACGCCAAAGTCGCCTGGTTCAAAGCCGTTTGCGCCGGGTCATCACTGATCGCCATCAACAGACCGGTGCGTTCGCGGTAGACCCCGAAATTCTTCGAGCACGAGGCCGCGATCAGGCACCGCTTGACCGACGAAGCTACCAGACGGGTCGCCTGCGCGTCCTCTTCCAGGCCATCGCCAAAGCCCTGATAGGCAATGTCGATCATCGCCACGAGGCCACGTTCGTTGATCAGGTTCACGACCTCCTGCCATTGCACCATGTTCAGGTTTGCGCCCGTCGGGTTGTGGCAGCAGCCATGCAGCAGGACCACGTCGCCTGCATTCGCTGTTTTCAGGTCTTCGATCATGCCATCGAAATCGACCCCACGGGTTTCGCTATCAAAGTAGCGATATTCGGCGGTTTCAATTCCCAGATAACGCAGAATCGACGGGTGGTTCGGCCATGTGGGGTTCGACAGAAAGACGCGTGCGGAAGGTTTGGCCATTCGGATCATCTCGAACGCCTGACGGCAGGCCCCGGTGCCACCCGGGGTCGCAACAGCAGCGATATTGCCGCGCGCTACGGTGTTCCCAAGGATCAGGCCGATCATCGCATCGGCATAGGCCGGATCACCTGCAAGCCCGGTATAGGCCTTGCTGTCCTGCTCTTCGACAAGACGCCGCTCGGCCGCCTTCACCGCGCGCATCACCGGAGTGACACCCTCGGCGTTCTTGTAGACGCCAACACCCAGGTCGATCTTCTGATCGCGCGGGTCTTCGCGATACATCTGCATCAGCGCCAAGATCTTGTCGGCAGGCTGCGGTTTGAGGTTCTCGAACATCAGGTCTCTCCGGTTGCGACGGGCAGGGTCGGGAAGGCACCCCATTCAGCCCAGGAGCCGTCATAAAGCGAATGGTCTTTCTTGCCCATGCGCTCGAGCGCTAGGCTGAGGATTGCGGCAGTCACACCTGACCCGCACGACGTGATTGCGGGCTTTGACAGGTCCACGCCTGCCGCCTCAAAGATGGTGCGACATTCTTCGGGTGATTTCATCGTGCCGTTCTTGTTCAGCAAAATACCAAACGGTACATTGCGCGAGCCCGGAATGCGGCCCGATCGCAAACCTTCGCGCGGTTCCGCCTCGGTACCGGCAAATCGACCTGCCGACCGGGCATCGATGATTTCATGATCTGCCAGCTTGGCTGCGGCGGACACTTGCGTCACATCCCGCACCAGATGGTTCTGGACGCGGACCGTCATATGGCGATCGCGAACAACGGGCGGCAGATCCTCGACCTCGCGCCCTTCGGCCTGCCATTTTGGCAAGCCGCCATCCAGCACAGCAATGTTGTCCTGACCCATCAGGCGGAACAACCACCAGACCCGTGCGGCCGACATCAACCCGGCACCGTCATAGACCACAACCTGGTGGCCATCGCCCACGCCCATGCCACGCAGGCGCGACATGAATTTCTCGACCGGTGGCGCCATATGCGGCAGGTCCGAGCGATGATCCGAGATGTCGTCGATATCAAAGAACCGCGCACCGGGGATATGCGCCGCGTCATATTCGGCCTTGGCGTCGCGGTTCTGCGCGGGCAGATACCAGGACCCGTCCAGAATCCGCAGATCCGGGTCCTTGATATGCGCGGCCAGCCAGTCTGTAGACACGAGGGTTTTTGGATCGTCCTGCATCAAAGCCTCCCCTAAGCGAGCTTGAGTTTTCCCTATACTTCGCAGGGTAAGGGTTCAAGCTTGGATAGCGCTCACTTGGCGCGGCGCAGGCGGAAATGTTGAGCGATACCAATCAGGCTGATCACGATCCAGAAGCTTTCGATCAGCATCGAGGCCAGATTGAAGTTCTCGAGCAGGGAATAGACGATCAGAATGGACCCGAACAGATTGATCAACGGAAAGGCCAAATCCTCGGAGTTCATCATCCGCATCTGCGTCGCAAAATAGGCCGCAACCACCAGCAAAGCGCCAAAAGATCCGACAGCGTCGGCAAAAGTCAGAGAGTTCAAAAATGCCATGATCAAATATCCTGTTGGCCTGCTGCTTGTTGCCCATAGTGATGCATGTTCAGAAATTCCGCCCCATCCGGACCCGCGCGATACCCATGCGGCAGGTCGGCGGCAAAGCGCAACCCTTGCCCGTCCTGCAACATCACCCACTCGCCGTTTCGCCGAACCTCCAACGGGCCGTTCAGAACGAACACCTCTTCGGTGACGCCCGACGCATGGGCGGGAGAGGTGTGGCTCTGATCCGGTTTCAACGTGACGTGAAAGGTTTCCGCTGCAAGGGCCGGATCAAACGGAAATACGATCTTGACCGAAATGCTGCCCGGAAAGGTTACGGTCTGGAAAACACCGGCAGACGGGTCTCGCCCGGCGGTGGTGCCAATCAGCGCACTGAGCGGTATCTCAAATCCCTTGGCGATCTTCCACAGGGTGGCAATTGTCGGGCTCGATTCACCGCGTTCGATCTGGCCCAGCATGGCTTTGCTGACGCCGGTCAGCTCGGCCGCTTTTGAAAGGCTCAGCCCCGAAGCCGCCCGCACATCCCTTAATTTCAGCGTTATCTCGTCCGGTGCCATTCTGCCGTCCTTCGAATCCTCTTGTGCGTTATAGCGCACATGTGGTACGTGCGCTATAACGTACGAAACTCGGATATCGCAACCGGGGCAAAAGGGAAACAGCATCATGCCAATGTACCGATCCAGAACATCGACCCATGGCCGCAACATGGCCGGAGCCCGTGGACTGTGGCGCGCCACAGGAATGGGCGACGATGATTTTGGCAAGCCGATCATCGCCATCGTCAATTCGTTCACCCAGTTCGTGCCCGGCCACGTCCACTTGAAAGACCTCGGCCAGATGGTCGCCCGCGAGGTTGAGGCCGCCGGTGGTGTTGCCAAGGAATTCAACACCATTGCGGTCGATGACGGTATCGCCATGGGCCATGACGGGATGCTGTATTCCTTGCCTTCGCGTGAGGTGATCGCGGATTCGGTCGAATACATGGTCAACGCGCATTGCGCCGACGCGATGGTCTGTATCTCGAACTGCGACAAGATCACCCCCGGCATGCTGATGGCCGCCATGCGCCTGAACATCCCGGCGATCTTTGTCTCGGGCGGGCCGATGGAGGCTGGCAAGATCGACATCGCCGATCTGGACGCCAAAAAGATCGACCTCGTGGACGCCATGGTCGCCGCTGCTGATGACCGGTTCACCGATGAGCAAGTCCAACACATTGAGGAAAACGCTTGCCCCACCTGCGGGTCATGTTCGGGTATGTTCACCGCCAACTCGATGAACTGTCTGGCCGAGGCGCTGGGTCTGGCGCTGCCGGGTAATGGCTCGACCCTGGCCACCCATGCCGACCGCAAGGAACTGTTCCTTGAGGCCGGTCGCCGCATCGTCGAGATCACCAAGCGGCATTACGATCTTGACGAAAAGGGTTTCCTTCCGCGCGAAATCGCGACGTTCGAGGCGTTCGAGAACGCCATGAGTCTGGACATCGCCATGGGTGGTTCCACCAACACCGTGCTGCACCTGCTCGCCATTGCGCATGAGGGCGAAGTACATTTCAACATGAGCGACATGGACCACCTCAGCCGCAAGGTCCCCTGTCTGTGCAAGGTCGCGCCGAATATTGAGAACGTGCATATGGAGGACGTCCACCGCGCCGGCGGCATCTTTTCGATCCTCGGCGAACTCAGCCGTGCGGGACTACTGCACGAGGAATGCCACACTGTGCATTCCGCCACCATGGGCGAAGCGATCGCTAATTGGGACATCAAGATCGCCAACAACCCGGCCGCGCAGGACCTGTTCAAAGCCGCCCCTGGCGGAGTGCGAACAACGCAGGCGTTCAGCCAGTCGAACCGGTATAAGGAACTGGACACCGACCGCGAAAACGGCGTGATCCGCTCCAAGGAACACGCGTTCAGTCAGGATGGCGGTTTGGCGGTTTTGTTCGGGAACATTGCGCGCGACGGCTGTATCGTCAAAACGGCGGGCGTGGATGAGCACATTCTGACCTTCACCGGCACGGCCTATGTCTGCGAAAGCCAGGATCAGGCCGTCAACGACATCCTGACCGGCAAGGTCAAGGAAGGCGACGTGGTGGTGATCCGTTACGAGGGTCCGCGCGGCGGGCCGGGCATGCAGGAAATGCTCTACCCAACCTCGTACCTGAAATCGAAAGGACTGGGCAAAGCCTGCGCATTGCTCACCGACGGCCGGTTCTCCGGCGGCACCTCGGGTCTTTCAATCGGTCATGTCTCACCCGAGGCGGCCGAAGGCGGCGAGATCGGCCTAGTCCAGAATGGCGACAAGATCGAGATCGACATCCCCAACCGCACCATCCATCTGGCGGTTTCGGACGAGGAACTGGCCGCACGGCGCGAAGAGCAGGATGAGAAGGGCTGGCTACCAGCCGTACCGCGCAAACGCAAAGTTTCCACGGCGTTGAAAGCATACGCAAAGCTGGCCACCAGCGCGGCGAAGGGCGCTGTGCGTCAGGTCTGAGACATCGGGCTGGCCGGTACAGGCCAGCCCCTTTTCGCAAACTCCCCCCAGTATTCGTTCAATCGGACTGAGACCGAATCCCAGTGTCGGTCCAATGGGTTGCGCGCTTTCTTAACCTCGCGTCTGCCGGATAGATCCGGGGACGCAGGGGCATACTGGAATTCGTCAATTCGTCCATTTTACCGTCTATATGACGCGACTCACGGCGTTTTCGTCAAGATACCATCTGCCACGCGGACGATCTGCCCTCCATACTTAAAGGAAACAGGCAAAGGAGGCGCGTTTTGGTCTGGAATGTTTGCGTTGTCGGGGCGGGTAAGATCGGGCGAATGATCGCAACCCTGCTGAAAACCTCACCCCATTATTCGGTCGCTGTGGCGGACAACAACCTGTCTGCATTGTCGGACCTCAAGGGGCTGGGCATTGCTACCCGTCAGATTGATGCCAGTGATCCCGATGCGCTTGCCAAGGGGCTGGCAGAGTTTGACGCGGTGATATCGGCTGCTCCGTTCTTCCTGACGCCAATGATTGCCGAAGCGTCTCAAAAGGCCGGTGCTCATTACTTTGATCTGACCGAGGATGTGGCGGCCACCCAAGCCGTGCGCGACCTTGCGCAAAACAGCAAGACGGCGTTCATGCCGCAATGCGGGCTGGCCCCCGGATTTGTCGGCATCGCCGGGGCTGCGCTGGCGGTAGAATTCGACAAGATCGACAGCCTGCACATGCGCGTGGGCGCGCTGCCACTGTTTCCGACCAACGCATTGAAATACAACCTGACCTGGTCGACGGACGGCCTGATCAACGAATACTGCAACCCCTGCGATGCCATCGTAAACGGCGAACGGGTCAAGACCGCGCCGTTGGAGGATTACGAGGTCATCGGCCATGACGGCGTTGAGTACGAATGCTTCAACACTTCGGGCGGTCTGGGAACCTTGCCCGAAACGCTTGAAGGCAAGGCGCGGGCGGTCTCCTACCGCTCGATCCGTTATCCGGGACATCGGGACATCCTTCGGCTGCTGCTGAACGATCTGGGGCTTGAACGGCGCCGGGACTTGCTGAAAGAGATTTTCGAAACCGCGCTGCCGCGCACCGATCAGGATGTCGTGCTGGTCTACTGCACGGCGCGCGGGACAATCGACGGTGAACTGCGCGAGCGGTCGCTGATTAACAAGTCTTTCGCCCGCACCATCGGCGGCCAGGTCTGGAGCGCCATTCAGGTCACGACCGCCGCCGGTGTGCTGGGTGTCGTCGACCTGATGCGGCAGGGCATTCTGCCGACCAAAGGGTTTGTCCGGCAAGAGCAGGTCAAGCTCTCGGATTTCCTCAACACTGAATTTGGCCGGCTCTATCGCGCCGGCGACGTCACCGAACAGAACAAGGCGGCCTGAGACATGAAAGATATCGTGATGACTGCGGATACTATTCTGGCAAATCTGGACCTGACAGCGGCCGAGCTGAAAGGCGGCACGCTGCGCGTCACCTCTCCGATCGATGGCAGCCTGCTGGCTGAGGTGCATGAAACCCCAGCGACAGAAATGGAAGCTGTCTTTGCGCGTGCCACCGCCGCTTTCAAGGCCTGGCGGGTTGTGCCTGCTCCGCGCCGGGGCGAGTTGATCCGCCTGCTGGGCGAAGAGCTGCGCGCCGCCAAGGATGATCTGGGCGCGCTGGTCAGCTGGGAGGTCGGCAAGATCACCTCGGAAGGGCTGGGCGAAGTGCAGGAGATGATCGACATCTGCGACTTTGCGGTTGGCCTGTCACGGCAGCTTTATGGCCTGACCGTAGCATCAGAGCGTCCGGGTCACCGGATGATGGAAACCTGGCATCCTGCCGGACCCGTTGGTGTGATTTCGGCCTTCAATTTTCCCGTAGCCGTCTGGTCGTGGAACACGGTGATTGCGCTTGTATGCGGTGATCCGGTGATCTGGAAACCCTCGGAAAAGACACCGCTGACAGCTATGGCATGTCAAAAGATATTCGAACGTGCGCTGGCGCGGTTCGGGGACGCGCCCGAAGGGTTGCTGCAAACACTGATCGGCGGGACCGAATTGGGCGAGGCGTTGGTGGCCAGCGAGGATGTGCCCGTAATCTCGGCCACTGGATCGACCCGGATGGGCCGCGCCGTCGCGCCCGTTGTGGCGCAGCGGTTTGGCAAATGCATTCTGGAACTGGGCGGCAACAACGCCATGATCGTCGGTCCATCGGCCGATCTGGAAATGGCGGTGCGCGCAATCGTGTTTTCAGCCGTTGGCACGGCGGGTCAGCGATGCACCACATTGCGCCGTCTGATCGTCCACAACTCGATCAGGGATGAACTGGTCGCACGGTTGAAGAAAGCCTATTCGGGGCTGCCGATTGGCGATCCGCTGGCCGAGGGTACATTGGTCGGACCTCTGGTCGACGAAGCCTCGGGCGCGGCGATGACAGCTGCGCTCAGCGCCGCCGAGGCCGAGGGCGGCGTAGTTTTTGGCGGCAAGCGCGTGACCGATGGCGTGCCGGCGGGCGTCTATATGGAACCCGCGATCGTCGAGATGCCGGGCCAGACCAAAACGGTCAAAACCGAAACATTCGCGCCGATCCTGTACGTCATGGGGTATGACGATTTTGCCGAGGCGATCGACATTCAAAATGACGTGCCGCAAGGGCTGTCATCCTGCGTCTTCACCCTGAACATGCGCGAGGCTGAACAGTTCCTGACGGCAGCCGGGTCCGATTGCGGGATCGCCAATGTGAATATCGGCCCGTCAGGCGCCGAAATCGGTGGTGCCTTCGGTGGCGAAAAGGAAACCGGAGGCGGGCGCGAAAGCGGGTCGGATGCATGGAAGGCCTATATGCGCCGGCAAACGAACACCGTGAACTATTCGGACGAATTGCCGCTGGCGCAAGGTGTCAAGTTCGACATCTGAGGCCGCTCAGTCCGTAAACAGATAGTCCAGCTGCAATATGGCTTCGGCTTTTTGCGATGAAACGGACAGGAACCGGGCCAATTCCTCGGCGTTTTCGGCCCGGTTTGCGGTTTCGCGGATACGGAAATATCCGTCGCCCGCGGCCTCCCTGATCAGCTCGGATTCATGCGTGATCTCGCTGCGCAGGGTTGGCAACAGGCGCTGCACCGATTCCGCAGGGCTGTTTGCGCCGACAAGTCCCACACGTTCCGCATGTCCGGCCAAATAGTCGTCGGTATAGCTGCACTCGATATCCAAGACGCGCAGCCGGACCTGATCGGCCTGGAAATCACGAATGATCTCGATGCTGCCGGGATCGACGCACAGCACCAGCCGGTCGGACGCGAACTCGTCATACAACATGCCAACAGTTGCCCGGCGATGGCGCGCGCGTTTCTTCAGGGTCGTTTCGATCCCGCCCAAATCAGGCAATTGGGTACGTTCCTCGTTGAACAGGTATTCTACGCAGGGCAGCTGAGTTTCCGAAATGATCTGATCCAGCAAGCGTTTGGCCACGTGCCATTTCTTGCAGGTGATCAGAAATAGATCCCGGTCCGGCCCAAGCGTATTCGAGGCCTCCCAGAAGCGCTGCGCATACCGCCGCCCAACGCGCCCGCGCCCGGTCAAAAAACGATAAAGGTTGCGCCCCTCGTCCGAGATGTGAAAGGTCACGCCCTCGGCCGCATATAGCTGTCCCAGACGGTCTTTGAGCTCATGCGCCTCGGGGCTGATCTTGCGAGCAAACAAATAGTCCTGCGCCAACAGCAGATCGTAATGGTCATTATAGAACGTTACAGGCATCCCATAATCAGAGAACATCAGAAAGGTCAGGGTGCGGCTTTCGATCTGCTCTTTCGGGATCAAGTGGCGCACAAGGGTCTGAAAGAACGTCTCGTCCGGGATCCAGGTGGTCGAGAAAAACCGGATCACGTCGCGACGTTCACGCAGAAATACTTGGATCATTTCAACCGTGCGGCGGCGCAGACACCACCACTGGCTGCCGATCATGACCTGTATGTCCTGCGGCACGTCGCGGGTCAGACCCAGCTTTTTCTGCGCCTCGTAACTGGCATAGAACTTGCCGGCCTGTGTACGCTCGTTGAAGAAATGGCGATAGATCAGGCGGTCCTCTTTCATGCCGGTCTTGATCCAGTCGCTTTCGAAGAAATCGTGACTTTCGACAAAATCCATGTCGGATTCGTCCAGAAAATGATGCGCGTATTCGGCGGTTTTGATCGCCATGCAATCGCCCGACAGCATGTAGAAATGGGTAGCCCGTGGAAACGCGTCAGTCGCAGCTTGCAAAGCGTTCAACGTGGCCTGAACCAGCGACCATTCCCCCCAGCCGCATCTGATCCGCTTTGCAGCAAAGGTCACGTTCGGATTGTCGCTCAGAGCCGCCTGAATGCGCGAGTAGTCTTCATGGCTCGATCTGGCGTCGAAATGAATGGCCATACAGTCCCCTGCGGCCGTCAACTGCCGGGCCTGGGCGATGATGGCCTCGGGGTCTTTGTGGCACAAAAGGATAAAGGCAATCTTTGCCATCGTTGTCGGTATTTCCCATTTCTGCCCGTTTGCAACCGTGATACTGAGGATGAACGATTGAATAAACAGAATATTTTTGGTTCTTTGATTTCATAAGCTGGACTGTCGAGTTGAGACCAAACCAGCGCAGGAGGCATAGCAGATGGGTTTTCCCGGAACATGGATGACCGAAAGCCAAAGCATGGTGTACCGTGTTGTGCCCAAATGCGCGTGTTCGACGATCGGCCAGATCATGTATTATTCGGATCACGGTCAGTTCTTTGACGGGGATATTCATGACGCCACCGACGGGATGCACAAATGGGCCTTTGATCCCAGCAAGGACACGATCACCCGGAACGTACAGTCTCATGCCTCGTACACATTCACCTGTGTGCGCAATCCCTACACGCGGATCCTGAGCTCTTTTTTCGACAAGATCTGCGGCATTCAACGCAATGGCAAACGCTATCGCGGTAATCTGGTGCCGACATTGATCTACAATTACGGGATCGAAGTAGGCGGTGACGACGGCAAAGGAGAGTTCGACCAGATCGCCAGCTTTCGCCGATTCCTGCTGTTCGCACGCGACACCATTCGCTGGCGACGCCCGATGGACCCGGACATTCACTGGTCGGCGATGTCGGGGCATGTCTCGACCCTCATTGCGAATGGCGGTCAGTATGACAACATCTTCTGGACCGAAAAGTTCAACGACGGCATGCAGGATGTTTTGAACAACCTAGAGACCGCGCATCCTGTCACCCTGTCAGAAATTCCGCGCTTCAACGAATCCGAGGGTCACGGACCAAAGCGCGCGCATCCGGTCGAGGACTACTTTGACGACCTGTCGATGCATCTGGTCTACGAGATCTACAAACAGGATTTCGAGTTGTTCAAATACGATTTCGAAAACCCCGCAAACAAGATGCCGATCGCCGAGATCGATCTTGACGAGGTGCACGCAAAACTGGGCGACTAAGGCAAGCAAACAGCCTTTGCCCTAGGTCGGCGAACCCTAGTTTGTCCATTGAACCGGAGACCATAAGCCGCAGACCTTTGTCTTTCGCTTGTCACGCGACGTTGTTCAATTGCGGCCCAGGAATATGAGCCCGACGAGGTGAGGACGTTAAGCAATTGATTCAGTGGATCAATTGTAGGTTTATTGGATTGTTTGGGTTTTGGTTGCGGGAGTAGGATTTGAACCTACGACCTTCAGGTTATGAGCCTGACGAGCTACCGGGCTGCTCCATCCCGCGACACTTTGGTGGGC